>JANPIN010000044.1:0-119657 GCA_031425035.1 Saprospirales bacterium | reverse complement strand
GCCTGCCGGCAGTCGTCGAGTTCCTGCCTGGCTTTTTCCTGAAACGTGGGTTCAGCGGCCGGTTGTTTATTTAAAAATTTTTCAAAATAAGCGACCGCCGCCGGGTAGTCGCCGAGGCTTTTTTTAATTTCTCCCAGCCGGAAACTTACCAACGGGAATTCTGCACGGCCTTTGTTAGAGAGCTCGATTTTGCGGTAAGCTTTTTCAGCTTCCGGATAAGCGGCATACAAACGGGCGCTTTCGCCATATTTCCACCACACGTCAAAGTTGTTGTTTTCGCGCTGAACAACTACTTTGTAATGCTGCACTGCGGCGGCATAGTCTTTCTGTTCAAAAGCATTATCACCGGCTCGTTCATAACTTTTAAGGCTCTGTGCCGATAAGGAAAGGCTGAAAAGGAAAAAATAAAAAGTACAGGAATTTTTGATCTGCATAAATAGACGGGTTCCGGTCTTCATGATTGTTGTCTTGGAATCAACGAAACGCAGCGACGTATGTTTTCTTTTTACAATTTTAGAACCAACATTGTAAAAATCTGACATAAACTTACGTTTATTCGTATCAATTGGTCGAAAGGTGTAAATAAACGGAACTTCGTCGAAAACCGTGGTTTCAACTTTAACAAATAAAGATAAAAAGGGGGAACTGCCCTAGAAAATCGGGCAGGATTTAGAGCCTACTAACGGCGGCACCGGCACGTGGCGATATACAACGGCGATCTCCAATCCTCCCCGATGCTGGCTGGCGACCTGAAAATCAGACATGTTCCAGTCATAACTAAAACCGATCGTCCAGTTATTTTTTTCCAGTTGCACGGCTGGTATGAACGCGTCTTTCAGCCGGGTAGCCAGGCTGAATTGCACAGCCGTTAAATTGCCCGGAACATCGGTCAAAATGCGACGAACACCAGCGCCCAACACGATTTCCTGGGCTTTCGTCATTTGTTGAGCCAGGGCAAAACCGACCAGGTCGAAGCGCTCGTTGATTTGCCAGGCGCCGTGTAAAAGCGCATTCAGGCGCATGGGCAATTTGGTTTTTATATCATCGCGGAAACTCACCGAGGGGCCATTGAGGTGCGCGGCGCCCAGGCCAATGTCCAGCCAGCTGCGCGAACTGCCCGGACGATAGTGCCAAAGCAAACTGGCTGAAAGTGTAGGCGCCATAGCCGAAGAGGGGCTAAAAGTTTCCCCGCTGGGCAGCTGTTGATCGAATACGTCGCCCGTCCACTGATTTTTAAATTTCAATTTTTCTACATTAAAAGACCGTTGCACGAAAGCCAGGCCGGCGCCGACGACAATGACCTGCTCCGCGCTCAACTGCCGGGCCACACTGCCACTGAGGCCCACCTGGGTCCAGCGCAGACCGGCATCGCCCGCCTGATCACGTTCCAGCAGCAGGCCGCCGGAAACCTGGGTGGCGCCGCGTTGCAGAATTTTTCGGTCAAAAGCTACTGCAAAAGTGCTGTAATCCACCGGCACGCTGGACCACTGGCTTCTGTACAGCCCGGCTACACGCCAGTCACCGTTAAAAATACCCGTCGACGCCGCATTGAATTGCAGCGGATTATGATAAAATTGAGAAAAATGCAGGTCTTGTGCTTTCGCCGGAAGGAAAGCCAGGAAAATCAGGAAAATCAACAGGCAACTGCGCATCTGGATAGAGATAAGTTGTTCGATGCCCGAAGATAGAATGACGACTGGACTTTTATAGCCCATGCTGCACATCTTCCCCAATTTGCCAAACCAATAAACAAATCATATTGGGCAACGGCAAGCGTTGCCCCTGCACGATATTGGGCAACGGCAAGCGTTGCCCCTACACCTAATCTGCTTATGCCAACTTTTGAAATCTGCGCGACCAACCTCCCATCCGTACTGGCCGCCGAACGCGCCGGGGCACATCGTATTGAACTTTGTTCCGCGCTCGATGTGGGCGGCCTGACCCCTTCCATCGGCCTGATCCGGGCGGCCGTACAGGCCGTACAAATCCCCGTTTACGTATTGATCCGACCCCGCGAAGGCGATTTTTGCTATACCGAAGCCGAGTTGGCACTCATGTGCAGCGACATCCGCGCTTGTCAGGAAGCCGGCGCGCGCGGCGTGGTCATTGGTGCTTCGCAGGCGGATGGCCGACTACACTTGGACCACGTGGCAGCGATGCGGGAAGCGGCGGGCCAACTGGACGTGACCTGCCACCGGGTTTTTGATTATACCCCTGACCCGTTAGCGGCCCTCGATCAACTGGCCAAACTGGGTATTCAGCGGGTGTTGAGCAGCGGGCAGGCGGAGTCGGCGTTCAGCGGGCGCTTTTTGCTGCAAAAAATGGTCAGGTATGCCGCTGGAAGGGTGGTAGTTATGCCGGGCGCAGGCATCAACGCCGCCAATATTGCCGACGTAGCGGAAGTCAGTGGCGCCCGGGAATTTCATTTCACCGCCAAAAAAATGTTCATTTCCCAGTCGGTATCCGCATTACCCGGGCTGGACAGCGGGTACTGGCAAAGTGATGAAAGCCTGATCCGGGCAACGATAAAAGCTTGCCGGTAGCATGGCCTTCAGGCCGTCCGTAAAAGGCCATTTATGGACCACTTGCTTACTTAATTGTAACCCTCCAGATTATCAGACCTTTTAAACAGCCGTAAATGGCTTTGGACGGACCGCCCGAAAGCCGTGCTACCAGGTCAAGGCCCAGGCAATGCACATCGCCAGTACATAAGCAGTATACCACCTGAGATCCAGCCAGTCGCTGGTACGTATGCCCGCTTTTTTTTCCAGAAACCAGATCAAACCCAATTTTTCTACCCAAAAGGAAAGAACGACCGACCAGGCTAGTCCGGGCAGTCCAAACCAGTGAATAAACAGGAAGCCCAGCCCGATTTTTACGGCCAGTTCGGCCAGACCCACCCGAAAGATCAGGCCCGGCTGCCCGAGGGCCAGTACGATGGCGTTGGGCAACAGTATGCGGCTCGCGGTCAGTAGCAGGTAAATATTAAACAGCGGGGCACTGGCCGCGAAGCTGGGGTTGAACACCCAGGGGAACAGCGGTTTGGATAAGAAAAGCAGTAAAATGGTGACCGGAAAAAGCAGGTGCATCAGCCGCCGGGTCTTGCTTTTCAACTCGGCCAGGCCGGCGACTGGAGCAGTAGTTAAACGCGGGATCATGGCCATGCCCAGCGCGGTGGCCAGCGCCGTCGCCAGGGGCAATTCGCGGGAACCATAGCGAAAAATGGCGAACACGGCCTCCTCCTGATAGTACCAGCCCACCAGCCAGTTGTCGAACAGCAGGACGACATTACCCACCAGCACGTTCAAAATAAGCGGCCAGGAGAACTCCATATAACGTTTCCATAAATCAAAACGCAGCATAGGCAGTCCGTACCGAAAAGCCAGCTGCGCAGCCCACAACCAGCGCAGCACGCTCCAGCACGCCAGGGCCGCCAGGCCGCCACAAAGTCCGTACCCCAGCACGATTGGCATAAAAAGGGCTACGATATAAAGCCCGAAGGAACATGCGCCCCAAACCACGATCTGGCGGGGACGTTCGTGCAGCAAGTAGATGGTTTCAACGGGAAATGTCGGTAAATTGAACAGCAAATAGACGCAAAACCAGCTGTAACAAGGCAAACCACTCTGGCCGGTCAGCCAGGGCGAAACCCAGCGTTCGCCCCAGAACAAACCGGCGAACAGCAGCACGGACAAGCTACAAAAAACCAGGAAAACGTTGAAAATAAAGGCTTTGCGATCGGCACCTACCAGGCGGACAAAGAGCGGCGACATGCCCTGCAGCAGGCCGTTCACCCAGAAAAAAGCGACTATACTGCCCAGATAAAGCAGCAGTTCATAGCTGCCGATGTCGGCGGTGGACAGCCCGCTTTTCGCCAGCAGTACACTGGTCAGCAGCAGCGAGCCAAAACGCATGATCTGGTAGGCTTGCAATGCCTGGGTTGTAGAAATAGAAAACCCCATAAGTTGCAAACCTATGGGGTTTTCAGCGCTTTACAGCAGTAAAGCGTGCAGATTTAAACCTGCGACAGGAGACGATCTTTCAGGCGCTGGAATTCCTCGTCGGTGATAATACCGGCCTGATGCAGTTCCGACATTTTACGGAGTTTTTCCAGCGGTCCATCCGCTACGGTGGAACGCAGCTCTTCGGCCATTTTCCGGCCTATTTCGATCTCGCTTTTATAGCCTTTCCGGGCGGTCTGCAGATCGAGGTTATCGAGGCTGCCGCCACTGTTAAAGTGCCGGGCAACCACCCGACCCAGGGCGTAGGTAGAGGCGCCGGAAAGCACGGGCATACTGATTTCGCCGATAACCGTACCAACGCCGGGAATGATTTTGATAAGACTGGCGCCTAATCGCGCTACGCTACCCCCGGCAACGGCGGAAATGATGTTTTTTCCCAACGCATCCATAAAGCCGACGTTATAAAGTTTGGAAAGGCTGCGCAGCATATTGAGCTGAACGCCCGTCACGGCCAGTAAATCGACGCCAGGGAGTGGAATCAGGGCCGCGCCGAGTGCAAAACCGACATGGCTTTGAATAATATCGGTGGCTTTGTCTTGTTTTTCTTCTTGATTCATGATTTTGGTGAGCTGTTTTTCCTGTTCCAGTAAACTGAACAGGGTACGTAAAACTTGAATTTTACTGTAAGGGATGTTTCCTGACATAGTAGGTGGTCAAAAAAAATAATGCCGCAAAAGAAAGGGTCTCCGTAAGCGTATGCCAGATATAACGACCAAAACCGGACTTGGTTGGATGAAATATAAAATGAGTCAAACCGGACATCCGGCCTGACTCATTTTGAGGGCATATAAAACGGTCTGCGTTTAGCCGTTATTCACCGGATCGGATTTCAGTACGATCACGGTCGGCGTCGGATTGCCACTCGGGTTATTTTCTTCGGAAATAGCGTAGAACTGTACGCCGGCGTGGTGATCCAGGTTCTGCCAGCCATTCGGCGCCTGCATCTGGACCATGCCCAGGCTTACGGGTTTGCCATCGATCACGGCCCAGAACTGCAAATATTTATCCGGTGCGGAAGGCGCCATCAGGCCGGAAAGATCGAGTCCGGTTTCATTTCTGACGTCATTATCATAGAGCAGGGCGGTGGCTTTGCCATTCTCGCCGTTGGTCAGTTTGATCACCTTCGTATCTGCATCGCGAATAAGGTTGGCCATAGCGCGGGTCGTCTCGCTGTGTTGGGAGCATTCGTTAAGTTTGGTCACCGCGTCTGCCAGTTGCTGTTGCTGCTGGGCCTGCTGTTGCTGGAACTGTCCGTTTTGATACCACAGGAACGCTACGCCGACGAGTAGGCCAGCAGCCAGCATTTGAAAAATACGCAGGGCGCCTGTACCGGCAACTGGCGTAACGACCGAGGTGCCGACCGGGGTTTGCGGGGCTATTTGCTCCAACTGATCCAGGATGCGGCCTTTCATCCAGATCGGCGGCGTGACGGCCTGCACCTGGGCATACTGCTCAATAGCTTGCTCAATCGAGGATAATTCCGTTCGGGCTTCCGCGTGCTGAAGGAGCATACGCTCCACCAGCGTCCGTTCTTCGGCAGTAGCCTGCCCCAGCACGTAGGATTCCAGTAAACCGGATTGGATGAACGTTTGAAGATCCATTTTTTTTATATGTTGACCCGAAGGCCGGAATGATTTGAAAAAAACCCGGCAAATGCCGGCATGTACTTAATGTTTGTTTAACCGTCAGGATAAATCACCCATGGCCAGGACCAGGGCTAACAGACCGGCATAGTTTTCACCGAACACCTTGCGTAACTCCACCATGGCGTAGCGCAGACGTGTTTTTACTGTACCCAATGGTATACCGACTTCTTCCGCTACTTCTTCCTGCGTATAGCCCTTGAAATAGATCAAATTGATCAGCACTTTATATTTTTCATCCAGCTTATTCACGGCTTCCTGGACCCCCAGATGATCGGGATTCAGCGCCGCTCCACCGGGTGCATACACCAGATTATCCAGCGAATCAGTTTTCCGGTAATGCTGAAAGTATGCCGTCCGCGTCGCATCGATCGCTGTATTACGGGCAATGTTCAGCAGCCAGGTAAACAACCGGCCTTTCGACGCATCGTAGCTGGCGCCATTTCGCCAGGCTTTCAAAAATGTGTCCTGCAACACTTGTTCCGCCAGTTCCCGGGACTGCACGATGCGCAGTACGACCCCGAAGAGCGCGCCCCCATAGGAAGTGTATAACTCGCCTATAGCCTGGCTGTCTTGTTGTTGCAATCGAGAAATAAGAAGATCCTGCATAAGTTCCATGTGTCAGTTGGCCGGTGGGGGCACCGAGTGACTGCACAAAAGTGGTTGTTTTTTTGAACTCCGCAAACGCTTACTGATAATATGACGCAACCTGAACCCTTAATTAGCAGGAAAATCGAACCTTAGGATTAATGAGTTGAATAAGGGCAGGTGAACAACAGTCATTTTACAGATCGATGTGATTGCACACTGTATTAAATGCTGCTACTACATTTACGAACATTCGTTTTACTTGGTTTTCCAGGATTGGTCATAAAATGATCACCTTGATAAAATATGTCGGCTGCTGTTGCGGTGGAGCACCAAAGCTAATACTTCATGCTCCGGGTAACCTGGCCTTTCCGGTCGTATAAACGCAGTTCCCGCACCTGCGGATCCAGGGAAAGACGCCTAGGTTCCTGCGCCAAATAAGTGCTGCCCCAGTAGAATTCCTGCACCCGTTGCCGGCCATCCTGTAGGACGAGTACGGCTTTGACCTCGTTACCGTTTAATGCCAGCGTTGCTTTGGGTTGAATACTGGGCGCAAAGACGAACAAATCATCCCGGTTCTGGGTCGCCAGCAGGAGTTCCTGCCCGTTGGCCAGCCCGATGCGGGTCAAGGCCCGGGCATCATGGGGTACATAAAAGTGGCTTTCTTCCATTTCCATCGCCCGGAACTGGTTGCCGCCCAGATTCTTGAGTACCAGTCCGTTGAAGGCATCGGCACGGCCCTGCAGGAGTTCCATGCCGTAGTCGTTGCCGACCAGCAGCACATCCAGCAGACCATCCTGATCGAGGTCGTAGGGCAGCATGCCGTACAGCGGTGCGTACTGGGCCGGTTGCGGTAAGGGGGTGATTTTGAAATGTCCCTGCCCCAGATTTTCCACGTAGGAACTGGCCATCCAGTTGGTCTGCATGATTTGCGCGCCCTGCAGTTCTTCCGGTTTAAAAACATCTTTGACCGTGGCCTCCCCAAAGGCGGCATAAGTCAGGAAACGGCGGCGGATCATGACCAGTTGTTTGACCATATCGTCGCGGGTATGGTAGAAATACTCGCGTTTCTTGCCCAGGGAATCCTGCCAGAAACAGGAAATGAAGGGGTCCATTGAACTGTTATTGTCAAAATCTTTGGCGTATAAAGTCAGTGGCTCGCCCGGTCCGCACTGGAAATACAGGTTTTGGCCATAACTGCCGGCCATATAGTCCACGTCGCCGTCATTATCGAAATCCGCGCCGGCCAGGCTGGTCCACCAGTTGACTTTATCGCCAATCCCGGTTTGGGCCGTTATGCTGCGCAGTTTTCCCCCATCATTCTGAAAAAAAGTAAGCGGCATCCATTCACCGGCCAGGATCAGATCGGGTTGCCCGTCGTTGTTGAAATCTGTCCAGAGCGCGTCAGTGATCATGCCGGCGTACTCCAGTTCCGGGCAAATTTCTTTCGTAACATTGGTAAAAACGGGCTGGTCTTTGGCTTTGGAATCATTGCGCAGCAGCAAACTGCGGTCTGCTTTGGGAAAAGACAGCGGCAGCGCCCGCCCGCCGACAAACAGATCGAGATCGCCGTCGCCGTCAAAATCAACGGCTTTGACGCATTGACCACTGGCCGTTTCCGCCGGCAGCGCCTGTAAAGCGGGACTGAAATGGCCCTGGCCGTCGTTTACGCAAAGTACGTCCTGGTAATTTGCGACGCCGGCATTGTATTCATTGCTGCCGTGCACCAGGTAGAGATCATTGTCGCCATCCCCATCGGCGTCGAACAGCAGCGTGCCCAGTTCCTCGCCTTTTTTATCCGGATCGATTTTATAGTTGACGTCTTGCCGGGTAAATTTCCCGTCGCGCGACTGGATCATCCAGGCGCCATCGCGCCTGTCGCTTCCACTGAAGTAAATATCGTCCAGTCCGTCGCCATTGGCATCCCCCACGGCCATGCCCGGACCGGCCTGCGAAAACTTATGCGGAAGCGTCCGCTGGATATCGAAATCGACAAAGTCTTTTTCATCATGCCGGTAGTCCAGCCCCCAGATTCTTGCATCCTGCCGGGTCACTACGCCCGCATAGCCTGGGCGGTAAGGCACCCCGGCCTGTTCGCCGTAACGGACCGTAACGATCTGATTAGCCTGCACATGGATCAGCCGGGAGGTTTGCTTGTCGTTCCAGCGCACCACCAACGAGTCGAGCTGGATGGCTGCGCCAAGCCCCAGGTGGAAAATATTTTCGGAGCTGGAAATGTAACCCCGACCGGATACGGATACGGCGCGTTGTTGCTGGCCGGCCCAGTAAGCGGTGACGGTGGCGCCAAAGGCATCGGGATTTGCCACGTCGCCGACCAGTTTAATTCGCAGATAGTTGGGCTTTTTTTCGGCCTGATTGAGGGTATTTACAAAGACGAAAGCGGGGTCGTTGATGTTATTGACGACCAGGTCCAGATCACCGTCATTGTCCAGATCCGCGTAGGCAGCACCGTTGGAAAACGCGGGGATATTGACGCCCCAGGTATTCGATTTATCAGTAAAATGCAGGTTGCCGTCATTTTTGAAAAGGAATTTGGGCACCTTAATTTGTGGGATCAAACTCTGTAGCTCCATGGGCGCCACCAGATAACCGACCGAAGTGTGATAGGTACCGAAATCATGGTCCGTTACGTCGCGGGGAAAGCCATTGGAGACAAAAATATCGCGGTAGCCATCGTTATCGAAATCGGCCAGCAGGGGCGTCCAGCTCCATTCGGTTTCCTGAACGCCGGCGAAGAGGGCCACATCGCTGAAAACGGGCAGTCCGGTGACGGGATTCAAACCCCGGTTGACTTGCAGTGTGTTGCGGGCATATTGGTATTCGAAGCCAAATTCTTCATTATTGGCGTAGGTGGCGTAGTTATTTCCGTTGAGGAACAGCTTCTTCCGTTTATTATAATAGGGCAGCATTTCCGTGGTGAAAATATCCAGCCGTCCGTCGTTGTTGAGGTCAGCCACATCGCTGCCCATGGCTGAAGCGGACTGGTGTTTAAAGATCTGGGCAATTTGGTTGGTAAAAGTGCCGTCGTGGTTATTGATGTACATTAAATCATTGCTGACGTAGTCGTTGGCCACGTATATATCCGGCCATCCATCTTCATTGAAATCGGCAATCAGCGAACTGTGGCTATAACCTTCCCAGATAAGTCCGGCCTGGGCGGTTATTTCTGTAAATACGGGGTGGCCCAGGGCGGCGTCCTGGTCGTTGCGGAAAAGCCGGTCGCGATTGACCGCCGTGCCGTCTTTCACTTTTGGCAGGTAGCGGTTGGGGTTGGGCCGTTCCATGAAGTTCGTGCCGATGAACAGATCGAGGTCGCCGTCGAGGTCATAGTCGATGAACTGGGCATTGGAGGAGTGGGTGGTATCGTCCACCCCATACGCCTGGGCCATTTCCTGGAAATGCGGCACGCCTTCGGCATCATTGCCCTGATTAACGAACAGGAGGTTTCTTCTTTTTTCGGGGTCTGCGTTCAGGGTGTTGCAGACGTATAAATCGGCTTTTCCATCGCGGTTAATATCCAGTACATTAATACCGGAGGACCACTGACCCGGTTTTTTCTGGGCATTGGCTTTTGCCGTTACTTCTTCAAAGTGGAGATCGCCGCGATTGAGGTATAGTTTATTATCCACCTGATTTCCTGTAAAATAAAGGTCTTGCAGGCCATCGCCATTCAAGTCGCCAATACCGACGCCACCGCCGTTATAAATAAACTCGGTATTCAGAATATTTAATGATTCGCTTTCCGTAATCGTGTTATTAAATTCAATACCTGTTTTAGTGCTGTCCAGCAATTGAAATAGTGTTTCTTGTTTTTTACAACCGGCCAGGACCAGGAGAATAGAGCACGGGATAAGCAGTTTTTTCATGGAGCAAATATTTAAAAAAAAGGCTGAGCATATTTAAGTTTCTGCAGAACAAAAACCTAAACACACCCAACCTTCACTTTTGCACTAAACTTTATCGTAGCAATTGCTGTCTCTGAAAGTGGATGAAGTTTATAATGCTGAAAAAACAATCAACTTATAAACGCCTCATCAACGTTCATCGATCAGGCATTAATAACCGGGATTCTGTTTGAGCACGCCAGGTCCCTGCAAGTCAATTTGCGACTGTGGAATAGGATAGTACTCATTTTTACCGGCGGTGAATGTAGCGCCACCCAGTTGCGTAGGCAGCAGGGTACCGTCATGTTGTAGATAAGCATTGAGCACGTCGGCAGCTACACCCCAGCGTACCAGATCGAAGAAGCGCTGGCCTTCACCCGAGAGTTCCAGTTTGCGTTCCAGACGAACGGCAGTACGGGCCACACCCTGATCCGTCCATGGGGAGTTGTACATGCCAATTACGTAGTTAGCGGCATTGGAACCGCCTTTTTTCACCCAGGTGCCGGGATCAGCGGCACGTGCACGAACGCGGTTCACGTATTCACGCGCTTTCTCGAGGCTTCCGGCTTCGATCTCCGCTTCAGCAGCCATCAACAGCACGTCCGCAAAACGGATGATCGGCTGGTTTTGCGCCGTGTAACCGCGGGTCCAGGAGGAACCGTCGGTCAGGGTGCTGGAGGTAGCTTTGTAATACACGAATTTCTTCGGCGAGTAAGGTCCGGCATAGGCCTGATCGCGAATCCAGTTATTACCTGGGTGATCGATCCAGTCGAGGTACGGAATACTACGGCGACCGACCGAGTGGTCAAGACGTGGGTCGAGGTTACCGGCATCGGCTGTGAACGGATCGCTCGAAAGCAATCCCTGATCACTTTTCACGGCATTGGCCGGATTGTTATAAGAACCATCCAGTAAAGGCAGGCCGTTCGCGTCCGTACGGAAAGAGTTCACCAGGTCGAAGCTGGGCTGGAAAAATCCGCAGCAGCCGGCCGGTCCATCGGAACCGGTATTGTAAGGGAAATTCAATACGTTCTCGTTGTTCGAGTTACCAATATCGCCCGTATTGACGGCAGCTTGCGCTGCAAATACAGACTCCTTATTATTATCGAATTCCGCATTGAAATTGTCGGCATATCTCGCCATCAGGTCGTACTTCTCTCCGCTGGAAGTTTTACCGTTGTTAATTACGTCTGTAAACAACGTTTTAGCTTCTGCAAATTTTTTCTCGTACAAATAGACTTTGGCCAGCAGTGCGCCGGCGGCCCATTTGTTGGCACGGCCCAGTGCGCTTTGCGTTTCGGGCAGATTATCAAAAGCGTGCTGCAGATCGGCTTCGATCTTGGGATACACGTCGACGTTGTTGCTCACTTTGACGGCCTCTTCAGCGGTCATGGTTTCATCAACATACGGAACATTGTTCCACAAGCGCTTTAACTCGAAGTAGTACAGACCGCGCAGGAAACGGGCTTCGGCAATCAGCCGGACCTTGTCTTCTGCCGTCACCGTACCATCCGTGGTCGATCCGACCAGGCGCAACAGGGTGTTACAACGGGCAACACCTTCGTAGGTGATCCGCCATTTATCACCGACCAGACCATTGTTCGGCAGTGTTTCGTAGCGTTCTACGGGATTGACGACCGTCTGGTCACCGGCGTTGGTGCCTTTGTTGGCTTCGCCGCCCAGAATGCTGCCGTGTACCCAGTTACCCATGCCGGTATAAAAACTGGCTGCACGGCCAGTCAGGATACTATAGCAACCGACGAGCAGGCCATCCAGGCCTTTTTTACTGCTCAGAACTTCCTCGGTGAGCGATCCGTTCGCCGGCACTTCCAGGAAGTCTTTTTTGCAGGCCGATACCACGAGGATCAGTATCAGAACGACACTGAGTGCGGTAAACGCCTTGGTGATATGGTTAAATGAATTTTTCATGTTTTTTCCTTATTGTGATGAAAGAAAATGGTAATGTTTAGAAGGTGAGACCTAAACCGACGATCACACTGCGTGTGACGGGGTAGTTACCTACGTCAATACCGAAGTTGGTGTCGGCGGCTCCGCCCACGGCAGGATCCAGACCTTTGTACTTGGTGATGGTGAAGATGTTATTGGCGCCGACATACACACGGGCGCGCGAAACTTTCACGCGGCCGGGAAGAATATTAACCAGATTATAGCCAATATTGATGTTCTGCATGCGCAGGAAAGAACCGTCTTCTACATACCAGGAGTTCGGCTGGGTGTTGGTGCTGAAGTTAGAAGCCGTTTCAAAAATTGGCGTCTCGGCATCCAGGTTGTCCGGTGTCCAGGAATCCTTCACCCGTGCGCCGATAGCGGCACCGGTAAACGAAGGATAGAAATCAGTATACCATTTCGACATGTTGAAGATCTTGTTACCCACCGAAGTGTATAGGTAGGTCTCCACATCGAACATACCCATTACAACTTTCAGGTTCAGACCACCGGTGAATTTTGGTACCGGGCTGCCGATGAATGTACGGTCGGCGGCGTCGATCACACCATCGGGTTTACCCGTCAGGTTACCATCATCATCCAGGCTGTTCAGGTCGGCAAAACGGAAACGACCAGGTCCTGCACCTTCTTGTTCGGGTGCGCTGGCTACTTCAGCGGCGTCTTTGAAATAACCCAGCACCTGATAACCGAAGAAGGAAGAAATGGACTGACCGACCTGGTTACGCACCAGGTTACCGGCCAGACGGCCACCGCCGGCAGCGTCGAAATAAGGAATATTGTCGGCAACTTTCGTAATTTCATTATGCAACCACGAACCGGTCAACGTGGCCTCGTAGCGGGAGTTACCGCCCAGACGGCCCTTGTTGATGATTTGCAGGTCAATACCCTGGTTGAGCATGGAGGCCACGTTTTGGGCCGGAGCCTGGGCAAAGCCGCCTAACACCTGCGCAAGCGGCACAGCGAACAGCAGTTTATCCGTCTCTTTTTTCCATAAGTCGATCACGAAGTCGAATTTACCGTTCAGCAGCAGGAATTCCAGACCTACGTTCGAGGTCGTACTGACCTCCCACTGGGCATTCGGATTACCTACCTGGCCCTGATAAAAGCCTTCCGAAACGCCGCTGTTGGAGCCATTGATGGCGTAAGCTGCGCTACCGAGGCTGGAAGCAAAAGCACTGAACTGGTTGGTTGGGCTCACCTGGTCATTACCCATCTGGCCCCATCCGGCGCGCAGTTTCAGGTCTTCAATCCAGGAAACACCGTCCATAAACGATTCGCCGCTTACACGCCAGGCGGCAGAAATACCGGGGAATACACCATAGCGGGTATCCGGACCGAAACGGGAAGAACCGTCGCGGCGAATAAGACCGGTGATGTAGTATTTGTCTAACAGCGAATAGTGTGCCCGTCCGAAATAAGAGCTATACGTCCAGGGGGTCTGATTGAAACTGGTGACCACCCGGCTCGACACGTTGCTCAGGGTAATGTAGTTTGGATCCTGCGAGAAAGGATCGAGACCCGAAGCGTTGATACTGCGGAAGCCGCCATCTTTCAAAGCTTCCTGGCCGAGCAGTAATTCCAGGCCGTGGATACCGAATTTCTTTTTGTACTGTAAGGTATTGGTTACTACCCAGGAGAAAGAGTTACCACTGAATTCACCGTAACCGAAAGCGCCGTTATTTTCCGAGTTTTCATAGCTTCTCCGGTTATAGTTACGACCGGTGAAGTTACCATAGTTACCACCCAGGCTGGTTTTGAACGTCAGATCCTGGAGGAGGTCGACTTCGACATACACGTTACCAAAGCCGCTTACGCCATAGCCTTTATTATCCTTCAGACCATCGCGTTCAGCGACGGGGTTACGAGAGTTATTAAAGCCTTTCGCTGCAGTACCGGCATACCCGCCGTACTCATCATACACAGGAATTATTGGGTTCATCCGGAAAGCACCCAGGATGGAGTTTTCATCCGAAGGAACACCGGCGCCGTCATTACCGCCACCTTGTCCGAGCACCTGCCGGTAAGTGAACTGCAGGTTTTCGCCGAAACGCACGCGTTTGCCCAGATCGAACTCCGTGTTCGCCCGGAAAGTGTGGCGACGGAAATCGTTATACAGCAGAATACCGGCCTGATCCTGTAAGCTCAGACCGAGGTAATACCGGGCACTTTCGGTAGCCCCGCTAAAGCCGAGATTATGACGCATTACCGGCGCGGTGCGGGTAATAGCGCCATACCAGTCCGTACCTTCTTTGTTAGCGCGTACGACCTGATACACCGGACCGTTGTCCGGGTTGACGTTGTACTTGCGGCTTTCTTCTGCCAGATTCACTTGGCTGGCCGAAAGGCCTCCCTGTCCGCCGACATTAATAAAGTCGGGGAGTACCGGCGTATTTCCGGTACCATACTGATCATTTTTGTACACTACAGGTACACCATTGGCGGCAGCGGTATTCCGGATAGCCGTCCAGGTCCAGTCAGCCGTTTCCTGGGGCGACAGAATTTCCTGTCCCTGTCCCGGATCGGTCCAGCCAAAGAGGGCGTCATAGCTCACTTTGAGTTTCTGCGGTGTTTTTGGCCCTCTTTTGGTAGTGATCACGATTACACCGCTGGCGGCACGGGCGCCATAAATAGAGGCCGAAGAGGCGTCTTTCATGACCGTCGTGTTCTCAATATCGTCCGGCGATAAAAAATTAATGTTTTGTGTAGGTACGCCATCCACCACGAAAAGTGGCTGGTTGCCGCCGAAAGAACCGAAGCCGCGGATACGAACCAGGCTGGCAGTACCCGGCTGACCGTTGGTGATGACCGTCAGGCCGCTCACCCGTCCCTGCAGCTGCTGCTCTACGTTACCGGTGGGCACAACCGCGAGGTCTTTGGTTCTGACGGTCGCTACCGCACTGGTGGTTTGCCTGCGCGTTTCGGTGGTGTAACCGGTGACTACGACTTCGGAAAGTGCGGATTCTGAATCCTGCATCTGTACGTTGACCGTAGCCTGCTCGCCCACCGGAATTTCCTGGGTGGAAAAACCGGTAGCGGATACCACAAGAATAGCATTGTTGCCATTCACGTTAATGGCAAAATTACCATCCCCATCGGAAACGGTACCAGTTGTGGTGCCTTTTACCAGCAAAGTAGCACCGGCTAAAGCACTGTTGTCGGCGGAGGTAATGGTGCCCGTGACCCGACGATCCTGGGCCGAGAGGGAGAAGGCGCTTAAAAAAAACAAAAGCAGCCAGACCACTCCGAACTTTGGCCTTAAGTAAAATGTTTGATTCATAACAATAATGAGTTTAGGTTAAAAATGAAATGAAATGGCCCGCCAGCATAGATGGCAGGTTTTTTTTAAAAAATTGATTGCATGAGGCATGTGTTTTCATGATCGTCAAAAAGCTTGAAAATGATCCGGTTAACAGCACGAAAACCTAGATCAAAATCCGTAGGCGCACTCGTTGGCAGAAATATACTCCTCTTTTCTGCTGATGGCCTTATTTAATTTTGTTTTGTTTTATTGTATCAACTTGGGACAATGGTACGAACTTGCGCCAATAACCGCCAAGTATTTCACCATTTTTGAAAAATTTTTTTCCATGCAACGTGAATCTACCTACCGGGAAGCGCTCAACGATTCCGACAATTTTTTGCCCAGCATATCGGTCGATTGTGTGATTTTTGGCTTTCATGATGCGCAGTTGAAAGTGCTGCTGATCAATTTCAAAAACACGGATATATGGGCAGTACCGGGGGGATATGTGCTGCTTCAGGAGGATATGGATGATGCCGCCAGACGGGTGCTGTGGGAGCGAACGTCCGTACAGGATATTTTTCTGGAGCAATTTTATGCTTTTGGCAAGCGTGATCGCGTCTGCAAGGAGATGCAGGAGGAGATTTTCAGCGGGCTGGGTATACCGCTGGCGGCGGATGCCTGGGTGTCCAGGCGTTTCATTTCGGTGGGTTATTATGCCCTGGTGGATTTCTCCAAGGTGATCCCAAATCCGGATGATCACCTGAACGAATGCGGGTGGTTCCGCCTGGATGAGTTGCCTAAAATGATCTTCGACCACGCCGACATATTGCAAAAAGCCCTGACTACATTGCAGTCAAGGCTGGATTATAAACTGGTCGTCTCCAATCTGCTGCCGGAGACTTTTACGATGTCCGAACTACAGAGTCTGTACGAAACTATATTGGGTAAAAAGTTGCTTCGGACTAACTTCCAGCGCAAGATGCTGGGCCTGGAAATACTGGAGCGGGTGGAAAAACGGTTTTCCGGCCGCGCCCATAAAGCGCCCTACTTATATCGCTTCGATATGACGGAAAGCGAGTAATCCCTGCGACTACTTATTTTTTACGGACCAGGCTATCCATCGGATAATGGGCTTTCATCGTATCCTGCATCGCCGCCGCCCAGGCGGCCAGCGACGTTTGTCGTTCCGGCGATAGTGCAGCGGCGCGGTGAATCAGGGTGTAGGAAGACAAGGGCATTTCGCCTTCATGGACCTGTTCGCTGATCTCTTCCAGTTTATGATACTGACGCCGCAGGTTATAACCGGCGAATTCCGAGAAATTCAACTCCTTTTTGCCTTCATCGACGTGGTCGTTCAGCCAGAGCCCGACCGGCTGGATCTCCGCATACCAGGGATAATCAGTGTGGTTGCTGTGACAATCGTAACACGAAGTTTTTAGGGTAGCCTGTACGTCAGCAGGAACGACCATGGCCTGGCTAATATCCCGGCTGGAGGCGTCGGACTGATTTTTGGTGGGACGGACAAACTGCAATAAGGCCAGCAGAACGAGTAGCGTAAGCAGGGTAAGACGAATGTACTTCTTCATGGGAATTTCAGTAAAACTTAATCAGGCGGTAAAAGTAGAGAATGCACTTATCTTTGTTCTCTCAAAAAAGACAGGTCACTATGGGCGATATAGCAGAACGTAAACTCGAAATTATTCAGGCCATTTCCCAAATGCAGGGGGAACAGGAAATTTCTAAGGTGGAAGCTGCCATCCGGGAAATACTGGCACATCATGAGCGTAATCGCAAGTATGGGGTTGAAAAAATTCCTAAAAAATTTGATGCGGACGCTGTACGTCGTAGTCGTGGTTATAGAAAGCCGGACAAAGAGGAATTCATGCGGCTGGTTCGTGAATTAGACGTGCAGGAACCTATTGAAGAACTACTCGCTATGCTGACCAAATGATTTATCAATTTGATACTAACATTCTCCTGCACTACGTACGCGAATCAGATACAACGCGTAAAATAGAACGGGAATTTCAACCTTTTGATGGGGCAAATGAAATATGGGTTTCCGTAGTTTCCATTGGAGAAATAAAATCTATTGCCCTTCAGTCTAAATGGGGTAAACCAAGATTACAGCAACTGACTACTTTACTTACCCTCCTTGCGCCGGTAAATATTTGGTCAGAAGACATCCTTGATCGCTACGCTGAAATTGATGCCTACTCGCAAGGCAAACTCCCCAATCGGCCACTACCATTTTCCGCCCGCAACATGGGGAAAAATGACCTTTGGATCGCTGCCTGTGCCTCTATACTGGGCGCTACCCTGTTGACTACCGATGCCGATTTCAATCATTTGCATGACATTTTTCTGCCGGTAGTGCAGGTAGTCGCCTGACTTCAACTAATTTTTCCCCTTTGCCGGCGCTCCTTTCGGCGCTGCTGCCGGCGCTCCTCCCCCACCCTGTTCGCCACCGCCGCCTTCTCCGTCTTTCACGTCGTCATTACGTACCGAACGGGTTTTCTTTTTCGGCGCATCGAAACTCATTTTACCGAAACGGTAGTTGAAAGTCAGTTTTACGCCGCGGTTTAGCAGTTGCACCTCGCTGATCTGACTGAAATCCGGCGCTGTCAACTCCGTATGATTGATCACCGTACGCGCGGCCAGGAAATTCTCCGCCGCCAGGCCGATGCTGCCCTTCCCGTTCAGCAGGTCTTTCTTTATCCCCACATTATAACCTTTGAAACTGCCCTGTTTACCCTGTAACTGCACCTGCGGACCACGCATAAACCCGAAGCCCTGTACGCCCCAGCCTTTACCGAGTTTGACCTGCGTCATTATACGTCCCCCCAGTGCAAAACCGGAGTTTTCAGCAGCCACGGACGTGCCGCCCACCGCGGGTGCCAGTCCCTCCAGATGGGCATAAATCAGGTCAAAACCCCCATTTACACTCCAGAAACGGGTGATCTGTACGTTGGCGAATACATTGGTGCCGTAACTGCGCTGCTGCCCCACGTTCTGATAGGTAGTCACCAGCGCGCCGGCCAGCGTATCCGATGGCAAACGAACCTGGGAAATGGCGTTATTGGTCTGGCGACCGAAAAAGGACATGTTCAGGCTGTTCTGCTTGATCATTTTGCTGAATCCGAACTCGAAATTATCGGTCTGCTCCGGCCGCAAAGCCGGGTTGCCGATGGTAATATTCTGGGCATTGCTGTTGTTGACATTGGGATTCAACTGCTGTAAACCCGGGCGTTGAATACGGCGGTTATAGCCGGCTTTCAGGGTCAGGCCGTTGTTCAGGTTTTTGGAAACATTCAGGCTGGGCACCAGGTTGCCATAGTCGGGCACGTCGAACGCTCCATTTTCCAGGGTTTCGGCAGTGATGGCGGTGTATTCATAGCGGGTACCGACCTTGAAACTGTATTTATTAGCCGTTGTAAGCGTGTACGACAGGTAGGTAGCGCCCACGTTTTGCCGGTAATCCAGTGCACCGGCGGGTTGGTTCGGGTCCAGCGTGTAAGGCGACTGGCTATTGGCCGCCAGGAGGTAACTGTAGTCGCTGTTAACGGCGCGAAAAATGCCTTTGGCGCCAAATTCCAGCATTTGCCGGGCGCCGATAGGGGTCTGGTAATCCGATTGAAAAGTCAGTTCCTGATTGGTGTTGAAATTGAGGTTCTGTTGCAGGTTTTGCGCTTCTCCGTTCAGGCCCAGCAGGTTGGCGTCGTAGTTATTGGTCAATCCGCTGCGGCTGTACTGGCTGGAAATGCTCCATTCCTGCTGGCGTTTGAAGGTATGCAGGTAGTCGAGATTCACGTCGACGTTGTTGGAAAAATCGCGGCTGTTCACATCCCGCATAATATTGTCAGTCAATACATTATCTTCAAACAACAAGGTGGTTTGGTCCTGGATTTTATGCAGGTTGCGCAGGCCGAAACGCAGCCCGGCGGTGATGGACTGTTTCGGGGAAATGTCGTAATCGAAACCCAGATTGTAGTTACCGAACACGCCGCGGTCTTTGGAGTCTACGTCCTGATCGGTAACGAGGGCGCGACCGTTCACGACCGTCTGCTGATCCAGCGTAGAGACGGCTTTGTTATAGAAACCGCGCCCGAAACCGCCAATATTAAAACCCACTTTTCCATGCCGGTAGCTGCCGTTCAGACCGAGGTTGCTGCTGCGGTTGCCTACGCCGGCGTCCACGTTGAGGGTCAGGCCTTCCAGCGTGTTTTTTCGGGTAATGATGTTGATGATACCGCCCGAGCCTTCGGCGTCGTATTTGGCGGAAGGCGAGGTAATTACTTCCACCGATTTGATCATGTCGGCGGGCAATTGCTTGAGCGCATCGGCCACATTACTGGCCAGGATCGTGGAAGGTTTGTTGTTGATCAGCACTTTGATGTTGGAAGAGCCGCGCAGCGAAACATTACCGTCCAGATCCACCGAGAGCAGCGGTACCCGGCGGAGGACATCGGCCGCATCACCACCGCGGGTAGTCACGTCCTTTTCGGCGTTATAAACCAGCCGGTCCACCTTTTCTTCGATCAAGGCCGTCTGTGCGGTCACGGTCACTTCCCGCAGCGTCGTGTTGACGCTGGCCAGTTGGATACGCTTCAGGTCGAGGTCTTTACCGGCTACTACCTGGATGTTGCGCACAGTTTTTCTGTCGTAGCCCAGGAAAGTTACTTCCAGGCTATAGGTACCTGCGGCCACCTGATCGATGCTGAATTTACCTTTTTCGTCAACCAAAGCACCGCTGGCGGGCTGATTATCCGGCTGCCGGAACAGGGTGATCGTGGCAAATTCAATCGCCTGACTGGAGGTGGAATCCGCCACCGAACCGCGGATAGTGGAGTTGCCGGGGAGGACCGGGGAGGTTTGGGCAAGCGCGGCGGAAGTAAAGGCGAGCAGGGCCAGGAAGATTATATTTTTCATATAGAACTGGATTTCAACTGAGTGATGCCACAAAGGACAGCCATTCCGGAAGTCGAAAAACGGTGCGTAGATGAAAGCGGGGAATGTGAAGATGATGCGGGGGAGATCAGGTGCTTGCGCAAAAAAAACAGGCGCTACGGAGTAACTTCCGGAGCGCCTATAGTCAGATAATAACTTTTTTACGAGCGTTTCCACTTGATCCCACAGCCGATGGCCCGGGTCTCTTTCACGGCCACTTCCTTCCCGGCAAGCAGGGCGTCCACGGCGTTTTCCACATATTTTTCTTTTACATCAGCCGCTTCTTCGGAGTTATCGTCGATGGCGCCCATGTACCGAACCACGCGGTTATTATCAAGCACGTACACGTGCGGCGTTTTGAGCGCGCCATAGGACTGGGCAATTTCCTGGGTTTCATCGTACAGGTATGCGAAGGGATAACGCTTGTCTTTGGCGAGACTCTGCATTTTATCGTAGCTATCGCCGGGTTGCACGTTTTTATCGTTGGAATTGATCGCCACGACGGGATATCCCAGCGTCGCGTATTTTTGGTGCAGGGCTACTATACGCTCTTCGTAGGCTTTGGCGTAGGGGCAGGTGTTACAGGTAAAAATGACGATCGTGCCCTTCGTATCTTTCATGCCCGACAGTTGGACCATTGCGCCGTCCACGTTTTTCAAATTGAAATCTGGCGCCACGTCGCCGATGCCGGGGCTCACGGGTAAAGTGAAGGAACTGGCGACCAGAGCGATAACCACGGCCAGCATGGAAAGTAGTTGTTTCATGTCGTTGACATTTTATGGTGAAAAAAGAGTTATTCGCAGAATAGGGGAACTAGAAGTGGGTACTTACCACCTAAGAGTACGGAGAAATACTTTACCACATTAGAGCACATAAGAACACAGGGAAATACTTTATCACATAAGGACACAGAGAAATTACAGTACCTTCTTCTTTTTTCTTATGTGCCCTTATGTGCGCTTATATGGTAAAAAAACCCTAACGCAGTAAAATCAGTGCAGCGCTTCTTTGACCGCTGCTTCCAGGGTTTCATAGTCCAGCGGTCCTTCAAAAAAATACTCGAAGTGTTTGGGGCCGACAAGGAGGGTGGCCGGTATAAGTCCGCTCCAGTCGCCGTGTACTAAGTCGATCCAGTTATTCGGGTTCGTTTCGTTCATGAACGCCACCCGGCTATGCAGGTTTTTTTCCAGTACGAAAGGTTTCACCCGTGTTTCCAGGTCCTTTTTAAAATCCGTGCTGACCAATATGACCTGTACTTTCTGTCCGGCATACTGCTGCTGTATTTTTTCAAATGCCGGCAGTTCGGCCACACAGGGCGCGCACCAGGTCGCCCAGAAGTTGATGACGTATACGGTGTCGCCGGTAGTGTTTTTCCACTGGTTGATCTGCGCGGAATTAATCAGTTGCACTTCCTGGGCAACGGCGAACCGGCCCCCAAAAAGCAGGCTGCACAGGAGGAAAAAACGGCTGGTCTGGAATAAATACTTACCTGGATGCACGAGAGATGGAGGTTTAAGGTTGGCGTTCAGCAAAAAGAAAAAGACGGTTTCCCGCCGAAAAGGTTGCCTGACGGAAGCTTTTCCTTTCCTCTACCGCGTATAGGCCAGCCCAAAACCGAATTTATACAGCGGTTTATAAGAATCGTGCGGCAGATCCTCCTTTTGCTTACGCACCGCATCCATGGAAGACGGCAGTTCGAAAGGCAGTTTACCCTGCGGTTTGGCTTTACCGAACACCACGTCCAGCAGGGCCGCATCACTGGCGCCGTAATCGGCCAGCAGACCCCAGGCTTTAGCGCTGATCTCCGGGATCACCGCCGGACGATCGATGTAAATGTCCACAATGGTCGGCACGGTAGCCATCAGCTCGAGAATGTCGGCCTTTTCCTGGCCTTTGAAATCCAGATCACCGTGGTGGAAACCTTTGGCGAAGGGGTTTTTCGTATCCACCGGCACCCAGGGCGTGTTCACACGCAGGATGGCGAAGTCGGCTTTTTTCGGATCATCGACCACGGTTCCGTAGAGGGCCGCCAGTTTGGGATCGACGTTTTTCACGTAAATTTTCCATTTTCCGGTTTGCAGCGGCAGACTTTGTTTGTAGTTTTTCAACAGCGTATAAGCGCGACGCTGCGTGGCTTCGCCCAGGGCTTTGAAATCGGCACGGCCCACGATGGTCGAGGCTTTTGCCACCTGCACGTAGGGATTGTCGAACAAACCCAGCACGAACTTCTGCCGCAGCAAACGCCGTACGGACTGATCGATGCGCTGCTCGCTCACTTTACCGGATTTCACCAGACTGACCACCAGCTCCGGGCAATTTTCGCCACCAAACTGGTCGCAACCGGCGTCGATGATCTTCTTCACGCGTTCTTCGCGGCTCAGACTTTCCACGCCCCAGGCCCGGGCCGGCCACACCACATCGGGTCCCAACTGCGCATCTGTGACCAGTCCCCAGTCGGTGCAGACCACGCCGTCGTAGCGGTATTTTTCGCGCAGCAGCTTGGTAATAATGTCTTTATTATAGGAAAAACCCACGTTTTCACTGGTCTGATCGGTCGGCACGCCGTAATAAGGCATGATCGAAGCCGTGTTGGCGGCAAAGGCCGCTTCAAAGGGCAGGAGGTGGTATTTGAAATTTTTGCCGGGATAGACCTGTCCTTTCTGGAACTCGAAGTGCGGGTCGAGGCCTTCCTTTTGCGGACCGCCGCCGGAGAAGTGTTTGGTCATACAGGCCACGCTGTTACTGTCCAGTTTAGGCCCTTGAAAACCCAGCACATAGGCCTTGACCATTTTCGCCGACAGTTGCGCGTCTTCGCCGAAAGTGCCGCTCACCCGCGGCCAGCGTGGTTCGGTGGCCAGGTCGGCCATGGGGTGCAGGGCTTCGCGGATGCCGACGGCCACATATTCCTGTCGGGCGATGTCGCCGAACTGGCGCATGAGTTTGGCGTCGCCGATGGCGGCAAAACCGAGTTGTTCGGGCCACTGCGAAAAGTCGTTGGCGGCCATGGCAAAGATGTTATTACTGAAATAGTGGCGCGGATCGGAGGCGATCGTGACTGGAATACCGAGGCGGCTTTCTTCGGCCAGTTTCTGGATGGCGTTATAGCCCAATGCTAAAGCCTGGGTTCCCGGCGCCGCCCAGTAATTGAAGTGGTTCATTTTGCGGTCACGGATATTCTCGATAGCCGAGGGCATACGCGCCGCCGGGCCTTGCCCGCCCTCTTTTTTATCGATGGTGCCGTCTTCGTTGATAACCGTGCCGTTGATGAACATCATGCCGGCTTTTTCCTCGATATTCATTTGGGCAAGTACGTCGCTGACGCGGGCCTCGACGGACTGGGTGCGGTCTTCATACACGTCCATGCGGCCGTTTTTATTCAGGTCGCGGTAGGCAGCGGGGAAAAGCGTAGTGGTTTTAAAGGAAAAAGCCAGCAGGCCAAGCGCGAAAGCGAGGCTCAGGGGCAGGAGGAAGTAGACCTGTTTTTTCATAGCAGACGAATTGAGAAATGGTTAAGCACCCCTGGAAGTATTAAGAAGGTAAACAAAGGAACAAAACCAGGCTCAACAGGCTGCGATGTGTAGATGAAAACGGGTAAAGGGAAGACGGGCAGGCTGTTTGGCGGGCAGGTGGAAGGGATAGTTTTATATTTGCAACACCATGTCCGCATTAAAAGACCTCTACTCCCCCACTTTCTATAACCGCCTCTCCGCCGTACTGGCGACCATTGTCCCCAATTTTGACCAACAGCGGTTTATCACCCTCATTTTTGACGATCAATTTGAAGGCATGGAACTCAAGGCCCGCATGCGCCACACGGCCCGGGTCATGCATCAATTCATGCCCGAGAACTATGCGGAAACGGTAAAATTGATCGAACAACTCATCACCCGGCTGCGGGCGGAGCACTTCGGCGAAGGCTCACTGGAATTCATATTCCTGCCGGACTACCTGGAGGTATATGGCCTGGAACACTATGAAACGTCGGTCAAAGCGCTGGAGTTCGTGACGCAGTTCGTCAGCTGTGAATTTGCGGTACGCCCCTTTTTATTAAAATATGGCGGGCAAATGCTGGATCAGATGTATGCCTGGTCGCTGCACGAAAACCATAAAGTCCGGCGACTGGCGAGTGAAGGCAGCCGGCCGCGTTTACCCTGGGCGATGGCGGTGCCGGCGTTGAAGAAAGACCCCAGGCCCTTATTACCGCTGCTGGAAAACCTGAAAAACGACCCTTCCGAATCCGTGCGGCGCAGTGTGGCTAATAGCCTGAACGACATCGCCAAAGACCACCCCGACCTGGTGCTGGAGATCGCCGCCCGCTGGAAAGGACATAGCCGGGAAACGGACGCCATTATTAAACATGGTTGCCGGACGCTGCTCAAACAGGGCCACACGGAGATCCTGAAACACTATGGCCTGCAGAGCGCCGAGATCCTGTTAACCGCTTTGCAGATCAGCACGCCGGAAGTACGGATCGGGGACGACCTGCATTTTTCCATGGTCGTTCAAAATGCGGCTGCTACCGCCCAAACCGTGCGCCTGGAATACGCGATTTACTACCCCCGTAAAAATGGTACGGCCTCTAAAAAGGTCTTCAAGATCAGTGAACGGACGTTTCTTGCCGGTGAAAAGGCGGTTATTCAACGCCGGCAGAGTTTCCGGCTGATCACCACACGCACGTTTTATGCGGGGCTGCATGGTTTGTCCATCATTGTAAACGGCGAGGAGAAAGCGCGTCTGGATTTTATCCTGACTGCATAAACCTCATTTCCGGTTAAACCAGCTCTTTACCATATTAACGATGCCGCTCTTATCCGACTTCGGCCCGGCCGGTCCGAGTAGAAATCCCAGTGGTTTCATGGGCTCCACGTGGTCGCAGATGATCTTGAAAATACCCAGCAGGGGAATGCCCAGGATCATGCCGGGAATGCCCCAGACCAGTTCGCCGGCCAGCAGCGCAACGATGGTAAAAACGGGGTTGATGTTCACTTCGGAACCCACAATCAGCGGTGTCAACACGTTATTCTGGAAGAACTGCACCAGTCCGTAGGTGATCACAATGCCGATCAGCATGCCCATATCACCGCCCTGGGCCACGGCCATCAGCAGCGTGATGCTGGTGCCGGTCAGGTTACCCACAAAAGGGACGATCTCCAGCACCCCGCAGAGCACGGCGAAAAACACGGGATTTTTCACCCCGACAATGCTGAAACCAATGCCATACAGGATCCATAGTATGACGATCATCATGCCCAGTCCACCCAAATACTTCTGCGCCACCTTGCTGGAATCGTTGATCACCCGCATGGCTTCCACCTTTTCGGTTTCCGGCACTACCTTCAAAATGAATTTTTTGAAATGCGCCCGGTAAAAGAGAAACATGAAAATATAGACCACCGCGATGATGAAGGTGACCAATCCGCCCAGTAAACCGCCCACTATCGAGGCGCCTACCCGGGCTGCCCCACCGGCGCCCGACGACTGGTTTTCCTTGACCATCTGGTCCTGCTCTGCCCGGGTAATGTGGAGCGTCCCGCTGAGGTATTCCCGTATATCTTCGAGGCGTTCATTCGCCACCGTTTTGATTTGCGACAGGTCTTCCGCCACGTTGGACATCTGCCAGCTCAACAGCGTTATAATGCTGATGACGCCCAACAGCAGGGTCAGCAAACTGATCAGGGTAGATAAACCACGATTCAAACCTTTTTTTTCCAGCCAGCCTGCCAGCGGGAGCAGCAGCATGGACAGCAGACCGGCCAGTGCGATGGGCACGAAAAATTCGCGGCCGGCATAGAGAATGAGCATGGACAAAACGACCAGCAAGAGTATTTGTACGGTCCTGGAAAGGAGAGATTTATTCATGGAGGAACGGGTTTGTTTTTTTCTTTGAGTGATAGTCTCACTCCAAGGGAGACTATCACTCAAAGGGAGACTATCACTCAAAGTAACAGCCCTTTCACAAAAAAACCATACCGTCCGTTTAGTGACCGCCTGCACATCCCTCCTTTGCATCGCCGCATCCACCGGTTTAGTCGCCTCCCGCCGGCTGTAATCTGGCCTGAACGGCTATATTTGCCACCAGACTTCTACGTATGGAACTACTGGGCAAAAAATTATCGGCTGAACAATTGTTGCGCTGGTCTTTCCTGCTGCTTTTCTGGAGCATCTGGTTTGGCCAGATCTTTCTGTCGGCCGACGATGACGAGCGGCACCGGCAGTTCATGATCCGTATGCTGCCGGTCATGCTGACCAATATTCCCTTGTTTTTTATCAATACCGAAGTGCTGATTCCCAAGGTGTTGCGCAAATTCGGGATCGGGGCTTACCTGCTGTCCGTGCTGGCGCTGATCCTGGCTTTTGTCGTGCTGGAAGGTCTGCTCAAAAGCTGGCGTATTTGCGACTATGCCGAGCACATGGCCATGCATACGTCCAAAAGTTTCTTTTTCATCATCTTCATTACGGCTGTGGGTACGGGTTACGGACTGGTTACCCACCTGGTAGGCGAAGAAAAGGTGCGGCAGGATCAACAGCGCGAACACCTGCAGTCCGAGTTGTCGTTCCTGCGTTCGCAGATCAGTCCGCACTTCATTTTCAACATCCTCAACAGCATCGTGTACCTCATCCGCACTAAATCGGAGAAGGCCGAACCGGTCACGCTGCATTTGTCGGACCTGATGCGCTACATGCTGTACGAGACCGAAGATGCCCAAATACCGCTGGAAAAAGAGCTGGATTACCTGCAGAACTACGTGGAATTGCAGCGCGTCCGTTTCGAGGAAGACGTGGATATTCAGCTTCGGATCGACGGGCAGGCCGGTAGCCAGATCATCGAGCCCATGCTGATGATCCCTTTTGTGGAAAATGCCTTTAAACATGGCGTAGGCCTGTTGGAACGGCCCGTCATCGACATTCAGGTGCAGTTTGATGCGCGGGAACTGCATTTTACGGTGCGTAACCGCATTGCGCCCGAAACCTCCGCCGATAAGGACAGCAGCAGCGGTATTGGCCTGCGTAACGTCCGCCGCCGCCTGGAACTGCTGCATCCCGGCGCGCATCAGCTGGATATTCAGCAGGTGGACGGCTGGTTTACGGTGCATTTGCAACTTCAATTTCAAACCACCTGACCTATGCCGCTCCGTTGTATTGTCGTGGATGATGAAAGCCTGGCCCGTAAACTGCTGGAAGAAAATATCCGCCAGCTGCCCTTCCTGGAGTGGGTGCGCAGCTGCAAAAATGCTTTCGAGGCCATGGAAGTCCTGCAAACGGAACAGATCGACCTGATGTTTCTCGACATTCAGATGCCGGGTATGCTGGGCACCAAACTCCTGCAAAGTCTGCCGAATCAGCCCATGGTGATCTTCGTTACGGCTTATGCCAACTATGCCGTGGAAAGTTACGAACTCAACGTGGTGGACTACCTGCTCAAGCCGGTCAGTCTGGAACGTTTCACCAAAGCCACGCTCAAGGCCTGGGAACTGCAGCAGAAACGCCACCCCGCTCCGGAAACACCGGCCCTACCCGAGGCCGCCAAAGCCGCCGATTTCTTTTTCGTCAACGTGGAATACGCGCTGGTGAAAATCTCCGTGCCCGACATTACCTATATCGAGGGCATGAAGGACTATGTCAAAATCTACCTGTCCACAGCCAGAAAACCGGTGCTGACTAAGTCGACGCTCAAGGCCATCGAGGAGAAGTTGCCGCCGCAGAAATTCATGCGGGTGCATAAGTCCTTTATCGTGCACGTGGACAAGATCGAGTCCATCCGCAACCGCGAGATCCGGATCGGCGAGGCGGAAATTCCGGTGGGGGAAGCGAGTTTAGAGGAGTTGATGAGGGTGCTGGGGCATGGGAAGTAGCCCCCTCAAACCAACTTATATATCTCCATAATCCCCTCCAAAATCCCCTCAAAATCAATTTTCAGGTCGATCAGCCGCCCGGTATGGACGTCGAAGACCCAGCCGTGCACCTTCAGTCCGCGTTCATTAAAGGCTTCCTGGACGGCGACGGTCTTGATCAGGTTGACGCACTGCTCCTGCACATTGAGCTCCACCAGGCGGTCGTAACGGGCGTCCAGGTCCTCGATGGCATTGAGTTCCAGGCGGTGCAGGCGGTACACGTCGCGGATGTTGCGCAACCAGGGGTTCAAAATGCCCAGATCAGCCGGCACCATGGCCGCTTTCACGCCGCCGCAGTTGTAATGGCCGCAGACGACGACATGCCGCACCTTCAAATGCCGGACCGCGTAGTTGATCACGGACATCACGTTCAGGTCCACGTTATTGACCAGATTGGCCAGGTTACGGTGCACGAAGACCTCGCCGGGCTGCACGCCCATCAGCTCCTCGGCGGTCACCCGGCTATCCGAACAGCCGATATACAGGAATTCCGGATTCTGGCCTTGTCCCAGTTGCTCGAAGTACTGGGGATTGACGGCCAGTTTCTCTTCGATCCACGCTTTGTTGTTCTCAAAAATCTGTTCGATGTTCTTCATTTTTAACGGCTGATTTGCTTTAGGTAGGCGAAGAAACTGTTTTAAAACCGCCCCGAAGGTAGAAGAGTCGCTGTCAACACCCTGCCTCAGGTAGTTAAAATGTCGTGCAGGTGGCATTGGCTGGGATAGCGCCATTTATTATAGTAGTACGCTACCGTATGGCCTGCTTTTTGCCCTAGATATATTACACCTGAGACAACAGGTGTTTTCGCCATTCCCCCCAGCGAAATAGAGCAGTCAGAATTTCTCACGCTTAATTTCACTGACAATGACCGCACGTTCCTTATCCCAATTTTTTACCATTCTGATGGTAATGCTGTGCTTTCATACGATTGCCACAGCCCAAGTTCGCCGTGACACGCCGATCACCAGTGTAAATGCCGTTGATTGTACGTTTACGAAGAGCATTCCCCCGCTCAACATAAAGGAAATGTCCAGCCAAACGCTCACCGCACTGCCTATACCCGGCAATGGCCTGGTAAAAGTGACGGACATGAATTACGAACGCTACAGCGTAACCGATAGCCAGGGCGAAATGTGGATCGCCGGTCCCGGTACCAGCGACCATACCATCGACCTGGGCCACCTGCCCTCCGGCGTGTACTACCTGCACCTCAGCTCGAAAGACGGAGAAAGCGTACGCACAATGGTAAAAGGGAAATAAAAAAAACGAAAGTTGATAAAGAAGAAGGGACAACTGCTTTGCGCGGTTGTCCCTTTTGTATTTTAAACGGTTAATAACCCTTATTTTTTAGCCGCCGGTTTCTTCGCTGCCGGCTTTTTCGCCCCCGCTTTCGCCGGCGCCTTTTTGGCCGGCGCTTTTTTCTTGGCTTCAAAAGCACCCGGAATTTCTTTCTCGATCAGGGCTTTTACCTCGGCCAGCGTCAGGGTCAGGGCCTGTTCGGAAGTCATTTTACCATTTTCCACCCGTGGCAGATTGATCATGGCTTTGCCAAACTTGATGAACGGACCCCAGCGGCCATTTTCCACGCTGATCTTTTCTTCCGGCCAGTGATGAATATAGCGGCCTGCCTCTTTTTCGATCTTCGCTTCCAGCAGTTCGATGGCCTGTTTTTCAGAAAGATCATCGAAGTTATAACGCGTCGGGATGTTCACGTACAGATCGGCCCATTTAATGAAAGGACCAAAACGCCCCTTGCCTTTGGTGATCGGCAGGTTTTGGAAATGCCCCAGCGGACGGTCGGCCTCTTTTTTAGCCTGCACCAGCTCGATGGAACGTTCGAAGCTGATCTCGTAGGGATCTTCGCCTTTCGGCAAAGACACAAACTGGGCGCCGAACTTAATATAAGGACCGTAGCGGCCACTGTTCACTTCCAGCGTTTCGCCGTCGAAATCGCCCAGGGTGCGCGGCAAAGCGAAACCTTCCAGGGCGTCCTGCAAAGTGAGCGTCTCCAGGTTCTGACCGGTCCGCAGGTTGGCGTAACGGGGTTTTTCCTTCTCCGCCAGTTCTTCGCCGGTGCCGATCTGAATGACGGGTTTTCCCAGACTGCTCATGCGCACCAGCACGGTGCGGCCCGTAGCGGGGTCTTTACCGAGAATGCGCTCGCCGCTGGCCCGTTCGGCTTCGGCCAGCGTTTTCTCCACGTCCTGATGGAAAGGCCGGTAGAATTTATCGATGACTTTGGACCACACGATTTTACCCTCCGCAATATCGTCGAACTGCTGCTCGACGCTGGCGGTAAAGCCGTAGTCCATGATGTTCTTGAAATAAGCGTCGAGGAAGTCAGAAACGATCATGCCCATATCGGTGGGATACAGCATGTTCTTGGTCGCGCCGGTGATTTCCTTACCCGTCGATTTACTGATCGCGTTATTTTTCAGCGTCAGGATCTGGAACATGCGCTCTTCCCCTTCCCGGCTTTCTTTGACCACGTAACCACGATTGGCTTCCATGATCTTGGAAATGGTCGGTGCGTAGGTAGACGGGCGACCGATGCCCAGCTCTTCCAGTTTTTTCACCAGACCGGCCTCCGTAAAACGGGCCGGTGGACGGGTGTAGCGCTCGGTGGCATGCATCACGTCCAGATCGAGTTTCTGGCCCTTGACCAGCGGTGGCAGCATATCCTTCGATTCCTCATCGGATTCGTCGTCGGTGCTTTCGAGGTAGAGTTTGAGAAAACCGTCGAATTTCAGCACTTCGCCTTCCGCAACCAGCACATTGCTGCGCGGATCCGACCCAGCCGGCGTATTCGGTGAAGCGATGACAATATCGACGTTGGTCTTTTCCAGTTCTGCGTCGGCCATTTGCGAGGCCAGGGCGCGTTTCCAGATGAGTTCGTACAAACGCTGCTCATCACGGTTGGCGGTTACCTGCTGGCGGTCCACATACGTGGGGCGAATAGCTTCGTGGGCTTCCTGAGCGCTCTCGTTTTTGGTTTTGAAACGGCGTTCGTGGTGGTATTTTGCCCCAAACTGTTTCACGATTTCGGCGCCCATTTCCTGAATAGCGGTTTCGCTTAAGTTGGTGGAGTCCGTCCGCATATAGGAAATGAAACCTTCTTCGTAGAGTTTCTGGGCGACGGACATGGTGCGCGTCACGCCGAAACCCAGTTTGCGGCTGGCTTCCTGTTGCAGGGTCGAGGTGGTGAAAGGCGGCGCCGGTTTGCGACGGGTCGGTTTCACTTCGATTTTATCGACGGTAAACGTAGCGCCCACGCATTTTTTCAAAAAGCCTTCCGCGCCTGCCGCCTCCTCGAAACGCAGGGGGCTTTCGGCTTTAAAAGAAACCGTTTTGCCTTGTAAATTTTTAGCTAAAAATTGCGCCACCACCCGGAAAAAGGGGGCGGTTTTGAACTGCTGAATGTCCCGTTCACGTTCCACCACTAATTTTACGGTGACGGATTGCACGCGGCCGGCGGATAACTGGCCCTTTACTTTTTTCCATAACAGGCCGGAAAGTTCCCAGCCCACCAGCCGGTCGAGTACGCGCCGCGCCTGTTGAGCATTCACCACATTCATGTTCACCGTACGCGGATTCTGCACGGCTTTTTGAATGGCAGCTTTGGTGATTTCGTGAAAAACGATGCGTTTGGTAGTATGCTCATTGAGCCCCAGCACCTCGCATAAATGCCAGGAAATGGCTTCCCCCTCGCGGTCTTCGTCCGTAGCCAGCCAGACCTCCGTAGCGCGTGCGGCGCTGTCCCGTAAGTCTTTGACTGTCTTGTGTTTATCCGGCGAAACAATGTAGTTCGGCCGGTAGTCATGTTCCACGTCCACCCCCAGATCGTTCCCTTTTTCAAGGTCCCGAATATGTCCGTAGGAGGAGCGGACGATGAAGTCCGAACCGAGGAATTTTTCAATGGTCTTGGCCTTCGCAGGCGACTCGACAATGAGCAGTTTTGTGGCCATAAGCAGCGGCTCTATCCCAGTTACCCGCTAAGGGAACGGGCTGGGGGCGGAGCGAAAAGTTGTTTGGTGTGGTGTAGAAATGACAATCGGCACGAACCGATTTTCGGGCGCAAAAGTAAGGCGAATTCAAAAGAAAAAACCGCCGGGGCTCACCGGCGGTTTTTTTTATGGGTTTCTTCATGGATCACTTTGCCTTTTTTCTTGTCCGCCTGGAACTCTTTTTTGCGTTTTTCACGGAAATTAACGGCCAGTTCCTTGATGCCGACCGGCTTGCCGTTCAGCTTGCGGTGATAGGCCAGAATGAGGAAATCGGCCATGTCGTCGGGGTAGGTAATGCCCGCGCTGCGCAGGTAGTGCGAGAGGCGCGAACCGCCGTAAAAACCCCAGTTCAGAATGATCCACTGGCCGAGCCGATTGTGCATATACATACAGACCGAGTCTTCCGGAATCGTTTTGAATTTGAGCTTCGACTCGGGCGAGGTCAGTTTATCGAGCTGTAACAAGGCGTCATCCAGGTTCTTGGGGATGTACACGTTGTTCAGTTTATCCATTTTAATCCGCTCCTGATATTGTTTTTCAAACTCTGCTTCGGTACTGGCCGGGCCTTCCTGGGCTAAAAGCGGGGTAAAAAAGGGAAGCAGCACTAAAATACTGGAAATTAAGCGGGTAAAGGCGTGCATCGTGGTCAGGTTTTGTTCTTTTGTGCCGAACGGTTGTGTCAAAACGGCTGTTCCTTATTGCCAGATGCAATTTCGTCCGTCTTTGTTGGAAATTTTCTTGTTTGAAGTGGTCGCCTGGCTGGGTCTCTGGCTGTTGAGCGACTACATAGCGACGCTCTTAACGTTCATCGTGGGCGCTATCGTATTGGCCATCCTGGTAATTGCCTTACTGGCCGAGGTGGTAGAACGCAGTAAAGTGCCGCGCTCTTATTTCCATATTATGGCGCTGAGCATGCTGGCGATCATCGCAGCGGCTGGTTTGTACATACTGATTTTCGGCGGGCATTTGAATTTCCTGGAAAAAAATTAAGGCGTTAAATAACGAACTCACCCTCGGGGTTTTCTTCCGGAATTTCCTCGAATGTCCCCGTTTGCCGGTTTTTGCGCACCCGGTCCCAGTCGAAATAACGACCGTTCATCACCACGTACACGCCGGGCGGCAGGACCTGGGCAAAAGCCAGTGCGCTGCCGAGGTTGAAAAACCCGTCGGAGGAGTTGCCGAACGCGTAAGGGATCATGGCGCCGGTGAGCACAATGGTTTTGTCCTCGATGTTCGCTTCGGCCAGCATGGAGGCGGTGTCGACCATCTTGTCGGTGCCGTGGGTGATCAGGATGCGGGCGGCAGGCGTTTTGCTGCAGTTATAGGCAATAATGGCGCGGTCTTCCTCGCGCATTTCCAGCGAATCGACCATCATCAGGGTCTTGATATCGAGGTTCACCTCGCAGCGTCCCCGCTCGAACATTTCCTTGAGATGGGTATCTTTGAAATACAACTCGCCGGTGATGTAGTTGTATTCCTTATCGAACGTGCCACCGGTGACGAATATCTGGACCATAAATTTTTGGCTTTAGCTTTTAAAAATGGTCGCAAAGGAATGATTTTTTCATCAACCTGAAAAAAAGGAACTTTTGGGAGGCAAGAAGCCGGCGAGGCTGCTACCTTTGCGCATCATTAAAAATATCAGCAAAATGAAAGATCAAGGAGAATACACCCCGAACGTTGGCCGGGACCGGATTATGTTCATTATCAGCCTGGTCATCACCCTGATTATCCTGGTAGTCGCCCCGGAATGGGTGTGGGTCGGTTTCCCCTTCGTATTTACGGCACTGGCCGGTGCGATGGGTCGCCTGTAAATCACTTCTTTTACCTGGCTAAAGCGCTCGCTGGATCTCGTATTCACGGAGCGCTTTTTTTGTTTTAAAGCGTCTGCTTAAAACTTTGTTTCCCTGCGTTTCGTTGGTTACTTTTGAAAGTCAATTCAAAAAACTATACGGACGATGAAAAATATTTCCTCCTTCCTGATACTGCTGTTTGCGGTCGCCCTCTTCACCGCCTGCCAACCCGACCAACCGGCCGTTCAACCGAAATCCCAGGGCCTCACGCTGCTCAACACGGCCAACCCGGGCTGGTCGTATCAAAACCTGCGCATCTACCCCATTGTCGCGGAGGAGGCTGCACTGACCGGACAAAGCAGCGTACAACACCTCCACACCCTGGCTGAAGCCATGACCAAACCGGGTTTTCGCATCACCGAACTCAAACAGTTCGGCCGCAGTGAACGGCAATGGTATAACGGCGTGACGGTCCAAAATAAGACCCAGGACACTATTTACCTGATGTCGGGCGATGTGGTAACGGGCGGCAACCAGGACCGGGTGCTGGCTTACGACGACATTATCCTGCCCGCTTCCGTCAAAAATATCGATGTTTTTTGCGTGGAAAAAGGCCGTTCGCACTACTACAACGAATCGGCGCCCGTCGCGGAAAAACAAGTGGCGGCGTTCAAAGGCTATTTCAGCGTGGCCAGTCCGCGCGTACGCCAGGCCGTACACAGCACGGACCAAAGCGCCGTATGGGCGGCCGTGGACCAGGTAACCGCGGCCAATGGCGCCGGCTCTTCCACCTCGACCTATGCGGGCTTAGCGACGGAGAACGACCAGAAAGCCCACCGCGATGCTTATTTGCAGCATTTTGCCGGCCAGTTCGACGGTTTGCCCAACATGGTGGGCATGGTGGTCGTATCTGGCAATGAGGTGCTGGGGGTAGACATTTTCGGGCATCCCGATCTTTTTAAACGGCAATATGCGGCCCTCTTACATGGCTACGTAGCCGAGGCGGGCACGGGTGTAAGCCAGGCCAGCGATGCGGCAGCGAACCGGGCATTTCGGGAAGTGGCCTCTCTGTCAGCACCGATGGCCAGTAGCACCGCGAAGGCCGGGAAGTACAGCCGGGATGGGGCATGGGTGCATTTATTCTCCAAATAAGGTAGTTTTTGCCGAAATATAGGCCGCCAGGCGCAGCGTTTGATGAGTATGATCAAGCTGCGTCTGGCGGCTTTTTTATTATATAACTAAAGACAACCTTCATTTCTGGGGCTGGCGATAAGCCAAAACCCGGTTTCTATTGTTTATATAGTCTACCAACATTTGTCATGGTCGCTACCAAGCGGGGCAAAAAAACCGCGATTTTCCAAAAATGCGACCCGACTTTATACCTTTACGCCCTTATGGAAAAAGTAAAATGCCTCATCATCGGTTCCGGCCCGGCGGGCTACAGCGCTGCCATTTATGCTGCCCGAGCTGGACTCAAACCCGTCATGTTCACAGGCCCCCAACCGGGCGGTCAATTGATGATCACCAATGACGTGGAAAATTATCCCGGATATCCGGATGGCCGTCAGGGCCCGGAAATGATGGAAGATTTCAAGCGGCAGGCCCTCCGTTTCGAGACGGTTATCCGCAATGAAATGATTACCAAGGTGGATTTCCTGGAGCGCAAACACCGGGTCTGGACCGAAGCCGGCGAAGAAATCGAAGCCGACACCGTCATTGTCGCTACCGGCGCCACCGCGAAATGGCTGGGTATTCCCGGTGAAGAACGGCTGTGGAACGCTGGCGTGTCGGCCTGCGCGGTCTGCGACGGATTTTTCTATCGCGGCAAGGATGTGGTCATCGTGGGTGGTGGCGACACGGCAGCGGAAGAAAGCACCTACCTGGCCAAGATCTGCAAAACGGTGCACCTGCTGGTGCGGCGCGGTGAAATGCGCGCGTCCAAAATCATGCAGCAACGTGTGATGCAAACGCCCAACCTCATCGTACACTGGTATACCGAAGCGGTGGAAGTGCTGGGTCAGGACGACGTGGAAGGCGTGCGGATCCGCAACAACCAGAACGGAGAGGAGCAGGTACTGACCGTGCCGGGATTTTTCGTCGCCATCGGCCACCATCCCAACACCGATATTTTCAAAGGTTGGCTGACGCTGGACGACACGGGATATATACAATTGCCTCGTCCGGGCGTCACGCATACCAATATTGCGGGGGTTTTTGCCTGCGGCGATGCCCAGGATAAAATTTACCGCCAGGCCGTAACTGCCGCCGGCACCGGCTGTATGGCCGCCCTCGATGCTGAAAGGTATTTGGTGGAAGAAGGCTTGTAAGCGACGCAAAACGCTGACTTTTTGCTACTTTCACCGCTTGTTTTGCCAATCTATCGTTCATAACCAACCCACAATCTGCACATGGCCCGTTTCCGCCCAGGTGTCCTGCATGGACAAGAAGTCACTGATTTATTCAATTACGCCAACGAACAAAACTTCGCGCTGCCGGCCGTCAACGTTACTGGCACGAACACGGTGAACGCGGTGCTCGAGACTGCGGTGGCCGTTAACAGCCCGGTGGTTATTCAATATTCCAATGGCGGCGCGGCATTTTTTGCCGGCAAAAGCCTGTCGAATGACGGCCAGAAAGCGGCGGTTGCTGGTGGTGTTTCGGGTGCGTTACACGTGCACGCTATGGCCGAGGCCTACGGGGTACCGGTCATTCTCCATACCGACCACTGTGCGCTGGGCATCATTTCCTGGATGGATGGCCTGCTCGACGCGGGCGAGCAGTTTTTTGATAAAAACGGCTATCCGCTTTACAGCAGCCACATGCTCGACCTGTCGGAAGAGCCGCTGCACGAGAACCTGGAAATCTGCTGCCGCTATTTCGAGCGTATGGCCAAAATGGGCATCACCCTCGAAATCGAACTGGGCGTGACCGGTGGCGAAGAAGACGGCGTGGACAACACCGACGTGGATTCTTCGCGTCTGTACACGCAGCCGGAAGAAGTGGCGTATGCGTATGAGGCGTTGAAAAAAATCAGTCCGAACTTCACCATTGCCGCCGCGTTCGGGAATGTGCACGGCGTCTACAAACCCGGTAATGTGAAGCTGCAGCCGATCATTCTGAAAAATTCCCAGGATTTCCTGCGGGAAAAACATGGCTTGAGCGGCAAAACGCCGATCAATTTCGTGTTCCACGGCGGTTCGGGTTCGGCACAAAGCGAGATCCGCGAGGCCATCGAATACGGCGCGGTGAAAATGAACATCGATACCGATATGCAGTGGGCTTTCTGGGAAGGCATCCGCAATTACTACGAAGCCAAAAAAGGCTATTTACAAGGTCAGATCGGCAATCCGGACGGCGACGACAAGCCCAACAAGAAATTCTATGATCCCCGCGTGTGGCTGCGCGAAGGGGAGAAAACCTTCGTGACGCGTTTGAAGCAGGCTTTTGAGGATTTGAATTGCGTGGGTAAGAATGCCTGATACTTAAAGGGCTAGAAGTGACACTTTTGAAAAAAAAGTGTCACTTCTTAAACCTTGATATATGCTTAAAAGATATCCGGGTACGCTTTCCAAAGGGTTTAATAATACCGTTATTGCCCTTTCCGAAACGGAAGCCGGTAAGATTTTTACCGGGGACACCCGCTCCGATATTGGTTCGGAAGCGGATAACGTAGAGAATTGATGCTGGATGTTTTTGAAGCCGAACTGCGTCTACTACACCGCGCAGGTTTTGTGCACCGGGATTTGCGTCGCCCCTCTGATATGCCAGGCCTGACTTTCGACAATATATTCCTTACTCCGGAGGGCTTGCGTTTGATAGATGTAGGTATTTCAGCCTTGAAAACGCAGGTTGGCGAGCAGCTTTTTGAGCGTTTCGTCCATCAGGAACTGGCCGAATTAGAAGCCTTTCGGGAATTTTTTCTCTCGCGTTAAAGTATTGTTTAAGATTATTTCCAGCAGAAGACGCACTATGGCGGTGTGTTGTATCTTGTCGGTTATAAACTTAAAAGATGAAAACACTTCGACTGCTTCCCTGCCTCTTACTGCTCTCCCAGGTCGTTATCGGCCAAAACCGCCACGAATTAAAGACTGATCTGGTACTGCCATTTTTCCAAGCTACGCACCTATCCTACGAGTTTATTCCAACTGACTATTTAGGTATAGAAACTTCCTTGTGGTATCGTTGGAACATGGAAGGTAATTATTATCTCCCTGATAATGCCATAGAGCCAAGCCGTGTAGCCTTCCCGGCCAAACAACAGGTGCTCATCGCGACCATCGCAGCGAAATACTATTTCATACGGCCAGCCCCGGCCAGCGGCGCCTTTGTAGGCGCGTACATGCGGGAAGATTTGTTGACGACCAACCGGGACCATACGTATCGGGAATTATATATTGACCAGTACGGCGGAGGTAGTGCGAATAATCTCAATCGCCAGCACAATCGCCAACTCCGTTTGGCTGCCGGTTTATTAATCGGTTACAAACGCATACTCGGCCAACACTGGCTACTGGAAGCATGCATCGGTGTCGATCTCTGCCTGGTAAAAAAACTTTACGATGACGTAGCCGGCATTCCGATGGTCCGTATCGGTTACCGGTTTTAAGAAGCCGAAAAGGGGCTAACCGCCGTCTTAGGCGACGCTGTCTTTTTTCCTGAATTTCGAGCGCAGTAACTCGACAATTACCGGCAGCACGGAAATACCGATCACGCCCAGTATCACGATTTCAAAGTTGTTTTTGACAAATGGCAGCTGGCCGAAGTAGTACCCGGCCAGGGTTAAAGCCGTCACCCAGACAATACCGCCCACTACACAGTAAAAGATGAACCGGCGGTAATCCATTTTACCGACCCCGGCCACAAAGGGGGCGAACGTGCGGACGATCGGAATGAAACGGGCCATCACGAGAGTCTGTGGACCATGTTTATCGTAAAATTCCTGGGTACGGAACACGTATTTTTCCTTCATGAACCAGTAATCGCGGCTGAAGACCGATTTGCCGAGATAGCGGCCGAAAAAGTAGTTGGTATTGTCCCCCAGAATAGCGGCGACAAAGAGCAGAGGAATAAGCAACCAGACGTTGAGAATACCGGTACGGGCGATGATGGCGCCGGCCGCAAACAGCAGGGAATCGCCGGGTAGAAAAGGCGTGACCACCAGGCCGGTTTCACAGAAAATGATCAGCGCCAGAATGAAGTAGGTCTGCCACTGATACTCCTGCATCAGGGTTTCCAGGTGGACATCCAGGTGGCGAATAAAATCGAATAACTGGGTAAATAACTCGAGCATACGATGGCTTTAGAAACGTGGATGTACGCTTTAAACACGCCAATCCCCGAATTTGAAGCCGCAAAGAAACACGGAATGTAGGAGTAGCCGCGTCCAAAGTCACACTTTTTCGAAAAGTGTCACTTTTGGTCGCGTTTATGCCTTCGGTTTAATTACGACCGCTATTGCTTCGATGGTTTTGCCCGTTTTTTTATCCGATCCACACCAGCTGCCGTTTTTAGCCACAATAGTCTCCGTTGTACCCTGTAGTCGGGCCGCATATTCCACCGTATATTTTTTGGCCGCCGTGCCTTCCAGTTCGATGGCAAAACCAATCAGTCGCTGACGGGCATTGGCCGTGCCCACAAAGGCGCCGTCGCTGGGGTTTTGGACAATACCCAAGCCAGGTACATTTGCTTTATACTTGATTTTCAGCCCTTTTGTACCGGATTTTACCTGCAAACGCAGGCCCAGCACTTTTTTGGCCGGCGGGAAAGGACCTTCGAGACCACCCATGTAGAGTGGTTGTTCGCCCAGTCCGGCCAGTTTTACGGCGCCTTCCAGCAGTGTCAAGCCAGCTTGACGGGCATTTTTTACGGCCAATCCTGCGTCCACTCGACCATAACCATACCAGATACTGTGGCCTTTCGCATCATAGTCGCCCCCCTTTTCATCGATGCGCTGGCAGGAGATTCGCAGCATTTCCTTGATTTCGGCCGGCCGCAGGTTCGGATTAGCAGCCAGCATGAGCGCTACTATACCGGCCATACCCGGACAAGCGCCTGAGGTGCCGCCGAAAGCGCTCACGTAGTCACCCCCTTCATAGCCTTCCGGGCCAGTGCGATCCGTGGTGTAGAGCCCCGCAGTGATCGGCGCTTCATGGTCGAAAGGTTTCCAGAAATAATCGCCGCTGGGGAAAGCCACCCAGACCGCGTCGCCGTAGTCGCTGTACACGCTGCGTCGGCCGGTATCATTACAGGCGGCCACCGCGATTACGCCCGGATGAGAGACATAACCATCGTTTTTAGTACTTTCATTGCCATTTCCGGCGGCAAACAGAATAGTGCAACCCCGTCCGCCACGGCCTTTGGTCAGGGCATAGTCCATGGCCAGGCGCGTACTATCGGGCAAAATGGTTTTGCGATTATGCACGGGATCGCTGGGATTCCACCATTCGCCGTCGCTGGGACCCCAGGAGCAGGAAATCACGTCGGCGCCATGATCGGCAGCCCAGGCGAAAGCATTGGCTTCGGCCATGCTGCCCAAACCGCTTTGCAGGCGAATGGGCATCAGCGTGGCTTCCGGGGCCGTCCCGCTGGCGCCGCCCTGCAAACCGGCGGCACAGGCCATGCCCGCGCAGGCCGTGCCATGGTTATCGTCTTTGGTCTTCGGACGTGGATTGTCGTTGTTTTCCGTCGCGTCGAAAGCATCGCGCACACGACCGGCGAATTCGGGGTGATCCAGGTCAATACCGTCGTCGATGACGGCAATGGTGACGCCCTGTCCGCGGGTGACCGTCCAGGCTTTTTCAATATTCACATTGGCATCCACCGGCGTACCGTCGATGGTCGTTTTAGCCAGATGCCACTGAAGCGGATTGATGGATTTGAAGCGGCGTTCCTGCACCAGTTCGGGGTGGCAGTATTCTACCAGCTTCTCTTTCAATAAGTTATCGGCGATTTCAAATACCTGTAAACCCGTGCCCTCGTTGGCTTCCACAAACCAGGCATTGGTGGCGAAAGCCAGTTTACTTTTGATCGTCAACTTGTATTTCGCGATCATAGCCAGGCAGTCGGCCTCGGCTACATTGTCCTTGAATTTGATAAAGAAATTCTCGGTGTACAGCATCACCTCGCCGCTTTTTTCATCCTGGAGGACACGGCCGGCAAAGCGGATATTTTCTTCCTGTTTGAGGGCGGCCCGCGTTTCGTCGCGGCGCAGGGTACTGGAAGGCGCGCCTTCGCTGGCGACTTTAAGCACCGTGATCCCGGCTTCGGGAAAAGCCGCCACTTCCGTGGAATCGCTGATCATTTCCCGGCTTTTGCGGCTGACCGACACGTCCTCAATTTCCTGATTGTCTTTGGTCCGGATGGCCACCAGGTTGGGGCTTTCGACCAGATTGATTGTTTTACCGTTTTTACCGCCGAATTTGACTTTATACATGAGGAAGATGGAGATGATTAATTAATTACACGGATTACATGTTCACCGGATCCGGAATGCTTTGCTGTAGCAGGTCGCCATTGACCACCGCCGTCATGAACATATATTTAGCATTATTTTGGTAACGAATATCCGTACGTAATAGTTTGAGGAAAGCACGATGTTCGGCTAAAAAACGTCCCACCAGACAACCGGCGCTCCAGCCCTGGACTTTATCATGATTTACCCGGTCGCTCACCACGGAGTGCTGATTTATACCGAATATCCCTTCATCGATCCAGTCACGGTGCTGCATCAGACGGGTTGCTTTGGTCGCCTGGCTCCAGCGTTTACCGTTTTTATCTACATCGCGATACACGCGGACCGTTTCTTCCTGATGCAGTGCTTCTTGCCGTTGACGGAGCGACGGGAAGGTATGTTTACCCATTTGCCAGGCTTTGTACTGGCCAAAAGCAATCTGGGCGACTGCGTTCACTTTATTGCGGGGATTTTCGATGGTTTTCCAGCCGGGTTCGGTGGTAGCGTCGAAATTCTGGTGCATGACCGGTTTACCCTGGCTGATCGAAAAAAGGATCCGGCGGTCATTCCAGTCATTCGTCAGGTCGGCGTTCGGCAACCCCTGCCGGTCGATGCCTTCCGCATAAACTATGTTGAGCATGCCGGGTACGCGGGCGAACCAATACCCTTCCTGCTGCATATAAAGCAGCAATCGTTTGGCCAGCCGGGTCTGGTTATCCGGTTCATTTTGCAGGTCCAGATCCAGCGGGCCGAAGATGGTACCGGGTTCGGCATTCTGCAGAGCGGTGGCCAGGGTCGGGGTAAAATCACTGGTCACCGGTATGCCGATCAGATCGCTGAAAATGCGGATGGCGGTCAGTGTTTCGCCGCCCAGCATCCCGTCCTGTTTGGTCAGTGGTTTGAACGGTATGGCCTCACTGGTACTGGCGGTCGTAAAGGGATCGAGAATACCCAGGCTGGTCAGTTTGTTCTGGGTATCCAGTACCAGGGCGCGCAGACTTGGTTTTCTACGCAAATCATTCCACGTAACCGGCTGGTTAGCGGCAATAAACTGGAGCAGCGACATGATCGTTTCATTTGGTGAAGAGGAAGTTTTCACCAGTAAAAATATCAGTGCAGCATTATTAAGCAGCGGTTAAAGCGGACAAATCTGGGTCAAGTAACAGGCAAATTACGGCCAAACGCAGCAGCCGAAGCGGCCTTTACGACTTCGGGTCTTTCGGTTTCGGGTCTTTCGGTTTCGGTGGTTTTCGCATTCCCCGGGCGACAGGTTGACTGGATCGTTCATAAACACTGTCCGCGGGCGGAGCGGCCAGCACGCCGCCGCTGCTCATGACCGTTTGTGCCGGCGCCGGGGTGGTTTGCGTGACAGTCGTCGTCGTCAGCGGTGCCTGGCCGGGTGCGGGTCCGGAAGCGCGGATGTTGATCAGTTTTTTCAAAATATCGAACCAGAAGGTAGCACCCAGCGAAATGGACAGGGCCGTGGTGAGCCAGCCGATGATCCGGTAGAGCCACCACATGGTATTCATCTCGGCGGGGTTGAGCTCCGTCCAGCCGAGGCCGAGCGGCGATTCCAGGGAGGCGATGTTTTCGTTGATGAGTTTACCGATCTGCGCCCGGGCAACGTTCATGTCGGCGGAGTCGAGGTTGGGTGCCTGGGGTGCCGGGTTGTTATTTACGTAATTGCCGGCCGCTTCGGTGACCACCTCGCGCAGGGTGGAGCTCATCGAGAGGTTATGATAGATCATAATGGCGTCGGCGTTGAAAATAATGGCAATGGTCAGCCCGATGCAGAACAGCCAGCGCTGCGAGCTGCGCTTGTAGTTGCCCGAGGCCCGGTCCATCACTTCATTGAACCAGTCTTCCACTTTTTGCTTGAAAATCAGCGCATTACCGCCCGACTGCCGGTACAGGAAGGCGACTACTTTTTTCAGTGGCCCGTCTTCCATGGCTTCGATACGGGCTTGCAGTTCTTCGGGCGTATCGATTTCCAGCAGGTCCAGCAGGATGCTGCTGAAGGTGCCGGAGTTGATGTAAGAGGGCAGCGTCTCATTCGCCTTCCCCACCCGGACGCGTTCGCGGGAGCCAATGGATAGCTGCTGAAAATACGGGTGGTGGACAAATTCCTGGCTGAAATTGCTTCCGACCATGCTTTGGATGGCCCGAATAAGCTTTTTACCGCGCAGGCTTAGGAAACCGGCGATGTATTCCAGAACGGTCGAGGCCAGCAGGCTGAACAGCAGCATGACGAAGACGAGACCGATGATGACTTGGAGCATGGCGAGCATAGGGGGGGAGGTGCGGGTTGATTCGTGGCAAAAATGGGGGATTAGTCACTAAAACAAAGTTAAACAAACTAAAAAAGCCGAATAATTTTTGAGGGCTTATGCTTTTCTCGAAGCACTCGAAGGCGTTCTATTGTATCATCATCTAGATGAAACATCTGACAAGATTAATTTCAGCAACCGTTTTGAAACCTATTTCCGCTGATTGTAACCTTGTCTGATTAAATAGCATGCAATGGGCGTTATAAATGGTTAAGTAAGTAATAAGAAGGTGAAAACCAGTTTTATTTCATTTTCAAGTTTGTCCTGAATTACCTGGCATGATGAATGAATTTGTAATACTTTATCAGGTAGGACTGAGAATGTCTAAAGTTGTTTATGGGTTAGCTGACAATTTTCCCTTCCTTACTAAACTCCCGTACAATGCCTTCGCGTAGATCGGTTTCGGAAATATAACTATCCCCCCGTTCGAGTGTACGGAGACAAGCAAATTGCACAACATTAAGAATAGACGCGCCAGTAAGTTCGTATTTTTGCGCTAATGCATTGACGTTTAGTCCATTGAGTTGCATATGCTCGGGAAATGCCTTTTGCCATAATACGAATCGTTCGTTCGCTTTGGGCATGGGAAAATGAATAATGCTTTGGAAACGCCGTACGAAGGCTTCATCAATGTTGCTCTTGAAATTGGAAGCCAGAATAACCAGCCCATTGTAAGTCTCCACCCGCTGTAGCAGATAGGAAACTTCCTGGTTGGCGTATTTATCGTGGGCATCGCGTACGCCGGTTCGTTTGCCAAAAAGTGCATCGGCCTCGTCGAAGAATAGAATCCAATCCTTGTTTTCGGCGCGGTCGAAGAGGTTAGCCAGGTTTTTTTCCGTTTCGCCGATGAATTTAGACACGACCATGGAAAGGTCTATTTTGTATACGTCGCGACCGGAGTGCTTGCCGAGCAACCCGGCGGTCAGGGTTTTTCCGGTGCCGGGCGGACCATGAAACAGCACCCGGTATCCCGGTTTCAGGCGTTTGCCCATGCCGTGGTGATCGAGCAATGCCTGGCCATGTTGCACCCAGGTAAGCAATTCGCGCACTTCGGACAGGGTTTGTGAACTGAGTACCAGGTCTTCCCAATCCATTTTAATATCGATGCGCTCGGCAGGGAAAGCCGTACTGAAGCGGGGTCGGGAGACTTTCCCGGTGGTAAACAGGTCTACATATTCAGAAGAGAGTATCAGGCGGCCACTCATGGCCGGTTCACCGGGGTCTACGTCTTCGAGCCAGAGGATTTTTTTGCGATTAAAAAAATGGTCGGGGGAAAACATTTCCCGAATCTCCAGCCGATGGGCCACCTGCTCGCCGGCGAGCAGGAACAGCGCCGTTTCGCCGGTCGGCAAGAAGCCGCGAAAATGCGTACCGCGGGTACCGCCGATCTGGGGGAAATCGCCGCCCTGGGGCATGAATTCGCGCATCAGATCGTCAAAAAAATGGGGGTAGAGGTGCGGGACGAGGCCGATGGCGAGGATGAGTGTTTCGTCGTAATTTAGTTGATTTTGTTGCAATAATTGGCTGAGCGGGGAATCGTCATTTCCCATATCTAATTGAGGCGCTTTCTCTGCACTGCCTTCATCATTGCTAAAATACGGTGAAAGTCGCCATTGGGCGAGCGTGTGAAGACAGGAGAGCAGGGAAGGAAGGATTGGGGACATTGGATAGTTTAATGTTTTGGCAATGATTCCTCTTAATAATGAATAACACGAGCTCGAAGAATTTTACATTTTTTATTCCGGTCTTGCACACGTTCTGGGTATTGGACCAACCGCCTCTATGTTTATTCGATCAGCCCCTACATCAAACAATATCTCATAGACAAAAAAGAGCGCTTCCAAACGCCCAAAATACTCACGTCTTTTTTCTATGGGGAGACAATACCAATATCCCACAGCGGCATTTACAATTGCATACCGGACCGTAAGGGGCAATCTACCGGTACCTTTATATTCAACACCCATCGCTGTCGCATAATGCGCTAAAAACTCTCTCTCATCCTGTTTTTCTTTTCCAATCATATTTTCCCTATACTGTTCAATATGGAGCAATTCATGTTCAACGCGAAGTACTTGCCGTGCAAAAAAATCCTCATTGGTGTTAGTAATAAAAGTATCCCCCGCTGCAATAATACCTTTAGCCAAGGTGCCTTCTCCAACTCGATATGTTTTTAATCCTGCAATGTTTGGCTCGTATATGATATCTTTTACCATTTTCTTTTTATGAGGAAAATAATTTTTTATTATTTTCCTGACAATTTTCTGAGCTCTGTATTCATTCGACAATTTTTCATTAGCGGCAATTGCAATAATTGACAATGCTGTTTTATCTAGAGGGTTGTCACCTCCACCATGTGCTTTTGGAACTGGCCCTTCATTAGCAGGTTGTTTTCTTTGCACCGTATTCTTCTCATGATTACCAGGTTGCTTTAAATTAGTTTCTCCGGTAGGATAATTTTGCCCTCCCCTTTGCTGCACCACATGCGTCAGTTCATGCGCCAGCAAGCGCTTCCCTTCCGTTTGCTCCGGGTTGAATTTGCCGGCGTTGAAATAAATATCCTGTCCGTGCGTGAATGCCTGGGCATGGAGGTCGCGGTTCATTTCGACGGATTCAGCATCCTGGTGCACCCGAACACCACTGAAATCCGCGCCGATGGAGCGCTCCATCTGACCGCGCACTTGAGCGGGCAAGGGCTGGCCCATCCCGTTGCGCTGCGAAAGCCGGATTCCCAAATTAGCCGGCGCCGGGCTGGAGCCGGGCTGTGCCTTTGCCTGGACCGGTTCTTCCTCCTCGGCTGCTTTTTGCACTGGTTTTTCCTCTTCTTTCGGCGCTTCCGCTTTTTGTACTGGCTTTTCTTCCTCTTTCGGCGCTTCCATTCGCTGCACCGTGGCTTCTTCCTTCGCCTGGGCTGGCATCTCTTCTTCCTGCGCTTCCGCTTTTTGCACCGGTTTTTCCTCCTCCTTAGGGGCATCCATTTTCTGCACCGGCTTTTCCTCCTCTTTCGGCATTTCCGCTTTCTGCACCGGCTTTTCTTCTTCCTTAGGCGCGTCCATTTTTTGTATCCGTCCACCGTCTCCCGTCTCCCGTCCACCGCTTTCCGGCTTTTCCTGGATTTTTTTGTCCTCCGCCATCCGGCCATCATTGGTAGCCGGCATTTTTTCTTCCTCCGGCGTAGCGGCGCGCTGCAGGCTGCCGCTGTTCACCGGGGTGATCGGCATGCGCTGCACCGCTCCACCACCCGCCGATACTTTTGCAGTATGTTGCTGGTTCACCACGGCATCGGCTACGGCATCCGCTTCGCGTTCGTAAGGGTCGCCGGGCTGCCCGACGGTCAGCTTGGGCTGAAAAAACGGTTGGGGCATGCGCTGTACGCCGGCCTGGTTTGAACCGGTGAAAAAAGGCTGTTGCTCTCCCTGTTGTGTTTCGGGTTGCGTGTGCCGATGGCGGCGGGAAGGAGGGGTACTGCGGAAGATGGATTTCATAGCGCCATCTGTTTATATGGTTTGGGTAAAAATAATCCGGATCAAGGCCAGGCCGATGCGGAGCATCTCTTCATTTCGCTCGCTAAATTAGGGGAATAAACGGATATCCCAGGGCTTAAAGTTGATTTTTATATCGCCCCTGTGGCTATCCTGCCCTCTATCTCAAAGGCTAGTGACATATAATTCAAGGCACCGTTGGACAGTTCGTCGAATCGAAAAATGTCGACGCCGCGTTCCTGGGCTTTGGCCATGGCTATATTAGTTCTGATTTTGGTTTTCAACACCATCTCGCCAAATTCCTGCTCCAAAGCCCGTAGTATTTCCTGGTTCATCGTGAGCCGTGCGTCGAATTTGGTGAGTAAAACGCCGAGCATCTTCAATTGCCGGTTTAGCTTTTGCGCGCCTTGGAAGGCCCGCAAAAAGCTGCGCAAACCCTTAAGAGGCAAAAACTCGGCTTGCAGCGGCATCAGGATGTAGTCGCTTGTCGCGAGGCCGTTCACCGTAAGCATGCCAATGGAAGGAGGGCAGTCGAGGAGGATATAGTCGTACTCCTGTAGCACCGGTTGCAGGATGTTTTTCAACAGGTTTTCGCGGCCATAGACGCTGACCAGTTCCATTTCAGCGGCAGACAACTCCAGGTTGGCCGGGAGCAGGTCCATGCCATTGGCCTGCCGGATAGCCGTGCGCACGTTGGTTTCCAGACCCGACGCCTCCGATTTGAGCAGATGGTAAAGGCTCGGCTCCGGTTCTTCCAGGAAACCCATAGCCTGGGTAAGGTTACTTTGCGGGTCAAGGTCCACCAGCAATACCTTACGGCCCATTTCCCGGAACGCCGCTCCGAGATTGAGCGTGGTGGTCGTTTTACCCGAACCGCCCTTTTGAATAGCAATTGAAATGACCACGCGTCCTGTTTTTTAAAGGAAGAAAAAGGGAGAATTCCGCAATATTCAATACGTACCTGACCACAGCCGTTCTGCTTTCTGCCAGACTTTATCCGCGATTTTAGCGCCCATGGCCAGGCCCTGGAGGTTGCCGTCCATAAAGTGGATGCCGCCGTACAGCCTCGACATACCGGCCTGCGTGGCGGCATAAGAGAACGTCGGCAATTGCAGCACCACCAAACTGCAAGGCGTTTTACCGGGCTCGATCAGGGAGGAGCCCGGTTCGATTTCGACCGTATGGCCGAAGTAGTCGCTCCCGGTGAAACGTTTCAGAATTTCCGCCGAGGCTGCGCTGAAAGTGCTGTGCCCGGAGGGAAATTCCGGAAACGGCGGCGTCACGAAGTCGAGGAACTGATAGGGGTACCACTCTTCCCCCTGCATCGGGCGGGCGTCCTGGTCGGGGTTGTCCCAGGCCCAGGCGTATATTTTCTGCCCTTTGAAGAGCTGGCGAATAGCCGTCACCGGTCGCACGTAGTCGAAGGCCCGTTTGGCGTCCCAACAGGCGATGCCTGCATCCATGACGGCATTGCCCAAGGCGAAAAACATTTTGACGTCCTGGTGCAAATCGTGGCGATCACGCTGGGCCACCCATTGGGCCAGCTGGTGCCAGTGGCCGGGCGGGGTGACGGAACCGGGGCCGTTCATCCAGTATTCCGCGATTGATTTCCGCTCGTCGGTGAGGCAACCACTCAGTTCGATCAGATCCTGGCATTGCTGCCGGAAACGGACCGTGTAATACTCCTCTGGACGGGCCTGGGGTCGGAACTCGCCGCCGTGGCGGAGGGCAAACGGGGTGATCAGCCCCCAGTGCGGCGCCAGAAAACCTTGGGTGAAGTATTTTTTCCGACCCGGCTTGTCCGGGTCTTTTTTCAACAGGTTGAGCGGCTGCCAGCGCTCCTGCAGATGGCCGACCGGTTGCTCATAAGCGCCTTTTGCCGGGATATCCAAAGGCGGCACGGCGGGCAGGTAACCGGTGTAGTCGGCATAGGGCTTGGCGCCGCCCAGGGTTTGCCAGGTGTTGGCGCCGTCGCCGCTGCGGTTGTCGAGCACAACCCTGGCCATCATTTTGCCCAGTCCGATGGGAGTTTTCGGGTCTTCTTCCGCCGCATTGGGGTCCTGGCCCATGCCCTTCATCCGTTCTTCGATCACGTCCTTCGGCCCGGTTTTGAGCGTTTCGGGCGGAAAAAACGTCTTCAAAGCCTTGTAAGCCGCGTGGCTGATGGCCGTCTCGATAGCCGCATCCACGTCGTCGGCGCAACGCTCGTCCGCCGGCCGGCGCAGCAGCCCGGCCATCCGGGTGCTCCGGGCGCAATCGTCGTACATGGCCCAGGCGTCGTAGATGCAGGTGTGCACGATGGCCAGGATACGGGCGGCCATGGGCGGCGGCGTACCGCTGGCAACGATGCAGTCGAGGATGAGCTGGTTCCAGCGGGCGGGGATGGTGGGTCGGTAGGTTTTGGACATTGGGTGGAAGTTGATGTTGTCACAGAATTGAGTGGTTGGGGCGGGGGTTTAAAGAGCAAGTATTACCCTGGCAATTTTAACAATATTCATCCAGGTCGTCCGACCCATTCAACACCATGAAGGCCGGGATTTCCCGATTCGGAATCTCCAGGTGAAAAGCGGGGTCATTTATTAAATCCATGATGGCGTCCTGCACGCGGCCGTTGCGCATTTCCAGGGCTACGGCTTCTCGTAAAGCGGTGCGGTGGAGGACCGTACTTGGCCGGATATCCACTGCTGCCAGTTTGGAATAATCCCCCAGGTGCTTGGAGAACTTCTCCGGCCCCTCCGTGATAATGGTATCAGCCATTGCCTGCATAATTTTTTCGTCCGTGCTCCCGGCAGCGGTCTCCCGCTCATAGGTATCAATCACCCGGTCTCCGTGTGGGCCGTACAGGTCCCGCTGCGAGGGGACCCCCTTATTGCGGATATTGGTAAACATGGCCCTGGCTTGCCCGGCAGGCGTCCGCTTCGTGCTGGAAATCACCGCGCTCTGGTTACCGGACCGCCTCAGTATATCTTTCAACACCCCTTCCACATACGGGGAGATGGCGGATACGTTGGCATTAGGACCGTAATTCAGACGAAAGTCAGTGACTAAGCTGCCATTAGTGCTGCCATTGACGGTATTCAAGCCGACTTTAACGACTTTGATCTCGGTCTGAATGGATTCCTGGAGACGTTTTTCAGTTTCCGCCAGTTGCCGTTTGATGGCCTCCATATCAAGACCGGCGCTGCCAGCACTGCCGTAGCGGCTGGTAATAGCACTAAATATCCCCTCCAGGAAATCAGATCCGGCATACCCGATGCTGATCAATAACAGCATACCTCCTTGGTCCAGGATAGGATTCGGCTGCCATCCGGTGATGGAAAAGATGCCGATTCCGCCGGCGGTAAAGCCAACGGTGAGACTGCCCCATAAGCGGGGCATGCTTACTTCGGTGTTCTGGGCATTTGATTTGGCCAAACCGACAAACATGCGGATGACCTGGCCGAAGAGGCCGAGGAGGCCGCCGGCGAGGAGATGGGTTAGGAGCTCTGGTAGATTCATTTTTTTGGTGTGGGTGGGTGATAGTTGAATGTTTTATTAGTGGAATTTCTGTGGTAAAGTGGGGGCTTGTGATCTTGGTAGTGTCAGGTTTTGGGTGATATGTCATGCGAAATATCATGTTTGATCACTCAAAACCTGACACTACCTAATATTTTTGTTTATAAAATATTTTGTTTAACCAAAGCATGCCGTGCCTTTTCCATAAACGAAAGCATTGCTTGTAAATTAATACTTGATGTTATGCCTGCACGTTCTAACATCTCTATAAATCTACCACCGCAATTAAATAATTTAGGCAAAATATCGTTTTTAAATACTGTTAATGGAGATTGGTGCTCGCCAAATATTCGGATTAAATTAGCAATTGGTATAAATACGACATGGTCATCCGAACTAAAAAATTTGTAAAGGAAGCACGCCTCGTGCCCTTCGGATACACTATGAATTGATAGAAAACAAAAATTGTTGATTGCGTACCACAATTCGTCGGTTACACTAATCTTAACAATATCATCGTCGATAATATTGATGGCACCTTCAAGAACATTTGCCTGCCGCAAGGTTTCCAAATGGGCTTCAAAATTGTTCAATAAATCAGCTTCCTGAATTATCACAAGATTGTTATTTTCAATGACATGAATTTCGAATTCAACTTTTATCATTTTTTTATTTATTTATTGTTAAGGGTTAAGAATTGCCCAGATCGCTTTCATTTCGTTTTTTAGAATTGTGATCAATCCTGGTTGGCTAAGTGGGAAAAACTGCCTTACTTCCGGAGGTGTAGGAGGTGTTATTGACCCAACTTGCACGGTAAATCCTCCACCCGTCGTGGGACTCGGCGTCCCAGCTATTGGCAATCGCGGACCTCCCGGTGGGTTTAAATTTCGCAATGCTTCGCCTAAAGCGTCACTTATGGTATTTGGCGTATTTCCTGTGCCTAATGGCCAAAATGTTGTGCTCTTGTTGAGACGGCTAGGAATGTCTACAAATTCCCAAGTGTGATCAAAAAAATGCGGCATATCCGCTCCACTAAAACCAAGCGCTGCAACTTCAGGCGGCGGAGGGACAGTGGGCTTTGTCAATACTCTACGACTTAGATTTTGGGTCCATTCAACTAATTCAGCAAATTTACTTGCATTTCCATTTGCAATATTAAGTATTTTTTCTAGATTTGATGCTTTCCCGGCACCAGCTAAAGTCATTAAACTTTCTAGGTTAGCTGCTTGGGATGCTCCACCGGCTTTTATTAAAAAACTTTCTAACTGAACTACTGAATCAGCCATATTAAGTAAGCGCTCTAAGCGGTTGCCATCATCCACCAGATTTAAAATAGTTTCAATCTCAGCGACACTCGTTATTTTAGGTTGTATAAATAGTCTTTCTAGCTGTGCAGCGTCAGTGATTTTAATATCGGCAAGAAGGCGTTCCACTTGTGCTGCATCGGCAAGTTTAATATTTGTAACGAGACGTTCTAATTGGGCAGCATCTGCAATTTTGACGTTTGCTATCAGGCGTTCCAGTTGAGCAGCATCTGCTATTTTGGCGTTGCCTATTAAGCGTTCTATTTGAGCGGCATCTATGATTTTAACGTTCCCTAAAAGGCGTTCGATTTGAGATGCGTCGGCGATTTTAGCGCTTCCTATTAACCGTTCGAGTTGAGATGCATCGGCGATTTTAGCGCTTTCTATTAACCGTTCGAGTTGAGTCGCGTCTGCAATTTTGGCACTTCGTACAAGTCTCTCAAGTTGGACCGCATTGGATAGTTTTGCACTTCCTAACAGGCGTTCAACTTGGGCTGCATCGGCTAATTTTGCGCTAGCAATCAGTCTTTCAATTTGAGCCGCATCGGCAATTTTGGCACTCCCTAGCAGGCGTTCGATTTGAGCCGCATCGGCAATTTTGGCATTTCCAATTAAGCGTTCAAGTTGAGTTACATCAGCAATTTTAGCGCTCCTGATAAGCCTTTCAAGTTGAGTTACATTGGATAATTTTGCGCTGCCAATAAGCCGTTCAATTTGTGTTGCATTAGTAAGTTTGGTACTGTTAATGAGTCGTTCGAGTTGAATTGCATCAGCAATCTTAGCGCTTTCTAAAAGTCGTTGCACTTGCATAGCATCCGCGATTTTGGCGCTGCCAAGCAGCCGCTCCAGCTGCGCTGCATCGGCTAGTTTGGCACTGCTTAAAATTTGCTCAAGCCTTGCGCCATCTGCAAGTTTAGCGCTGCCAAGCAGCCGCTCCAATTGGGATGCATCGGCTAGTTTATCTATTTGAAGGAGTCTCCGCAATTGCCCTGCATTGGCTATTTTTGCTATGCGAAGTAGCCGTTCAAGTTGAGCAATATCAGCAATTTTTGAAATGCGAAGCAAGTCAAGGAGATCATCTATATTTCTGGCTAATCTGAATAGTTCTAGCGCTTTTTCAACATTTCTAACCAGTCTAAGCAATTCAATTGTTTTTTCAATATCTCCCACTTCTGCTAACAAAATCAATACTCTGCCAACATCTCCGTATTTCATTAATTCACGAACGTATCGTAATCTGGCCATTAAAGATCCAGAGGCTGCCAGTCGTGAAACTTGCGCATATGTTTTGGCGAATTTGATAATTTCCGTCACCGCCAAGAATAATAAAATTGCTTCAACAATAGCTTTACCTAAACTTTTACCACGTTCATATGGAGTAAGATTTGGAGCAAAAAATACTCTGTATAAATGGTAAAGTAAAAATCCTATTCCAATAATAGCGCCAATAACTGCAAGAATAGGAAGTACAATGTGCGGAAAAAATACGGCAAGCAAAACAATCACTATTATACCGGCTATAGCAATAATAGCTGCCACACTTCCAGAAAAAGCGGCTTTGAATAATCCTACTATGCCACCGATTAGTTCTTCAAACCATTCAAAAACACCTGCGACAACTCCTACCAAGAAGTCTGTAACTTGATTTCCAGATAAAAAGCGGCGAGCGCCATCATCTACCCAAGATCGTTGTATGGTTGGGGTATCACTTTTTTGTTTGATTCCTTGTTCATAGTTATCCTTTTTCCCTTCACGATTACCTATATCGTTATTTAGGTTTGTTACTTCACTTGCAGTATGACCCTTCTCCTTCGAGAAATCCGCGCCAATAGCACCTGTCATTTCTGTCTGTGTATGCTTTGAAGGAGATTCATTCCCTTTATCAGATTGCATACGGAATGAAACGTCAGTGTCTTGGCTGCTCTCTTTTGATAAAGCCTTGGATTCCTTAGCGACTGATTTTTGGGATTTTTGGATTTGATATTCCCCCTCAAGTACACTTTCAATACTTTTTAAATGATTAGCATTCTTTAAGGGTGTATAATCTGAGTTGGCTTGGGATGTAAGTTTACGCTGCGGTATTTTACTGTCAGCTTCGGTATTTGTTTTGGGCGGTATGTCCGATTTTGCTTTTGCCCCCCCCTGCTGCACCGTATGCGTCAACTCATGCGCCAACAACTTCTGCCCATCCCCACTCCCCGGGTTATACTTCCCTTCATTAAAATAAATATCGTTCCCATGCGTAAACGCCTGCGCGCTCAAGTCCTGGCTCAGCCCCGCCGCTTCGCTGCCCGTATGCACCCGCACGCCGGAAAAATCGGCGCCGATGGCCGATTCCATCGAAGAGCGGGTGTCGTGGGGCAGCGGGCTGCCGCCGCCTTTGGAGGATTGCAGGCGGGAAGACACGTCGGGGGAGGCTTCGGAGGAGCCATCGCCGGATTTTTGAATGTGTTCCTGTTCTTCCCCTTCGCAGTCTGCGCATTTGCGCTGTAGGTCGTCAGAAGTACCCTCGCTTTCAAAAATGGGTTTGCGGCGGATATCATCGCCGCTGCCGGCAGCGCCACCATTACCAAAGGGGGAGCCGCCGGTTCCGGCGCCGGCGCCCTCGTCCGGCGGTTCGGCGGCGCTGTCGAAAATGGGTTTCATCTGCACGGCTTCGCCGGTCTGACCAATCTCTTCCTCTTTCTTTTGCAGTTTATCTTCTTTTTCGCAGTCCGCGCATTTATGCTGGACCATAGCCGGCGCCCGGTGTACGGCGGGTGCTTCTGTGGGCTGGCCGTTGATCGCCGGCTCCGCGTTCCCGGCGGCTGGTTGCGCCAGGCGCTGCACGACCTTGTCGGCCACCGCATCCGCCTCTTTTTCAAAATGGTCGTTGGGCGCGCCGATCTTTAGTTTCGTCTGGATGGTGGGAGGCGCAGCGGCCTGCCCGGCATGGCCCGGGGCAGGCTGGAAAAAAGGCGCTTTGGTTGGTTCGGAACCGAAAAAACGCTCCCTGCTCCCTTCCGGCTGGAAGAAAGGCGGCTGGGTGCTGTGCTCGCTTTTGCGCTGCAACACAGTGGGAGTGGTACTTTTCGACTCTTTCACGCGGTATGGTTAATTATAGTCCGTTTAGAGGAGTTTAGAATGTTTAGAGGGGTTTAGTTCCGCGCTTTACCCATGTACCTTTTCCTTTAACTCGTCACCCATTCCACGTGGAGCAATTCCGGCATCCAGGGCAGCTTGACGATGCTCAGCCCCCAGGGCAGGTAGTCGAGCAGAATGTCAATGCCGCTTTGCTCCACCTGTAGCAGCCAGCCGTCGAAGGGACGGTAGCTGAGCTTGCCGGAGCGCCGAAGGAATCCCTGGCGCAAACCGTCGGGCGATGAACTGCCCAGTTTGCCCCAGTGGCGGATGGCCGCCTCTAGCAATTGTTCCCCTTCGGCGTATCTGTCGGTAACGGATTGGTTTTCTGCGTTTTCGGAAGTTCGTTTTTTGCGCGTTTTCCGGGCTTTTTGCGCCGGTGGAGTTGCTGGCGGTTCCCCGTGGTCATCGGCTGTCCAGCGCAGCAAGGGGCTTTCCAGGTCGAGGCCGCAGAGAAATTTAGCGAACACCAGTTCGTATTCCGGGGCATCCCGTTCGCCGGTGGCCAGGTAATGCAGCAGGCCAATGGCCTGGTGTTGGGCGGCTTCGTTGCAAAACCGGTTGTCATCGGTCAGGCCCAGGCTTTTGAAATAGGTGGTCAGGAAGGGATGGAGTAAAATAACCCCGGCGTTTTGGACATACCAGTATGCGTTTTCATCCGGTCGGGTCGGCGTTTCGGACGCTGCAGCTGGCGGTTCGGGCTTTTTTTTCGGGGCAATATCCTGGCCGGAAGGAAGGGTCGGCGCAGGGGGGCGCTCCGCCGTAGTTTCCGGAGTGGCTCCGGGCTGGAGGGCAAATTCCGGCTGTGCCGGTGGTTGGTCTGCCGGGCGGCGGGAGGCAGGTCGTTCAGGGGCCGGGGATTCCGGCGATTTCACCAAGGCGGGCGCCGACGGCTCCGGGCCAGGGTCTTGAGGATGGGCCGACGGCATATCCCGGTTTTCGACGAAGCGCTCCCGGCGGGCACGGTCGGCGGTGGGCGCCTCTACCGGGCTTGGCAGGGCGAGCCGTGCTTCCCCAATAGATAAAGCCAGTGGAGCGGGCCATTTTTCCGCCAGGGTTTGCAGGACTGGTCGCCAGGCAGAAAAACGGGTCGGGGCGGCCTCCACCGTTTGGCGGAGCAGGGCAATGGCCACCGGCATATCCACTTCGCGCAAAGACTTGCGCAGGAGTATTTCGATAAAGGCGGCGGCATCGAATACCCGTTCCGGCAACAGGAACGACGACCACGCCGTTTCCCAGAACCTATGGGAAAATTGCCGGTCCACCGTCTCCAGGGTGGCCAGGCTTTGCCGGACCGCGCCGCTACGTCGTTTTTGGGCGGGCATGGCGAGTGCGGCGGTCAGCAGATCGGCTGTGTGGTCCCGCCAGCCCAGCAAGGCGGCGGCAGGCGGGCCGGCATAGGCCTCCACCAAAGCGCGGTGAAAAGACTCGGGATGTTGCCACACCAGGCGTTGCAGTGCATGATCGGCGCGGCGGAGCAGTGCGCCGAAAGCCTGCATGGCCGGGGTGTGGGCGGCAATGGTGTCTAAGGCGGACTGTTGCAGATCGGCTTCCCGGATGCCGCCGGGCAGGGGCAGCGTTCCGTTTTCCAGGAAGTAAAGCCAGAGCTCGAAATTGGCAGCGGCGAGGGTACGCCGCTCCACCCGCTCTTCGGCCAGGGGGCTGTTCAGTTTGCGGCGGATGGCTTCTTCCACCGCTTCCACGATGCGCAAGATTAACACGTCCTGCCAGCGGCCCGGTGGCAGGTCGCGCACGTTTACCTCCAATTGGTCGAGCACCAGCATTTCACCGGGACCGGCCAGCCGGTCGAATAAAGCTTCCAGCGCAGGCCATAGTTCGTTCTCGCACTGCTGGGTCAGCTGCTTTTGCAGTTCCAGTCCGTCGGTTTTGCCGCGAACCTGAACATCGAGAAACGTTTTGCCAATCCGGTGCATCTTTCAGGTTATACGTTGTTCAACAGGAGCGATTGGAGGTTTTCGATAGTTGTGTCGTTTCCGCCATTTTTCAGCGCATCCCCCTGCCAGTTGTCGCGCAGCGCTACCAGATCCGATCCGGCTTGCTGCATCGCCGGTACGACCGTGCGCAGCACGCCCAGGGCGGGTGCAAAGACGGCTTCAGGGCTTTCGACCACCAGTTTATCCAGGAAATACCAGGTTACATTGTGCAGCAATACGGCGTACTGGGCTGCCGAGGCGCCACCGGACCTGGCGCTACTGGCGAGCAGTAGTTTGGCCAGCTCGTCGAAGGTCTCGGTGGTCTTGTCCAGGTTACCCGGAGGGCTAAGGAGGAAAGCTTGCACCCGCCGGAAACTGGCGGTGGCGGCCAACTTTTTATCTCCGACCGCGTCGCAGTTTGCGCTGTATTGGGTTCGGCGGCGATTGAGCAGGGCGGTGAGGCTGGGGGGGGGCGGAACGGCGTCCCGATTTACCGGCGGCGCCCCCGGAGGCAGTACAGTCACCATGATCAATGCGGCCGGGGTATCGCAGTCGGCAAAAGCGTATTTGAGAATATGGGTACCCGGCGCGAGCAAATTTGGCCGGAGCGGCGTAGCATTCCCGAAGGTAAAGACCGCTATTTCCTGCTCGGCGCCTTGGGTCGGCACGATGGAATTGTCATCCAGATAGAACTGGCCACCGAGCGGGCTTCTTTTCACCTCGATTACCATATTCTCATCGAATACAAAGTCAATGGTCAGTGCATTCTTGGCCGGCTCTGTGCTTTTTAAGGCCTCAAATATTATTTTAGGCGGGCAGAACCGAAGGATGGCTGTAGCGGACGGATCGGTATTGGTCGCAGTCGCAGTGACGGACGCGTATAATTTCACTTGCCACTCCAGGGATTCCAGTAATTCGTCGGTATCGAAATGAAATTCAACGGTATCGTCAGCTGAATCGGATGTTTTGGGATCAATCGAAGGATTCACAGGCGTAATTTCCCAAAAATAGCTGGCAGCACCGCTGCTGCGGTTTTCAAAGGTGACGATCCACCCTTCGTTTTCGCCCATGGAGACGCGTTTGATTTCGGCAAAATCGGGGGTAGGCACTGCTTGCAAGGTTCGAATTTCCAATTCGGCGGTCGAAGCGGCAGGAAGAAACTGATTGGTCGTCCTGAACGCTTTTAACCGCACCTTAGTTACTCTATCGGGCGCTACCTCCACGGTGGCGTTGGTGGCAGTAGCAGCAGATATAAGGGTAATTCCGGCTTCTTCTACCGACCAACGGTACGAACGGGCATTGATGGAACGGTTGCCCAATTCAATCGTTACCATCCCATCGGCTCCGGTGGTCCGGCTAATTTCGGCAAAATCGGCGACGATCTGTTGCCTGGCGAATTCAACGGCCGGATCCAGTTCGATGACCTGGTCGCACCAATTCTGCTGACCAGCCTCATCGGTGGCCCTTAGCCATACCCGCACCCGGTTTTCTCCGTCCAGCAGTTTATATTTATGGTACCATTGATCGGGCCGGACAATGTTGCTCCCCTGCTCCATTTTTGGCTGCGATGGGGTGGGCGCTGGGGGATTATTGGGATCGAAGTTCGCCGGGACCCAGGCATTATTTTCCCAGGTTTGCAGGTACCAGTCAATTGGATCCTCATAGAACAGGCTCCGGTTTTCCAGCCATATATCGGCAAAGTTTCCGTCGTCATAGTAATAGAGCTGTTGCACTTCGAAGTCGGCGATCGGGAATTTGGATTCTACTTCCTCGATTTCCAGACTGCTGATCCCCGTTTGGAGCGCTTCCGCAAAGGCTTCCAACTGGAGGTCGCCCAGCCAGTACTCGTTGGCCGGTATCTCGAACATGACCGTATCGGCCAGGCTGTCGGTCGTTTTTTCGGAAGGAGCCGTACCATCGCGCGGCGTCAACGTCCATTTGAACGATTGCGCATATTTCGACTTGTTTTGGAAGGTAATTTCCAGTTGGTCGGCTTTCAGTTGCCGGCTGACTTCCACAAACTCTGCTACCGGACCCGTCTCGACGAATTTGTACTCCACCATCGGGGCTTTGAAACAGCTGTACGGCAAGCAGAAGTCGGCGAGTATAAAATGCTCGACGAATGCTTCGACCAGGATTTCCCGTCTTTGCTGGTACTTAACGAGCCGCTCCTGCAACTGGCCCAGTTCCCGTTTGCCGTTCTCTACCAGCGCCTCCAACCGCTTTTTCTTCTCCGGGTCATTCTGGATTAATTTTAGATCCGCTTCCCATGCACCAATGGCTTGCTGAGTTTTATTTATCTGTATTTCTAATCCCCTGGTATTTTTTTCAAGGGTATGGACTTCTATTTCCTTCCTGGGATCGGTAAATCTTTCCCCATACACCAAAATGAAGGTTCCGCCTTTCGGTACGCCTCCGCAGTGTTCCAATCCGGGGTGGCGGGCGGCGAACGTATGAAAAGTGAGTTGGTCCAGTACTTCGCCGAATTCGGGATCGACTGGCGGCGGTTCGGTCGTTTTGTATACTCCACCCAAACGGACTGCCGTAAGGGTAAAGGGCAGGTTGAGCGCCGTACGTAGATAGAGAATGGACTTAAATCCGTCGGATAATTCAGAGCCGAGATGTCCTTCCACGCGAAAGAAATCATAAGCACAGCCACCACAGGTCAATAGCTGGCGCGGGGGCACAGGCAGGGATTCTACTTTTACCGTACCCGTATCGGCATTAACGATTAATGACAGTTCTTCATAGGATTGGATACCATCCGTGCGACCGGTGGTCAATAGTTCGTAGTTCCAGTCTTTTTTTAGTGCTTCCCGGTCTTTATAGTAATAAGGGATGGCGCGTTTGCTGAGCGGGAGGCTTTTACAACCGGAGGCTGTGATCCGCACATCCGGCTGTATAATCCGCACATCCTTCTGGTTAGGGAGAGGTGATAATTGAAAGCGGTTGCTGAGCAAATCCGCCAGGCGTTTGGTCAACAGATTCAACTGCCCGGCGACATCGTTGGTAAAACCCGGCAATTTGGGGCGGTATAATTTCATCCGGTGCGCGCCCAGCAGGTGCCCGTCTGCCGCCTTTTCGGTGGTGCCGAGCGAAATAAACCGGGGAAAACACGTTTCATCCGGGTCCCAGGTGTCGGCCTGTTCCGGCGCCAGTTTCTTTAATTCGTCATAAGCCGCAGCCAGGTCCACGAGGTGGTCGTACAAATATTGCAGTTGCGGGACATTGGGATTGGTTGACCCGGCCGCAGCATTATACAATTGGGTCAGGGTGTCGGTTATTTGTTGACTAATAATAGCCTGGTCGGGGGCGCCGGGGATTTTGGCAATCGCGTTGGCCAGCGCCTTGGGAAGAGATTGCTGATTAGCGGAGATCGCGTCGGCAATCACCGTGTTCCAGGCCAGGTAAAGATCAGCCGGTTCCATCATTTCGTCTAGGGGCAGTGGGCCGGGTAGCTGCCCCCCCTCGGGCACGATCGCATAGGCGACGTTCAAGCGGCGGATGCAGGGGAAATAAGCATTTTCGGCCAGCCCTCCGGCGTTTTGCGGACATAGCCAGAAATTGTACAGGTATTTTTTGTCCGGATGGAGCGGGTCAGGAATCAGGACGGGGTCTATGGCAAAAACACGGATTTTGACATCGACGTCACTGCCTTTGCCATCGCAAGAGTTGACGCAGGCTTTTCGTTCTATTTGCTGATTGTCTATTAAAAGAACTATCGCTTTGCTTTGTATTGTTTCTTCGTTAAATGGTATCGTATTCCCTGCCTCATCTTTCGGCAGATTAGCCGGAACTTCGCTGGTAAATTCCAATACCTGGAAAGACGGAGCATTGGACGCAATGCCATTAAACTGCGCGCTGGTCAGGGTGCTCCAGATCCAACCTGTATAAGAGACGGCCTCTTTTAGGACGAAAAGGTACCCTTCGGAGCTGACCCCGGCTCCTTTGCTAATATTCAATTTACTAATATTCAATCCTCCCCCCTGAAAGGAAGGTTCCAGCCCATAAAAGATACCCGCGCCAATTAGATATACGCGGGTAAGGCGATCTTGCTGACCCAGGTACGCAACGATGCGGTTCAGGTCATTGCTTTTCAATGCCTGATTAGGCACGAAAAAAGGATAAGTGAATTCAAGATAATCCGCCATAGCATTATTGTGGTAAAGGGTGCGCAGTTGTTATTGAGGGTGTTCATTCAGTTATGGCACAACCCGTGATAAAAAATTTATTTTCAATGCTTTAGAGGTGCCACACTTTTCCGAGCACGCTTTTATTATTCGCTGATAATGGTTTGGTCTAAAAGGACAAAAGAATCGCCTCCGACGCCGGGCACATCGCAATCGTGCAAATTTGCGGATGGGTACCGGTTGTTCAGGTTATTCAATATCCGGATGAGGGCATTGAGGTTGTGGCGACGGGCGCAGGAATCGTCTCCATAAGCGTTGGCTTCCAGCCAGGCACGGTAACTGCTTTCCAGCTCCATCATTTGCCGGGGACTGATCCAGCCAATGCGCAAACCGATATGGGCCGGCGCTTCGCGGCGAATCGTTTTTTCAATAAACTGGCGGAAATCCAGGTTACGGAACCGGCGGCCCCAGTGTGGAATGGCCACGGTCACCCAGAAAGAATATGGGTCGGCGCCGGGGATGCAATCGGTTGGCAATTCCTGGTCGCTGCAATCAAGCGGATCCACACAGGCCATGAATAATTCGTCTTTATTTAAATCGGGAATTATTTCAGCCATTAGCTCCGGTACAGGCAGTTTCAGACAATCTATGAAATTATCCAGGCAAGCCTCCCCTACCCGCTGCACGGAACGCGCAAAAGGTTGGTTTCCCTTCCAGATTTCCAAATAGCCGTCCTGGTCAATTTCGCATTGTTTGTCCGGGCTGTTTAATAAACCGGCTATTTCCCGTTCAAAGGCGATGGCGCCCCATTGCAAGGTATTCCCGTCCGGTTGCTCGGGCGTTTCCAGGGGCTGCAGTGATTTTACCAGGCATTTCTGGCCACTGCAAATCATCCAATGGGTTAAAAAACGTTCCTGGCTTTTCGTTTGCTCCGGGATCGTTTCGAAGGTGGCTTTTCGCTTCCATATAGCGATGGCTACCATGGCCCGATCTTCACCCAGTACCGTCAATTGGCCGGCCTCATCGTACAGGTTTACCGGATCCTGGCAACACATCCAGTTTTCCGCTGCCGGTAGTTCATACGACTTCAGGGTACGCTCCAAAATACCAGTCGCTTCCGATTTACAGGCGGCCAGTTCCTCCGGCGAGGGCTTTTCTCCAAATAGTATGGGCGTGGTTTTCACCAGGCTTAGCGCCACGGAATCGCCCAGCGATACATTCCACCGAATATTGGCGGGTTCCCCGTTTTCTTTTGGCCGGAGTAATATATGTTCGATGACGTGAAAGCCCTCTGCATCCAGGCAATAGGTCAGCTCGTCCCTGGCCTTTTGCAAGCTGGTGCGGTTGGGATAAGTAGCCGGATGAATGGCTTTCACCCCGGCCGGATCAATGATTTCGATACCGAAGGGTCCGCAGTCGCCCGGTTCCGTACCGATATAGTTGGATTTGTTTTTTAGCAGTTTTAACAGGCGACAATACGCCTGGCTTGCTTCGAAGGCGGTGGGATAAGTGTGGATACTTTCCAGTTGGATCTCCCGCTCGAGCGCCAGTTGGAAACCAAAGCCTTCGCCGCGACGCACGATCGGGAATTCCCAGGCCTGGTCAATGGCTTTATCCCGCAAGGATTCCCAATGTTCCGGTGCTACGCTTTCTTTCCCGATAGCCACTAATTGGTTTTGCCGGTCGAGCAGGCCGAGGGACACTTTTGCCGGGGAAACGCTGGAATCCTGTACTTCCACGTAATAATCTTTGGCACGGGCCAGGGCCAGGAGGTCAATAATGGTTTCCACCTCGATCCGGTTTTCATTGGCATTGGCGCAGGGTTGGTCGGCGCCCGGCGCCTGGAAGCATAACCACCCGAAATCTCCGTCCCAAAGCAGCTGTTCGAGCATGGCTTTGCGGTCGTAGGTCTTACCGCAGTCATCCCAGGCTAAAATGGTAAACCACCAGCACTTTTGATCCATGCTGCCGGCGGATGGAGGGTCGGGGCAACAAGACCGGTCTAAAATACAAGCGCAGAGCAGGCGGTGGAACAGGGCATCCCGGGCCGCCTCCCGTTGGACCGGGTGATGGAAAACAGCGGGATAATGCGCCAAGCGGTAGGCTGCTCCGCCCAGCCGAAGTCCATGCCGGCAACCCTGCCAAAGGTCGTAATAAGGGTACAGGTCAACGGTCTGGCCGAATTGAACCAAACAACTGTCGAGTTCCAGCCAGGTTTCATCTGCCGTACAGGCTTCCAGGCGGGTAATTTTATGGTCGGCCGGATCCTGCCTGGCAATAGTGCAAATGCTGCTGTTCAGCCCTGCTTCTTCCACCACAATCCGGTACTGCCCGCTATCCAGATCGTCCTGTAAAAAGTAGTTTTCGACAAAGGGCAGCAGGGCCAGGAAGTATTCGAAGGATGGCCAGGCTTCGCTGGGGGAACTATACCGGCGGGCACCGATCCAGATGGGGCTGTTGTCAGCCGGATTGGTCAGCCGGAAACCATATACATACCCGGTTGAAGCCGTATCCGAGTCCTGCCAGAAAATGGGATAGGTTCGTGCATGGCGCAGTCTTATTTCAAATTCTTGCAGTAAATCGGCCGTCGGTGAAAAATCTTCGGTACGGGCGATAGCGTTTTGCTTTTCGGGATCGGTTTCCTGGCTGGCCGGGTCGGGCAACCAGAAATAACAGGCAATACCCTCCTGGCAGCGGGTACGGTAGTTTTCAATGACTGAGGCCAGGGCCAGTATGGTGAAATATTCCTGTCCAAACGCTTGAAACGCCGCCTCTCTGGTTTCAAATGTGCGCTCGCTGCGCCACCATACCCTGCCCCCGCTTTGTAAACGGTAGTAAAACAGATTATCCTTCCCGGCAATTACTTCAGCGCCCAGATCGAGTTTTGAATATTCGGGTGGGTCGCAGGTCGTGGTTTTGAGCAGGGCTGCCCATTGATCATCCCGTTCTTTTATGGTGAAATAGTCGGTCGCAAAAAAAGCCACTACAGCGTTCGCTTTGCGCAAGCGAAAGCTGTAGCCGCTCTGCGGCCGGGGGGCTGGCGTTCGGAAATTCGGCCAACTCAACTCAAGATAAGCCTTCAAATCTTTGGCCACGCAATCACATTGTTCTTTGGTCGCGTATACCTGGGGGCGCATAGCGTGGTCGGCTACACCTTTTTCTTTCTCGCTCAGCAGTGTTATCTGGAAACCATTTGCACTGGGTACGCAGCGGACGGCGTTGATCGATTTCGACGTCTTTTCAAAAGCAGCTTTGGCTTCCCCGCAAGTCGCATATTTGGTCAGGCCGATCAGTGCGGGTTCGATTTCTTCGTGGCAGGATTCCCACCAGAGTTCGTAATGCCACTGCTCCGGCTCGTCGTGTATCTCGTAAGGCAGTTTTTGCGCTGCTAAGTCTTTTGCCAAATCCTCGACTGCCGGTAGGCAATTCCCGCCTTCGCATTCCGGCTGGGGGTGGATGGCCAGTAACTTGCCTTTTTTGCCAGACTGGTCGAACAATTCATACGTCCAGCAACAATTGCTGAGGGTGGTGCAGCGGTAGTTATCGGGATGGTAAGCGGCCTGTAGGGCCATCTCGAGGGCCAAGGCCGCATCTGCCGGCGAGGGGAATGTTTCGGCACTCACCAGCACGGTTTCCCCACTGTTGAAAATATGAAAATACCAGTCACCGGGGCATTCCAACACCTGCGGCGCATGTGCGGGTCCGGCAAACCAGTTGCGCGCTTCCTGCAAGGCGGCATTGCGGGACGTCGGATCGGTGAAATTTTCTATCGAGGTAGCGATGGCAGCGCCCTGCTCGTTTACCAATTGGATTTTAAGTATTCCCGGACCGTCTAAGGGAACAAAATTTTCCGGTTGGCGGGCAAAAAAGAGCGACTCCAACCAGGCTGTTTGAGCAAGCCGCAGGGAGGGATACCAACGGTTCCCGAGCATTAAGGGATGTTTTTGTTTATCTAGGAGCCGGAAGGTAAACACTTTGCCCGCTGGTTTGGTGTTCATTTTGAGGTGATCTGCGCTGGCCGCCTGCACTACATCCCGGACAAATTGGTCGGCTGCTTCAGTAACGTAAAGAAGATCCGGCTTTTCGGCGATGACTTGTCCATGCAGGTCGGTTAAGCGGACCTGGATGCCGTCATTGTACTCAAAATGGAAATTTAACGGATTTTTGGCCTGATTGGAAAAAGCGGTCCATCCACGTTGGGCCGAGGGGAAATCCGGGAATATTTCCATGCCCTGCATTAGCAGCTGGCCTTCATTATCCACCATCAGGAGCCGGAGGGCATTGGTATTTGGTTCTGTTTGCCCGGCAAATGCAGATTCGGTTTCCGCAAGCGCCACGACCAGGGCAAGGGCCTTATCCCGGTGTTTGGCGCCATCCGGTCCGTCCCACCAGGGTTTAGGCGGAGCAGCCACCCGAATAGATTCGCCATCCGGATATTTATCCACCAAAAAGAAGGTCCATGCGCCGGATTCATCTTTTACACTTTCAAAATTATCGGGGTCGGCCGCCTGGCACAAGGCTTCGTGTAAAGCGGTAGCCGCCTGTTCGCGCGTAGCGAAGGGATAACAATTTTCCAACAGCAGCTGGCCGGCCGGATCGCGCAGTTGCCAGGTCCAGACACCAGGTTCCTGTAGCAGCACGGCATTCGGTTTGTGCTGCTGCAGGTAATTGAACACGTCGTCCAACGCAGTCAGCGCATCGGCTTCGGTCAATGGTACCTCCGATAATACAGCCAGGGCATGGCCGTCGGAGCCGGTCACTTCGGGCATAAAACGAGGCCCGTAAGGCTCCGGACTGATGCGGAAATTATTCCGGTCCTGTGCCCGTTGGAGGAAGAGCACCCAGGCGGCGACAGACAGGTTGTATTCGTCCGCCGGTTCAGCGCTGCGTATAAACAGGTCGGTGTTGCTGGCATCTTTGGTGATCAGGGTAAAGTAATAACCTGCGCCGCTTTGCTGAAATACCACATACTTGCCGGGTATGGTTTTATCCGGCATACCAGCCGGACAATGGCTGCCTTGCTGTAATTGCGCCAGGTAACGGGCCTTGGCATCGCGCGTGGCGGCATTCCCATAGGTATCGGGGTGGATAGCCACCACGCAGGCTTCCGGTGTGCCAATGTTTTGGACCAATTGGAAGCCATACAGACTTTGGGCCGGGCAATCGAGCAGCTGATAGTTCCGGACATCCCCCGCGAGTTGACTGATGGCATTCTTAAATGCCGCCTCTTCTTGCAGGGCTACGCTTTTGAAAATCGTCCTGTCTCGAAAATCGAGGAGTTCATAGGTGCTGGCAGCATCCTTATCCAGCACTTCGAATGGGCTGAGGGTGCGGCGCTTCCAGTCGTCTACCCCGATCAGGCCGGCAGCACGATTTTCCAAACCGGTTATGTTGTTGGTATCCCAGAGATTTTCGGCGTCGGTATAGTTGAATCCTTTGCCGCGGTTGCGGCTGATATCCGGATAATTAGCCAGGAACTGTTCCTTTACCGCAACGAGTTTTGTATGGTCTTTTACTTTGTTATCAAGCGCATATTGAAGCAGCGCATACTCCGTAAAATCTTCCGCAAAACGCGCCAAAAGATGGTTAAGAAAGCGGTCCCGGCGGTTCAGGGCTGCAGCAGGGGTTTCAGCCAGCGCGTTCAGAATATCGGCATACGGGCGGGGTTGGTAAGCAATTTCAAAAGAATATTCATTTTCCGGCTGGCGGTCAATGAGGCGAAAAGATTTGGTTTCCAGTCCCAAAAAGGTCAGTGCTTCGCCTTCACGCACCGCTTCCTGCGGGGTATCGAAAGACGTTTTACCCCGCAAAGTCAATTCGGCACTGCCATCGGGCAGGTCTACCGGCAGGGTAATGAGGAAGCGGTATTTTTCGCAGTCATCCTCTTCGGCCGTGATCCGCGCCTCTTCATTTTCAAAAGCGGTTTGCACCCGGCGCACGGTGTCGTTGCGTTGGAGCGGGTCGCTGAAAAACAGGTAACCCGGATAGGGAGCGGTGCTACGCGCCAGGTCAAGCGGAGTCACCACGACATCGCCCACCCGGTAGCGGGTCAGACTTCCGGTGATGGTCTCCCCTTCTGGCTCGGAGGTAGCGCCCCGGATCAACTGACCGAGATCGGGAACGCTGTGCAGCTGGCCCGAATAATAAGTTTGCAGCGCGCCCTCCGACGGTTTCAGATGAAAAAACTGCCAGGCGTTGTTGAGTTGGGCCAGGTAATTGGCTAGCAACTGGTCGAGAAACAGCAAATAACCTTTCAGTTGAAGCGCCTGTGCCTTGCGGGGCAAAGACGCACTTTCCGGCAAGCCGCCTTCGCCGATGCCGTACACCAGTGGAAAATCATGCTGGATGGAATGGTAATCGCCAACGGGCCGGTGAATGCCGCGTGGAATTTCCCGGTCCAATTCATAGGGTTTGCGCAGGGCTTTCTGGGCATTGCCAAGCCGCTTGGTGTAGCGATTGGCGGCCTCCCGCAGATCGACTGCAAAAGGAACACCGTCCTTAAAGAAAGTAATTTTGCACAATTCAGGGACCAGTACCGGATGGTAACCCGGGGTCAGTTTCAACCGCCACTCTTCTCCAATCGTTTGGGCCTGCCCATCAATGTAATTAAACAGCAGCATTTTATGTACGGCCACCACACCCGGCGTGTCGAGAATCACCCGATAGATATCGGAGGTATGCAATTCTTCCGGAAGGGCCAGGGCTTCCAATTCTTTCGTATCAATGAAGCCATGACTTTCCCGCAATAAGGGGCGACCCGCATAAATTTCTTCGATAGATTTGTTTTTAGCCAGCAATTCCTGCAGGGTATAGAACCGGATGGTAGGCGAAAGAAACTCACGCACATTTTCAAATACCGCGACTAGCACATCTTCCGGGTCTTTGTCCGGCTCCATCTCCAATTGGGCACAGAAAGCAAATTGTTCATCATGCAGGACGGAAATGTCCAGAAAATCTTCGGCGAGATTGCGGTATTGATGCAGGGACTGGTACGCTTGTTTTAAAATCCGGTCAATAGACGGCGTAGTAGATTTACTGCCGTTTTCTTCCGGACGCACCGGTTCCAGTTCGAGCAATACCCGGTATAAGCCATTCAGCATAACTTTTCTGGAAGTCGGGCCGTATTGCAGTTGATTCTCATTTTCCAGGGCACTGCAATTCAGAAACAAGTCTGTCTCGGCATGATCAGCCACCTGTAGCCAGGCATTGCGTACGCCATCAATATCGAGCAGGACTTTGCGGAAATCTATTTCCGTCAGCGGGTTATTGCTGAGAATTTCGACGGCGCTATAAAACTGTTTATTCCCGGCTTCTGCCTCCGGCCCGGCGGTCAACAGATCGGCCAGCGGCAGGTTGGTGCGATACCCCAGATCCAGCAAAGCATAGCACAACGCTTCGAGGATGGTGATGCCGGGGTCGTGGAGGTTGTGGTCGGTCCACACATCGCCACAAAATGTCTGAATATGACGGAGCCCCTCTTCGCGCAGACGGCTGAAGTCCAAATATTCCGGAAACCCGGTGTTCTGCTTCGATATGGTTTTTGCCGAGGGCATTCCGTATTGTCGAGTGCTTGATGAAATAATGGAAGGAAGAAGAGAGTGCAGTGGCTGGAAAGCCGACGCTGCTGGCCTGGTCACTCTTTTTCCAGCTGTTTTCTAATATCGGCCAATTGCTTGTACAAGTACTGGATCGTATCTTGCTGCTGTTGAATGGCCCGGATCAAAACAGGAATAAAGCCTTGGTAATCAATAGACTTTTCGTCTTTCCCCGTTGTTTTCACCAGTTCCGGTACAATATCTGCACACTGGTAGTCGAGCAGGGCGAAGCCTTCCTTATCGGGATCGAGCACGCCACCTAATGTATCGCGCCATTTAAAACGGACGGGTTTCAGGCCGCAAACAATTTCAAGCCCCTTTTCCAAATTGCCGACACAATCGATGGTATCGTTGTTGTGGGCTAAATAAGCCTCGTAGCAACGCAATTTTGCCTGTACATCCAGTTCATACCCGTCAGGCGATACGCCTATACCCACCTTACCCTGCTGATCTATAAATACCTCTTTCTGGCCGGTGTTGATATTGCGCTCGGGCAAGGTGGATTTATTTTTTTCCCATTCTTCGCGTTTAAAGACAAACCCGCATGGCGCATCGGTTTTTACCACGGCATACGAATTATCTGCGCCCAAAGTGAGGTAGGTATTGTAAGGTTTGCCCACCAAATTGGGATCAGTATTGGAGGGGTTGGGCTTCAGGTTGAGAATAGCCAAGGCTGGATTGGCCTGTTCCAGGCAGACTTGCAGGGCGCCCCACTCCGGTCGTTTTACTTCTAAATGGGCATTCGGTTGTTCCGTACCGACTCCGATATGTCCGCATTCATCGATGACCACCACGTTTTCGGCAGCGGGCTGGCTCCCTTTTTTGCCATCGTTGCTTGCCGGGCTGAACCTGAAACCAGATTCCGCGTCGGTAGCGAAAGTGGCAAAATCAGGAGCGACCGATTCGGTCAGGTATTTGCTGTCAAGGCGATTGAAAAGGCGAATTTCCGGACGTTGTTGCTCGTTGGATTTAATTTGCAGGTCGCCATTTTCGTCAATTTTTACGTGCAGGGGCCCTTTAGGGTCATCTTCGCCGATTCCAACGCGCGGACTGGACTTGCTTCCGGCAGTGCTTACCTCCGGTCCGGCTACCACCACCATCAGCGTCTCATCAGCCACCATATTTTTGTCCGTTTCGGCGGGTTTGTCGTATTCAAGGCTGAAACCTTTTTTGGTATTTGTCGTGAGATGGGCGTATTCGTCACTCAGGCGGGCAGACAACCAGGGTTGCTCCGTACAATCGGGGTAATCAATAGCGCTCAAACGCAGCTCAGTATCCTGCCGCTGGTGTTTATTTTTGGCGGTATTATCGGGGTTAAATTGCAGCAGACCACGTCCGGGTTCCCGCACGTCCAATTTTGCCGCCGGCTTGGTCGCGGCATCAATACCGATGCCGACCCGGTACTGCGCACTGAAGGCATTAATGTAGCTCTTGTCCGGCGCAATAGTCCAGTCATCATCTTTAAGGGTCAGCTCGAGTTCTTTCCAGTGGGTAGCGTCCAAATCCGGCGATTTGCTGTTACAATAGGGATCCTTGGAGACAACGGGTTTAGCGCCCCCTGCCCGAGCGGACGCATCGGAAACCGGGGGAGCAGGGGGTAGGTCTACCGGGCCGTACCATTCCAGTATGTATAGTTTTTTACCCCACAATACTACGTCGCCGTTGTAATACGCTACGCCGGGTTGCCAATGGCCAAAAAAGTGATCATCGCGCCGGACCAGCGCTGAATCAATGAAATCGGCAAAATGTTGGGCCGTAGGGATGCGCCCGTTCTGGAAATTTGCTTTGAGTTCCGTCCTGGTTTTGATGGCCATATCGCTAACGATTGAATAAATGAGTTAATGTTGATTTTTCCAGGGTTGGCTATTCATGGGATCAATTGATATCCCAAACCCACTTTTGAAGGATCTTTTTGGTTAATGGTCGGCGCGGGGTTGTAAAAGGTATTGATGACATGGGTACCGGAAGCTATGATGGACCGTTCGGTACGCGCGTTGATGATGGTTTGTGCGGTATGAGTTTCTTCATCAACCAAATTGAATTGAAGTACATAATCCACATAGTCCAGTTTTTCTACAAAATGGAGGGCAGAAGACTGGAATGTACGCCCGCCGAAAGACAGGCGCCCCAGCTCGCCGAAAGCCCAGGGCGTGAAAAAGTGCAACAGGTCTTGCTTTAGTTGTGCTTTGTAATACTCCAGGTCCTTGCCTTTTTTCAATACCACGTCGGCTTCGACCCGCACGGGTTGAAATTGCGGATTCACCACATGGATTTTTACAAATGGGGAACAGATGGTCCGCAGGTAGTCGCCTATTTCGGTTAGTAAGGCACGGCTGGCCTTTGGACGCAGTTTTTCAGCAAACTGGAAGCGGGTGATATCGGGAATGACCGCCAGGGCCACGTGTCCGGGGGTGAGGTAAAAATCCTGCACTTTTCCTTTGGTGTTCTGGAAGATATGGGTGTGGGTCAGGCATTTTACCTTGTACAACTGCGGGAAGCGCTCCAGGACCAGCCTTTCGTAGTCATTGAGCGAAACGGCGCGGCCTTTGTGGCGCAAGTGTTCGCCCGCCCGCCGGCGGAAAGCAACCGCATCTTCGGCCGGCCGGCCACCGAAACTGGCGTATGGTTGTTGTATTTTTTTGAGCGCCGCGTCGTCCACCACCGGCTTGGTGATGCTTTCGGCGGGCAAAGGATCATTTAGACGTTCGGTATCGTTTTCCGGCTGTATGGCAAAGGCGATTTTGATGGCCTGGGCGTGTACGGCCGCCAGTTCACTTACCCCGGCCACGCCCTGGTCGAGCGACACGCGCAGCCAGTGCAGGCTGGCGGGCAGGATGGTGGTTTTTACGGCAGAAATATCGAACGGAACGGTAAGTTCGACGATGCCGGAAGCGATCAACCCATGGGTGTCGTCGAGGCGGAGCTCGAACTCGGGATCCAGCGGCTCCCATTTATTGTCGATGAGGTAAGCCCATGCTAATCCCTTGGTGGCCACGTCGGGGTTTGCCGTGGCTTCCGCCATCTGGAACAACAGGTTGAGCGTACTGCCCGGCATCAGTTTTTCCAGCCCGAGGTACAGGGCCCCTTCGGCAGTAAATGCAGGGAGGAGATTAAAGGCACCGATGACGGTTTGCTTTTCATGGTTGTTGGCCTCGAAGGGGTGCAGGTGGGCAAATTGGAGGTCGGATGGGCTATTTGCTGTCCAGGTAGATAGGGCGGTGTATTGCAGGGAAAATGATTTGATGGTGGGGGTATAGGGAGGGTTGGGTAAGGATTTTTCACTGTTCAAGAAAGCATCAATTTTATCCCTGGCTGTATCTACTGCCGATTTGATGGTACCAATCCTGGTATTGCAATCTGCCAGAGATACGCTTGCATTTTGTACGGCGGTTTCCACCTCTTCTAAATACGTCACCGGTTCGGAATCGCCAGAAGCTGCTTTTGCGATTAGTAAATCGGCCAATAATTTTGGATATTCATCGTGGCCGAAATCATTAGGCCGGAGTTCTATTTTGACAAATCCATTTTGCGTCTGGTTTGTATAGGGCACTAAGGATTCTTTAATAGGAACCAGGCTATCACCCGATAGGGTAATAGTTTTTATTTTGTCTTTGGCAAAGCCATTGACAGAATCAATAAACAATAATTCATTCTCATGGGACTTACTCCAAACGCCATGCGTAATCCGGTAAATTGTAGCCTTAAAATCGGCATTATTATGTGGATCGGAATAGAAACGATAATAATTATCAAATGAATCAAAATCAATTTTATCCCACAGAATATTTAATTTCAAGGTTGTAAGTGGCTTTTTAAATGCTTCGTCGCTGCCGATAATAAATTCTGACCCCACATGCGGCACCGCCCCAAACGGCAAGAAGGGTTTGTTGGGGTCCACCGGGCCCTCCTCATTGGACAGCAGCAGTTTTTTTACCTCCACGTCTTTTACCTGCACGGCAATGCCTTGTACCGTCAATTTACGCAGTGTGTCGTACAGCGTCCAGTTTCCCGCCGTTGTTTTCGGCTCCGTCAGTTCGAATTTAAGCATCGGTTCGGCAATACCGTAATCGGCGCCCAATGCCTTGGCATCGGGGTAAGTAATAGGCTCGGAACCGGGTTTTAACTGGAATTCAACCTTCAGCGAGCCGGCGGCTATACCCACTGGTGGCGATCCGACGACACTAAAAGTAGGATCCAAAACGGGCTGCCAACCTTTTTTCCCCGAATAGGCTATATGGAACAATGACTTCAACACGGCAAGATTGGCTGTAGTTGTAATAGTAGCATTTATGGCCGTACCGAAGTCCAGGTAAATTTCTACCGTTCCGTTTCCTTCCTGTAGCAACAGTACCGGAGAGGCGATCAGGAAACCGATACGGGCCAGCGGATTGGTCGTACCCGGTTTTTTAGCGTTCAGGGCGCCCAGGGTTTTCCAGGTTGCCTGGGTGGGGTCTTCAAAACCAGCACCCTCCCCATCGAACGAATTGGCTTTCCCGGCACTGCGGATGCTCTGTAACCCGACACCTGGCTGGTCGCGATAGAGGGTACGCAGTTCTTTTACCTGGGTTTGGTTGAGCACCGCTTCCCGTTCGAGCGCGTAGCGCATTTCTGCCCGCTGGCTATCTTTTCCGGAGGCCTTGAATTGCAGGCCGGGCAATAGTTGATGTTTCCGGGTTAATTTATCCAGCTCGATGACCAAATGGGCCTGGTCGGGTACGGCTGGTTTGGCTTTCAAGCCAAGCACCTCGCGCAGGTAATAGTCCAGATGTTTTTCTCCCAGCTGATTCAGGTCATCCTGTACGACTTTGAAAAGGCGCACAAAGGCGAACAGCAAACCCAGATAAGGTTGGTGATCGGCTATGTCCCGGAGGCTTTTTTCCCGGTACTCGGCGGTGGAGGCGGCCTTTACGATTCGCTCGACGCCCTGCCAGAAGGCCTGAAAAAGTTCGGCAATGCGGTCGCGGTAATAGCTGCGTTTTTCACCTATCGTTCCCTTGGCCCGGGCGGGTGCGCCGTCTACCGGGATGCCTGCTTCAAATTGATCCAGAATAGAAAACTGCCAGGCAGCATTCTGCAGAAAAGGCGAGAGGTTTTTAGGGCGGTAATATTCCGGGTTTCCGGCAGGGTCGCGCAAAGTTTGTTCCGCCTCGTTGGCGGTGGCGACCAGGGTGCGCAAGGTATGGCGCAGGTCGTTGGTGAGCAGGTTTTGCAGGTCGGTATGCAGCGGGGTAGTGGCTGGGAGGTTTTGGTGCCAGCGGTCCAGCAGGCGCGCCAAATCGAACACGCGGTCGAAAAGTGTATCTACATTGCCGCGGCCCAAACCCGACTCGAAGTTTTCCAGGGCTGTGTTAAAATTGCTGCGTAAAACTTCGGTATCAAACTTGGAGATCAGGGCCAGCTGGACCGGAACGCTGAGGCGGAAAAAATCCTGCCAGTCACTTTTGCGCAAACGGTCGTTGTCCACCTCGTGGTACACCACGGTGCGCGCCAGCTGGTACACCAGCTCCAACAGATCGGTCTCGCTTCGCTCGTCTATACGGACGTAGGAAGGCGCCTGCGCGGAGAGCGTACGCTGGTTCTGGCTGGTACCGCCGTGCAAAAGCGGATGTGGTGCGTTGGACAAACTATCGGCCATGATTATTTAGGAGTGGAACTCGCAGATTCGTTGACGTAGTAATCGTACACAAAATTGAACCGGCTGTTGGTGCTGCGGATGATATAGTCAATTTGAAAACGCAGCGACCCTTCGACCGCATCCTGCGCAGTATTGCTAACCTCCAGGTTTTCCAATTGAATACGCGGCTCGTAATACAAGATGGCATTGTACACCAGATCCTTCATAAAGCCGAGTAAAGCGGTATTCATGGGGTCGAATTGATAATCGCCCAGGTTACAACCAAAATCCGGCTGCATGACGCGTTCACCCAAACTGGTGCGCAATAAGATACCCAGGCTTTGCTCAATGTCTTCACGCGCCTCTACCATCATGACTTCCCCGCCGTGCTTCGTTTTCACGAACTCCGGTGGGAAGGCCCAACCTCTGCCTAGAAAATTCCTGCGTTCCAGCATCGTTTTATTCTAAAAAGTTGAAAGTCAAAAATTTATTAAAAACCGGTCTATCCGCCTATTTCTACCGTCGGAGCCCCCAAAATAATGCTTCCACCGTGGGCAGTCTGGTCACCCATCCGGGCGGCAGGCTTCCCGCAAATCAGCACGGTGGCCGAGCCTTTGACGATGGAATCGGGCGGCCCGGTACAGGTACACATATCCCCTACTACCGCTGCAGGCTGTCCGCCGATCAACACCGTAGCGGCACCGGGGCCCATCACCGGACCGCCGACGTGCGGGACCGTTCCGGTAACCATCGGGCAAACATGCATGTCAGTAATACGGGCGGCAAAAGGCATATCAAATGAATAATGGGTGTTTAATATCAGCGGCCGGGAATGTTTCCCTTAATTTATTTTTACCATCGAACCTTTCAACTGGGTAGCGCCGCCGGAGGAAAATTCTGCTGATGCGCCACCTTTCGCGGTCAGTTGGGTACCGGCTTTCAGTTCTGCATTCATACTGCCTTCGGCTTTGAGATTTTGACCGGCTTTGGCCTCCATGTTTTGGGCCGCTTCCATTTTGAAGTCCTTGATGCTTTTGATCTCGATACCATTTTCACTCATTTTGAACGTGTTGCCATTTTGATCTTTGAGGGTAATACTTTTTTCGTCTTCACTGATGACAAACTGATTGCCTGCCGGCGTTTCGAGGGTGACTATTTTTTTTTCGTCGTCAAAGAAGAATTTCATTTTACTGCGCGTCTGCCAACCTTTTATGTGGTTATCGTCTTTCCCGGGCCAAGGAGCGGGTTTGGTGCTGCTATGGAGCATACCGAGTACAACGGCATCGCGAGGGTCGTCGTTGAGAAAACCGACGATCACTTCGTCACCGATTTCGGGGCGAAAAAAGGAGCCGCGATCCTGACCGGCATCGAGTGTGCAAACACGGGCCCAGACGCCTTTGGCCTGGTTATCCAGGATGGGGAGTTTCACCAGGATGCGGTCTTCGCCGTCCGGATCATTTTCCAGTTGCACCGTAAGGCCGATCTGCAAGCCGTGGATAGCCGGTGCCAGGCCCCCTGACATTGTTTCGGCAATGTCGGGGCGGCGACTGAACCATTCAGGGGATAAGCCGAATTGCAGATGAGTGTACCATGCCCCCGCCGATATTTCATGGCGCACTCCGGTGACATACACTTTACCGTTGAAGCGCGCTCCGCAACCTTCAAGTTTTATCAGTGAACCCGGTTTTGCTCCGGAATTACCGGCAATTTTGGCTCGTCCACGCACCTTGGCCATTCTGCTTTTAAGCATGGCCGCTTCTGTCCACGCTTTTAATTCCTGGGGGAGTACCTGCCCGGTATGCCGAAGTTCCAATACATCGGGCGATACGGCGCCGGCCAGTGTGGCGCCGTCAAGGTTGCCCGGTTCCTCAAAGGACGCTGCGCTGGTGGTGTTGTCGGCCAGACTTTGCCGCGCATAATCCCAGGAAGAGGCTTTAACCGATTTCCATTGGGTGCGGGAATCTATTTCGGCTTCGATATCGAGCAGGTTGGAACCATACGTCAGGGTCAGGACGGGATCGCCGGACGTATTCGGTTTTTTAATGTTTATTTTATCGCCTTCGGCAAAAGCCAATTTGCCATTGAGTTCAGCGCGAGACAACAGAAAATCCCAGTCCGTCAGATGGAACTGCACCAATTCTTTGTGTTGCACATCGGTGGTTTCCACGTCTCCTTTTACGCCGTAACTGCCCAGCACCGTCTCCATGATTTCCGAGTCCTTCTGGTTTTCAAAATACTTGTTTTTACGACCAAGGGTCATTTTCACGGCAATATGTCGGCATTCAATGGTTAAAAAGGACAGTCCTGAATTTTTGGAACGGATGGCATGGCAAACGATGACCCCGCGGAACAAAGTTTTTTTGTCGGCATCCAGACCGATTTTAATATCAAGTTTTTTACCCGGCAAGAAATCCGGCTTTTCGCTAAGTTCAAATTTCTCCGATGCGGCGTCTCCATCGCGCAGCACTACTGTCGCCGAAGCTATTTTATTGACTTCATTATGCACGGTGATCGACAAAACCTGATAGGATTGATCCATAGGCTGACTGTCCAACAGGATTTCATAGTTGGTTACTTCGTACGGCGCATTGACGCTTTGTTCCGGCATGGTGTAAATAATACTAAATGAATGGACAGGTCGATTTTACGCTTCGGTACGGTCATAAGGAGCGAAGAAAATCTCCTTTCCGGTTTCTAATTGGCGGAATGTCGTTAAATCATTTAACAAGGCCACCTGGAGCAAGGGGGTTGTACTTTCATAAATACGTTGCGTCATTAACCACAGCCGGTCACCGGGCGTTGCCGTACGGACGTGGGTGAGGTCGGGGGATTCCTTGCCACCTTTACCTTCTTCCCTGGTTCTTTTTTTGTCTTCGACATAGGCGGAAAAGACGGCACTTACTTTGGCGCGCAACGGTTCGCCGCCGCGGTTGAACAATACGTACTGGATGTCAAGGCTTTTTAACTGACAATCGAAGACGAATTTATTGGGGCCGAACAATTCCTGGTTATTCCAGGCGATTTTGAGAAAATTCGGCCGGTGCGATTCACTCTCCATTTTGTACACTACCTCCAGTAATTGACGCACCTGTTCGGGCACAATAGTCCCTTGCAGGACGTTTCCGGAGACTGTATTGGTATTATCCAGATAGAAATCCAAGCGCAGTTCCTCCGGTAGCGTAGCGACATATTTGCCGGAAGTGCCCTGATTGCCGGAAGCCTGTTGATTTTCCTGCTTTATCTCAAATTTTTGCGATAGGTTCTCCGGATTAATCGGAACGGTAAATGTATTGAAGGGCGACGGCGAACTGCCGTTGACAGGCTTTTGTTTAAAAGCCTGAATGACAATTTTTTGCACATTGCTGTCGCGGCTTTTGACGTTGATATCGGCCATAGGTTCAGCGTTCGTTTTTGCGCGCCAGGATATCCAGCACTTTTTCGACGATAGTCTCTACTAAGGCCGGATTTGGCTCAGCAGACGAATTAGATGCGTTCCCCCCGGAGCCGGTAGCACCCGGTCCGTTCTGGCCTTCGGATTGATCAACGGCAATTTTTATGTGCAATTCTCTGATTTCCAGTGGCATAGTTTTATCCGTTTCGAAGCCGGTAAAAATTGTAGGTTAGTTCGATTGTTTCCACCAGCACTTTGCCTTGTTCCGCATTCAGATCGTCCACCTTCCAGCTCTTGGGCCAGGCATGGCTTACCTCCCAAACCAGGAGTGGTTTGTGATCCTCTCCCAAGAGCTGAATGGTGAGGTTTTTAGGCAAAAACTTGAAGTTTTCCAGTGCATCCTGGATCCACTTGGTGATCGGGGAATCGGCCGGCAGGATGCCGCGTTTGAGCACCAGGTCGTTGAATTTGGCCCGAACCGGAACAATGTGTTCGAAGCGATTTTCCCCGCCTTCCTTCAAGGTTTCCGTCTGCATTTGGGCGTTCAATCCCCCGACCGACTGAAATTGCACATCGCCGGCCTCACCGAGGTCTTCAAAATGCACTTCAAAATGAAAATTTACCGGTGGGTGATAATTGACTGCCACTGGTGTGGTCAATTTTGCCATAGCCGGTGGGTATTACTTCGGCGGATTTTTGATCACCAGCCCTTCGTGCGCCAACTCGATGCTTTCGATGGCGATCTCATTGGCATCAGCTTTCAGGTCGGCCGATTGCACTTTGGTTGGCCAAGCATTTTTGATTTCCCAGGTAATGATCGGTTCATGCTTTTCATTGAGCAACTTGACGGTAATGGTTCGCCGGAACTGGCCATTGGAGTCCTTCATCTCGAAAAACCGGGTTTGGTCCCACCAGGCGAAGTATTCGTTGTCATTTTCAAAGGTGCCGCGCTTCATGGTGATGTTGCCGTACTTTTTCAGGCCCGGCTGTTTTGTTTTGTGGTATTCCTTGCTTTCGCCATGGCGGTATTCAATCGCTTCCGTTTCGACGGTGAGGCCGGTCACTTCGGTGAACCCGATCTTGGTGCCCGCCCAATCGACCTGGAAGTGGAACTTGGGCAAAGGATAATCTGCCATATCTCAGTTGAAAGATTGATGGTTAAAAAATGGAGTGATTTAATGGTTTCTGAACGGTTACGGACGGTCTATTTAGGACAGGTATTGGCCTCTTTGGCGGCTTTCAGGGCGGCTTCGAGGGAATCCCAGCAGGATTTGGCTTCGTTGCGGGCTTTAATGGCTGTTGCCAGGTCTTTAGCAAGGCCAGGAACAGTATTGTCACCTTCAATTTTCTTTTTTACGCCCTTGTAATCGTCTTCAGTACTGGTGTAATAAGGGTTGACTGATTTGTTATCTACTAAGGGGAAAGAAGGGGCCGTCGGTGGCGTACAAACGCCGGGAATTAGCGACCCATAATGCTTCTTTTGATTTGTAGTCTTTAACGTGTTAAATAAATCAACCAGTACTTGTTCGATACCATTGTCCAAAGTAAGATTTTCTTGGATTGCAAACGAAGCTTTTAGTACTTTAAGGAACTCCAGCACGGCCGCCAGCATACTTTTAAGCGCATTTTCTATCCCAGCTGCAAAAGCCGTCAGGGCATCTTTGCATTGATCGCCATCGGCTATACCTGCGGCAGCGAAACACTCTTTGAGGAAATTGGCGTCGGTCTTGAGGGCCTCCAGGCATTCCGCGGCTTCCCGAACATTATTGGTGAGCACCTCGAAAGCCTTGATATTGTCTTGGGCTCGTGCTTCCAGGCCGGCAGTGGCTTTGTCCGGGTCATTTGGATCATAACCCGTAATAGCGATGGCTTTGTCGAGGGTACCGATCAGATCAATCGCCAGACGGTCGGTGGTCTGAATGCGTTCCCAGTAGTCTTTGAGCAATGTCTCCAAGGCAATTGCTTGCTGGTAGGCATTTGCTACCTTGCCAGCCTCGGCACTTTTTTGTTCAAAACACGCTTTCGCTTTACTGGTATTCCGCTCAAGCTCTTTGATATAGTCATTGACAGATTGTGGCATGGCAAATTTTTTGAATGTAAGATAAAAATGAATACTTGAGAAAGAAAAAGGGCCGCGCAAGAAGTCTATTCAACAAGTTGCGCAAAGGCCGATGACCGCTTCAATGTGCTTATTAATCGCATCAAATTCAATAGTGGCATCAGTCGGGCTAACAGGTTTGTCTGTGGTCGAACAAGGCCCTACATTCTTGATTTTGAATACGCCATTATCAATACCACTGATATCGTTGCCGGTATTGGTTATTGAATCGGCATTCGCTTTTGCTTTCATCCAAGCGGCTTCGGTTTCGCTGAGTTTGACCAGGTCGTCACCCAGTGATTTCAGGGCTGCCTTTATCTTGTCGTCGGCATTTTTCAGGTTACTTTCCGAATCTTTTTTGAACGCATCGGACTGGCTATTCAATTTATCGGTATATTCTTTCAATTGCTGAACATTCAGGAAAGTATAGATACTGGCTACCTTGACGGCGCGCTCGGTGGACTTATTGGCCAGGTCAAAACAATCTTTCGCATCGGTTTTGAGCAGCCCCAATACTTCGTGAAGATCGGTAACGGGGGTCAGCGTGCCTTTGACATCTTTTTGGAACGGGTATTTCGCATCGCCTTGTTTTTCCTTCAACTTGGCGGTGACTTTTGCCACGGTATCGGCATTGCAGGTTTTATTGGCCGAATCGCCGAGTGATTGGGCCAGCATTTGCGCCTCCTGGATTTTAGCGCAGGCTTCCTTTAGTTTGGCCACGGCCGTGGAAAAGGCTTTGCCCAGGTCGGCAGTAGCGGTGATCTGCGCTTCCACGCATTTGCCGGCCTCGGCCAAATCCTTGGACAGACTGATGGCGATGTTATAATATATATCGTTGTAAATGTTGCGAGTATCCTCGCCGTATTTCAGGGTTTTTCGATCTTCACAGACGGTCTGAAAAGCGGACTCGAAGTTGGTCTTGGCCACCGCAGCGGCACCGTCGCCCAGCGGTTTTTGCACCTTCAGGCAGTCTTCCCGAAAATCGTAAAAAACCTTATCCGTTTCTTCATACGGTATGCAGACCGGTGCGCCTCCCCCGGGAGGGGACGGATTTCTTTTAGACATGATGCTTTAATTTTTATGGTTTAATCTGTTTTTGTTAGGATTCCTGCATCTTATGGCTGAAGCGCAGGATAATGAATTCAGCCGGGCGCACCACGGCCATGCCAATTTCCACGATCATACGGCCTTCGAGGACGTCCTGCGCCGTCATGGTGACCCCCAGACCGACATTGACGTAGAAGGCCTGTTCCGGGACGGCCCCAGCCAAGGCCCCGGCGCGCCATTGCAGGATCAGGAAGTTTTCGATCATGGCCCGTACGCGTACCCAGGTATTGATGTCGTTCGGCTCGAACACGAAGGCGGCAGTGGCTTTTTTCACCGATTCCTCCACCATGTTGAAAAAGCGGCGAACGGATACGTAACGCCATTCGTTATCATTGCCGGCCAGGGTGCGGCCACCCCAAACCTTGATGCCTTTGCCGGTAAAAGCGCGGATACAGTTGATGGATTTGCCGGTATCGGCGTCTACGTTAAAGTCTTCCTGCATGGCGTCGGTAATTTTCACCGTGGTGGAATCTACCTGTAGTATGCTTTCATTAGCGGGCGCCTTCCAGACTCCGCGGGTGTTGTCCACCCGGGCATAGACGCCGGCGATAGCCCCGCTGGGTGGCAGGTGGATGCTGAATGTATCGATGGCGCCCTTCGCTTTACTTTTGAACACGCCGGGCAGGGCGTTCATCAGCTGATCATTAAAAGTAGCCGTACCGCCGCCTGTCACGACGTGTTTGATCTTAACTTGCTCTGGTTTGTAAGTATAATTAAAGACGGAACGGACGTTCGGAAAGTAAGCGGCTCCGTATTTGGCGAGGTCTACCTCGGTGGGCACCAAGCCACGGAAAGTAGTTTGCGCCGCCGTTATTTTTGCCGTAGAATCCAGATCCCGGCCATTGACGTGAAAGTCAATAATAGTAAAGCGGTCTTTCAGGCGGCTGCATTGTAATATGGCTGCTTCGTAGACACTTTTAAAGGATGACGTGTCCATGCTTTGCGCTTCGGGGAAGACGATCAACGTTGGCTCGTCTTCTTCGCCCAATTTGTCAAGCCCATCCAAAAACGGCTGACTATCGGTAAACGCAACTCCGAAATCGGGCTGGTATCTGCCGACTGAGATGATCCAGCAGGGGCCTCCGCCGTTAGCAAAGTACAACTCCAGTGAATGAAACATCAGGTGCTTGGACGGGCCTTTGCCGGTTGACCAGTCGAAATCTGCGGTAACGATCTCTTTGGCCAGGCTCCCCCGGTCGAAAGTTTGGTCAATGGTTACGATCAGGTTTTGTTCATCCTGAGGCTCACCGAAGAATTCCCGGTATTCGAGTAGCGAAGAAATCCGCCAAGGTTTGAAAATCAGGTCGTCATCCTGTTCTTCTTTGGCCTTTTCCGTATAGCCGATGAAGGCCGGTATGGCAGTTTGTACCTGGGCTACGGAAGGGGGAAATTTGGGGATTTCTTCAATGTAAACCCCCGGTGTTCGGTAGTTTGCCATAATAGTTCAGTCGAGTTTGAGAGTGGACAAATAAAGTTCAGAAAAGTATTGCTTTCGTTCGTAGGTCAGATCGGGGCGATCTGGAGTCGGCAAATGCACTGCTGAAGTCGCCGTTAAGGTCAAGCGTTCTTTGGTCAGGGTAAGCCTGCGGGGATTGGTAGTGATCAATTGTTTGGTCTCCCCATCATATTCCATCCCGTCGAAGGGTCCTGCCTGCGCGGGCATAGTATGTTTGTCCCTGAAATTATATCGCCAATAGGTTTGCCGGGCGGGGACACGAATTTCAAAAACCGGGCAGGAGGCTTTTCCGTTTTGAATACGGCGGCGCAGGCTTCCGTCGGCTTCCAGTAGGCTAAAGTCACCGTCGGTAGCCCGGCAAGCGATTTCAAGCAAACCAAAAACGGAAGAGTTTTCCGTTAGGTCCGATCGGAGCAATATTTCCCGCTGTTCGAACAGCAGATTGTTGATCCGCACGTCCAAGCGATATGGCCCGTCGGCGATGGGAAGCGGCTGAATTTGGCCCGCCTCTTTATCTTTTGATTGAAAATCAAGTCTTTGCCCCGACGGATGCATCCCCGCGCCATATTCCTGCCCGATCGTTTTCACGATTGTACCATCGGGGCTTAAAAGAGTAAATTGCGCTTTTATGACCGGCTGGTTTACGTCGTATTTAGCGTCGAACCGATAGAAAAATGTCTTCGGCAATGCTTTTCGATCGGCGGTATTCGCCCAATTTTGGAAGGAAATCGTGGCTAAATCATTGATGTCCTGCGTACTTCGGCGGGCCATGCGAATTACGCCATTATCACGCGCAAATTCGCCCATTTCCCAGCTGCGTTCCGGATTAAATGGACTTGGTAAAACGGAGAGTGAAGGGTACTCCTTGGCGAGATTTCCATCCTGTATATTGGAAAAATAATAATAAGCGGGCAAAGTAGGTTTCAAGGCGTGGTTGGTACGGTTGTACAATTGTCCGTCCCTGATACGGATTTTGAAGGTTAGCCGGGTATCGGCACTTATCGACGAACGGGGCAGGTAACTTCCCCCGCTTGAACGAACCACCTCCTGCCCTACCAGCAATCCAAAAGGGGTGAGCTGCCATTTAATTTTTAACCCTTTCATGCGTTTTTGGGTGCTTTCAGACGGCTCCACAAAAAAATGTTGTCGTACGTCATACTTGTTTTCCAAGACAAAAGCCTGTTCTTCCGGACCGTATTCCTGGAAAATTTTAGGGGTGTTGTCTGCTGACCAGTACCAATGATCGAGGTAGTATCCATGCAGAATACGTACTTCGAAGATTCGTTTGTAAATCAGGTCAGACATTTTACTAACAGGTGTTTTATAGATCAAAAGCTTGGTTAGCTATTGCTTTGAGTGGAAATAGCTTTTTCATTTGTTCCGACTTCTTCGATAAGTGCACCGGAACCGGTTTGTTGCCGGTCAAGGATTTTCACCAATCTGGCTTTATACATTACAAAGGGCAACTGCCTTCCACCGAGTGAACCCCATAGGTGATTGATTTGCTCGAAGGTCATAGTGTACATATCTAACGTCAACTGGATATCGGCGAGGTCTGGGTCCGGCGGCTCTACATTAAAGCTGGGCGTGTTATTCAGATTGAATACGTGGCGACCCTGAAAAAACTGGATGACGTAGGATAGCCGTCTCAAAGCCTCGGTATAATTGTCAGGCGGAAAATGCGCGGCAAACAAAAGGTACAGGTTAAGATAAACGGGCGGGTTTTGATAACGTACCCCACCGCTCAGCGTTTTCGCAAAATTGGGCAAGTTTTTAAAGGCACTTTCTTCTTCAACATTTACCAGCGTCAGTATCACTTTATTAAGTAGTGTCTTACTGCCCCCTTCTTCGTTTTCGATTTGGGCCACGTTACCCATAGATACATATCCTTCCGAAAGAGTACCCACCGTTTGTAAGTAGGCTTCCAGTTCATTTGAGAGCAGGGTCAGGGCTTTGTCAATCATGGGTTAAACATCCTATTTCAAGGCTTAACTGTATTCGTTAGATTATTAGAAACCTGGTTTAGATAGTCCACTAGTTCAATATTGATACCGCATTGAATCTGGTCTTTGCCCGGCGCTTTTTGGAGCGAACTGCGCAACACTTTTATCTGACGTTCCCGAGCCACAAGTACCGATCCTTCTCCCACCGGGACTTTAATCAGTTCATCCGGAAACCGGTGCAATACTATGTTCTTAGAACTGTCTGCTTTATCAATTCCAATTACCTCGATGCGTTCGCGAAATTTTAGCCCTTGTCCACATAAAAAGTGCTCCAGGTCATTAAATACAGCAATATAATTGACCTTTATCCAGGCAGTGTCTCCATTTTCAACGATAATAGATAAATTCCGGGAAGTAGTGGTAGGCATTTTTAAAAATTTTCGCTTTTAATGCAGTCCTTTTGCCTAAGTAAAGCAACGTTTATCCAATCCTTTTCTGCACATGCAGAAGGTTATAAGACTGGTAGAAGCTCAAAAAAAGGAATAAGGCCTCGATAAGACCTTAGCAAAATTACCTCCTTCAAAAACATGAAATACCCTAAGAAGCATGGAGCAAAAAAATATCCAGGTTTTCATGGATGGTTTTCTAGTAGGAGCATAACTCCCGCTGCACTGCCTCCCGTACCAACCCCGCCGTATTCTTTACCCCCAGTTTCTGGGTCAGATTAATGCGATGCGTTTCCACCGTACAATGACTGATGTACAATTTTTGCGCAATCTCATTGGTCGTAAACTCTTCCACGATAAGTTGCAGGATTTCCTGTTCCCGATGGGTGAGTTTACAACCCGGTTTTTTTTTACGTACAGGATCGGTTAGCCAGCTGGCAATAGTTTTATTTAAAGAGGCCGGGACGTATAATTCCCCGGCTTCTATATAAGATAAAGCGGCTTCTATATCTGCTGAATCTGCTGTTTTTGGCAAATAAGCCCAAATACCTTGCTTGAAATACTTCCGGATTTCCGGCACAGTTTCCTCCATGCCGAAAAGCAAAATTTTCAAGCCGGGAAATCGCTTATGGATCGATTGAAGTGCGCTACCATCGCGCACTTGTGGAATGGTGGTATCCAACCATAAAATATCGGGCTGGAGTTCCTGAAGTACCGATTCCAGGTTTTGCAGATTAGTTGCGTAATACCCGATCTTGTTGTCGGTTCGGGATTCTATGGACTGGCAAATAGCCTGGCCAAGCAGGGGAATAGCCTCGATTAAGACAAGTTTCATTCAACATTTGGTGTGGGTGTTAACGATGTGGAAGACCCGGAATAGAGGCAGTAAGGGTAATTGTCGGCAATAAGCGTTTGGTCCGTGGTGAACACTCGGAAAGGATTACAAGCAAAACTGGGAAACAGCCTATCGCTGCTTTCGGAAGCAAATCCCTCGCAGGACATGTTGCCAACGAAAGCACAAGCGGAGCAATACCAGCTATACCATACGCCCTGAAAAGAGGGAGTATGGTATTAAACTATAGTGATAATGGAAATCTTAGAGTGTAACTGAAACCTACAAATTGGTTTAGTTGCGTACCGGAACGTGGAGATCAGACATGGAACAGTTCTTCATTAGGTCGTTAAAAATCCTGTATAAGGGGCAAATACTGGGTAATTGTTTCGTTGGGGAACGAAATCCACTGCAAACATAAATGCCATAAATCAAAATGCAAGTTTTTTGTTGGTTTTAACATAAAACTTTAACCTGCCAAATCTTTGGGTAGAATGCAGCAAAGTATACCAGGCCTCTTTTCCTCGGGTTACCTTTGCCTCCACTAATCCTACAATCCTGCAAAATGTCTAAAAAACGCATCCTCATCGCCGGCGGAGCCGGCTTCATCGGCTCGCACCTCTGCGACCGCTTCCTGGCCGAAGGCTATTCGGTGATCGCTATGGATAATCTGCTGACCGGCGACCTGGCGAATATCGAACACCTGTTCAAAGAAAAAGACTTCGAATACTACCACCATGACGTGACGAAATTCGTCCACGTGCCGGGCCAGCTGGACTATATCCTCAATTTCGCTTCGCCGGCCAGTCCGATCGATTATTTGCTGATGCCGATCCAGACGCTGAAAGTGGGCGCCCTGGGTACGCATAATCTGCTGGGTCTGGCCAAAGAAAAAAAGGCGCGCATCCTCGTGGCTTCTACCTCGGAGGTGTATGGCGACCCGCATGTGCATCCGCAAACCGAGGAGTACTGGGGCAATGTGAACCCGGTCGGCCCGCGTGGCGTGTACGACGAGGCCAAGCGCTTTCTGGAAGCCATTACTATGGCCTACCATAATTTCCACGGCGTGGAAACGCGTATTATCCGCATATTCAACACCTACGGCCCCCGGATGCGGGTCAACGACGGGCGCGTGCTGCCGGCCTTTTTTAGCCAGGCCATCCGCGGCGAGGAACTGACCATGTTCGGCGACGGCATGCAAACCCGCTCGTTCTGTTATGTCGACGACCTGGTGGAAGGTATTTATCGCCTGCTGCTCAGCGACTATCACCTGCCGGTCAACGTCGGTAATCCGGCGGAAATCACCATGCAGCAGTTCGCCAAAGAGGTGATGGAACTGGTGCAAAATCCCAACGCCCGCATCGGTTACCGCCCGCTGCCGGTGGATGATCCGAAACAACGCCAGCCGGATATCACTAAAGCCCGCGCAATCCTGGGTTGGGAACCGAAGTTTGACCGCGAAACAGGTCTAAAACTGACGTATGAGTATTTTAAGAAGGCGGTGAAATTGTAGGAGGCAGGTGTTAGGGGGCAGGAGACAGGGGGTGGGCTCGAATAGGGCTAGTTTTTTATGATCGGTTCGTCTTGCCTGTGGAGTGAGGCGGACCGGTTTTGTTTTAGGGACTGCTATTTAAAACCTGTTTTAAACGAAAACCAGGAAAGCAGGTCTTATCGGTTCAACAAACTTCCTGCACATGCACTGCCGAGCGCTCCTGTTTTCTATCTGCCTGATTGTCTTCGCTTTACCGGCTTTTTCGCAAAATCCTGCGCTGTACTTTCCGCCCAAGACCGGCACGACCTGGCAGAGCATTGCCCCGGCCAACCTGGGGTTTTGTCCGGAGCGGATCGATAGTTTATACGCTTTTCTGGCGGCTAAAAGCACCAAATCGTTCATGCTGCTGCAGGATGGGAAGGTGGTGCTGGAAAAATATTTCGGCACCTACACCCAGGATTCCATCTGGTACTGGGCCTCGGCAGGTAAATCGCTGACGGCTTTTCTGGTTGGACAGGCCCAGGAAGAGGGTTTGCTGGACATCGACGACCCTACGACTGCTTACCTGGGCGCCGGGTGGACGAGCTGCACGCCCGAACAGGAAAATGCGATCACCCTGCGCCACCAGTTGACGATGACCACCGGGCTGGACGATACGCCGGTCTCGGGCTCGACCAACCCCAACGAATGTACCGACCCCGAATGCCTGCAGTACCTCGCGCCGCCAGGTACGCGCTGGGCCTACCACACGGGCGCTTACCGGCTGCTGCAGGACGTGGTGGCAGCAGCCAGCGGCCTGACTATCAACCAGTTCACTAAGAGCCATGTGCTCGACCGCACCGGTATGAAAGGGCTGTGGTTCGAGGACGTGCAGTACGGACGCGCCCGCGACATGGCCCGCTACGGTTTGCTGATACAGGCCAAAGGCATCTGGAACGGCGATACGCTGCTGCATGACCCGGCTTATTTCTACGCCATGACCCATCCTTCGCAGACGCTGAATAAAAGCTACGGCTACCTGTGGTGGCTCAACGGACAGGCAAGTTATATGCTGCCGGGCCTGCAATTTGCTTTTCCGGGCAAGCTGATCCCGAACGCCCCGGACGATATGATCTCCGCACTGGGTAAAAATGACCAGAAAATCCATGTGGTGCCCTCCAAAGGCTGGGTGGTGGTCCGGCAGGGGAACAGCGCCGGGTACACCAATCAGGGCGGCGGACTGGTGCCTATTATTTTCGACAATATACTGTGGGACTATTTGAATAAACTGACCTGTACGCCTACCGCCACCACGGAAGTAAGTGACCCGCAGCTGCGTATATATCCAAATCCCGCTACCGACGGCTGGCAAATAGAAAGCTTGACGACTGTGGACCGGGTGGAAATTTACGATTTACAGGGCCGTCTGCTGCAAACAAACCGTGTGGATAGTGCCGGTTTCCGCATTCCGGCGGATGGACTCCCGACTGGTATTCTGATAGCTAAACTTTACATGGCCGGACAGGTTAACCGGGTGCGGCTGTTGCGGTTAAATTAGTAAAAAACAGGCAGAAGGATGTTAAAAGTAGTAGGGGTTTAGCAGGGGTTAGTTATTGGTTTAGTCGTTGGTTTAGAGGGGTTTAGATAAATTTAGAAGGTTTAGTTGCTGGCCGTCCGTATGGTGGGTTGATATTGTAGGCAGGGTTGTTGTTAGCAGGTGGTATATCAGACAATCTTCCTTATCCGACCACCGATGATCGATTACAAAACCGTGTACGCAGCCCCCGGCATGACCCATGCCCAACTGGCTGAAGGGCTGGCCTACGCCGAAGACAATTTCCGGAACGAACATGCCCAGCATCTGCACATGGATAAGCGGTTGATCCGCCGGCAGTTTGATTTAAACGGCAAGAAAGTGCTGGATTTCGGCTGCGGCATGGGCGGCATGAGCCTCTGGTACGCCGACAACTGGTCGTGTGAGGTGCATGCCGTCGATATTGACCGCCACCACATTTTTATAGCCGAACAATTACACGCTAAATACCCGCTGCCCAATATACTGTTCGAGCAGCGTGACATCCTCCACGATCCGCTCGACGGGCCTTTCGATTTCATCTTCATGAATGACGTGGCCGAGCATATACCGCTGCCGGTGCTGACCGATATTCTGGCCCAATTCAAAAACCTGCTGGCGCCGGGTGGCCGGGTGTTCGTGACCTTTCCGCCCTGGGCGGGGCCATTTTCTTCGCATTTATACCATAAAATCCGGATTCCCTGGAGCCAGTTTATACCGGAACGTATACTGCTGCCCATGATCGACAAGGCAAATCACCCTTTGGTGGGCGAAGAAGAAAGTGATCTGAAATCGGCCTGGTTCGGATTGAACCACCTGACTTTCAAAAAACTGGATAAATGCCGGAAGGACGCCGGACTGACACTGCTGGAGCGCCGGAGCCACTGTACCTTAAACCGTTTTGCAGGTCTGCGAACTTTGCCCTTTCATAAATCGCCGCTGTTCTGGCTGGTGAGTAAGGAGTTTGTGACGCTGGGGAGGGGCTAGCCTCACGCCGCCTCCGGCAAAAACGACACATCCACATAAAACTTCCTCGGGTTGCCCGGCTCGATCATTACCCGCAGCGGGCGCTCCGGCATATAAGGCGTCGGGTCGAACCAGATGGGCTCGCTTTCAAACACATGCACCTGGCCGGTCGCCGGGTCCTGCCACTGGCATTGCAGCGCGTAGGGCGAGCGGCCGTTCATACGGACGGAGGTGTTCAGCACCACCGAGGGCGAAGTGGTGACAATTTCCTGCCCGTTTAACTTCAACCAGGCCTGATCCCGCTTTTTCAGGAACTGATAAAATAGTCCGCCAAAACCGATGCCGCCGAAGATCAGGAAGAAGAAACCCATCAGCAGGGGAATGAACCAGCGGCTCAGGCCCGAAAGCACCACCTGATCGGGATGACCGGGCGTATACCAAAGCGTTACTTTCTCCCCCAGCTCATAGGCCGGCGGACTGGAATAAACGTCCGACGTATACACCTGGCGCTGACCATCTTCCGTTTGGAATTCCACCCGGGGCGCCACGGATTTACCGCCAACCAGTTCGACCACCGTGCCGACTGTGCGTATGCCGTCGCGGGTGAGGCGATTGGTCTGGAACCAGATAAAGGCGGCGATCAGGCCGGTGATCAGTCCCACCAGTGCGAAAATGCTGAAAAAAGCGGAGTAAAAGTCCTTTTTGAACCAGTTCGCCATGCGCGTTTACAGTTTGAGAGATCAAGATTGTTTCTAAAAAACAGGAAATTTGGGAGCCTTTGCTGCTGGAGCGGGGTTTAAAGATGGTGAAACGCTACTTTTGCGCCGCAATTTTTTAAAAGAAATGACAGAACAAGAACTACAACGCCGTGATTCGCTGCAAAAACTGCGCGAAATGGGCATCGACCCCTACCCTGCCGAACAGTATGACGTGACGGCCCATGCCGCCGAGATCCTGGCCAATTATAAGGAAGAAACCCTGGAAGACGGCACCAAAAACCGGCTGAACTACCAGGAAGTGAGTCTGGCCGGACGGGTTATGTTCGTCCGCGAGGCCGGCAAAGCGCTGTTCCTCGGCTTGCAGGATTCGACGGGCCGCATCCAGCTCTACCTGCGCCGCGAAGAGATCTGCCCGGGCGAAGACAAGTCTTTCTTCGACCTGGCCATCAAAAAACTGCTCGATCTGGGCGATTATGTGGGCGTAAAGGGCTACGCTTTTATCACCAAAACCGGCGAAACCTCGGTGCACGTGCAGGCATTCAAGTTCCTGGCCAAATCGCTGCGGCCGCTGCCGGTGGTCAAAAAGGACGCGGAAGGCAATGTATACGATGCATTTACCGACCCGGAACAGCGCTACCGCATGCGTTACGTGGACCTGACGGTGAATCCCGAACTGCGCCAGATCTTCGTAAAACGCAGCAAACTGGTCCGTACTATGCGCCAGCATTTGGACGAACTCGGACTGCTGGAAGTGGAAACGCCCATCCTGCAGCCGATCCATGGCGGTGCGGCGGCGCGGCCGTTCTCGACCCACCACAATACGCTGGATATGAAGCTGTATTTGCGGATCGCCAATGAGCTATACCTGAAACGCCTGATCGTGGCGGGCTTCGACGGCGTGTATGAATTTGCCAAAATGTTCCGCAACGAGGGTATGGACCGCACCCACAACCCGGAATTCACGGCGCTGGAATTTTACGTTGCCTACAAGGATTATAACTGGATGATGGACGTGACCGAGCAGATGCTGGAACGGGTCGCCCGCGCGCTGAGCGATGACGGCGGCAGTACCGTACAGGCTGGCGAGCATACCATTGAATTCGCCGGGCCTTATACGCGGCTGACGATGTACGACGCCATCCGGCAATATACCGGCCTGGACGTGGAATTGAGTTCGGAAGAAGAACTGCGCACCTACTGCCGCCAGCAGTATATGGAGATCGACGCTACGATGGGCAAGGCCAAACTGATCGATGAAATATTCGGCGAGAAAGTGGAAGAATTCCTCATTCAGCCCACGTTTTTGATCGATTATCCGGTGGAAATGTCGCCGCTGACCAAAAAGCACCGCAGCAAACCCGGCCTGGTCGAGCGCTTCGAACTTTTTGTGAACGGCAAGGAAGTGGCCAACGCCTATACCGAGTTAAACGATCCGATCGACCAGCGCGAACGTTTCGAGGAGCAACTGACGCTGGCCGCCCGGGGCGACGAAGAAGCGATGGCCATGGACGATGATTTCGTGCGCGCCCTCGAGTACGGTATGCCGCCGACGGCCGGGATCGGTTTCGGGATTGACCGGCTGGTGATGCTATTTACCGGTCAGGTAAGTATTCAGGAAGTGTTGTTTTTCCCGCAAATGCGTCCGGAAGCTTCGTAAGCAGGCCGATTTGGATCAAAAAATACAAATTCTAGGTTGCCCTGTCCGTTTTTCGACGAAAAACGGGCAGGGCATTGTTATAACAATAATTCCGTTTTTTTGCTATTTAGCGGACATTACGGAGGTTTAGGCGCGCAATTTGATCGTTACATACTGAAACACAGGTCATATCCTTTATTGTTATGAAGGAAAAATTTAACTTGTGCGAGCTTAAATAATAAGTTTTTAGTATACCTTTGTCAGTCATTTTTTTTTAATCCTTCGGCCCGTTTGTAGCCTTTTTAATCTCGTGAAGGTTTCGGATTATCGTCTCTCCTCGTCCAGGGCTCTCCGCTCTTTGGATTGAATGCTGATTTCTTTTCCTTTTCGTATTACCAACAACCCAACCCGGTTCAGACAGTCGTGCGCGGCTGCCACTCTTTTGAGGCTATCCTGCCCTTGAATGGTGACGTCCTATTTTACAGGTCAAGCGCCCTACTGCTTATGCCCTCATTTAGAAGCAACAGATTAATCCATTCAAGAAAAACAGGATAATATGCGGGATTTGGTTGAATTGGTAGGACTCGTTAATAAAACGAAACTCAAGAGTAGCGGCGCTTTAAAGTTCATTTTGGAACCGGGATCCAAAATGGAAATACTATTCGAGGCTATTCTGGACAAAAAAGTACAGACGGACGAAGATGCGAAGGCACTTTTCGCCAATGCTCAGGAAGCGGAATCCGGTAAACTGGCCAGTCTGAAAAACAAGTTGAAGGAACGCCTGGTAGACTCGGTTTTTTTACTGGATTTCAAGGATGCCAACTTCTCCAGCCGGCAAAAAGCCTTTTTTGAATGCTATAAACGCTGGTCGGCGGCCATGACGCTGCTGATCCGGAATGCCAAACTTACGGGGATCGATCTCCTGGAGCGGCTGATGCGCCATACCATACACTTCGAATTTACAGAACTGACCCTCGATATACTACGGGTACTCAAACTCCAGTACAGTACCGTGGACGGCGACGTAAAGAAGTATGAAGCCACCAAAGTGCAGTACCGGGAATATGAGACCATCTGGCGCATGGAAGCCAAGGCCGAGGAATACTATTCGGAACTGATGATCCAGTTCATGAACAGCAAGTCGACCAAACTGGAAGTCACCGAGCAGGCCAAAGCATATTATGCTGAACTGGAGCCATTTATGCAGGAATGTGGTTCGTTTAAGCTGCATTTATTCGGGCGAATGATCCACATTATGGTGTATAACACCGTGAATGATTATACCAATACCGCCAAACTTTGCGAGGATGCCATTACATTTTTTGACAAAAAGGACTACGACAGCGGCCTGCCTTTGCAGGTGTTTTACTACAACCTGATCATCTGTTATTTACAGTTAAAAGAGTTCGATAAGGGCCAGGCGGTGATCGATCGCTGCACCTACTATTTTGAAGAAGGTTCGTATAACTGGTTCAAACTACAGGAGTTATTTTTCCTGCTGGCCATGCACACCGGTCACTATGATGATGCTTACCTGCTGTATACGAAGGTTACCAGTTACCCCCGATTTGAAGACAAAGCCGTACAGATCGTTGAAATGTGGCGCATTTTCCAGGCCTATATTTTCTATCTGGTAAAAATCGGACAGGTGTCGCCGGAGCTGATCTCGGAAAAAGCGGCCAAGTTCAAACTCGGTAAATTCCTGAATGAGATCACGCTGTACTCCAAGGACAAGCGCGGGATGAATATTTCCATCCTGATCATTCAGATCCTTTATTCTATGGCCGAAGGCAATTATGAGCAGTCGACCAGCCGCATCGAGGGCATTGAAAAGTACTGTAGCCGTTATCTCAAGGAAGACAATACTTTCCGTTCCAACTCCTTCATTAAAATGCTGCTGCAAATTCCGGACGCCGCTTTCCACCGGGAGGCGGTACTGCGTAAAACGGATCGGTATAAAAAGCAACTTTTCACCACGCCCCTGGAAATTGCCAATCAGACCCACGAAGTAGAGATCATTCCTTACGAAGCGCTTTGGGACATGTCCGTACAGTCGCTCGAACTAAAAATATACAAACCCAAGGGTACTTAAGTCTAGCGGAAAGTTGGTTTTCCAGCCCTTCGAGTTGCATTTCGTGCAGCTCGAAGGGCTTTTTTTTGCCCCAAAGGCCAGGCCCGTGGCATGGCGGAGCAGCCGACGGCAGCAGAAACGAGTGAATTTACAAAAAAAACCAACTCAAAAAAATCGTATAATATATTGATAATCAATAAGCAACATTTTAAAATAGCCTAAAACCCGAAAAATACACTGGGCGACCGGAGGCTGTTTACTGTCCTAAGTTAGGGTGGTCTGCCGAAAGACCTTTGACTGCAGAAAAGAACAACAAAACAAGTTCGCAGTCATGAAAAATATAATCGCTTCCACGCCATCGATCTCTATTTCCTGCATCACTGGTCTCGACCTGATCAATGCCAACATTACCGGCCTGGATCTCATCAACGCCAGTATCACCGGTCTTGATTTGATCAACGTTTAACAGCGCACCGGGTCGCTGCGAGCCTTTACAAACACGAATATTACTAAACAAATACGCCATGAATCAGCCATCCATCTCCGCCATTTCCTATGGATTTGAGAAAACAACAGCCCTGTTGACCAGCAGAATTTTGCCCTGGGGCGAGGTTGGAAAACGTCAGGCCATTAGTTGTGACGTCGTATTCGGTTCGCCCAGCGCCAACTGCAGCGGAGCGGGGGTTTGTAAAATATCGGCGCGGCATACCCTTCAAAACAGCCATGCCCAACAACGTACCTGCCAGTCTACCCTGGGTATTTTCACCAATAGTGAAGGGGACAGCGGGCTAACTATGCTTTTGTTTCGCGAGTTTTTATGCGTCAAAATACTCCGCCGGCACCTGTTAACCGGCGTATTAAAAGTGGAAGAGCCCTGCCGGTTGCCGAGCGCCCTGGTGAATTTCCTGCACCTGCAAGTGTCCAGTATTCAGCCCGGCCACTATCCCATCGAGGAAGTCAACGGCACCTTTCGCATCCGATTTCAATGACCCTATAATTTCACCATAATCTCCTTATCGACTTAACAACAAAATTGAGCAACATGAAAAAATTCACGCAATTTTCGGGGAGCCGCTGGCTCTTTGCATTCTGCTTTTTCATCCCGTTTATGGTGCTGCCGACCCTCCAAATGTCGGCTCAGGCGCTACAGCAGGAAGCACCCCAGACTTTCAACTGGAAATCAGAAGAGGACGCTTCGGCCATTCTAATGAGCCATATTCAGCAGTTGAGCCAGCAGATGCCCAGCTACACGGAGGGTACTTCTTTATATGACAACGCTTTACGGCGGACAGCCTATTTCAAGGAAATGATCAAACAGATCAGTGAAGGTAGCGCCGTGGAAGACGCCGTAGAACTGGCCCTGCCGGCTGCGGCTACCCTGGGATTTTCCAAAGAAGTTTCCTACACCTCCAAAGTCGTACTTCATGCCCTGCATGAGGAAGCCCGAATCATGCTCACCAACTGATCCACAGTCTGGTGCAGTTAATCCTATTCAAACATCCATCAAAGTTCATATTTCATGGAAAAGAGCAATTTCAAAATAACTTCCTTCGTCCTGCTGCTGGCCATCCTTACGGTCCCTTTAGCGGCGCAAACGAACGTCAACATGGGCACCAGCGGCGTTACTTCCGGTAGCCCGTTCACTATCAATCCGCCGGCCAATTGTTTCTACAATTTTTATGACAATGGCGGCCCCAATGGCAATTACAGCAATAATGTGAATGCCAGTATTACTTTCCTGCCGGCTAACCCGGCTACCCACCGGATCCAGGCCACCTTCACTTCCTTCGGGATAGAAGCCGGCTGGGATGCTTTTTATATATTTAACAGTACCACGGTCGGTGTCAACCAGGTACCTGGTCCGGAAGGCCCCACCTTCTCCCTGTTTCCCGGGGGCAACTGGCAGACCCAGAGCCCCGGCACCATCACCGCCAACACGGGCCTGGCGGCAGTCGGCGCCAACGCGGCGGAAGCCCTTACGTTCCAGTTCCGTTCCGATCCCGTGAGCAGTCGCCCGGGTTGGTCGGCTATTGTGCGTCAGATCCCGAAAATTACCTGCGCGATGACCGCTGCGGGGCCACTCTCGGTCAATACCGGTCCGGGGAACGCCACCTGTTCCGCCAACGCAACCACGAACCTGCCCACTTTCCTGCCCGGCGGCTGTAACGCCGGTCTGGACCTGCAATACCGTATTAACGGCGGCGCACCTATACTGGCGGCCGGTCCCGGCCCAATTGTGATCAATGCACCCAAAGGTACCAACGTGATCAGCTGGGAGCTGGTGGACCCCTGCGGCGGCGGCATTGTTTCTGCGGCGACGCAGATGATCACAGTGACAGACAACACGAACCCGAACATTAACTGTCCGTCCAACATAACCCTGAACTTGCAGGAAGGCGAATGTGCCGCTTTATATTCCTATGAAGCGACCTGTACCGACAACTGCGCCTTCACACTGAACGGGTCGGTCGATCATCCGATTGACTATAACAGCGGTCAGGCGGGCGTGATGTTCGACGTTAAAAACCTGGGTTCTACGCCCATGACCATCACGCAATTCGGTCCGGCCCTCGATGCGGGCATGTGGCCGATGCAGGTGTACGTAACGACCCTGGCATCCACCTGGCAAGGTCAAGACATGGACGCATTCGCCTGGACTTTAGCCGGCGAAAAAACCGTTGTTTCTGCCGGCCCCGGTTCGGGTACGCCCGTTCCCGGTTTCGGCATTACCCTGGCGCCCGGCCAGTCACGCGGCATTTATCTAACCAGTAAAATTGGGGTGCCGGTGAAATTTACCGGCACGGCCAACGCCGAAGTTTACCGAACCCGCGATGACGGGCGTCTGGAAGTCAGTTGCAATCCGGGAGCAGGCAAGGTGTATCCGTTTGGCACCACTTTTCAAAGCCGGGCATATAACGGTTTTGTCCAGTATTCGGCCGGCACGGTCAGCGCACCGAATCTGATGACCGGTCTGCCCTCCGGCAGCGCGTTTCCCGTGGGTGTAACAACCAATACATTCCTTTGTACAGATGCCTCCGGTAACACGGCCAGTTGCAGTTTTAAAGTAACCGTGAATAAATTCGGTTCGCCCGTCACCTCGCTGGTCTGTAACGACCTGGTGAATATCAGTCTGGGTGAAAACTGCAGCACCACGGTCGGCGCCGATCAGGTGCTGGAAGGCGGCCCTTACCGTTGTTATGATGAATACATTGTTCAGATAGATAAAATAGCGCCCTACGGAAACGGTCCCTGGGTGCCGGCCGTCCTGACGTCGGCCGACATTGGTAAAACGTATAGTGTACGGGTAACGGACCCGGTGACTGGCAACAAATGCACCGGCAGCATAAAAGTATTCGACAGCCTGCCGCCTAAATTGACGCCATGCCCGGCGACCATCCTGCCTTGCAATTACCCAACAACGCCTACGTATGCCAACACCACGTCGGCAGCCTTGAAATTCAGCGCCATCGGCCTGCCCTTGAATGTCGTGGACTATCAAACCCGCGAAGTGAACATTCCGGTAGATGTACCAGCGGGTTCGACGGTAAAAGACCTGGATTTCCGCATCAAGATCAACGGCGATGCTTTCAATTCCAACCTGCGCATTCAGTTGGAAAGCCCTTCCGGCACCGTGGTCACCCTCTGGAACCAGTTAAACGGCTGCGTAGGTTCGTCCCTGTGGGTGCGTTTCGACGATGAATCGATCGCCCCCTTCCTCTGCCCGAATTATACGGCCGGCGGATCAGCGCCCATTCCCTTCAACGTGGGTTCCCTGAGCACTTTCGACAACGAGCAGGTGAACGGCACCTGGAAAATGCGGGTCATGGACCTGAATGGCAGTAATGACGTATCGACCATCGAGAGTGCGGACATGTTCCTGCAGTTTACCGGTACGTTCAGTGCGGGTTTCCCGGGCGGACTGACGGCTCCCCCCGTCACGCAGATCGGGGCCAACACGTATTCCGTACCGGCGGGTTATCTGGATGCCTGCAGCGACGTTACCCTAAGTTATACCGATCAAATCACACCGCAGACTTGTTCGTCTCCGTATTCCGGCATCATTACCCGCCGGTGGCTGGCCAAAGATGCCAGCGGTAACACGGCGACCTGCAACCAGCAGATCAGTCTGCTGCGGGCTACCCTGGCCGATGTGGTGTTCCCGCCGAACTATGACGGCATTGTAAATCCGTCGTTTGACTGTACCGGTGCATTCCCAACTCCCGCTTACGTCGATGCCCAGGGTTTACAGGGCAGTCCGTACGTATTTAATGTCTCCCAGGTCTGCGGCATCAGTATAGATTTTGAAGACCAGATCATCTGGGTCTGTGAAGGATCCTACACCGTACGGCGTACCTGGATCGCCTCGGAAAACTGCACCGGCCAGATCCTGCAAGAACAGCAGATCATTGCCGTTCAGGATAAAATAGGTCCCAGCATTGCCTGCCCGGCTAACGTAACGATCACGACCGATCCTTTCTCCTGTTGCGGAACGGCCAACCTGCCGGACGTACTTATCGAGGACATCTGTTCGCGCTCCACCAGTATTCAGGCCACCATCATCACCATCGAGCCACAGACCGGCGACACGATCGGCTTCTACGTGGTGCCTGGCGCCCTGACTTCTTTTCCCGGCAACAACGTGAATGACCATGATACCCTGGCGGTACTGGGTACGACGGACTGCCTGCCGGTCGGCATACATAAAGTGATCTATACGGCTTCGGATGCCTGCGGCAACACGTCGACCTGCGAATTCAGCCTGTATGTTCGCGACTACTCGCCACCGGTGGCTTCCTGCGATGAAACAACCGTGGTGGCCATTGGCATCGATGACCCGAAAGACTGCTACGTACCCAGCGCGAACGGCTGCGAATTTGCCGGGGTAACGTATGTGGCCGCTACGGTCTTTGACGATGGCTCGTACGATAACTGCGCCAATATCAAATTTGCCGTGCGCCGTGCCGCCCCGTACAGCGACTGCATTCTCGCTTTGAACAAGGTGAACGGCCACCCGGACTGTAACGATTTGTTCCCGGACAACCAGAGCGAGTTTAACGAGGCCATCGGGGAAGGTGATTCGATCAAATTCTACTGTTGCGAAGTGGGCACTACCCAGATGATCATCCTGCGGGTCTATCAGCTGGACCCCGACGGCAGCATCAGCCTGTATCCCGATGGTTCCCCCATTTATAATGAATGTCAGGTCTCGGTAGAAGTACAGGACAAGATCAAACCGCAGTGTGAACCGCCGCTGAACGTGACGGTGAGCTGTGAAAACTTCGACCCCTCTTTGTGGGCCTACGGCAAACCGGTGGTGTACGATAACTGCTGCCTGGACAGTACCAAGAATTACCAGGGACAGAAAGGTTTGACGGCCAGTGTGAGTTATAGTCAATTCGATACCGTGTGTAATAAGGGCACCATTGTGCGCACTTTCCGGGCCTATGACTGCCATGGATTTTCGAGCCAGTGTACCCAGCGGGTAGTCGTTACCTATAACCAGGACTATGCCGTACGCTTCCCAGACGACGTGATTGTTACCGTTTGTGACGGCACCGGTGTTTATGGCCAGCCCACCATTTTTGGTGAAGACTGTGAGTTACTGGGTATTTCCTACGATGATCAGGTGTTTACCGTGGTTCCCGATGCCTGTTATAAAATAGAACGCACCTGGACCATCATTAACTGGTGCACCTACGATCCGAATGGCATTTGCATCAGCGTACCGAACCCGAGCCCGAACGCGACCAGTAATCACCCGAGCAACCTGCCCGGCCCGATCGTGTCGAAACTGGGTACGCCAGCCCCCTGGGCGCCGACCGTAGTAAAAATCAAATCGACGGACGTGAGCGCGACCAACTACAGCACTTTCTGGTCGAAAGAGGCGAATTGTTACAAGTACAAACAGATCATCAAGATCGTCGACGGGCAAAAACCGACCATTACCTGCCCAGCCAGTCCGGTGAACATTTGTGACGTCAGCACCAATGATCCGCAGCTTTGGAACGAAAACTACTGGTATGATCAGATCCTGGGTACCCATGACCTGTGCGAAGGAGCTGCCGATCTGCAGGTGACGGCCACCGATGCCTGCTCAGGCGCCAATATTACGATTCACTACCTGCTGTTCCTCGACCTGGATGGCGACGGCATCATGGAAACCGTTGTCAACAGCCTGACGCCGCCGACGGCCGGCACGGTGAACTATAACAACGTCAACACCCCGAATTTCACCGGTGGTACGCCGCGTATCTTTGACGAACGCAGCGTCGCCGCCAGTCAGAAATATCGTTTCGCCATACAGACCACCACGACCGGCAATAACGTAACCGCCGCCGTCCGCTGGAACTCCCTGGCGGCGCCCGGCAACTTCGTAGCCCCGGAACTGCCCTACGGCACCCACAAGATCAAGTGGATCGTGGAAGATGGCTGCGGAAACGAGAACGTGTGCGAATACACCTTCATCGTGAAAGACTGCAAAGCGCCGACGGTGATCTGTATCAACGGACTTTCCGTCAACGTGATGCTGGCCGGTCTGACGCTGTTTACCAGCGACTTCCTGCAACAGGCAGTGGATAACTGTACGCCCATGGATCAGCTTCAGTTTGGTATTCGCAAGTCGGGTACCGGCACGGGCTTCCCGTATACGGCCAACAACCAGCCGCAGATCAGCGTGCAGTTCAATTGTAACGACATTGGTACGCAACCCGTTGAAATATGGGCGATCGATGCTGCCGGTAATGCCGATTACTGCGAAACCTACATCATTGTGCAGGACAACCTCAACAATTGTCCGAACGTAAATGGTACGGCTACGGTCGCCGGTTTGATCAAAACGGAAAGCGGCGCCGGTCTGGAAGAAGGCCACCTGGAACTGACGGGACAAAACCCGGTCGGACCAAGCTTCAACCAACTGGATATGACCGACAACGCCGGTGCATTTAAATTCAACAACGCCGTCCCGATGTTTGCCAACTACACCCTGACGCCGATGAAGGATGATAATCCGCTGAACGGGGTATCCACCTATGACCTGGTGCTCATTTCCAGACATATTCTGGGTTTGTCGCCTTTAGCAACGCCGTACCAGATGATCGCCGCCGACGCCAACCGCAGCGGAAGCATCACGACCTACGACATCGTGGAACTGCGCAAACTGATCCTGGGTATTTACACGGAATTACCGAACAGCACTTCCTGGCGCTTCGTCGATAAGGCCTATGTATTCCCGAACCCGAACAATCCGTTCCAGGCCATTTTCCCGGAAAACAAAACGGTGGCCGAAGTGCACGCCAGTTCGATGGCCGATGACTTCGTCGCGTTGAAAGTAGGCGACGTCAACAACAACGCCCTGGCCAACAGTTACATGAACACGGAAGATCGCTCGGCCGGCACCCTGCTGTTCGATCTGCAGGACCGCCGCGTGGAAGCCGGAGAAGAATTCACGGTGCAACTTAAAGCCGCCGACCGCGTCGCGGGTTACCAGTTCACGTTGAATTATAACGACCTGCAACTGCTGAACGTACTGCCAGGAGAAAACATGACGCAGGACAACTTCGCCGTATTACCGGCCGATAACGCGCTGACAACCAGTTGGTCAGGAAATAATCAGGCCGAGTTCGGTCTGCACTTCCGCGCCACCAAAGGCGGCCAGCTCAGCCAGATGCTGGGCGTTTCCAGCCGCGTGACGAAAGCGGAGGCCTACAGCCGCCCAACCGATGCGAATCCGACCGGCAGCAGCCTGCTGGAAGTTGGTTTCCGCTTCCTGGGCGATCAGGGCAGCACCATCACCGGTGTCGGCTTCGAACTGTACCAGAACCAGCCGAACCCATTTGTCAACAAAACCACCATCGGTTTCCACTTACCGGAAGCCACGGAGGCCACCCTGACGGTGTACGATGAAACCGGTCGCCTGATATATGCCCAAACCGGCCAGTTCAGCAAAGGCTACAACAGCTTCCCGCTCGAACGCGCCCTGCTGAATGCCTCGGGTCTGTTGATCTACAAACTGGAAACCCCGGAAAATACCGCTTCCAGAAAGATGTTGCAGGTGAAGTAGTTAGGGGACAGGAGACAGGGGACAGGAGACAGTAATAAAGATACTGCCCCACGCACCCTTTCCTGACTCCTGTCACCTGCCTCCTAACACCTTAAAAAATAAAAGTTGCTCTTTTAAAAGTTGCGGAGTGGAGCGCTCTATAAAGATGGAGCGCTCCACCGTCAACAAAAAGTTTGGCAACGAAGAATTCTTGAGCATAAGCATTTTAATCGAAACCGCCCCGACAACGGTCGGGGCGGTTTTTTCTAAAGCGTGTTTAACCGCCTAATCCTGTTTGAATAAGCTATTACACCCGTAAAAATGCCTCATTATGTTTGAGTTGACAGAGCTAATCCGATTGATCAACATCAGTAAGTTGAAGTCCAGTGGTTTATGGACCATTCTTTTTGAACGTGATTCCAAACTGGAACAGTTATGCGAAGGAATTTACAATCGCCAGATCACCAGCGATGCTGATGCTGCACAATTATTATACCCCGGTCAGACGGGTGGAACGAAACTCTACAATCTCAAAGAGCGGCTGAAAGAACGCCTGGTAAGCGTCGCTTTTCTACTGGAATTCCAGGTGCCCAGCCTGAGTAACCGCCAAAAAGCTTATTTTGAATCAAACAAAAAATGGTCGGCGGCGAACGTATTTATGTCCAAGGGCGCCCGTCTGGTCGGTATTGAAATGCTGGAAGATCTGATCAAACAGACCGTGCATTTTGAGTTTACCGAACTTACCTTATATGCTTCTTCCATGCTGCGCCTGCATTACGGGACCATCCTGGGCGACCGGCAGCGTTACGACCATTATCGCCAGATGTACCAGCAATATCGCCGGATTTGGGTGATGGAAAGTGAGGCGGAAGAACTGTATACCCACCTGGCAAGCTATTATGTTAACGCCAAGGCTACACGGAACGAAATTGTGGACACTGCCCGCCAATACTTCGATCAGGTAGCGCCCTACCTGGAAGAAAGCGGTGCGTTTCGGCTGCACCTATGCGGAAGGCTGATTCAAATGACCATTTATACCAGCCAGAACGACTACGTCCGTACGGCCGAACTCTGCGAAGATGCCATCCTTTTTTTCCGGGCAAAACCCTTCGACAGCAGCCTGGCCTTCCAGGTCTTTTATTATCAACTGGTGGTTTGCTGCATTCAGCTGCGCCAGTTCGAGCGGGGTAAAGCCACCATCGACGACTATCAGTCCCTGTACGAAGAAGGCAGTTTTAACTGGTATAAACTCCAGGAAATGTTCTTTTTACTGGCGCTGCATACTCAACACTACGACAATTCGATCCTGATCACGGACCTGGTGCGCAAACATCCCAAACTGACGTCCATGCCGCCGCAGATCACTGAGATCTGGAAAATATACGACGCATATGCCTACTACCTGGTACTGACGGGGCGGGTAGTGCCGGCCGATCCGGACAACCACACGCGTTTCAAAATCGGTAAGTTCATGAACGAAATACCGACCTATGCTAAAGACAAACGCGGCATGAACATCCCCATTCTGATCATCCAGATCCTTTTTTCGATCCAGGACCGGAACTACGTGCAGACCATCGACCGGATCGACGCCATCGAAAAATACTGTAGTCGGTACCTGCGTCAGGGCGACAATTTCCGCAGCAACTGTTTTATCAAACTGCTCCTGCAAATCCCGGAAGGGTCTTTCCACCGGGAAGCCGTGCTGCGACGTGCGGAAAAATACCTGGAGCAACTGCGTTCCGTCCCCCTCGAAGTGGCCTACCAGGCCCATGAAATCGAGATCATTCCCTACGAAGACCTCTGGCAGATGGCCATCGACAGCCTGCCCAACCAGATTTATAAACCAACCCGTAAAAAAGCGACAACAACATAATTCCTACGCGTTCCGCCATTAATTGACCGAACCATAAGTCTTTTATCCCTACTCCCTGGCTATTCTTATCCCGCCGGCAAGCAGCATCCGCAGCTTGCTGGTTTTTGTTTGCTTTTTACCCTGCATACTTTGTTTTAAAAGCCAGTTTTTCGGGCAAACAGCGCACTTGAAAAGTGACTTTTATACGTAAACTATTATTTTCAATCATATGATTATCAATATATTATACTTTACTCTGTTAATATAATTTGTAATATCCAATGTGAGAAAACCAACGCCACTGTCTGCGGGCTGCGCGGTGAGACGGGTCACCTTTGAGCTTTAATCAAATTAACAACCCGCGTCTCATGATTTCTATTCCTACTCTATCCCAGCCATTGGCTGCTGCCTCCTGTACGGCCATTTCCCCACGTCTGACCGACGTCATTATTGTGGATATTATTGGTGTTTAAGCTTAAAAAATTGCTGTATTCCCTTACAAAGGACTTACAATAAGCAATTGATTATCAATATATTAATGCTTTCCCTGTATTAAAACCGCAGCATTTAAGCTGGTGAAAATATGAATTTATCTGTCCGTTCCCCCCATGGTATGCGACTCCATCTTTGCCCAGGCTACGGCGTAAACAAGGATTAGCGTACTACCACGGCTTCCGGGAACTTAATCTAAAGTTTAATTTCCGCTATGGTCACCTTACAACAGTATGAAGAATCCGTACATGCCCCCCCCGCTGCCCACAAGAAACCTTTATCCTGCCAGTCACAAGTTGTGCTGGGATCACCCAGTACGGGTTGTGGCGGGGTAGGAATTTGTAAAATGTACATGTCAAAAACCCCGGCCCAGGTCAGTTGCCCGTCCATTAAAACCAGGTTAATGAAGACCGAAAATGGCCGGTTACGAATCCGTTTTGACCGGGCGAAAATGGAAAACCGGTATTTGAAAAGGCATTTCCGCTGGAACCTTTTCCAGGTGCTGGAGCCCTTTGAACTACCGGACTGGGCCTGCCGGAAAATAGATTTAACGCAGTGCCGGATCGAACCCGGCATATATACAGTGTGGGAAACAGCGGAGGCGTTCATCGTCGATTTTTAAGACAAACGGAACGTAGTACAGTTTAAGCATTCCCCTGCATAAGTCATTTTGACGAAAGCCGCCGCTGGTAAGCACCCGCGCACGGATAGCCATCTCTATGCGCTCTGCAATTGCTTTTTTTAACACTAAATAACTGACTATCAAGAATTTAATACTAATTTAATCTTCAAACTCATGAAAAGTATTTTCCAAAATTTTCTGTTGAAATTGCTGAACCTGCTGGCCTGTTTGGCTGCAGGCTTCCTGCTTTTCGGCGATTCGCCTGTACAGCCCGGGCGCAGCAACGTCTTCGCTCTACCTGAAGATTTCCGGAGCGCAACCCTGCTGGTGCTTTTTGCGGTACTGAGCGGCCTGATTTGGAATGCCCGGACTATTATCCGCCGGCATTTACAGAAAATGCGTTCGTTGTACCCTGCTCCGGCAGAGGCGGCCTCCGTCTTCGGACGCAGCGTACTTCTTTTAGGCTTTATCCTGCTGGCCGGCACTTTGACGGCACAGTCGGGTCGGGCCTTTCGCGATTTTAACGGCGACGGTTTGCAAACGGGTGCTGAACCCGGTGTGCAGGGCGTCCAGGTTAATTTATACATCAATGCCACCTTGCCGTTAAAAGATCAATTGATCGGCACAGCGGTAACGGATGCCAGCGGTAACTTCAATTTTGCCACCGCGGTCACTTTCGGTCGCGCCGCCAATGCCAACGAACCGGTGCGGATCGAATTCCAGATCCCGAATTCCTTCGAGTGTTCCCTGGCCAATGATGTGGATTTTGAAAGTATTGCCGGTGGCGTGTTCGGGACCAGCGTACAGTTCCTGATCGGACCGCAGGCGAACATCCGTTTTGCCATCAACTATCCGGGCGAATGGGTGCAGGGCACAAACCCGGATATTTACCTGCCCTGTTACGCTTTCGGCAACCCCGACCTGCCGAATAACGATGTAGCCGACGATCCGGCATTTATTAATTACAAGTACCAGGACACTGGCATTCCGGCATCCCATACCAATGGTCAGGCCGGCGTACCCAATCCCGTCGCCCTGTCTAATATCGGGCAGGTAGGTTCGCTCTGGGGCGTCGCTTATTCCCGCCCGGGCAAAGTGGTCTTCACTTCCGCCATCATGCGCCGGCACTGCGGTCTGGGTCCTCAGGGTCCCGGCGGTATTTACCTGATCAACCCGGCTACTTCTACCACCACGAACTGGCTCAATCTGGATGCCATCGGTATTTTCACCTGGGACCATAGCCAGAACGCCTACCCCCCCAACCCGGGCAACAACACCAGCCCGGTGACCGGTTACGTCGGTTCCAACAACGAACGCGGCCTGCCCGCCAGCCGTTTCACCCCCAGTACCGACTATGCAGCCGGCGATCAGGTGGGTAAAGTGTCGCTGGGTGATATTGATATTTCCGACGATGGTCGCTACCTCTACGTGGTCAACCTCTGGGACCGGAAGTTATACGAGATCGACATGATTGATCCGTTTAACCCCCAGGCACCTACCGCCGCCAACAAGGCGACCCGGGTGCGCAGCTGGGCCATTCCCGATCCGGGCACTAACGCCAGTCAGGGGGAACATCGCCCCTTCGGCTTGAAATATGCCCGCGGAAAAGTATACGTCGGCGTCGTGCTGTCGGGTCAGAACCTGGCCGGCGATGTGGTATCGCCCGTGAACAACGGGAATGGTTCGGCGCTGCGTGGTTATGTCTACGAATTCAGCCCGGTTACACAGGCCTTCACGGCGCCCCTGCTGGATTTCAGTTTTGTCTATGGCCGGGAAAAGCCCTGGATTCCATGGGGTTATAGTACCGTAAGTGGCCTGAGCCGGTATTTCTCCGGACCGGAACGCGAAATAGCGGAACCCCTCATTTCCGACATCGAATTTGACGACCAGGGTAACATGCTGCTTGGTATTATGGACCGTAAGGGCAACCAATATGGTATTAACACCAATAACTACGCCGGCAACCTGGTCAACTACGAGTATGCTTCCGCGGGTGAACTGCTGCGCGCCAACGTAACGGTAACGAACGGCGCCTGCCAGTATAACATCATTACCCGCCCCGGTACGGCTGACTACTATGATGACAACCAGTTTCACGTCGAATCCGTACAAGGCGGCCTGGCCGTTCTGCCCGGCGCCGGCGATGTCCTGGTAACCTGGATCGATCCCCTGCAAATCCGCTCGGGTGGTACCAAACGCCTCAACAACACCACGGGCGCCCAGGTGGCGAACTCTGCCTATGAGGTATTTGAAGACTTATTTACTTTGAATCAATCGGGCGCTGCGGTCAGTAAGGCCAACGGCCTGGGCGACGTCGAACTTGCCGGTTCCGCCTCGCCGATCTCTATCGGTAACCGGGTGTGGGTTGATATGGACCGCGACGGTGTGCAGGATGCCGGCGAACCGGGCCGACCCGGTGTACAGGTGGTCCTGAAAACTACGGGTGGAACCGTACTGGCCACCACCACAACCGATGCCAACGGTAATTTCTATTTCAATACGGCGAACGTGCCGGACGGCGATCCGGTTACACCCGGCAACCAGGCTGGTCCTAAGCCTTTTACCGACTATAAGATCTGCATTCCAGCTTCGCAGTTTGGAGATGGGCAGCCGCTAAACAATTTCCTCCCAACGGGTCAGAATCAAGTGAGCACCGGTCTGTCGGATTACAGCGACAACGACGGCGTAGTGCTGGGTAACGGCGACATACAGATCATGCTGACCACCGGCGGACCCGGTCAGAACAACTACACCTTCGACTTTGGTCTTATTGCCACCGACTATGGTGACCTGCCCAACAGCTACGGCACGACGGAAGCCTCCAACGGTCCGTGGCATTACGTCACGACGGAACTCAAACTGGGCGCCTGCGTAGACGGGGAGATCGACGGTCAGCCCGATGCCATGGCCGGCTTAATGACTGGCGGTGACGACAATAATGTCGGCATTGCCGTTTTTGGCAGCTGCACCGGTAATGGCGATGATGAAAATGGCGTCATTTTCGAAACGCCCATGATCCCCGGCACAACTGCTTGTCTGCGGATTACGGCCATGAACATGTTCGCCACTGCGGCGACCCTGCAAGGTTGGATCGACTTCAACGGCAATGGTACGTTTGAAGCCGGTGAACAACTCACGACGGGTAACTTCGCGCCAAGCGGCGCCGTCATTCCCGTCGGCGGGGTCAGTTCGCAACTGTTCTGCTTTACGGTGCCGGCTACGGCTACCTTCCAGGGCGGGAATGCGTTTTCCCGTTTCCGTTTATCCCAAAGCGGTGGCTTAACGCCGAATGGCCCCGGTGGCTTCGGCGAGGTCGAAGACCATAAAACGCCGCTGGCAAAAGTCGGCAACCTGGTCTGGAACGACTACGATAATAATGGCATTCAAAACGAAGCGGCCAGTGCCGGTATCAATGGCGTGACCGTCAACCTGACCTGGCTGGGCGCCGACGGCGTGGTCGGCGGTGGCGACGATGTGGTTTATCCGACCGTAACTTCCACGATGAATGCTGTTCCGGGGATTTACATGTTCCTCGGCCTCGTTCCCGGCATGTATAAGGTGGCTCCTGCTGCTCCTGCCGGCTATATAAACGGCCAGGTAGACCTGGGAGGCAATGATGTAAAAGACGGGGATGCCCAGGCCGGCGTCATGGTCGTGATCAATAATCCGATCAACCTGCTCACCGCCGAAAATGGTACGGGCGATAACCCCGGCGGCACCAATGGTTTCCCGGATAACCAGGATAACCTGAGCTTCGATTTCAACTTTGTGCAGGTCGATTATGGTGATTTGCCGAACACGTACGGCACCACAACGGCCAGCAACGGCCCACGCCACACGGTGAATCCGAACCTCAAACTTGGCGCATCATCCGACGGGGATCCGGACGGACAACCCGACAGCATGGCCGGTTTAATGACTGGCGGTGACGATAATGACGCGGATGGCGACGACGAAGACGGCATCGTGCTTTCCGGCCCGATGATCGCCGGCGCTCAAGCCTGTTTCACCGTCAATGCCATGAACATGACCGGCGCTGCAGCCGTGCTGCAAGCCTGGATCGACTTCAACGGCGACGGCAGTTTCCAGGCGACCGAACAACTCACGACGGGTAACTTCGCTCCTTCCGGAGCTGTCGTACCGATCGGTGGATTAACCAATGCGACACTCTGCTTTACGGTGCCGGCCAACGCTACCTTCCTGGGTGGACAGGCTATGACCCGTTTCCGCCTGAGCCCGGCCGGCAATTTACAGGCTACCGGCGTTTTGACCAGCGGTCAGATCCCGACCGGTGAAGTGGAAGACTACAAATTTACCCTGGCCAAAGTAGGTAACTACGTATGGAACGATTATAATAACAATGGCCAGCAGGATGAGCCGGCTTCGGCAGGCATTAACGGCATTACCGTCAACTTGACCTGGCTCGGCGCAAACGGTGTACTCGGCGGCGGTGACGACGTGGTTTACCCAACCGTTACATCGACCATGAACGGTACGGAAGGCCAGTATATGTTCAATGGTTTGTCCGCCGGCATGTATAAACTCAGCGTACCGAGTGTACCGGCTACCTTCAGCCCGACCCTGCTCAATACCGGATCGGATGTAACCGATGCCGATGACGCAACGGGTGTGATGGTTATAATTCCTAGTCCTGTAATCTTGCCAACTGGTGAAAACGGCACGGGCGATAACCCCGGCGGTACCAATGGTTACCCGGATGCGCAGGATGATCTGACGTATGACTTCGGTTTTATTCAGCGCGATTACGGTGATTTACCCGACACGTATGGTACGACTTCCGGTACCAACGGCCCTTCCCACGTGGTGGATCCAAGCCTGAAACTGGGTACCTGTGTCGATGCCGAAACCAATGGTAATCCGGAAGCTATGGCCGGCGCCATGATAGGTGGTGATGACAACACGCCCGGCGCCAACGTGGAAGGTACAACCTCGACCTGCGGCGACGACGAAGACGGTATTACGTTCATCACTCCTTTGATCCCCGGCTATCAAAGCTGCATCAAGGTGAATGCCATGAACATGACCGCTTCGGCCGCCAAACTACAGGGCTGGATCGACTTCAATGGCAATGGTACTTTTGAAGCCGGCGAGCAACTGTCTACGGGCAGTTTTGCACCGAGCGGCGCGAATGTACCGGTAGGTGGCCTCACCAACGCCATTCTTTGCTTCGACGTGCCGCAAACAGCGCTGTTCCAGGGTGGTAAAGCCATGGTCCGTTTCCGTCTTTCGCAAAATGGCGGTTTAACGCCCAGCGGCGCCGACGGCAATGGGGAAGTGGAAGATTATAAAGTGAACCTGGCGAAGATCGGCAACCTGGTCTGGACCGATTATAACAATGACGGCCAGCAGAACGAACCGCTTTCCTCCGGTATTAACGGAGCAGGCATTCAGTTGATCTATGCCGGCGCGGATGGCGACCTGAGCACGACGGGCGACAACCTGACCTATACCACGACTACGACTACCATGTCGGGCAACCCCGGCATTTACATGTTCTACGGTTTGATCTCGGGCGTTTATAAAGTGAGCGTTCCGGTCAACCCGAACGGTTCGATCCCGACGGTGCTCAATACGGGCAGCGATGTGACGGATAGCGATGACCCAACGGGGGTCGTGGTGACTATTCCGAACCCGATTGGCTTGCCGACCGGCGAAAACGGTATGGCCGATAACCCCGGCGGTACCAATGGTTTCCCCGATGCGCAGGACAACCTGACTTTTGACTTCGGTTATGTCGGTTTCGACTATGGTGACTTGCCGAATACCTACGGCACCAGCACCAGCACGAACGGCCCGATTCACGTAGTCACGCCGGATCTGTATCTGGGTGCCTGCGTCGATAGCGAACAAGATGCTTTCCCCGATTCGATGGCCGGCCTGATGACCGGCGGCGACGACGGCAACCCCGGCACCGGTACCCAGGGTACCTGCACTACACCGGGCGACGACGAAAACGGTATTAACTTCATCACGCCGATGATTCCCGGCAGCACGGCTTGCGTGAGCGTGACGGTACGTAATGTTACCGGCGCAACCGCCCGCCTGCAAGGCTGGATCGACTTCAACGGCAATGGTACTTTTGATTTGGGTGAAAACCTGAGCACGCTGGATTTCACCGGCGCAGGCGCCCTTATTCCTGCGGCCGGCGTAAACAACCAGACTTTCTGCTTCACGGTTCCGGCCAACGCCACCTTTACCGGTGGTCAGGCTATGGTCCGCTTCCGGCTGTCGCCAAATGGCAACCTGACGTCCGGCACGCCTCCGAACAGCGTACCGCCACTGGGCGAAGTAGAAGATTATAAAGTACAACTCGCCAAAATCGGTAACCTGGTTTGGTGGGATGTGAACAACAACGGTCAGCAGGATGCCGGCGAAACCGGTCTGAACAACGTCGATGTACAACTCGTCTGGTATGGCGCCAATGGCGTAGCCGGTGGTGGCGACGACGTAACCTACATGGTCACGACTTCCAACATGGGCACCAACGGCATGTATATGTTCCTCGGCCTGACGCCTGGCAACTACAACCTCGTGATCCCAACCGCACCGTTCGGCTTCTCCCCAACGGTTTTGAACCAAGGCAGCGACGTCACGGATGCCGACACGCCAACCGGACAACCATTCACGGTTCCGGCGCCGCCGACTACCCTGCCAACGGGTGAAAACGGCATTGGCGACGTTCCGAACGATCCGAATTTCCCGGACAATCAGAACAACCTGACTTTCGACTTTGGTTATGTAGCCCTGGACTACGGTGATTTACCGAACACCTACGGCACCTCGATCGCGACGAACGGCCCGGCCCACCTGCTCAACGCCAGCCTGTACCTCGGTACCTGCGTCGACGGGGAAACCAACGGCCAACCCGATCCGATGGCCGGCCTGATGGTTGGTGGTGATGATAACAACAGCAACAACATCGCCCGCCTGGGTACTTGTATCAGCGGCGACGATGAAAACGGGGTCGTGTTGTTTGAAACGCCCATGATCCCCGGTTACTCGGCTTGTATCCGCGTAAGCGCCTTCAACACCACCGGTTTTGATGCCGTGCTGCAAGGCTGGATCGACTTCAACGGCAACGGTACTTTCGAAGCCAATGAACAACTGACCACCAGCAACTTCGCTCCGGCCGGCGCCATTGTGCCAAACGGCGGCGTCGCCAACCAACTGATGTGTTTCGACGTACCGACAACGGCTACCTTCAACGGTGGTCAGGCGATGCTGCGTTTCCGTCTTTCGCCAAACGGCGGGCTTACGCCAAATGGTCCGGTGACGGGCCCCTACCCGATCGGGGAGATCGAAGATTACAAAGTAGCGCTGGCGAAAATCGGCACCTATGTTTGGAACGACAATAATAACGACGGTCTGCAGAACGAAGCCGGTACCAATGGCCTGAACGGCGTAGCGGTACAACTGGTTTGGGCTGGCCCCGACGGCAACATCGCTACAACCGGTGATAACCGTATTTACTCGACGACGACCAGCGCCATGGGCGGTAACAATGGCCAGTATATGTTCTGGGGTCTGACGCCGGGCGCGTACAAGGTCAGCGTACCGACCAATCCGATTGGTTTCATTCCAACCCAGTTGAATCAGGGCGTCAACGAAAACCAGGATGCCGACCTCAACACCGGCGAAATGGTGATGATCCCCCTACTGCCAGGTTTGCCTGTGGGTGAAAACGGCACCGGCGATACGCCAGGCGGTTTCAATAACTTCCCGGACGCGCAGGATAATCTGCAAATCGACTTCGGTTTCATCGCCCCTGATTATGGTGATTTACCCGATACGTACGGTACAACCGACGCCAGCCCGCTGGACGGTGCCGTGCACACGATCAATCCGGTGTTGAAACTCGGTGCGAGCGTAGACTCCGAACTGGATGGTCAGCCCGATGCCATGGCCGGTCTGATGACTGGCGGTGACGATAATACGACTGGCGGCTATAATGAAGGCGGCGCAGGCGATGATGAAAATGGTATAACGTTCGAATCACCGATGGTTCCCGGCAATCAGGCCTGTATCCGGGTGAATGCGATGAATACCATGACCAGCGCCGGTGTGCTGCAAATGTGGGTCGACTTCAACGGCGACGGCGACGTAGCCGATGCGGGTGAAGCCGTTACGACGGGTTCCTTCAACGGTCCTGGTGGTGGTGCAATCGTTCCAGCCGGTGGTCTGACCAATGCACAACTTTGTTTCGCCGTACCGGTAACGGCCACTTTCACCGGTGGAAATGCCTTCGTGCGCTTCCGGATTTCTCCGCTGGGCGGCCTGGCTGCCAACGGTCCGGAAAACATGCCTTTCCCAATCGGGGAAGTCGAGGATTACAAACTGCAATTGTCGAAAATCGGCAACTACGTTTGGAACGATAACAACAACGACGGCATTCAAAACGAACCCGGTACCAATGGCCTGAACGGCATTACGGTACAACTGGTTTGGGCCGGTCCTGACGGCAACCTCGCTACCGTAGCCGATAACCAGACCTACACGGTGGTGACTTCGACTATGAACGGCGTGAATGGCCAGTATATGTTCCTGGGCCTGACGCCCGGTAACTTCTCGCTGAGCATTCCGACCAATCCGGTGGGCTTTATTCCGACCCAACTGAATCAGGGGAACAACGACGTGATCGACTCCGATAACTCGCTGGGCCAGGTGCTGACGATTCCGAACCCGCCGACCACGTTGCCGACCAATGAAAACGGCACGGGCGACGTACCGAACGATCCGAATTTCCCGGATCAGCAGAATGATTTGACCTATGATTTTGGCTTTGTGAGCGTAGACTACGGTGATTTACCAAACACCTACGGCACTTCGATCGGTACCGGTGGTCCGAAACACATTGTCAACCCGGCCCTGAAACTCGGCTCTTCGGTCGACGGTGAACTGGACGGTCAACCCGAAGCCATGGCGGGTCTGATGACCGGCGGTGACGACGGTAACAACGGCGGTTATAACGAAGGCGGCGCCGGTGACGATGAAAACGGCGTGACCTTCCTGACTCCGATGATCCCTGGCGCACAAGCCTGCATCCGGGTGAACACGATGAACACCCTGGGCGGCACCGCGGTGCTGCAGGCCTGGATCGACTTCAATGGCGACGGCGACGTATCCGATGCCGGCGAACAACTGAACACCGGTTCCTTCGCAACGGCTGGTCCGGGCGCGATCGTTCCGGCAGGTGCTTCGATCAATACGGACTTCTGCTTCGACGTGCCAATTACGGCGACCTTCTTCGGCGGCAATGCCTTTGCCCGCTTCCGCCTTTCGCCAACCGGCGGCCTGACCTCCGGTGGACCGGCGGGCATGCCCTACCCGATCGGGGAAGTGGAAGATTATAAACTGCCGCTGGCGAAAGTCGGCAACTACGTCTGGATCGATGCCAACGTGAACGGTATTCAGGATGAAGCCGGCGTGCTGGGTATTAACAACGTGGTGGTCGAACTGACCTGGGGTGGTTTGGATAACAACACCGCTACCGCCTTTGACAACCGTATTTATACGGTAACAACGGCACCCGTCGGCGGTATTAATGGCAAATATGACTTCTGCGGTCTGACGCCGGGTATGTACAAACTGCGCGTTCCACCATTCGGTTATGTGCCGACCACAGTGATCGACGTGAATGGTAACACCCAGGACGTGATCGACTCCGATGATCCTGCCGGTGTGATGGTGTTGATCCCGAATCCGCTGACGACGCTGCCGACCGGTGAAAACGGTACGGGTGACAGCCCGCTGGTGGTGGATGGTTTCCCTGACAACCAGGCCAATTTCACCTTCGACTTCGGTTACCTCGGTTTCGATTTCGGTGACTTGCCGAACAGCTACCTGACGACCCAGGCCGTTAATGGCGCTGTCCATACGGTGAATCCCGATCTCTATCTCGGCACCTGCGTCGACGTGGATCTGGACGGACAACCGGAAGCGATGGCCGGCTTTATGACCGGTGGTGACGATGGAAACACCGGCCCCGGCACGCTGGGCGCCTGTACGGTAACCGGTGACGATGAGAACGGTATTACGTTCCCCACGCCACTGATCCCAGGTAACCAGGCTTGTGTTAAAGTAACGGCCCGCAACGCAACGGGCGGCCCGGCTTTCCTGCAGGCATGGATCGATTTCAACGGCGATGGTGTATTCCAGGCCGGGGAACAACTGACTACGGGTAGTTTCGCTCCAACGGGCGCTACCATTCCGAACGGTGGGGTTAGCAACCAGGATTTCTGCTTCGACGTACCGGTGACGGCTTCGTTCAACGGCGGCAACCTGTTCGCCCGTTTCCGCTTCTCGAAAAACGGTGGCGTAACCGCTACTGGCCCGGCTATACCCGGCAGCGGTGTGTTCCCAACGGGTGAAGTAGAAGATTACAAACTGCCCCTGGCCCTGATCGGCAACTATGCCTGGATGGATACGCCGGATATTGAAGGCGACCAGGATGTAACGGAAATGCCGCTGGCTAACGTGAAGTTCGACCTGACCTGGTCGGGCCCGGACGGTGTCTTCCAAACGGCTGTCAACAGTGCAGTTGCTGCCGGTGATGATAAAGTGTACATGAACCTGACGAATGCTACGGGTCGCTACGAATTCCGTGGCCTGATCCCAAGCACGACTTACCGTATTATTCCGGACAAATACACGGCTGCCAACCAGGCCGCCGGTGATCTGATCAATCCGCTGCGCAAAATTCTGACTATTCCGAACCTGCCCGCCAGCGATAACTTCGATAGCGATGGTACGCCGTTCGTCAACGTGAGTGTGCCCAACCTGACTTCCGTCTTTATGCTGACGGCAGAAAACGGTTTGCAGGATGCAACGGTGACCGGTTTCCCGGACAACCAGACCAACGTGAGTATCGACTTCGGTTTCATCGACAATCCGAAACTGGATGCAGCGATGGCGATCGTTGGTTTCGATCCGACGGTTTGCGGTGAGTTCGCAGCATTTATGGACCTGTGTATCAAAAACACCTCGTCGACGCCGCTGAATAACCTGCAGGCCATGCTGGATCTGGCCAGTGCCTCCGCTTATGGCGCTGCCTTTAAAGGCGTCATCGGCGTGCCGACCATTGTTTCCAGCAACGCACAACAGAACCCGGTTATAAATGCCGGTTATAACGGCGATGCGGCTGCTCCTGGTAAAAACCTGTTCAACGGCACCAGCGGTTTGCTGTGGCCGGGCCAGCAGATCTGTGTACGCGTTAAGTTTGGCGTTGATCCGGATATTGCCGGCGCACCTGCCCAACCAAAAGCACAGGCCATGGTCAGCGGTAAAGCCGTGAATTTCCAGGGCGTGCCCGTACCGGACTATTTCAACGGTGGCGCACAGTTTATGGCCATGGATGCTTCCGACTCGGGTACTGACCCGACCAGCAACAATCCGAATGCTCCGGGTAACACCGGCGGCGTAGACGATCCAACGCCACTGGGCAACTGCTGGCAAAGCACCCAAAGCCTGGTCTGCAACGACCTGGTGAACGTGTCGATGGATGCCGACTGCTCCGCGCTGATCAACTCCTCCGACGTACTGGAAGGCGAAGATCCAAACTGCGATGACTACTTATACCCACTGGGCGGTTTCTTCAAGATCACCATCACGACGCTGAGCGGCCAGCCGGTACCCAACCCGATTCCGCCGTCTTATGCCAACCAGCAACTGAAGTACAGCATAAAACATATTATGACCTGTAACTCCTGCTGGGGAAATCTGAAACTGGAAGATAAACTGCCACCGGTAGTCGTCTGCCACGATATCGACCTGAACTGTGCGATCACGAACTATACACCGGCCTACCTGAAGAACACGCTCGGCATTCAGAACGCGTTCCCGGATGTGACCGATTGCTCGAACTACACGGTGACCTACTCCGATACCTGGCATGACCTGGCCTGCGGCGAAGGCATTAACGGCGTAGCTGACCTGAGTGCGTATGTCGAGCGGATCTGGACGGTGAAAGATCAGTATAACAATACGACGATCTGCACCAGCTTCATCTACTTCCACCGCCTGCACGTGTATGACGTACTGCTTCCGGCTGACGCTGTGGTGAACTGCGGCGCGAACGTAAATACTACACCGGCTGCTACCGGCGCTCCGTATGTGAACGCCTTCGGACAACAGTGGGCGCTCTGGCCTGGTCCGGGCTTCTGCGAACTGTCGGCTACTTATACCGACGACGTACTCCCGGTTTGCGATGGAACGTACAAGATCCTGCGGACCTGGAAAATTTACGACTGGTGTCTGCCAACGTCGCCGGTCGGACCAAACTTCAATCCACTGTTCTTTATTCAGGTGATTAAAGTGCACGACGTACAAGGACCGGTCATCGCCTGCCCAGCCGACCTGACGGTTTCGACCGATCCGTTCAACTGCTGTGCAACGACCGACCTGCCGGATGTGATCATCAGCGATAACTGCTCGCGCATCAACAGCTTTACCGCGAAAATCCTGACCCACGAGTATTACACGGGGGTACAAACCGGAATTTTCGACCTGACGGGTACGCTGACGACTTATAACGGCAACAACCTGTGGATCCCGGATACGCTGGGCCAGATGGGTTATTCGGCCTGCCTGCCACAAGGCGTGCACACGGTGATCTATACGGCCACGGATGACTGCGGCAACACGTCGACCTGCTCGTTCCAACTGACGGTGGCCGACTTCGTACCGCCGGTGGCGAGCTGCGACCAGACGACGACCGTGGCTATTGGTGGCGACGATGTATTTGACTGCTATACGCCGGCTGACGGCTGCGACGGCGCCGGGGTGACCTGGGTACCGGCCGCTAACTTCAACGACGGTTCGTACGACAATTGTAACAATGTAACCTTCACCGTGCGTCGCATGGAACCATACACCGACTGCATAAACGGTCTGGACCATGATCCTTGCAAACCGGGCCAACCGAGCGAGTTCGAAGTGGCTACGGCGGAAAACGACTCGATCAAGTTCTATTGCTGCGAAGTAGGTACCACCCAGACAGTGATCCTGCGCGTGTACCAGGTGGACGTGAACGGTGTAGTGCTGAACGGTCCGGATGGCACGCCGGTATTTAACGAGTGTATGGTGCAGGTGGAAGTACAGGACAAGATCAAACCGGTCTGCCAGTCGCCGGCCAATGTGACGGTCGCCTGTGCCAGCTTTGACCCAAGCCTCTGGGCCTACGGTCTGCCGCTGATTGCTGACAACTGCTGCCTGGATACATCCAAAGTGTACCAGAACCAGTGCGGTCTGCAACATACGGTGAGCTATGCCCAGTTCGATACGGTGTGTAACCGCGGTACGATCACGCGCACTTTCCGCGCCTTTGACTGCCACGGCCTGTCCTCCAGCTGCACCCAGCGCATTGTGGTGAACTACAACCAGGACTACTGGGTGAAGTTCCCGGATGACAAAATCGTCACGGTTTGTGACGGAACGGGTAACTATGGTGAGCCTTCCTTCTATGGTAAAGATTGCGAACTGCTCGGCACTTCGTTTGAAGACCAGGTGTACACGGTCGTACCGGATGCCTGTTTCAAAATCGAACGTACCTGGACGGTGATCAACTGGTGTACCTACAACCCGAACCTCGGTTGTGTCGATATTCCCAACGCGAATCCGAACGCCACGGTGAACCACCCAAGCAACCTGCCTGGTGTGACGATCTCGCCAGTGGGTAACGGTGTGACGGGCTGGAACCCAACGTCGGTGAAAATCGATCCACTGGATCCAACGGCAACGAACTACTCGGTGTTCTACACCGGCGGTACCTACAAAACGACGGTGAACGGCGTACTGACCACTATTACGGTGCCATCGGTTAGCCAGGTAAACTGCTACCGCTACAAACAGATCATCAAAGTGATCGACGGCCAGGCGCCGGTGATCGCGAACTGCCCGGCTTCGCCGGTGACGTTCTGCGACATTACGCCGAACAGCGGTGAACTGTGGAACGAAAGTTACTACTATGACGCAGTGACGGGTTCGCACGATCTGTGCGAAGGTCCGGCTGACCTGACCATCACGGCTTCTGATGCCTGCTCGCTGTCGGCGGTGGATATCCGCTACCTGTTGTTCCTCGACCTGAACGGCGACGGTGTAATGGAGACGGTGATCAACTCGAACAACCTGCCACCGGTAAACACGGTGTTCTTCGGCAACGCCGGGAACGCTAACTACGCCGGCGGTACGCCGTATGCTTTTGACGAGCGCGCAGTACCATTCAACCAGAAATATCGCTTTGCACTGCAACTGACGACTTCGGGTGTGAACAAAACGGCCCACGTGGCCTGGAACACGACTGCTTCGCAGACGACGTATGTGGTACCTGAACTGCCTTACGGCACACACAAGATCAAGTGGTATGTCGGCGACGGTTGCGGTAACGAAGCAACTTGCGAGTACACGTTCGTGGTGAAAGATTGCAAAGCACCGACGGTGGTTTGCCTGAACGGCCTGAGCGTGAACATC
>JANPIN010000043.1:0-34995 GCA_031425035.1 Saprospirales bacterium | reverse complement strand
ATGCTAACTTGTGAGGTGATGAAATTTGGCAGCCATACCCTCCTGTCTCGGGGGTGGGGATCACAGGATAAACGCAGCGTAAAGCCGGCTTCGGCCGACTGGGGTGGACCACCAAACTTTGTGCTGTCGCTAACTGCCTCGTGAAGGTTCGAGTCCTTCCCTTACAGCGAATGAGAATGATTGATTGGACGAAATGGATGTTATGGCCAGCAATGGCCGTTTCGAATGTAGAGCCAAAATTTGTACCCTCCATGGGGTAACAGGTGCTTCGCCTGTTACCCCTTTTTTAATGCTGCGGACCTGGCGGTAAGGGTTGATCAAGCTTTTCCATCTCCTTCTGAATGTTGCTTTTAAACTTCAGCCGCCCGTGCGTCCAGTAATAGGAGCGGCTTTGATCCTTACTATAATCACAGTGACGCACATCGTCAAAAAGTTGCAGTTCCCACTTCCGCAGTACTTCCAGTCCGAGCCGAAACGAATCTTCGGGCATTTCATCGCGGTGAAAAAGCAGGGAATCCAGCGAATTGGTTAGTGCATACTCGCGCTTTTCCATCAGTTTAGGACAAGTGTCGGCAGCGGTCTGGCAGGCAGCCAGTCCGGATAACAGTAAAAAAAACAGCAATACGCGCATGAGCAAAGAGTTAAATGCTTAAGTGGACACAAAAGTGCTGATTTCCGCCCATCATTTTCAAAAGCTGCTAAATCATCCGTTTTTTGTGCAAAATTTATACTGACGATCAACCTATGAAGGTTTTAAAATTTGGTGGTACTTCGGTCGGTTCGCCGGCGACGATCAGTGGACTGTTACAAATCCTGCTCGATTATTATCAGCGCGGGGAGCAGTTTACCGTGGTGTTCTCGGCATTTTCAAAAGTAACCGATACGCTCATCGAAATGGCGGCCAAAGCCGGCAAAGGCGATGAACACTACCGGGACTTGTTTGAAAAAGTGCGTTTACGCCATTTCGAAGCTATTCACCAGCTGCTTGAACCGGCTAATCGCTCGGTGGTAGAGCAGCATCTGACCGCCAATTTCGAAGCCCTAGGTAACGTATTACAGGGCATTTACCTGCTGCACGAGGTGTCAGCACGTTCGCTGGACTTCGTGATGAGTTTCGGTGAACGGAATTCCGCGTTCATTATCAGCCATGCCATGCGTCAGGCAGGCATTCCCACCGAGTTTCTCGATACCCGCGATGTTATTCGTACGGATGCTAATTTCGGCAGCTCGAAAGTTGATTTTGATGAAACCAACCGGCGTATTCACGAGCACTATACCGACCGCCAGGCCGTGCAGGCCGCCACTGGATTTATCGGTAGCACCATCGATGGCATAACGACCACGCTGGGGCGCGGCGGCTCCGATTATACGGCCGCTATTCTGGGTGCGGCGCTGAATGCCGAGGCCATCGAGATCTGGACGGATGTGGACGGCGTGCTGACGGCCGACCCCCGCCGGGTGAAAAAGGCATTTACCCTGCCGACGATGACCTACCGGGAGGCCATGGAAATGAGCCATTTTGGGGCCAAGGTCATTTATCCACCCACCATTTTGCCGGCCCTGGCCAAGGATATTCCGCTGGTCATCAAAAATACGTTTAACCCTTCTTTTTCAGGCACTTACATCAGTAATAAGGTGCAAATGGTTGCGCCGGAAACTCCGAGTGGCGGCGCTATTTGCGGCATTTCCAGCATCAACCAGATCTCCCTGATCACACTGCAGGGCAGTGGACTGTTCGGGGTGCCGGGGGTGGCCGCGCGGTTGTTCGGCGCACTGGCGCAGGCGGGCGTGAACGTCGTGCTGATTACCCAGGGTTCCAGCGAGACCAGCATTACGTTTGCCGTTTCCCCCGCCCAGTCGAAAACAGCCATGAAGGTTACGGAAAAAGAGTTTGCCTACGAACTGCGCGGACAACTTATCGAGCCGATGAAAATCGAGGATAACCTGTCCGTTGTGGCGGTCGTGGGAGAAAACATGCGTTACCGGCCGGGCATTGCCGGACGTTTATTCCAGGCGCTCGGTAAAAACGGCATCAACATCGTAGCCATCGCCCAGGGATCGAGCGAGTTAAATATATCCGTGGTCATCGGAGCGCCCGACGAAACGAAAGCGCTGAACGCCATCCACGAAGCATTTTTCCTGTCCGATGCCAAAACGCTGCACCTGTTTGTCATCGGCGTGGGACTGATCGGCCGTACCCTCCTCCAGCAAATCGAAGCGCAGACCTCTTTTTTACGAAAAAAACGGAATCTGGAAATCAAGATCGCAGGTCTGGCCAACAGCCGCCGTATGGTGCTGAACGAGGAAGGGATTGTACCGGGGGAATGGGATACGGCCCTGCGGAATGGCGAGCCATTTTCTATGGCGCGTTTTGTGGAGCAGATGAAAAATTTCAACCTGCCAAACGCCATTTTCATCGATAATACCGCCTCCGAACTGGTCACTGATTATTACGCGCCTATTCTCGAGTCCAGCATATCTATTTCTACGCCCAATAAACTGGCGGCCTCCTCGACCTACGCGCAGTATCAGCAACTGAAAAAAATTGCCGAAAAACGCGGGGTGTACTGGTGTTATGAAACCAATGTCGGAGCGGGCCTGCCGATCATCACGACGCTAAACGACCTCATCCACTCCGGCGACCACATACAGCGGATAGAAGGCATTCTTTCCGGCACTTTATCCTTCATTTTCAACACCTTCTGTCAATCACCTGAGATAGCAGACGGCAGTCGGCGCGCTACTTTTTCCAGTATTGTGCGCGCTGCCAAAGAGCGTGGCCTTACCGAACCCGACCCACGCGACGACCTGTCGGGTTCGGACGTACGGCGCAAAATCCTGATCCTGGCCCGGGAAACCGGTCTGCCTATGGAAGCGCAGGACGTCCAATTGGAAAGCATTTTGCCCCCCGACTGTCTGGCGGCTACTTCGGTGGAAGCCTTTTTCACCGCCCTGGAGCAGCACGACGCTTATTTCGAGGAAATGCGGCGGCAAGCAGCGGCGGCGGGAAAAGTCTTACGTTTTGTGGCCATGCTGGATGAGGGCCGGGCCAGCATCAGTCTGCAGGCGGTGGACCAAAACCATCCCTTTTATTTTTTGAACGGCAGCGATAACATGGTTGTCTTCACGACCGAGCGATACCGCGACCGGCCGCTCGTCGTGCGTGGACCCGGCGCCGGGGCAGAGGTAACGGCCGCCGGGGTATTTGCCGAAGTTATCGGCATGGGCAGTTAAATTCCTTTCCAGCGCACAAAAGCTTCCACCGCTTCGTATTCCGCCAGACCGAGCGCCCGGTAGGTACGTGCTGTTTCGCGGTTCCGGTCTTCGGCGCGTTGCCAGAATTCGCGGTTATCATCCCCCGGGAATGGCGGGCGATCTTTCTGGCTTTGGTGCATGAAGATGGCCTGCCGTTTTTTGCGAAGCTGGATCGGACTCATCGGCACTGCCATTTCGATTTCGGGGACCGTCCATTCATGCCAGGCGCCGCGATACAGCCACAGCCAGCAGTCTTTCATCCAGGTCGCGCTCTTTAGTCGGTGAAAAGATTCAAAAATAGCGTCCAGGCAAACGCGGTGGGTGCCGTGCGGATCGGCCAGGTCGCCCGCCGCATACACCTGGTGTGGTTTTACCTGCTCCATTAAATTGACGATGACCTGAATATCGGGTTCGGTGAGGGGTAATTTACGCGTAGCGCCCGTTTCGTAAAAAGGCATGTCCAGGAAATGAATATGGTCATCGGCCAGCCCGGTGAAACGCGCGCCGCCCCGTGCTTCTCCCCGGCGGATCAGGCCTTTGATGCTGCGAACCTCCGGTATATCCAGTTCGGCGGCGCCTTTTTTCTGCAGGAAATGAATGACTTTCAGGTAAAGTTCGCGGCTTTCAGGCGTCAGTGCCTGTTGGGTTTCCCCGAATTCCAGCATAAATTCCGCGTACCGCAGCGCATCGAAATCATGGACCGCAATGTTGCCGGAAGTCTGATAGGCCACGTGCACGTCATGCCCCTGATCCACCAGCCGCTGGAAAGTACCGCCCATAGAAATAACGTCGTCGTCGGGATGGGGGCTGAACAGAATAACGCGTTTGCGGGTCGGCGTGGCGCGTTCCGGCCGGTGGGAGTCGTCCGCATTGGGTTTGCCACCTGGCCAGCCGGTGATGGTACGTTGTAAGCGATTGAAAATGCGGATGTTGAGTTCGTAGGAATCCGCTTCTTCGATGAGCAGTTCACTCAGGCCGTATTCATTATAATCCTCGTCCGTTAGTTTGAGGATGGGTTTGCCGGTTTGCTGCGCGAGCCACACGACCGCTTTACAGATCAGATCTTCCGTCCAGTTACAAATGCCGGCCAGCCAGGGGGATTTCATTTTGGTCAGTTCTTCCGCTGCACTCCGATCGAGAATGACCTTGGTATTGGGGTGTTTCTGCAAAAAAGACGCGGGCACCGAATGGGTAATTTCACCTTCAATGGCCTGCTGAATAATACTGGCTTTATGTTGCCCGAAAGCCAGCAAATAAACCGTCCGGGCTTTAAAAATACTACCGACACCCATGGTAATGGCGCGGTAGGGCACGTCGTCTTCCGCCTGAAAATCTTTGATGGCATCATGGCGGGTGAGGTGATCGAGCCGCACCATACGGGTCGGCGAACTTTCCCAGGCGCCGGGTTCATTAAAGCCGATGTGCCCGGTGCGGCCAATACCCAGCACCTGAATATCGATACCGCCGGCCAGGTCGATCAGTTTCTCGTAGTTTTCACAAAAGCCCGCCACCTTTTCCATGGCTAAGGTGCCGTCCGGAATGTGAATATTGGCTGGCAGAATGTCCACGTGGTCGAACAAATATTCGTGCATAAAACGCCAGTAGCTCTGCCGGGCCTCCCGGGTCATGGGGTAGTATTCGTCGAGGTTGAAGGTGATAACGTTCTGAAAACTCAGGCCTTCCTCTTTATGCATGCGGACCAGTTCGTCGTACACCTTGATCGGCGTACTGCCGGTGGCCAGCCCCAGTACGATCTGTTCGCCTTCCTGGCTCCGTTGCCGGATCGCCAGCGCTATACTGCGGGCCACGTGCCGGGAAGCTTCCAGCGCATCGTCCCAGATCCTGACCGGCAGTTTCTCGAAAGTTTTGAGTTCGTATTTCAGGTAACCCGGGGCTGTTTCTTCCTTTGCTTTCATAGTCTGAACGGCTGCATTAGGCAATATTTTCTTGCCAAAGGTAAAGAGTGTTTACATGCCGTGTGCGCACACGGCAAAAATATTTTTTTGCTGTGTGCGCACACAGAACATTATTTATTCGGACTTTTGGGAAATTAGCTGGTTTACCTGCTAATTAAGCAAGGCCATTTTAGCGCAGCCGTTTATATGATGGAAGTAACGATCAAGGATATAGCCCGTATAGCGGGCGTTTCCACCGGTACGGTAGACCGGGTAATACATGAACGGGGGAATGTAGCGGTGGAGGTACGGAACCGGGTGCAGCAGGTGATGCGCGAGCTTGGTTACCAGCCGAACATCATGGCGCGGTCGCTGGCCAACAACCGGAAATCACTGCGCATTGCCGCTATTCTGCCGGATTACCGGAGCGACCCTTACTGGGTACAGCCGAAAGAGGGTGTCGAACGGGCGGTGGAAATGGTGCGGCACTATGGTGTAGCCCTGGAATTTCATTACTTCCCGCTGTTCGACCCGCAGGGCTATTCGGAAAAAATCCGGGAGGCGCTGGCCACACAGCCGGATGCGGTGTTGTTCGCGCCGCTCTTCCTGGCAGAATCGGACTGGCTGATCCAGGAAACGACCCGACTGGCGATCCCGAAAGTGATGATCAACACGCGGATCGAGAGCGCCGATGCTTTGTGTTATATTGGGCAGGATTCTTACCAAAGTGGCGTGCTGGCCGGTAGATTGCTGGATTTCGGTTTGCAGGACGGGGATAGCGCCATGGTATTGACTCTGGATAAAGGCGTGCGTAATGCTCGGCACCTGCTGGATAAACAGCAGGGCTTTAAGGACTTTTTCGGCCGGCCCGAAAGCAAATCGATCACCATTTACTACGAAGATTTTGAAGCCTTTGACGATGACAAGGCGCTGCGGCAATGGCTGAAAACCTGCCTGCAGGACCGGCCGCGACTCAACAGTATTTTCGTCACTAATTCCCGGGCGTACCACCTGGCCGCCGTTTTAGATGCCGAGACGCAAAAGCGGGTAAAAATCGTGGGGTTCGACCTGCTGGAACCCAACCTGCAACTGCTGGCCGACAACAAAATCCACTTTTTGATCAATCAGAATGCCTGGCAGCAAGGGTATTTGGCGGTGATGGCGCTGGTGAACCACCTGGTGCTGAATAAACCGGTGCCCAGCCTGCAGTACCTCCCGTTAGATATTGTCGTCAAGGAAAATGTAGAGTACTACCTGCAGATGAACCGGTGAATGATGAAGGGGGTTTGTTGGTTCGATCATCAGGCACTTGAAATCCAACTTTGTTAAAAACCCCTTAGTGTTGAATGTAAAATGATGGTAACGCGGATTTTACGGATACAACGGATTTTCACGGATTTAAAAATCCGCGAAAATCCGCTAAATCCGTTTCATCTGCGTTACCATCCCTCTACGTGTGCAAATCCGGATTTCTATAAATACCCTTTTACGCCTTCCACCGCCGCCTGTAACTGCGAGGCATCGCTACCGCCGGCGGTGGCAAAACCGGCTTGTCCGCCGCCGCCGCCGTTCAAATACTTCTGGGCGAGTTCGCGCACGATGGTACCGGCATTCAAGGCTTTCTCTTTGACCAGATTATCGCTGATTTTGACCGTCAAAAACACTTTGTCTCCTTGCGTGGAGCCGAATGCAATGACCGTGTTCCCTATTTCCCGATCCAGATCTGCGGCTATGGTTTTGATGGCATTGGCATCGCTGAAAGGCAGTACGGCGGCCAGGAAATTCACGCCGTTGACCACCTGGAATTGCGTCCGCAAACCATCCCGCAGGCTGTTGGCCTGCACCTGAACGAGTTGCTCGACTTCTTTACGCAGCCGTTTGTTCTCGTCCTGCAGGTCAACGATCGCCTTCGCTAAATCTTTGCCTTTCAACACGTTCCGAATGCCGGCCACTTCCTGTTGCATGGTGGAAATATAGCTTTCCGCACCCTCTGCGGTTACCGCTTCCAACCGACGTACACCGGCGGAAACTGCGGATTCACCCGTGATTTTGAAATACCCGATCTGGCCGGTACGACCTACGTGGCAGCCGCCGCAGAGCTCGCGGGAGTAGCTGGGATCGAAGGTGATCATGCGCACCGAATCGCCGTATTTTTCTCCAAAAAGCATCATCGCGCCCGATTTTTTAGCCTCCTCGATGGGCAGGTTGCGCGCTTCTTCCAGGGCAATGTTTTCCCGTATTTTTTCATTGACGATCTGTTCGATCTCGGCCAGTTCGGTATCGCTCACTTTTTGAAAATGCGCAAAATCGAAACGCAGCGCCGATTCATCCAGGTAAGAACCTTTCTGCTGCACGTGCATACCCAGTACCCGGCGTAAAGCGGCATGCAGCAGGTGCGTTGCGGAGTGGTTATTTTCGGTCAAATGGCGTTTTTGCGAATCCACCTGGCATACAACTACTTGATTTCCAAGATCGTAGGGCAGTTTTTCCACGATGTGAATGACCAGCGTATTTTCCTTTTTGGTATCCAGCACCTGTATTTTCTCGGTACCGAAAGTCATCGAGCCCTGATCGCCCACCTGGCCGCCGCCTTCCGGATAAAAAGGCGTCCGGTGGAGCACCAGTTGATATTGTTCCTCGCCTTTAGTGACCACCGTACGGTATTTCACCACATGCGCATCACGGATTTCCAGTTCATCATAGCCGACAAAAGCGATGTCGGACTCGTCGGTCAGCATAACCCAGTCGCCCACTTCCTTAGCGGCATCTTTGCGGGAACGGGCCTTTTGTTCGGCCAGGGCCTGATCAAAGCCGGCATCATCCACCGTGTACCCTTTTTCGCGGGCGATCAGGCGGGTCAAATCGATGGGAAAACCAAAAGTGTCGAATAGCTCAAACGCCTGTTCGCCGCTGATGACGTTCTGTTGAACGTCCAGATTTTCGATCCGTTTCAAGCCCGATTCCAGGGTGCGCAGGAAAGATTTTTCTTCTTCTAAAATCACCTTACTCACGAAATCGATCTGTGCTTTCAGCTCGGGGAATACGTCATCAAATTCATCGGCCAGCACCGGGCAAAGCTGATACAGCACCGGCTCCCGTAAATTCAGGAAGGAATAATAGTAGCGGACGGCCCGGCGCAAAATGCGGCGAATGACGTACCCGGCGCCCGTATTGGCCGGCAACTCCCCGTCGGCAATGGCAAAACTGACTGCCCGCAGGTGATCGGCCACCACGCGCATGGCGACGTCGGTTTTTTTCCAATCCGTTTCAATACCGGGGTAGGTACCCGTATAAGTGATGCCCGAAAGTTCTTCCAACAGGGTGAACAAAGGGCGCCACAGGTCGGTATCGTAGTTGGAACGCACGCCCTGCACCGCCCGGCACAGGCGTTCGAAACCCATGCCGGTATCGACCGATTTGGCGGGCAATTCTTCCAGCGAGCCGTCGGCTTTGCGGTTGAATTGCATGAACACGTTGTTCCATATCTCGATCACGTTCGGATCGTCGGCATTGACCAGGGCTTTACCATCCGTTTTTGCCCGCGCTTCGTCCGTACGCAGATCCACGTGGATCTCCGAACACGGTCCGCAGGGGCCCTGAGCGCCCATTTCCCAGAAATTTTCTTTTTTGCCGAAAGGCAGAATACGGTCTTCGGCGATAAACTGTTTCCACGTATCGAAGGCTTCCTGGTCAAAAGGCAGGTTCTCGCTTTCATCGCCGGCAAATACCGACACGTACAGGCGGTCTTTGGGAATTTTATAAAACTCCGTGAGCAGTTCCCAGGACCAGGCGAGCGCGTCTTTTTTAAAGTAATCGCCGAAAGACCAGTTGCCCAGCATTTCGAACATGGTATGGTGGTAACCGTCAAAACCTACGTCTTCCAGGTCATTATGTTTACCGGTTACGCGCAGGCATTTTTGTGTATCCGCTATTCGTTTAGCCGGCGGCGTCTGGTTGCCGAGGAAAAAATCTTTGAGCGGCGCCATGCCGGAGTTAATGAACATCAGGGTCGGGTCGCTCTTGGCAACCATCGGCGCGGAGGGAATAATTTTATGGCCTTTAGAAGCAAAAAAGTCTAGGAACTGGCGGCGTATGTCGCGGGAAGTCATAGTAAGTAAGATGTTAAGTGCGGATTTAAGCTTGTTTTGGGGCAAACAGAGGCACAAAGGTAGGGGAATTCAGGTCTTTTGTCGCCCAACGTCTATACTCGAAATGTGTCTTTCAATATATTTACGCTCGGTTTAAGTCCCACATTACCTGAACCAACTTTTATAAAATCATCCGTCATGAAAAAGTTCCTTGTTCTTGTAATGCTGGGATTGACCAGCACTGGTTTTGCCCAATCCTTATGGAATGATGTTGCCGAATCGAACATCCCGATGGCAGGTGAACGACGCATCGAACCTTCTGTTTATCGTACAGTGTGGCTGAATCTGGCCGGCATACAAGAATTTTTAGCCGGCGCCCCAGAGCGGTTCACCCCGGCAGCCGCAAATTTATCGGACTTGCCGGTTCTTTCTTTGCCAATGCCGGATGGGCGTTTCAGCCGGTTCCGGCTCACGGAGTCGCCGGTCATGGCGCCGGAATTACAGGCCCAATACCCACAAATTCGCTGTTATACCGGTTATGGACTGGATGACGCCACCGCTTTTCTGAAGTGCGATTTGACGCCATGGGGGTTTCACGCCATGGTTTTTTCCAATGAAACGGGCACCTATTCCATTGACCCCTACAGCCACGGCGACCGCGAAAACTATGTGGTGTACTACAAAAAAGATTACCCCCTGCCGGCCGGCAAATCTTTCATTTGCGAGGTTGGAGAAACAAAAAAACTGGACCCCCAAAACCCCTTGCAGACGCCGGATCAGGGTAGCTGCACGTTGAAAGCCTACCGCCTCGCCCTGGCCTGCACCGGAGAGTACGCCGCTTATCACGGCGGCACGGTAGCCTCGGCGCTCGCTGCCATGAACACCTCGGTGAACCGGGTGAACGGCGTGTACGAACTGGAAGTGGCCGTTACGATGTCGCTGGTCGCCAATAACTCCGCTATTGTTTATACCAATTCTGCCACAGACCCATATACCAACAGTAATGGCAACACGATGCTGGGCCAGAATCAAACGACCTGCGATGCCGTCATCGGCACGGCGAACTACGATATTGGCCACGTTTTCAGCACCGGCGGCGGCGGGGTGGCCTATTTGGGCTGTGTCTGTTCTTCTAATAAAGCCGGAGGGGTGACCGGCAGTTCGGCGCCCGTCGGCGATAATTTTGATATTGACTACGTAGCCCACGAAATAGGGCATCAGTTCGGGGGTAACCATACTTTCAACGGAACAGCCGGATCCTGTGGCGGCAATGTGAACGCTAACACACGCTATGAACCCGGCAGCGGTTCGACAATTATGGCTTACGCAGGCATTTGTGGTGCGCAAGACGTGCAGGCGCATAGCGATGCGTATTTCCATGCGATCAGTTTGCAGGAAATTGGCGTTTTCACCTTTACGGGCGCCGGCAATAACTGCGACGCAGTTATCAACAGCAGCAATTCAAAACCGACCGTCAATGGCGGCGCGGACCGGGTTATACCCAAGTCGACGCCTTTTACGCTGACGGCGGTAGGGAGTGATCCCAATGGCAATGCCCTGACGTATAACTGGGAACAAATGGATAATCAATCCTCCACCCAGCCCCCGGTTGCGACCAGTACCGGCGGCCCGAATTTTCGCAGTTTTACCGCCATCAGTTCACCGGAACGCACCTTTCCGGAGCTAGACGCTATTCTGAGCAACTCCACCCCGACCTGGGAAGTACTGCCCTCTGTGGGCCGATCGTTGAATTTTCGCGTGAGTGTCCGGGATATAGGCGCGGCGTATGGCTGCACCGGAGAGGACAATGTGCTCGTCACAGTGAATGGAACAGCCGGCCCGTTCGTGGTGACAGCCCCCAATACTGCTACTACCTGGAAAAGCGGCTTTTCACAGGGGGTGACCTGGAACGTGGCCAGCACAACCGCAAGTCCGGTTAGCTGCAGCAATGTAAAAATCTCGCTGTCGACGGACGGAGGTTATACTTTCCCCTTTGTGTTGGCCGCCAGCACCCCAAATGACGGATCGGAAGCGATAACGGCACCGAACATCGGTACCACTACCGCACGGGTGAAGATCGAAGCAGTCGGCAACGTTTTCTTCGATATTTCCAATACCAACTTTACCATACTCCTTATTCTGCCCATCGAACTGATTGATTTTCAAGCACATCTGGGAAAACAGAACAATGCTATACTTAGCTGGACAACCGGCTCCGAAACTAATAACCGGGGTTTTGACATACAAATGAAGGGGGAAAACGACGTGGATTTCCGGACCATTGGTTTTCAGGCCGGTCAAGGCACGACCACCGTTCAGCATAATTATACATTTGAAGTGCCCGACCTAACCGAAGGAACCTGGTATTTTCGGCTGAAAGGAATTGATCTGGATGGTAAAACTTCCTATTCTCCCTTGCGAAGTGTCGAGGTGAAACAGCGTTTTACCCTGAAAATTTTCCCCAACCCGGTGCAGGACCAGCTTAATCTGGTGATTTTCCAGGAAAAAGAAGGTCCGGTCTCCTTCGAACTGACGAATCAACTGGGGCAGCGTTTCGATTTAATGCCGGCACAAATACTCAATAAGGGGTATAGCCAACTGCCACTCCAAACCTCCGCCCTGCCGGCTGGCGTATACACTTATTGGTGTCGAGGTGAAAACGGCGCCCTGCAAGGGAAACTGGTGGTTGGGCGGCAGTAAGCAGCAGTTTTACTTTCCAGATCGTGGCGCTTTACTATTTTTGCGCTCTTTTAAAAAAATGGCAAAAAAACCGCTCACCCTGTATGAAGTTCCCATCCACGGCATCGCTGACCGTGGTAAGGGCGTCGGCCGTACGACCCAGGGCCTCACCGTATTTGTGGAAGGGGCCGTACCCGGCGACGTGGTAGACGTATATGTGCAAAAAAAGAAGTCCGGTTTTGCCGAAGGAAATGTGGAGCGCATCGTCTCTCCTTCCGCCGACCGGGTCGATTATTTCTGCCAGCACTTTCCGGTCTGCGGCGGCTGCAAATGGCAGAACCTGGACTATGCCGCGCAACTTCGACATAAGCAAAAGGTGGTGGAAGACGCCCTGCAACGGATTGCCAAGGTGGACGTGGGTGAATTCCTGCCCATTCTCGGCGCGCCGCAAACGACCTTTTACCGCAATAAACTGGAGTTCGGTTTCGCCAATAAACGCTGGCTGCTGCCGGAGGAAATGGGCGACGAAAACCTGGATGCCGAACATGCCCTCGGTTTTCACCGCGCCGGTTATTTTGATAAAATCATCGACATTCAAAAGTGCTGGCTGCAGCCGGAACCCTCCAATGAACTGCGGAACACCTGCCGCGCACTGGCGCTCGAACAGGGGCTAAGCTTTTACGATATGCGTCGCCACACCGGTCTGCTGCGTAACCTGATGGTGCGCCTGACGACCACCGGCGAACTGATGTTACTGGTGAGTTTCGCGCAAAATGACCTGGACGCTATTGAGACGTATCTCGATTCCATTCTGGAAAATTTTCCGCAGATGACCACGCTGGTGTACTGTATCAACACGAAAATGAACGATTCGCTGTTCGATCAGCACATGATCACCTATTACGGTAAAGGCTATGTGGTGGAGCATCTGGGGGATTTGAAATTTAAAATCGGCCCGAAGTCGTTCTTTCAAACCAATTCCATCCAGGGCAAAAACCTGTACGACGTGACGGCGCGTTTTGCCGGTTTGACCGGACAGGAAAACGTGTACGATCTGTATACCGGCACGGGCAGTATTGCGCTTTATCTGGCTCGGTACTGCCGGCAGGTGGTGGGCATCGAGGAAATTCCCGAGGCCATTGCCGATGCGGAAGAGAACATGCGCCTGAACGATATTACGAACGCCATTTTCTACGCCGGGGACGTAAAAAACGTGTTGTCACCCGAGTTTGCGCTGCGCCATGGCCGCCCGGATGTGGTCATCACCGACCCGCCGCGGGCCGGCATGCATGAAACGGCGGTCCGTTTTCTGCTGGATCTGGCAGCGCCGCGGATTGTTTACGTGAGTTGCAACCCGGCTACCCAGGCCCGCGATTTGAATTTATTATCGGAAAAATACGCCACCCTCAAGGTGCAGCCGGTGGATATGTTCCCCCATACCCACCACATTGAAAGCGTAGCCCTCCTTGAACTCCACCCCAATAACCAATAACCACTTAGCAATAACCAATCTATGTTCAGCCGCATCAGTGCTTTCATTCTCTGGGTTTTAGGCTGGAAAATAACCGGCCATTACCCCAAAGAACTGGCGAAAGTGGTCGTTGCAGTTGCCCCGCATACGTCTACCTGGGATTTCCCGCTGGGCGTACTGGTCAATTCCGCAGGCCGGTTAAACGCGAATTATCTGGGCAAACACACGTTATTTCAAGGCCCGTTCGGTTTCTTTTTCCGGTGGTTGGGCGGCATTCCGGTGGAACGTTCCAGGAACCACAATTTCGTCGCCTCCACGGTCGAGGTATTTCAACGCGAACCACGCCTGCACCTCGTCATTGCGCCGGAAGGCACCCGCAAAAAGGTGGATAAGTTAAAAACCGGCTTTTATCACATTGCCCGACTGGCCGGTGTCCCGATTTGTCTTTGCAAGTTTGATTTTGCTAATCGCGTGGTCTTTTTCGATCCCGAATATTTCTATCCCACGGGCGATGAGGCCGCTGATTTGGCTTATATCTGGAATTATTTCAAAGACGTAAAAGGCGCCAATCCCGAACTGGGCTTATCATGAAGGGAGGAAATGATGAAGCGATAAAGTGATGGGAGGGCGTAGCATCCTGACCTGCTCTTTAATTCACTGATTCATTAACTGAATTGCTCCCCTTCACTTCATCACGCTATCACTTCATCATTTTATCACTTCATCATTTCACTTCATAGAACCTTGGGAATCAAAGTTTTCGCTCCTGCCAGCATTGGCAATGCCGCCGTCGGATTCGACATTATGGGCATTTGTATAGAACGTCCCGGCGACGAAGTGATCGCCCGCAAGAGCACCACGCCGGGTTTGCGCATTACCGCCATTACCGGCGCGCATGGTAAATTACCCTATGAAATTGAGAAGAACACGGCGGGCGTCGCGGCCCTGCGCCTGCTCGAGCACCTTGGGGAAACCGGCCAGGGTATCGAGCTGGAAATTCATAAAAAAATGCCCTCGGGCAGTGGCCTCGGCAGTAGTGCCGCCAGTGCCGCCGCCGCCGTACTGGCCGTGAGCGAATTACTGCGGACCGGCCTGAGCAAACGCGAGTTACTGCCTTTCGCCTGTCTGGGCGAGCAGGTGGCCTCCAACAGTTTCCACGCCGATAATGTCGCGCCTTCGCTACTGGGCGGCATTATCCTGATCCGCGACAACCAAACGCTGGACGTTCATCGCCTGCATGTACCAAAAGGTCTGTGTGTCGCGGTGGTCTACCCCCATATTGAGTTGCTGACTAAGGATGCGCGGGCCATATTACGCCCCGATATTACCCTGCAGCAGCATACGGTACAGAGTGCCAACCTGGCCGGCTTCATTATCGGTATGTATAATGCGGACATCGGGCTCATTGGCCGCTCCCTGCGCGACGACGTGATCGAACCGCAACGGGCCGCCCTTATTCCCGGTTTTTATGACGTGAAACAAGCCGCCCTGGACGTGGAAGGCGTACTGGGTTGCAGCATTTCAGGGGCGGGACCGTCTGTTTTTGCCCTTTGTACCAATAACCTCGCCGCCGAACATGCCGGTGCGGCTATGCAGCGGGCTTTTGCGGAACGCCATATACCCAGTGACGCATATGTTTCACTGATTAATCAGGAAGGCGCTGTGGTTTGTTGATGTTTATTCTTCCAAAGGATTGAATATATTTACGAAATTTTTAGAAAACTCGTAAACGCAAAATGAACATTCAATCCCTCATACACATGGTCATTCGTTTCGCCTGCCTGTTACTGCTCGTCCCGTTTATTTCAACCTGCCAAACGGCGGCTTTGCGCCAGATTATTCCGCAACCGCTGACAGTGGAAGCCTTGCCCGGCGCCTTTAAATTACAAGCATCTACCCGGATTTTCGTGCCCGCCGATCAGCCGGACTGGGAACTGCCCGCCCAATATTTGATGATGCTGGCCAAGTCGTCGACCGGCTTTGAGCTGGTGAGTCAACCTTTTAAAACGGCCATCGAGCAGCCACGCGGCAACTCCATTTATTTTTTACCCGATGAGAAAATTGGTGCAGTCGAAGGCTATAAGCTGGAAGTCAAACCTAACGCGATCCTCATTCGGGCGCGTACCGCCGCCGGCGCTTTTTACGCCGTACAAACCCTGCGGCAGCTTTTTCCGCCGGCATTCAACAGCACCAGCCTGGTAAAAACGACCACCAACTGGAGCGCACCGGCCAGCCTGATTGAAGACGCACCCCGTTTTTCCTACCGGGGACTACACCTCGACGTGGGACGGCACTTTTTCCCGGTTTCTTTTGTCAAAAAATACATCGACCTGCTGGCTACGCATAAACTGAACACCTTTCACTGGCACCTCACCGAAGACCAGGGCTGGCGCATCGAGATCAAGAAATATCCGAAACTACAGACGGTGGCGGCCTGCCGGAAAGAAACCCTGATTGGCCACGCGGGCGAAATGCCGGAAGTGTACGATGGCAAACCCTACTGCGGCTTTTACACCCAGGACGAAGTAAAAGAAGTGATCGAGTATGCCCGTCGCCGCTTCGTGACCATAATTCCGGAAATTGAAATGCCCGGTCACGCCCAGGCGGCACTGGCTGCTTACCCGGAACTCGGCTGCACCGGCGGGCCTTATGAAACGGCTACCACCTGGGGCGTTTTCGGCGATGTCTTCTGCGCCGGCAACGAACAAACCTTCGCCTTTCTGGACGACGTGCTGACGGAGGTATGCGCCCTTTTTCCCGGCCCTTATATCCACGTGGGCGGCGACGAATGCCCGAAAGACAGCTGGAAAGCCTGCCCCAAATGCCAGAAACGCATCAAAGACAATCACCTGGCTGATGAGCACGCCTTACAAAGCTATTTCATCGGCCGGGCCGAAAAAATGGTGGAGAAACACGGCAAAAAGATCATCGGCTGGGATGAAATACTGGAAGGCGGCCTGGCCCCCAACGCGACTGTTATGAGCTGGCGGGGAATAGAAGGCGGAATTGCTGCCGCCCGGGAGCACCATAATGTGGTCATGACCCCCGGATCGCACGTGTATTTCGATTTTTATCAAAGCGACCCGGCTACGGAACCATTGGCCATCGGCGGTCTGACTACGCTGGAAAAAGCCTACAGCTACGAGCCGGTGCCCGATGTCCTCACCGCGGAGGAGGCAAAATATATTTTGGGCGCCCAAGCCAACATGTGGACGGAATATATGGAGACGCCGGAAAGGGTGGAATACATGGCCTATCCCCGCGTTTGCGCTTTATCCGAAGTTGTCTGGACGGCTAAAGACAAAAAGAACTGGCCGGATTTCGTGCAGCGCATCAAAACGCATTTCGCCCGGCTGGACGCCATGGGCCTGAACTACGCCAAAAGTTTCTATGACATTTCCCCCACTTTCGCCAACGGTAAAGTGGCGCTGAAAACGCTGGATCCAAAGGTGAAAATCCATTATACCACCAATAGCCAGGCGCCGACCATGGGTTCTGCCACCTACTCTTCGCCTTTTTCCATTAATAAAAACACCACTGTTCAGGCGACCGCATTTGCGAATGGTAAAGCTTTAGGCAAAACCCTGAGCGTGGCTTATCTCGTGCACAAGGCCAGCGGTAAACCCTATACTGTTTCGCGGGTACCCGATAAATACACCGGCGGCGAAACTTATGGCCTGACCAACGGGGTGGTGGGCAATCCGAAAACTTACGGCAACTGGGTGGGCTTGGTCAACCAGAACATCGATCCGGTCATTGACCTGGGCACGGCCACCGCTTTCAGCCGCGTGTCGCTGCACTACCTGGATAATCAGGGCGCCTGGATCTATCCGCCGCGCGGCGTAGAAGTGTATGGTTCGGCAGACGGGCAAAACTTCAACCTCTTAGCCAAGCAGGACGTGACCGCTGTGGCAAAACCCGGCAGTCATGTAGAGACAGTTTCGCTTAATACGCCGCAGGCAAAAGTGCGGTACCTGAAAGTAGTGGTGCAAAAGTTCGGCGTTATTCCCGAGGGCGCACCCGGCGCCGGAGAGGGCGCCTGGATATTTGTCGACGAAATTATTGTGGAATAAGGCGCAGGCGGCAGGCGCTTAAACCGGCGCCAGTTGCGCCTTTAAAATTTCTTTGACCAAAGCCGGACCCGCATACACCAGGCCGGTATACACCTGCACCAGATCTGCGCCGGCCAGTATTTTTTTCCGGGCGGATTCGGGCGAATCGATGCCCCCTACCCCAATGATGACCGCAGTGCTGCCCAACCGATCCCGCAGGTGCCGGATAACGGCCGTGGCTCGGCTTTGCACGGGGCGGCCGCTCAATCCGCCGGCACCCATGGCCGCCACCTCGTCGCCGGATGTCTGTAAATTTTCCCTGGAAATAGTGGTGTTGGTCGCAATGACGCCGGCCAGCCCGGTGGCCTGGATAATTTCGGCTACATCGTCGAGCTGCGTATTCGTGAGGTCGGGGGCAATTTTCAGCAGAATGGGTTTGGGACTGCTTTGTGCCCGGTTTTTTTCCTGCAACAAGGATAGAAGCCGGGTCAATGGTTCTTTTTCCTGCAAAGCCCGGAGGTTGGGCGTGTTGGGCGAACTCACGTTGACCACGAAGTAATCCACCCAGGGAAACAGCGCTTCAAAGCAGATCAGGTAGTCCTGCTCGGCGGATTCATTGGGCGTCGCCTTGTTTTTGCCAATATTACCGCCAATGATCGGTCCGCTTTGTCCATGCCGGCGGCGCCATGCTTTCAACCGTTCGACCAGTGCATCGAGGCCCTGGTTATTAAAACCCATCCGGTTGATCAGCGCTTCATCGGCCGGCAACCGAAACAGTCGCGGCTGCGGATTCCCCTCTTGCGCCAGGGGGGTAACCGTACCGACCTCGATGAAACCGAAACCCAGGAGGGCCAGGCCGGCCAGATGTTTACCGTCTTTGTCAAAACCCGCCGCCAGTCCGACGGGGTTGGGGAAATCCAGACCCAGCACTTTTTTAGCCAAACCCGGATCGTCCAGACAATACCAGCGGCGTAATAACCAGCGCGTCGGTGGAAAAGCGGCCGCCAGGTCGAGTAGCGTCACGGTGACGGAATGCGCCCGCTCGGGGTTCAGCAAAAAAAGAAAAGGTTTGAAAATGGAATACAAAGCAAGTGGATAAAACGTGAAGCCCTTAAACGCGGGCAATGCGCGCAAAAATCGGAAAATGAACCAGCTTCACTTCATTATCCGCCCAAAACAAACGCAAAGAAGCCACAAAATCTTCATCGAGCGGCGATTGGCCATTTTCATCCGTAAATCGTTTCACGGCGGACCAAGTATGCAAATATCCCAAAAGATGTTCGAGATTCCAGGAGTACGTGGTTTCCATTGCTGGTAATTGTATGTCCTCGAAAGGAAAGGGGATGGTCGTGTAGCTATCGTACACATAGTGCCGCTCCGGGTCCCAGTAGCCTCGCAGCGTCACGTGGTAAAGCTCGTAAATAATAGCATCCGTGGGCGCATCCACTTCCAGGAGATGGTAGCCGACCAGGGCGAGTATGCCGCCCGGCTTTAACACCCGGCGGGCGCTGCGATAAAACGCGTCGAATTTAAACCAGTGGGCCGCCTGCCCTACGGTGAGCAGATCAAAAAAATGGTCCGGGAATTCCGGGTTTTCGGAACTACCCACGGCGTAAAAAATATTGGGTTTTGATTCCGCATTTGCCAGCTGGTTTTCGCTGATATCGGTGGCGTAGACCTCTTCAAAACGCTCGGCCAGACAGACGGCTATTTGTCCGTTGCCCGTAGCAGCATCCCAGGCTTTTTCAAACCCCGGGCAAATAGCGTACAGGAAATCAAACAGTTGTGGTGGATAACCGGGACGGAAGCGGGCGTAGTCTGCCGAAAAAGCAGAAAATAGATCTTTCATAAACCGGCGGTTTAACTGTGTGATCAACTCAGGTTCAATTGCGTATTTCCGCTTTTAATTTATCCAGATCGCGGATCAGCAGTCGGCTGCGGTTAAACGTAATCAGCTTTTTGAAACGCAGATCGTTGAGGGTGGTCGTCACCGTCTGGCGGCTGGTCGCGGTGAGATTGGCAATTTCCTGGTGGGTAATGAAGTTGCGCACGACCCATTCATACCCCACCCGCTGGCCTTTGGTAAACGTCAGTTGATACAGGAATTCGACGATCCGGCTGCGGCTGTCGCGAAAGATCAGCGACTCCAGGCGGCGCTCCATTTCGAGCTGGCGGGCGCCGAACATGTTCATGAAAAACAAATGGAGTTCCCAGCGATCGCGCATCAGGCCCCGGAGTTCCGGCAGCGTGACCACGCATACCGTCGTTTCTTCCAAAGCGGTGGCAAAATCGTGACGGCGTTCTTCGCCCAGCAGGGTTAGTTCACCGAATACCTCGCCCCGGCCCAATATGGCTTTCGTGATCGCTTTGCCCTCCTCGTTCATGACCGATATTTTCACCTGCCCTACTTCAATGAAAAAAATGCAGTCGGCCAGGTCATTGGGAATGTACACGGCTTCGCCTTTGCGGTACGTTTTATGCACATGGCTTTGCATGAGGATCTCGTTGCCGAGTTTGACCGGACAAAGCAGGTGGGTAACGTCAATGTTTTCGAGGTGCCACAGGGCTTGCATAAGGTGAAAATTAGTCCTCCGGTTTCAATCCAAAGCGGGTCATCAACTCACCGATCAAAGGATTGGTTTCCTGCATTTTGGCCAGCGCCTCCTGTTTGGTCATTGGACGCGCCGGCTTAACGGCAGCATCTTCCACGGCCTTATTTTGATCCACTTCGACCCGAATATGTACATGCTGGTCGTGCAGATGCTGACGCAGGGTATGCAGTAAACGCAGCGTTTCGGCCTGAATATGATTGCGGTCGAGGCTGGTTTGGACCGTGGCGACGATCGTTTTTTCTTCCAGACGCAGTTGAGCGCCGGTGAGCGCCATGCGGGACAGGTTGGATTCGAGAGAATCTGCGAAAGCGACCCATTCTTTGCGGGCATTTTCCAGGGTCAGCCGGCTTTCCTGGGCGGCATTTTTCGCCTCTTCTATTTCGACGGCCTGCTCATACACGTCGAGGCTAAAGGAAAGGGACTCCGCTTTTTTCATGCCCTGCCGCAGACCGCTGGCCAGTTCCGTCATCTCTTTTTTAGAAAGCGGCTGGGCATTGCTGGGGGGAATGAGCGGCATTTCCGGCTCATTTTGCGGGGCGCCCGGCGTCGTGGCTGCTCCCGGACGCGCAGCAGGTGCACTGGGCGGAGCGGAATGGGCCGCGGGAGGCGCCTGGATCAGATCAGGATTTTTTTTTTCCAATACGCCGTTCTGCGCGGCATGTACGGCCCGCTGAATATAGCACATTTTCAACAGCGCCATTTCCACGTGCAGGCGCTTGTGGCGGGCCATTTTGAAATGGATATCGCAGTCGTTGGCCAGGTTCAGGGATGTGAGCAGGAAAGAGGCGGGCGTGATCGCTGCCTGCCGGCGGTAGCGTTCGCGCAGGCTTTCGCCCACATCGAGCAGGGCCAGGGTGGCTTCGTCCTTGCAAACCAGGATGTTCCGCAGGTGCTCCGCCAAGCCGCTGACGAATATTTCCGGTTCGAAACCTTTATGCAAAATCTGATCGAACAGGTTCAGCAGCGCGGACATATCCTCCCCCAGCAGCGCGTCGGTGATCTGGAAATAATAGTCGTAATCGAGCACGTTGAGGTTCTCGATCACGTCATTATAAGTGATTTTTTTTCCTGAAAAACTGGTGATGCGGTCGAAAATCGACAGGGCATCACGCAGGGCGCCATCGGCTTTCTGGCCAATAATGTGCAGGGCGTCTTCATCGGCTTCAATACCCTCTTTCTGGCAAATACTTTTCAGGTGCAGCACCATATCGCCCACCTCGATCCGCCGGAAATCGAAGATCTGGCAGCGGGACAGGATGGTCGGGATGATCTTGTACTTTTCCGTAGTCGCCAGGATGAAAATGGCGTAGGGAGGCGGTTCTTCCAGCGTTTTCAAAAAGGCATTGAAAGCCTGATTGGAAAGCATGTGCACCTCATCGATGATGAACACCTTGTACCGGCCCTGCTGCGGCTGGAAACGCACCTGTTCGATCAGTGCGCGAATGTGTTCTACGGAATTATTACTGGCAGCATCGAGCTCGATGATGTTGAACGAAGCGCTTTCGTTGAAGGCCAGGCAGGATGCGCACTGATTGCAGGCTTCCTGGGTCGCGCTGCGGTTTTCGCAGTTCAGGATTTTGGCCAGAATACGCGCACAGGTGGTTTTGCCGACTCCGCGCGGACCGGTGAACAGGAAGGCGTGCGCCAGGTGATCGGTGGCCAGTGCGTTTTTCAACGTTCCGGCAACGTGTTGCTGGCCGACCACGTCTTCAAAACGTTGCGGGCGATATTTGCGGGCGGAGACGACGAAATTGCTCATGTGATCACAAAAGTACAAGGATTCCCTGAGGAATGGCCTATGGAAAACGCCCGAAGTTATCAACAGCACGGGCTTTTTATACCCCGCTGTCGGTGCGGTACAGGTGGCTACCCTTCCCGCGACTTAATCCGGATATTGATCATTTCCACCATAATGCTGAAGGCCATAGCGAAATATATAAAGCCTTTTGGAATGTGGAAATCCATGCCTTCCGCGATGAGGGAAACGCCGATCATGATCAAAAAAGATAAAGCGAGCACCTTTAGCGTCGGGTAACGATTGATGAACCGGCTGAGGGGGCCGGAGGCCAGCATCATGACGCCGACGGAAAAAACAACGGCGGCGATCATCACCTCAATATGGTCCACCATGCCCACCGCTGTGATCACGGAATCGAAGGAAAAAATGATGTCGATGAGTACGATCTGAAAGATGGTGGGCCCAAAACGTGCCGCCTTTTTCTTGCCTTTGCTATCCTTGCTGTCCGCTACTTTTCCATGGATTTCAGTAACGCTTTTGTACAGTAGGAACAGGCCGCCCAACAGCAAAATCAGATCGCGGCCGGAAATTTCGTTGCCAAAAACGGTGAACAAATTTCCAGTCAGCGCCATGATCTGCGTAATGGTAAAAAGCAGCAGAATACGCATGCCCATGGCCAGCAGCAGCCCGATCCGCCGGGCCAAATCCTGCTGTTTTTCGGGCAGCCGGTTGGTGACAATGGAAATAAAAATAATATTATCGATGCCCAGCACGATCTCCAGCGCGCAGAGCGTCAGAAAGGCAATCCAGATATTGGGGTCGGAGATCCATTGCATGCGGAGGAATATGGGAAGCTGGGTGAGGAATTCGAATCAAACAAAGGTAGGGATAAACGGGCCGCACAGAGAAGCGATGTTGCATCACAGAAACGGGCAGCGGCGCATTTTGTTCGATTTGAACAGGCCGGTTGCCAAGGCTTACTGACCTGTTTGGACCCGCGGCGGTTTTTTAAACCCCAGATTTATAAATGGTAAGGTGCGCTTACCACTCATGTTGATAAAGCCGATTTGTACGCCCTGCATACTGGTCGCCCGGTTTACCAGGCCGATTTGCAAACCTTTTAAGAAGCTGGCCTCATTAATGACCCCGATTTGCAGGCCGTTCATTTCTGTAGAACCATTCATCAATCCGCCAACCTGCACCCCCTTTACGACTGCTGAAATATTGCCAAAAACCCCACCGATGGACAGCCCATTTACCCGGCGATTGAAGCAAAGCAACAGGCCGGTCGTTAATCCATTGACTTTATCCGTATAGTTATTGACTCCGGAGAGATTCAGCCCGTTGACCACTGTGCCTATTCCACCGAAGCCGCCTGGGGAAATGACCACACCGTTCACCGTTTGCCTCGGCATCGCCTCCTCCGGCCACGAATCATCATTCTTGCCGTTTCCGCCGGCCAGTGGCAGAAAAAAAGCTACGCCGATGTTCTCGATATCCAGCCCATTGATGGTTTGAGGATGGTCGCCAGTTTCGAAGCAATTAGTTCCTTTTTTAATTTCTATTCTTACAAAAATAATTTGCGGCGTAATAGAGATCGAATCGATACTTGCCTGATAATCATTTGGGTCGAGGCGATGCCGAAAACGTATTTGCTTGGTGCGACCGGTATTAATATTGTAAGCTTCTAAAAAACACGTGGCAGTTGGCGATTCTATTTCCCGAATCAAGGTCATAGACTGTACGTCAAACGCTTCTGGATCTATGAGCGAAAGCTATTTACTTTTTCACCTCCCTGAAGTGGATAAAGCGACAAATCCCAGCCAAAAACGGGTAAGCCACTGGATGCTGGGTTTGGACTATTATAAGCATATAAAATGAATACCATTACAGGTAAATATTTCATACAATATTTAGGCTGACTCCTGTAGTTGGACTTGCAATTTATATCCTAATATCCGCATTAATTCTTCGCATTCATCCCAGGACAAGCCAAATGTACGCACGTCAGCTAAACCTAAACGGCTTAGTACTTGCGTTAGTACATCCATATTCTTATCAGAAAAATTGGCTTCCAATAAGGTGTCTTCTGCCCAATCCACTAATTGTGGTAGAGATATTTCGTGGCGCATGTAGGAAATTAAAGCACCGGCTACCATTTTATTTGTCACCATTTTTATTTCAATTTTTGATGCCCTTTATCGACTGGATATTTTTCATGAATTTCGCATAAAACCCCATTTTCATCAAAAATTTCCTGTCTAAAAGTAAGTGTTTCTTCCTTAGAATCTACTTCTTTCACATAATGAGCTGACCAACCAAACCGGCCAACAACCTCTAACCAATATTTTCTGCCACCGGTTTCAGTTGGCTCCCAGTTTTTAAACTGTTTTTCATTTTGACGGCGTTTTGCGGTTTCCATTTTTAAAATAGTTTTCCTAATTCACCCCGCACTCCACCCCCAGCCCGGTCAGCGCCGCAATGAACTCATTATCTACCTGCACTTTACGATCCATGGAGGTAAATGCCCACTTGTCCTTGTTCTCATAGTCCAGCAGTTCCATGCGCAGCATATGTTTACCCTTATGCGCCAGGCAAAGCTTATCAATGCGGTCGATCATGTCTTTGGATAAAATACCCAGCGGAATGCGCAGCGTGATGGACGCGGTTTTTTCCTCGCCCACCGTCTCCAGCAGTTTCACGTTCAGCACCCGGAACTCCATTTCGTCGGAGTTGTAACGCTGTTTGTATTCGCCTTCGATGTACAAGCTGGCGCCTTCATCGAAATAGCTCTTGAACTTGGCATAACTCTCCGAAAACATGGTGATTTCCAGACTGCCGGTATAGTCCTGTATGCCAAATCGTCCCCAGCCGGTGCCTTTCTGGCTAATACGGTGTTCGGCTTTACTCACGAAACCGGCAATATTGACCTTGCGGCCCTTATAATTATCAATCTTATCCAACGAGGTAGCAAAGTGCTCCCATTCGTACCGGAAATCATCCAGCGGGTGACCACTCAGGTAAATACCGATACAGTCTTTTTCTTTCTGCAGTTTATAGATCAGCCCCCAGGGCTGTGCCTTGGGCGTCGGCGGTTCCGCTATACCGACCGTGTCGGAGAGGTCGCCGAACAGGGAGTTGGCGCTCATCACTTTTTCTTCCTGATAAGCCGAGCCATATTTCAGCAAATGCTCTATATAGGTGTCGTATTTGTCCGAAGGAGCAAAAAACGCCGCCCGGTGCACGCCCTGACCGTCGAAAGCGCCGGCACAGGCCATACTTTCCATGACGCGTTTGTTCACGTTCCGCAGGTTCATTCGCCGCATGAAGTCGAACAGGTCCTTGAACGATCCCTTGGCATTCCGCTCGATGATCAGGTTCTCGACCGCCGCTTCGCCCACGCCTTTTACGGCGCCCAGCCCGTAGCGGATGTCGCCTTTTTTATTGACCGAAAAATTGACCTGCGACTCATTGATGTCCGGCCCCTTGACCATCAATCCCATCCGGCGGCATTCCTCCAGGAAAAAGGAAAGCTTTTCGATGTTCGACTGCGAATGCGTCAACACCGCGGCCATGTATTCTGATGGATAATGGGCTTTCAAATAAGCCGTCTGATAAGCCACCAGCGCATAACAGGTCGAGTGCGACTTGTTGAAAGCGTACATGGCGAAAGCCTCCCAGTCGGTCCAGATTTTTTCAAGCACCTTGATCGGGTGGCCTTTAGCCTGTGCCCCTTCCATGAACTGGCCTTTCATTTTGTCCAGCACCGATTTTTGCTTTTTACCCATGGCCTTACGCAGCACGTCGGCGTCGCCTTTGGAAAAACCGCCGATTTTTTGCGACAGTAACATTAATTGTTCCTGGTAGACGCAAATTCCGAAGGTATCCGAGAGGTATTCCTCCATATCCGGCAGATCGTAGGTCACCAGCTGACGGCCGTGTTTACGGGCCACGAAATCCGGAATATACTCCATCGGGCCCGGCCGGTACAGCGCGTTCATGGCGATCAGGTCGTCGAATTTATCAGGTTTGAGCTCGCGCAAATACTTTTGCATGCCCGCGCTTTCAAACTGGAAAGTACCATTGGTTTCGCCGCGCTGATAGAGTTCGTAAGTCTTGACATCGTCCAGCGGAATGTTATCAATATCGATGGTAACGCCGTGGTTTTCCTTGATAATTTTCAGCGCATCCCGGATAATGGTCAGCGTTTTCAGCCCCAGAAAGTCCATTTTAATAACGCCCGCATCCTCGATAATGGAACCTTCGTACTGCGTGATCAGCAGTTCGGTTTCCTTGGACGCGTATACCGGAATAATTTCGGTGAGGTCTTTCGGCGCAATAATAATACCCGCCGCGTGGATACCCGTGCCGCGCACGGAACCTTCGAGGATCATGGCCTCTTTCAGCACGGTGCTTTCCGGCGTGTTTCCGGCAGTCAGGATCTCGCGTAGCTTTTTGGCATTATCGAGATCTTCGCTGCTGATATTTTCTTTTTCCCGTAAGGAGCCGGGTCCGTCAAACGGCGCGGTCAGCAGGCGATTCAGGTTGGTACCCGGTTTGTCAGACACCAGTTTGACCAGCGCATTGGCCTGATCGAGCGGCAGATCGAGCACCCGGCTGACGTCTTTGATGGACATTTTAGCGGCCATTGTGCCATAGGTCACGATCTGCGCAACCTGCTGTTTACCATACTTTTGCACTACGTAATCGATCACTTTCTGCCGGCCCTCGTCGTCGAAGTCCGTATCGATATCGGGCATCGATTTGCGGTCCGGGTTCAAAAAACGTTCGAACAACAACTGGTACTTGATCGGGTCGATATTGGTGATGCCGACACAGTAGGCCACCGCGCTGCCCGCCGCAGAACCACGGCCCGGACCGATCATTACCCCGAGTTCGCGACCGGCTTTAATAAAATCGGCCACGATGAGGAAGTAGCCGGCAAAACCCATTGTTTTGATGGTATGCAACTCGAAATTGAGGCGTTCTTCGACTTCGGCGGTAATATTCCGGTAGCGCTCTTTGGCGCCTTTATAGGTCATGTCGCGCAAAAAATCGTCCTGCGTCTGGAACTCCGGCGGAATGACGAAGTTGGGCAGCAGAATGTCCTTTTTCAACTTCAAATGCTCGCACTTGTCCACGATCTCCATGGTGTTATCGAGCGCGGCGGGCACGTCTTTGAACAACTGGCCCATTTCGGCCTGCGTCTTGAAGTAAAACTGGTCGTTCCAGAAAGCGAAACGGCCGCCTTTGGTGATCGTGCCTTCGTCGGTAAATTCGCGGATAGCCGGGGTGGCCTGTTTCTCCCCCGTGTTCACACACAGCAGAATATCGTGGGCGTTGGAGTCCTTCTGGTCGACGTAGTGCGAGTCATTGGTGCAGATCGTTTTCACGTTAAACTCGTCGGCCCAGCGCAGCAGCATTTCGTTCACCGTGTCCTGCTCCTTCATGTGGTGCCGCTGGATCTCGATGTAGTAGTCCTCCCCGAAAATATCCAGCCACCACTTGAATTCCTTCTTCGCTTCGGCTTCGCTTTTCCGCAAAATGGCCTGCGGCACCATGGCGCCGATGCAGCAGGTCGTCGCGATCAGCCCCTCGTGGTACTGTAAAATGAGTTCTTTATCGATCCGCGGGTATTTGCCGTAGAGGCCTTCCGTGTAACCCAGGGAACAGAGTTTCACCAGGTTTTTATAGCCTTCCGGGTTCTTGGCCAGGAACAACTGGTGGTAACGTTTGTCCTTGACCTCCTTGGTGAACGTGCGTTGATGCCGGTTTTCCACGACGTAAAATTCGCAGCCGACGATCGGTTTCACGCCCTCGTGTTTAGCCGCTTCGGCCACAAACTGGAACACCCCGAACATGTTACCATGGTCGGTAATGGCCAGCGCTTTCATGCCGTCCGTCTTCGCTTTCTTGAACAGATTGGGGATGCTGGCCGCTCCGTCGAGCAGGGAATACTGGGTATGGCAGTGGAGGTGGGCGAATTGCGGCATAGTGGATCGGTCTGTGGTGCGAATTTAAAACAAAACGTGGTATGCTCGGATAGGATGTGGAAAACTTGTATTTTTGGGCACTGGAATTTCTACGGAGAAACGCATGCCCGCGCTGACTATCAGTGCCGGTGTTCGAACCCATTTTTCTCCATCTTCAACCGCAGCCCATGCAAGAAAATCCAGTCCCCGAACTCAGTCCCGAAGAACAACTCCGCGCCGACAATGAAATTATGGCCATGAGCCTCGAGCTCAGCCGCGGCGCCGTGACCCACATCAGCGATGACGCGCCACCCGAATTGGTCAGCGCCTGGCTCCAGCACGTAGCCGCCTTCGAAGCTCAGTACGAGCACGCATCGCAAATCACGGTGTATGAGCGCATTGGCCGGCCCGCTTTTGCCACCCCTGATCTGCTGGAAGCCAGCACCTTACCCGGCGAAATCGAACGCCTGCACGACTTACTGGAAGAGCATGGCATCGTGGCTTTACGCCCCGACTACGTGGATGATGCACAGTTTTATCAGTTCATGGTGACCGAGCTGTTCGCTTATGAAATGCCCAACCTGCAGCTACCGGGTACGATGTGCGTCATTGATTATGAACAGTTTCATCCCAACCTGCCGGCCATTATCAGCCATCTGGCCAGCAGCTTCCTGCTCGACCTGCTGAATCTTAAAAAGCCCTATACCGGCAGTCAGCTCAGTGAAAACCTGCGCGACGACCAGCATTGTATTGACAAAACCACGGCGCTGGAGCGTATTCAGGCCTTTCGTAACTACTATAAAGCGATCAAACCCCTGGGTTTTAAACCGGAAGAAGTGCTCAACAGCGAACATGGCACCCACCTCCTGTTCAGTATTTGCTGGGAAGGGCAACCCATAGCACGGGGTAAAAAGGAACGTCATGAAGGCCTGGGCGTGATCCAGCTGGGTTACGAGGAGGAAGAATGGCTGGTACAGGGCGTGCAGATGCCGGGGTTTAAGTTTTGAGGGGTACGTGAGACTCTCAAATGGGCCTAAACAGTCCGTAAGTTTACAGGGTGTAAAGGCCCATTTGAGAATCTCACTAAGGCTCAACAAACTATCTTGCCATTAAATAAGTAAACATTAAAACTGGCTCAAAAACCTATTCCATGTTCACCCGCGCTGTCCTCCACCTCGATCTCGACGCTTTCTTTGTCTCCGTCGAACTGCTCCGCCGCCCGGAACTGCGGGGCAAACCGATCATTATCGGCGGTCAGGACCGGGGGGTAGTGGCATCCTGTAGTTATGAGGCCCGAAAAACCGGGGTGCACTCGGCCATGCCGACCAAAGCGGCCCTTCGTCTTTGCCCGGAAGCCGTGGTCATTCGCGGCGATATGGAGGCGTATTCCAAACATTCCCGCATCGTTACGCAGTTGCTGGCCGAAGCCTCGCCGGTGCTGCAAAAATCCTCCATCGATGAATTCTACGTGGACCTGAGCGGGATGGATCAGCATTTTGGCTGCTGGAAATGGTCGCAGGAGCTGCGGCAGCGTGTTATGCGGGAAACCGGCCTGCCCATTTCCATGGCGCTGGCCGTCAACAAAACCGTGAGTAAAATTGCCACCGGGGAAGCCAAACCCAACGGCGAGATCCTCGTTCCCGCTGGTACGGAACGTGCTTTTCTGGCGCCTTTGCCGGTGAGCCGAATGCCCTTTATCGGCAAGGAAACCCAACATAAACTGGCCATCCGCCATATCCTGACCATCGGCCAGCTCAGCGAAACGCCGGTCGATCTGCTGGAACGCATTTTTGGCGTGCACGGCCGCCACATCTGGGAGCGCGCCAACGGCCTGGACAACAGTCCGGTGGAAAGTTACCGCGAACAAAAAAGCATGTCGACCGAGCGCACCTTCTATGAAAATATCGGCGACGGCCAGGAACTGCGCGACCGCCTGACCGCCCTGGTCAGCCAACTGGCTTTCGACCTGCGCCAGGACCAGAAACTAACGGCCTGCGTGGCCGTGAAAGTTCGTTACGGTGATTTCAGCACCTTTACCCAGCAGCGGGCCATTCCCATGACGGCCAACGATTCCGTGCTGATGCGTACGGCTCAGGAGATCTTCAACAAACTGCACGATGCCAAGCGCCCCATTCGTCTGCTGGGCGTGCGCTTCGGCGACTTATGCATTGGCAATCAACAGACCAACCTCTTCGATGATACGGTTAGGGAAGCGCAGTTGCTGCAGCGGCTGGATCAGATCCGGGAGAAGTATGGGATGGGGGCGGTGGTCAGAGGGGTGAATACGGGAGCGAAAAAGAAATGATTACCGGAACAGGGTTAATTGCTTTCGTGGCCTATACCCAGTTGGTGCATCACTTCCCGGAGCGTAATCTTTCTTAATTCGGCCAACTGGCTCAAAAGTTCCAGGCGGTGGACCATATATGCTTCGTAGGCAGCCGTGAGGGTCATTAATTCGGCGTGTTCCGCCTCCGAAAGCGTCGATTTTTCCAGTTGCGCATCCAGTAAATCGAGCCGTACCCACTGCTCATTGGGAAAGCCCATGTTGATTTCTTCCAACAAATCAGCTTCCTGCGGTTGGATAGCAGGACTACGTTGCTTGGCTCGTTTGTTATAAACGTCTAATAGGAAGTTTTGAAAGGCTTGATTATCAAGGCTTGCGACATTTTCGACTAAATCCGTCAAACTTAACTGCGTACCCATTTTTTTGATTTTTGATGCTTACAAAAATACAATTTTTGTCTAAAATTTCCAATTTGGGATAACATGGTGTAGGTCTGCCAAGCATGAAAGCGTTGGACTATAGCCTTTGTCTTTTCCCTCTTTGGTCAGCATTGCTGAAAAGTCCACAAGCAACCTTCCAAGGTAATATAAATCACCAGGAAAACACCACGGTCAGGTCCCCTTCCCTTTCGGGGGAAGGGTTAGGGATGGGGTCTTTTTGCTCACAGGAAAGCCGGAAGGGACTGACCAGCTGCCTAAAAGGAACGCGCCAGGCGGAACCCAATATTGCTATAGCGGTTCGTCGGCCTGTAGTAGTTACGGCGAGCGGAACGGCAGTACTCGGCGATGAAGTACCAGCTGCCGCCGCGAAACACGCGGTAATCGCCTCTATCAGGCCCTTGTGGATCATTGCTGGTTTCTGCTGCGTACGGTGCATACCAATCCCAGCACCACTCCCAGACGTTGCCGCTCATATCGTAGAGACCAAGCTGATTGGCTCGCTTGCGTCCAGTTGGTTGCGTTCGATCACTGATTACAGCAAACCATCCGACGTTGTCTAAGGTGTCGCCACCGGCATACTGAAAATGATCGCGGCCGGCATTACGAGCCGCATATTCCCACTCGGATTCGGTAGGCAGGCGATAACCATTGGCTTTTAGGTTGGGGATCACTTTCCATTTCAAATCATCATATTGACTGAGGTTGCTGGTATCCTGCTGAAGACTATCTATTACGTAAACTGTCTCCAGTCCCTGCTGGACACTCAACCAGTTGGCATACTGGACGGCGTCATACCAGCTGACGTAAATGACCGGATCGTCGCCCCGAATTTTGCCCCATGATTTTTCATGATGATTGGCAATATTATGTCCGGTCGTTTGACAATAGAGATTATACTGCCACATGGTAACTTCTGTACTACCAAGTTGATAGTGTTTCAGATGAACTTCATGACTTGGTTTTTCATCATCCCCACAGTTGGTACAACTGCTGTCGCTACCCATAAAAAATGCGCCAGACGGCACCTTCACAAAAGATAAAAGGTAACGCTGTTGCAAGCTGTGAAAATCATGCGGTGCTAATTTTTCCATGATTTTTTCCAGCATAGCGCGGTCGCCAGGATGGCCATTATCCTGAATTTTCACTAAATCGGGCAATGGCGCGCCGGAAAGCAAATCATTTACCCGGACAAGGATTTTGGCGGCTGTAAAATGCTGATGGATCTGGGTGTAAAAAAAGGCCACTTCCATTAACTCCTGCGCAACAGCGGTTCGCCATACTGTTAATGGACTTTCCTTCGGGCGGCCTTTCACCAATGTTTCTGCCTGCCCAAGAATTCCTCGGGCTTGTTCATAATCCAATGCTTGAATGGCCTCGGAACCATTCTGTAACAAGTTTTCAATAATCGTTACAGCTGCACTTTCCGCTTTTTCCCGCTCCACTGCAGCTTGCCGTAATGCTTCTGCCGCACGTTGGGTTTGCCTCGAAGCAATACCTGTTTGCCGCTTGGCTTCATCAAAGTTGCGTTGCGCTTCTTCGGTTTTTTCTTCCGCCGTTTTTAGTGCTACATCTGCTTTGGTCGCATTAATTTTGGCTAAAGTGTCTTTTTGCTCGGCCAAGGCAGTCATTTTAGCCGCCTCCACTTTGGCTTGATCAGCGGCAGTCTGGGCTTTATCTGCCTGCTGGCTTTTCCAAAAAGCAAAAGCCAGCAGTAACAACGCGCCGATGCTGATCAGTATATTTCGCCTTCGGGCATTGGTAATTTTTCGACGCTCTTCGGCCTGTCGCTCTGCCTCCTGGCGCAATATTTCCCGTTGTTCTGCCTCCGCTCGTTTTTCGCGTTCTTTTGCTTCCAATTCCCGCCGCACCTTGGCTGCCTCACTGATCGGCCCCACCAAAGTATCATGTCCCACCTCATATAACATCCGCCCCTGTTCATCCCGCTCCACACGCAGCAGCGAGGCATCGGCCAGCGCCTGGAGCAGGATGGGTGTCACCCCTGGTTCGGCCAGCAGCGCCTGCTCGGCAAAGGGCAGGCGTACGCCTTCTTTGATCAACAGATCTTCTACCAGATGGTGAGCAATGGATTGCTGGGCTTCCGGTAAGGTGGCAATAGTATGATCGTAAAACTGCCGAAAAATGGATTTAATGTCTTCGAGGCCTGTTGGTCCTATAGTCACCGGGATCGGGCCAACATAATCCCGCACAATACTATCCTCTACGTGGCGACACACAATTTGAAGGGCGGAAGTTTCTATTTTACCGGTTTCAGCGTCCCGCAATTCTTTAAAAATCAGTCTTAAAGCAGCCGGATCGTAGCGAAAAGGAGGCGTGTCGAAATCCTCGCCGCTGGGCAGCAGGGCCGGCGCGGTAATCGCCTCTGTGGCCTGGTGCTCGTCCAGCGCATCCAGCAAATAAGCGTGTTGCAGCAGGTTGGGCAGGTAGTCCTTGAGCGTATTCAGTTGGCTCATGCGGTCGGCCCGAATACTGAACACCACTTTGAAATCCAGCGGAGTATAAAAAGCGGCCTGTTCATCCGCGGTCAAAGCACCAGGATTTTTTGCCAGCGCGCGGCCGAATCGGTCGGGTACGAGCGTAAAAAGCGCTTCGGCGAGCTGGCGTTTAAATTCCAGCACTTGTTCGGAGGGGTAGGTAAAAAGTTCTTCGAACTGATCGAAAAGCAATAGAAATCGATGGTTGCCGGTAGCCAACTGGCGTAGCTTAAGCGTGAGCCAAAGAGAACCGTCATCGGTGAAAGAATCCCGCATGACTCTGACCGCCTGCCCCAGCCCGGATGACATGTCTTCGATTTCATATACCGACAAACCGACTGATAATGTCAACATCTTGGCGGGCTGTAAAAAGCTGGCTGACGTATATGGCCCGAAGCGTATTTCTTTAAAGGGTAGGTCGCCGGCATCGAGCAGTTGCGGACAAACACCGGCCTGGAGCAGCGAACTTTTGCCATAGCCGCTTTTGCCGTATAAAATGACGATCTTCTCCAGCCGGATCAAACGCAGCAGGCGCTCCGTATCATCCCTACGGCCGAAAAAGAGCGCACGTTCATCGCTGCGGAAGGGACGGATGCCGGGATACCTGTTCATATTGGTTATGCGTGTAATGGTTACTGATTATCGGGCTGTTGCTCCGGAACCTGGCCGATGAGCTGGAGCAGGGCATCGTGGATTTGATTGGATTCCAGGCCGGCATCTGCGGTGGAGATGGTGCCTTTGTGGCGGGCCAGTTCGAGCCGGGCCCAACGGGCAGATATCATGGTTTGCTGATACAAACCGTCCACGTTATTCTGAGCACTGAAATACTTTTCCAGCTCGGTGATCACCCGTTCGGTCTGTGCACTTTTCAGCCAGTCGCGCAGATGGGTTTTGGTGGTTGCAACCGGGTTCATTTGCCGGGTTTGTTCATCTTCTTTCCAGCGCCGGGTTAGTTCAGCGAGGAAAGAGGCGGGGGTGAAATCATCTACAAACTCGACCTGGAATTTCTTGCCGAAAAATACACGGGTCTCCTGAGCCTTGGCAGATTGCAACGCATACTGGCGGGCTTTGAACTTACCGGGATTGAGCAGGTGCAGCAGGATCTGCATGTACCACTTATCGAATTGAAAACCCAGGAACAGGAAGATGGTACTGCCGCCGCCAAGCATTTCCTGTATTTCGATATGGGTATCGGACAGCTTGCGGGCGCCCATGAACTGCGAGAGGTAGCCGAACAGGTCGTCATGGTCGAGCACCAGCGAATTGGCATCGCTGCAATCGCCGAAAATATTGAAAATCAGGCGTTGCTGGCGCGGCGATTGCATACTGGCAGCCGCGTTGCCCCGAAAGTTATATGATTGAAACTGATGGCTCACGCCCGCCTGATCGAAAACCTGGTGCAAACCATGATCGGGCAGGGTGCTGATGACCAGTGGGATCGGCAGGGCGGCAATATCAGCGTAAATAGGCGCGAAGCGTTTTTGCCAGTCAGCATGAAAGTCATCCAGCCGAAAGCAGACGTTCATGCGGGCGCCGGGATGGGCGAAGAGAAAAAGTTCTTCGTTGGGGTAGCAGGCAGCAACGTCGGGTGGGGGCGTGGCGCTGTTACCGCCCAGAAAATGGCAGAGTTCGGAGAACAGACTCAGGTCGGGAAGTAAATCGGGGCCGACAAAAAGCACGCATTGGCGATTGCGCAGGGCTTTAAGGAGATCATTCCAATGAATGGGCGGCATAGCGGACTATAGTTTCCTTCGGTTTGAAAAGACAAATGAAGGAAATAAGCCGCAGAATTTATGCAAAAATTAAATTTGACCTTCAAATTCGCGTTAACACACGAAGCCCCTCCCGATTTGAATCGGGAAGGGCTAAAGTGTTATTTGTAGTTGGCATCGACTTACTCTCCCGGGGCATCAACCCCAGTACCATCAGCGCTGGCAGGCTTAACGACTCTGTTCGGAATGGGAAGAGGTGGAACCCCGCCGCCAAAGACACCAACATGTCTTAAGATCCCGATCTG
>JANPIN010000042.1:0-40427 GCA_031425035.1 Saprospirales bacterium | reverse complement strand
AATCGAAAATCCACCATAGGAAACAATATAATGCGGTAGATAGCTCTATTGGTAAAAACGGGATGATTACCTGACAGTGCTAAGCCTTAACATGTATCAAAAAAGCCTTCTCCAGGGTAGATTCCCGGAGAAGGCTTTTTTATGCTACACCTATCAGGTCAGCTTAGTGCCGGCCCCAGAGTTCCACCACGCCTTTGCGCTGGGAAATATCTTTGGTATCGTACCAGAATACCGCTCTCCGGATCACCCGTTTGTTACCAGGCAGATCGATGACTTTACTTTCACTATTAGCGGCGAAATTATTACGGAGGTCTATTTCCTGAATTTCACCGTTACCATACTGGAGTTCGAGTTTTTGCATGTTGATCGGCGCTTCTTTGACCCGCACCTGAATGGCGGTGAAAATACCTTCCAGGCGGGTGGCGATGATTTCATCCTTGTCCAGATCGTAGTTGACGTTGCGGGAACCGATCTTTTCCCAGGTGCCGGGGTTTGACTTTTTACAGCCTTCGGACTGGGAAGACATGAGGAACATGGTGGCCAGGGTAAAGGCGATTAACCCCGAGCTGCGAAAGAGTTGTAGTTTCATAATCAGCATTTTAATTGGTTAACGGTTAAGATTTGATGTGTACTCCGTTTATCTGGCCAGGGTTGCTGTGTAATATTAAAAAAGCGTGCCGGTCAGTTGGATCAGGCCCATCAGGATAATCTGTGCATGCAGCATAGCGCAACCAGGTAGTGATTTGCTACAAAACGGGGTGTTTAACCCAAACGACCTGCCCGGCAGAGCATACCTTTGACCCAGCATTCATACTTACTAAACATTCGCAGTCATCAATCATACAACTCAGTTATAATGGACCATCGCATTGAAAAAATAAAGAGATTCAGGCTGTTTTTACTGGACCAGATAGCGGGCCTCCCCGCAGAACAATTAAATAAAATACCTGCGGGGTATAATAACAACATTATCTGGAATATGGGCCACCTGATCTGTGCACAACAAAGCCTGTGTTATTTCCGGGCGGGTCAGGCCATTACGGTGGAAGACCGATACTTCTCCCCTTATCGGACCGGCACCAAACCGGAAACATTTATCCCCGCAGCGGAAATAGAAACCATTAAAACGCTCTTCCTGAGCACTATAGACGACTTGCAAGTTGATCTGGACAAGAAAATATTTCAGACCTACTCGCCTTCGGAGGGCATACTGAAACTGTACGGCATCGAACTGAAGTCCATCGACGATGCGCTGGAATTTCTGCTGTATCATGAAGGTTTTCACAGCGGTTATGTAATTGCTTTAAAAAGATCTTACGAGTAATGGATCAATTGAAAAACCAGCCATGATTGAGATGAATCCGAAAGTTGATTTTTACTTCCATAAAAGCCAAAAATGGCCGGAAGAGTTAGCCTTATTAAGAACCATTGCGCTGGACTGCGGACTTTCTGAAGAGTTGAAATTGGGAGTTCCCTGAGGCCATGGAAGTGGAAAAGGCAGGTTTGAAGGTGGCCTATAAAAAGAGCGCCGACTACCCGATCCCGGAAGAATTTGAAAACAAGTTAACGGAAATGCCGGCTTTAAAAACCGCTTTCGAAGCCTTGACACCGGGACGACAACGGGCTTATTTACTGCATTTCTCCGCCCCCAAACAATCCAGCACGCGGGAGGCAAGAATTGAAAAATGTGTGCAGCAAATACTGGATGGAAAGGGGCTGACCTAAAAGAAAGTTGCCGGAAGTGCTTACGCAGACCGGCAACTAATAAACCCCAAAAAACCAAATGAAAACTGTGACCAAGGTAGAAAGTCTACCCGGTCATTGTTCCTTTTCGAAAACTTTTTTTTCAACAGCCACTGATGCGCGCCGGTACAGGCAACCTAAACTTCCCTTTTCGCGTCAGGCAGGAAAAGCGAAAAGTGATCAAAAACCTGTTGTATGCCCTGCTGCTGTTCATCGCGTATATTCGTCCTGTTGCGGCTCAAAATGACCTGACAACTATCAACCTGCTGTATGCTGTAGCCAGCCTGCGGAATGATTCCATTGCTGGCACCGCCGTTTTCGTACAGAACCAGGCCGCAGATCTGTACCTGGTAGCCACTGCCCACATAGCCAGAACGATGGACAAGAACGTGAGCGTGGTCATCCAGGGCGAAACGCGGCCCCTCCTGTTCAAGATCACCGAGTTTGCGAATCCTGTTACCTGGGCTTATCATCCGGACGTAGACCTGGCGGTTTTGAAATTGAACCCGAAAGCCTTGTTTTTCAATACTTATTTACAAAACCGATTCCTCCCGCTGGCTTTGATCGATAGCATGCCTTTGCCCTTGCCTACAGATAGTTTACTGACCATTTTAGGATTTCAACCCGGTCGCCGGGATGCCAGTTTTAATCCGCCCATGGCCTATACGTCCATAATAACCAGGGAGAAGATTACGCTGGAAGGCCAAACGGAGCCGGCAAAGTCCAGAATCGTGTATCTGGAAAAACCGAGTGTCAGCGGGTACAACGGCGGACCGGTTTTCCTGCTGGGAGAAGGCGATGAACTGGGAGTGATTCCGGCTGACCGGCCCTTTCGAATGGTCGGTTTTCTGCAAGGCAAAGTCCGGGACCATGCGGATAGAACCTGGCTGGCCATGATCCCAACCTTTTACTTGCGGGATTTGATAAAGTAGGCGCCCCTGATATTACAACTGCCCCTGTTAAAAATCCTCTTATCCGTCTCGCCAGGATATCAAGCCTGATGCGCGTTCCATCTCTCTCCAAGTTGGCCGCAGGCTACTGCAGCAGTATTCTTCCTACCACCATTTTACCGCCTTCCACCTGCGCCGAAAGCATATACAATCCTTTGGGCAAATGCCCCAGATACAGGTTTGCGGCGGCGGGTACCTGCTCGGTAAAGACGTGCTCACCCAGGTGATTATAGATATGCAGGGTATAAGTTCCGGCATCCGGTAGTGCGGGCAGTTCCACGTGTATGTTCCCGCCGGATGGATTGGGATACAGCCTCATCACCTGCCGGGCCGATGTTTCACTGACGAATACGGCATTATTCAGGAATTCGTACGCGCCGATGTCGAAGCCCGGCCCCTGGGGTCGGGAAACATCATCGAAATCGCTGGTGGAAGCGAACACAGTCTCCCCGGCATCGATAGCGGGCGATCCCGGCCGGAGGTGCAGGTCCAGTTGAAGGGGTTGCGCAAAATTGCTCACATCGACAAAATAGTTGCTAAAGTTGGCCAGCGCGCCCAGGATCAGGTTGTTGGATGCCACGCCTACGTCCGGAGTAGAAAAAAGTATCGTGTTCGCGACCAGGTTATTCCTGACCACATTACCACTGCTGGGTGGTCCACTGGTTTTCTTATTAATGGTAATCCAGGCCGGACCGATATTGGTCGCGTTGTTATCCACCGGATCGACCGGCGTGTAGGGATAAGGGTCCAGCACCGTGTTGTTAACGATGCGGCAATTCACGGCGCCGTAGAGGGAAATGCCGTGCCAGTGATCGGGCATGACGATGTTGTTTTCTATTACCCAGTTCAAATACACGCCGTCGAAGCAACCGATGCCCTGGACTGGCCCCCGGAAAGCCCGCGTGGTATCCGTGCAACAAACAAAGAGGTTGTTGCGGATAACATTATTTTTCAGGGTATCCTGCCCGGTACCACCGGCGGGATAAACAAACGACTGGAACAGATCGTCATGATTTTCCAGATTACTCATCACTTTGATCAGATCGAGGACCCTGTTTTTTTCAAACAATATATCACTGCCCACCACCCGGCTGCCGTCGTTGGTAAAGTACTGCACCGTGTTTCCGCGAACGATGGTCGAGGAAGACGAGATAGACAAGCCGAAAGCGACATTTTTAATAATATTATCCTCAATGATGTAGTTCGCGTTCAGCTTTCCGCGCGTAGAAAGGCCATTATTACAGCGGTTGCGCCAGTCATCCCGCGTCCAGCCCGTGGTGTTCAAATTAGAGCTGATGGTACAGTGACTGACCGTTATATGGGTGGCGTAGGGATAAATTTCCAGCAGGAAGTAGGCCGGCGTAGCCGTCGTGCCCGTCGATTCGGACTGAATGGTCAATCCATACAGTTTCCAGTAATCCGCAGCCAGGGTTGGGGATGCGGAGATGCGGATGCGGTCGATAATGGGCATTTGTCCGGGCTGCGGTGCAATGACCACGTAACCGGTATTCAGTCCGCGAATAAGGGCATAACCATGATTGCCGGTTCTTAAAAAAAGGGTGTCGCCGGCTGCAAAAGTTTTATTCGCGGTAAAAATGCTGCTCAGACTGGCCCAGGGCGAATTAAAACTGCCGGTATTGGCCATGCTGCCGGCAAGGGGATCCGCATAGTAATTGGTGGCTTTGGCGGTCAGGGAAAACAGGCAGCAGATAAGGGTCAGGTACTTCAAAGGAGGAAGAAATTAAAAGGTAATCATACCCTGTTTCGAAAAGTTAGGTTGGACATCCAAAGCGGACGTTCCGGCGCAGCAGTAGTTGCAGGATCAAGCGCTCATTTTTTTTCCGCTATTTTCTTCAGTTCGTTCAACTTCCACAGCGCATCCATGGGGGTCATCGTGTTCATATCCAGCCCCTGCAGTTCCGTTTTAATCTGCACGGTGTAGGGATCGAGCGATTCAAAGATCTGGAGTTGCACCTGCGGTTTGATCGTTTTTACTTTCTTCTGCATTTTATCCCGGGCGGTTTCGACTTCTCCGGTCGGCAACACCGCTTCTTCCGGTTCGGCATCGCCGATGTGTTTACCTTCCAGTTGCACCAGGATCTCCCCGGCCCGTTCCACAATCCGCGGGGGCATGCCCGCCATCCGCGCCACGTGAATACCGAAGGAGTGATTGGAGCCGCCGGGGGTGAGTTTACGCAGGAAAATGACCTTCTGGGCGACCTGCCGGGTGCTCACGTGAAAGTTATGAATACGTTCCATTTGTTCGGCCAGTTCGTTCATTTCATGGTAGTGGGTGGCGAACAGCGTTTTCGGGCGGGCGCGCTCATTGTCGTGCAGGTACTCGGCCAGGCTCCAGGCAATACTGATGCCGTCGTAGGTGCTGGTGCCGCGCCCGATCTCATCGAGCAGAATGAGGCTGCGTTCGCTTAAATTGTTCATGATCAGGGCCGTCTCGTTCATCTCAACCATGAACGTGCTTTCGCCGCCGCTGAGGTTATCGCTGGCGCCCACGCGGGTAAACAGTTTATCGATCAGTCCGATACGGGCGCTGTCGGCGGGCACGAAACTACCCATCTGCGCCATCAGGGTGATCAGTGCGGTCTGGCGCAGCAGGGCGGATTTACCGGCCATATTCGGACCGGTAATGAGCATGATCTGTACGTCGTCGTTATCCAGGTAAATATCGTTGGGAATATAGGCTTCCCCGACCGGCAGCTGCGTCTCGATGACCGGGTGACGGCCGGCACGAATGTCGAGCACGGTGCTCTCGTCGATTTCCGGGCGGGCGTACTGGTATTTCTGGGCCGCTTTGGCAAAGGCCAGGAGACAGTCGAGCCGGGCGACGAGCTGGGCATTGAGTTGCACCGGCTGCATATAAGCGCCCAGTTCTTCCACCAGTCCGCGGAACAGGCGATCTTCCAGCTCCAGCATTTTCTCTTCCGCGCCGAGGATCTTACCTTCCAGCTCTTTGAGTTCGGGCGTAATAAAACGCTCACCGTTGGCAATGGTCTGCTTACGGATCCAGTCGGGCGGCACCTGGTCTTTCCATTTGGCCGTCACCTCCAGGTAGTAGCCGAACACGCTGTTGAACGCGATTTTCAGGCTGGTGATGCCCGTGCGTTCTATTTCACGCTGCTGAATTTCCAACAGCAGTTCGCGGCTATTGCGGACGATGCTGCGCAGTTCGTCGAGCATCGCGTCGGCGCCGTCGGCAATAGCGCCGCCTTTACGCAGGTCGGCCGGCGGGTCGGGTGCGATCACGGCCTCAATGCGTTCCCGGAGGGTGAAGCAGGGGTTCAAGCCTTCGCTGAGTTTACGCAGGCCGCCGATGGTCGTGGCGGGTTCCTGGCTCAACATTTCTTTCAACTGTTCGATGGCCAGCAAAGCGCGCCGCAGTTGCATGGCTTCGCGGGGATTGATCTTACCGACCGCCGTTTTACCCATCAGGCGTTCCAGATCGCCAATGTGGCGCAAATGCGGTTCGATACTGCTGATAAACTCGGGATGGGCGACGAAGAAACTCACTGCATCCAGCCGGTCATTGATCTGGTTGAGGCTCGTGAGCGGCAGCAGCACCCATTTACGCAGCAGCCGGGCGCCCATGGCATTCAGCGTTTTATCCATTACCTGCAGCAGCGACACGCCGTTCTCGTGGTTGGAGGCCACCAGTTCCAGGTTGCGAATGGTGAAACGGTCGAGCCAGACGAACTGCTCCGTTTGCAGTCGGCTGAGGCTGGTGATGTGGGCCAGTTTGGTATTTTGCAGCGAGGCGAGGTAGTGCAGGGCCGCACCGGCTGCCGTCTGACCAAGTTCCAGTTCCTCTACGCCGAAACCCTTCAGGCTGCGCGTCAGAAAGTGCTGCAGCAGTTTTTCCCGGGTAAAATCGTAGGTGAAGATCCAGTCTTCCAGCGTATTGGTGTAGAATTTATCGCCGTGTTGGGCAGTAAATTCCTTGACCCGGCTTTTGGGTAAAATCACTTCCGCCGGCCGGAAACTCTGCAGGAGCTTGTCCACCATAGCCGCATCGCCTTCGGAAACGAAGAACTCGCCGGTACTGATGTCGAGGAAAGCCAGTCCATGCTGATCGTTTTTGCCATAGGCCAGCGTGGCCAGAAAGTTATTGGACTGGTGATCGAGTAAGGCGTCGTCGGTGGTCACGCCGGGCGTTACGACCTCGGTTACGGCTCTGCGCACCACCCTGCCGGGCGTCGGCTTTTCCATTTGTTCGCAAATGGCGACGCGGTAACCGGCCCGAACCAGGCGCGGCAGGTACATATCGACGGAGTGGAAAGGAAACCCAGCCAGTTCCACGTCTGTGCCGCCGTTATTGCGGCTGGTCAGGGTAATCCCCAGGGCGCGGGCGGTTTTTACGGCATCCTCGGCAAAGGTTTCATAGAAGTCGCCCACCCGGAACAGCAGAATAGCGTCCGGATATTTATCCTTGACCTGGAAATACTGGGTCATCAGCGGGGTGGTCGTCCCGCTGCCGCTCGATTCAGTGCCGTCTTTTTTTGGGCGCGCCATGATTGGGTTGGTTTGTTGGTTTAATGGACTTGTTGTGATCCAATCGGTTGATAATCAATATTATTACAACACCTTATCCATCTCAAGAGGGATGTCATGTCGAGCGAAGTCGAGACAACTGATTGAAAATCAGTTTTTTAAATAAAAAAATCAGGTGTCTCGGCTTCGCTCGACATGACACAACATCGTGCAGAACTAATGAATAAATTGCTGATTATCATGGCACAACAACTCTAATGGTTATTGGTGACATCCCGCTCGCATCACTTTATCATTTCATCCCTTTATCACTTCATTAAAGTGGCATCCCGCTCGACTCACTTTATCGCTTCATCACTCTATCCCTTCATTAAAAAGGTAAAGTTAGTAAGGGTGACAAATTAGCGGCATATTTTCGTCGCCGTCGATGGGTTTTTCTGCTGAGCTGCGGGTTTGCTGCGGGTAAAATCCTACTTTTGTCCGGCTAAAAATGGCTGCTCTCACCAAAACAACAGACGCAATGTGGACCATGATCGACGGTTTCGAACACCTGGAAACCGATGAATTTGATATTTTGCTGGATGCTCCGGCGCTGATCACCATTTTAGTTGGCGCTGCCGATGGGGAGCTGGACCGCGAAGAACGCCACTGGTCGGAGCGTTTGTTGCGTACGCGTACGTATAACCGGCCCAAGGAACTCAACGAATTTTACCGCGTCGTGGTGGAGGGTTTCTGGGTAAAAGTGAACGGTTTCATGGCCGAACTACCCACCGATACGGAAGCACGCTGCCAGGATGTTGCGCGTCGGCTGGAACGTTTGAATACGGTCTTCACTAAGATCGACATTCATTTATCCGCAGATCTCTACAAAGGATTCATCGCCCTGGCCCGGGAAACGGCAGAAGCCAGCGGGGGATTTCTCCGCTTGGGCGCGGTCAGTATGGAAGAAAAACAATGGGTCGATCTGCCGATGATCACGCCGGTGTTCCTTCCGAAATCGGCCCGGGAACTGCACGATGACTGGGAAGATGAAAAGCCCGTTGAGTAAGGTTTAAAGGGGTTTTGTTGCTAAAGATCACCTCCCAGCGCCTCCCACAACTTAATTACCTCCACCGCTTCCCGCACGTCATGGACCCGCAGGATACTGGCGCCTTGTTGCAGCGCGACCATGTGTAAGGCCGTCGTGCCGTTCAATGCCCGTTCGGGATTTACCTGCAACGTTTTGCAGATCATGGACTTGCGCGACAAACCGGCCAGTACCGGTAGTTGCAGCACGTTTTTAAAAACAGATAGCTGACGCAGTAATTGGAAATTCTGTTCAACGGTTTTACCGAATCCAAAACCCGGATCCAGGATAATATCATGGACCTGCAAACTCCGCAGGCGGGCGACTTCCGCGATGAAAAAATCCAGCACCTCGGTTACGACATCCCCATAGGTGGGCTGTTGCTGCATGGTTTCCGGGCGGCCCTGCATGTGCATCAGCACATAGGGTACGGCGTTGGACCGGCTGCCATTCATCGCCGCGACCACCGGGTACAGGCCGCTATCCAAACGGCCGGCGGAAATATCGTTGACCAGAGCGGCGCCGGCTTTTACGGCCATTTCCGCAACAGACGCGCGCCAGGTATCAATAGAAATAAGGGCGTCCGGAAAATGTTTATTTAAAACTTCTATGGCCGGAATGACCCGATCCAGTTCTTCCGCTGCCGACACTTCCTGTGCGCCGGGCCGGGAAGAGGCGCCGCCAATATCCAGTATGGCAGCACCCTGTTTCAGCATTTTTTCGGCCTGCTCCAACCAGGCATCCGTGTCGGTGTAGCGACCGCCATCAAAGAAGGAATCAGGGGTCACGTTGAGGATGCCCATGACGACCGGGCGGGATAGATCGAGCAGGCGCGATCGGGCATTCAGCGTCATTGGGCCAGCACTTTACCGCGCGGTTTGGGCACGTCGGCCGGGTTGACCCGCTGCGGGGTCGGGTCCGGTTGGCCCTGGCGACGGGCTTCGTCGCTGGTGATTACGCCGCTGGGGGCATTCTGGTACCGCACGACCAGCTTATACTTGCGGTTCATGCCTTTGACCATGGGACCCATGATCAGTTGCAAAACCGAATCGGCGCGGGCCTTGGATTTATCCAGCACATGTTCGTTGTCGATGGCGTCCTGGCGGAACTGGCGGCGCAACTCATTGAAATTCTGGTTGAGCTCCTCGCCGGTAATACCCGCCAGATAACCGACGTCCAGCTTGTTCATACGCGGATACACCTCGTGGGAAAGAATGGTCGGTTGCGGCAGCGTGACGTAGACCTCGCCCTTATTCGGGCTGAACGTAACGTCGAAATACTGATCGAGTTTGAAGCCGGTTTTAATCACACTGATCGCTTCCACTTCAATGTCGGTGGATGAAATAGCGAAACCTAAGAACTTGTATTGCAGGGTTTTATCCATCCCCAGGCGACTACGCAGTTCGTAGGTGGCCAGCTCGGCAATGCCCTTACGCACCTTTTCTTTTAACAAACCGCGCGAAGCGGAAAAGTCCAGCACGGCGGCGCGCTTCTGCAAACGATCGACCATGGGCTGCAGGCCTTCGCGCAGGGCAATCCCGCAGGGCGTATCCACATTTTTACCCTTGGCCATCAGTCGGCCGTTATCGGATTTAATGATCGTGGCCATGATCTGGGTCACGAAAAAGCAGGTGTATTTACCGGCAACTTCGTTAAAAATCTGCACCGCCTGGTTGGAGTTGTCGTTGTACCATGTTTCGTACAGGCCCGCCGTGGTGTCCTTTAAGGCCACAAAATCATTGTAATACATGGCTTTCAGGTAGTCATGCTGCTTTCGGTATTCGGGTTCCAGGCGGCGTTTCAAACTATCGGGCAGGGCCATCCGGTTGGCTACGTGGTAGAGCAGCGACAGGTTGAAATTATACACCAGGTCGTCGAATTCCTTGGGGTAAAGTTCCGGATTGGAGAGAATACGTAGGGTCGCCTCTTCATCCAGATTGGGCTGAAAATCGGAGGGTACGTAAGTCAGGTTTACCTCCTTGGGGTTCTGCAGCATATTGGAGAAAATACCGCCGCTAAAGAAGGTCTTGTAAACGAGTACTGCCCCAACGCAGACCAGCACCATCAGCAGAATCTGCTTACCAAAAATGGGTCCGGTGGACGTACGGGGCGTGTTATATCGCTCGTCAGGTTGGTGCGTGGACATGGGAAGGAGGTTTTTAATAAAATATTTGGAACGCGGATGACGCGGATTAAACGGATATTCACGGATTTCTTTCCGGTAAATTCATAAAGACAGAGCCGGCACGAATACATAAATCCGATTTTATCCGCATCATCCGTTTTATCCGCGTTCCAATTTATGACAGGTAATGAAAGGATGAAGCGATGAAATAATGAAGGGATAAAGTGATGGTGATCCAGCAGACCATTAAAGCTCCCACATCCTCACTCTTTATTTCCCCATCAAATACGCTTTCACCACGGCCCGGGCATCCTGGGCGGCAGTGGAATTATATTTCGGGTTGCTGGGGTTGGCAAATGCGTGGTCTGCGTCGTAGTGTTTTACGGTCAGGCTTTTACCGGCGCTTTTCATGTTTTTTTCAAAATCGGTCGCCACCTGTTCCGTCAGCCACTGATCTTTATCGGCGTGAATATACAGCACGTCGGTGTTCAGGGTACGCAATTTGGCCACATCCGATTCGGGCATACCGTAGTACATAGCGCAGGCCTTGACCCTGGAACCGCCGAGCAAAGCGGCCTGTAACGACCAGCCGCCGCCAAAGCACCAGCCGATGGTCCGGAAATCTGCCTGCGGACCGGCATATTGCATGGCGCCGTTGATCAGCGCAGCCGAGCGGGCCGGGTCATTGGCCTGCATCAGTTTGCCGGCTTCTTCGGCGGTGGCGGCAATTTTACCGTCATACAGATCGATGGCCAGCACGTTGATATTCAGGTCTTTGTTCCAGGCAGCGGCTTCATTTTTAACAAAAGTATTCAGGCCCCAGTATTCCTGAAAAACGAGCAGGTATTTATTCGTTTTCTTGCGGGCTTTGACAAAATACGCACGGCCATTGGGGCCACCGGCCACCGGGAATTCAATCATTTTACCCTTCTTGTTCAGTTCCACAAATTCCGGCGTGGGGTGGGCGGCATTAAAAACCGGGTCGTTCGCAAACGATGCAAAACGGGCAACGGCCGCATTCGGGTCGTGGCACATGGCCAGGGAAGCATTGCTCGACGACTGGTTCTGACAGGTCGTCAGCAACAGGGGAAGAAGCAGGAAAAGTAGATTTTTCATGATCATATTTTAAAAGTTGAAGAGAAAACTACCTCAACAGGTTCTACCGCTAACTTGTTCTCGCTGTCAACCGGGACTGAAAAATTTCATGCCCCGTTATTCCACGTATAAAACCAGGCCCTTCAAATACGCCCCTTCCGGATGGAAGAGGCTGACCGGGTGATCGGCGCCCTGGGTCAGGTGATGCAGGACCCGCACCTGACGGCCGGCTTCCATAGCGGCCGCCACGATCGTGTGGTAAAACAGTTCGCGGTCCACCACCTGGGAACAGGAAAAAGTAAATATCACACCACCCGGCGCAGTTTGCTGAATAGCGGCCACATTCAGGCGTTTATAGCCCTGTACAGCATTATGCCGCTTTTCCATGCTCTTGGCAAAGGCGGGCGGATCGATGATGAGCACCTCGTAAAGCCGCTCGGAATTTTTCAGAAACGGCATAACATCCTCGCAAAAACCCTGGTGTTCGCCGGCGAAAGGGGCATTGAGCGCTACATTTTCTTCGACCAGTTCCATGGCCTTGGCCGATACGTCCACCGAATGCACTTCGGCAGCGCCGGCCCGTAAAGCGTAGGCCGAAAAACCGCCGGTATAACAAAAAGCATTGAGCACGCTTTTACCGCGTACGTAGTGGCTGAGCAAGTTGCGGTTGTCGCGCTGATCGAGGAAAAAGCCCGTTTTTTGACCGGTTACCCAGTTGATCTTGAATTGCACGCCGTTTTCCAGCACCACGCCTGTGACGTCCTCCGTGTTTTCCGGACCGGCCAAATGGCCATTTTGCTGGGCGGCGGCGTATTTAGGCGGCAGGGCTTCCCCGCTTTTATCATAAACCGCCATTTGCAGCCCCAGTACTTCGCGAATGGCTTCCGCGATCAAATGCCGCTGGCGGTGCATGCCGATACTATGGCATTGCAGCACGGCAGTTTTGCCGTACACATCCACGATCAGGCCGGAAAGTCCGTCGCCCTCGCCATGGACGAGGCGGAAGCAATTGGTCTCCGCATTCTCCAGCAAGCCGATGGCGGTGCGGGCCGCGGCGGCTTTGGCCAGTTTTTCTACCCAGAATTGCAGGTCGTCCAGGTCAGCCGGACCGAAACTCAGCATACGCACGGTGATGCTGCCGTGGTGGAAATGTCCAACGCCCAGCAGCCGGCCGCCGCGGTCATACACTTCGGCCGTGTCGCCGTCTTCCGGCTGGCCTTCCACGCGGGCAATGGCGCCCGAGAACACCCAGGGATGAAAACGGAGAATGGGCACTTCTTTGCCCGGCTTCAAATGAACTTTGATCATATACGTGGTCGTTAATGGCGCGAAGGTACGTTTTGTCCGGGGAAGGTCAGTCGCGCAGGAAAATGTCTGGTTTAGCTCCGGTCAATTCCCGAACTTCGCCCTGCTCCCGGCAGGCTTACGCCGTATTAAACCTTTATGCTTATGCAGGAAAACACTTCACTCGATAACCGCATTGAAACCCTGGCCAAAACCGGCTCGCTGGACAGTACTTTTCAGCGCTTTGGCGAGCTGGCTAGACGCTTCGGCGAACTACAGGTCAGCATGTATGCCCAGCAGGCGCGTTTTGCCAGCGTACAGGACAGCGACCGGCAGGGCATTCTTGGCGATGAATCCAAAAATCTGGAGCTAAACCGGATCAGGCAGGGCTTTCTGGCGGAGCTGGAGGAGTATAAACGCGACCTGCATAACTACCTCGATCTGACGCAGCCGGAACTGTTACTGCGGGGGGTCAGCGATCAGATGCAGATCGTGGAGGAAGTGATGAGTCAGCGCTTACGCGGGTTTTACCAGATCGAACGTTCGATGGGCGAAGGCAATTCTGCCCTGATTTTCCAACTGCGCGATATTTTCACCGGTCGTCTGGTGGTGGCCAAGGTGTTGAAAGTGCCCGTTTTGACCCAGGAGATCAAGGACGAAATCCGGCAGACTTCGCTGCTGAAGCACCGCAACATCATTAAACTGATGGGCGAAAGCCTGGAGCGTTTCCCCTTTTATATTCTCTGCGAATACGTGAACGGTGGCGTGCTGAACGAAATGCTGGATAAAACCGGCCCGCGCCCACCCTCGCAGGCGATCGACTGGCTGTTTTCCCTGGCCGATGCGCTGAGTTATTTACGGCAAAAACGCCTGCTGCATTCCAATGTGCGGCCTTCTAAAATCTACATCGACGAGGAAAATCAGCTCATGATCTCGCCCTTCGATATCATTAAAGCGGGGATGGACGACCGCTCGCTGCGCAAGTTCCGGGAGGACTGTCAGTATTTGAGTCCGGAATTCCTGGATGGCGACGGCGAGCATCTTTCCTTTCCGGCCATGCGTTTATCCGACCAGTTCTCCATCGGGCTGGTGGCGTATAAAATGTTAACAGCCAAAGATTTGTTCGAAGGCGATTCGGTGCTGGAGATCATGCGTAACCGGGCGCGTTTTTTTGAAGAGAAAAAATTCCGGCGGGAAAAAATGCGGGCGATTCCCCATGCCGACCTCGCCGCAATTATCGACAGAATGCTGCAGTTGAATCCCGGCGAGCGTTACCCCGACCTGCATGAAGTGCTGAACCGGATCCGCCAACTGAGCATGAAACCGGCCGATGCGGGCGCCGTGGTGCGGAACAGTTACCGCCGTTGTTTGATCAGCAGTAACAGTTTTATTCACGAGTTTTATCAGGCGTTTTTCCTGGAAATCAGCCCGGAACACCGCACGCAGTTCACGAACCAGGAACGGCAGAACACCATGCTGCAACTAGCCATCGACGTGCTGATCGACGTGGATGAAAAGCAGGAAATTCTACGCAACATCATTCGCAGCGGCAAACACATGCAATTCAGCCTGAACGAATATGGTCGCTTTTTCGACGTGCTGATCCGCCTGGTGCAGCAGCATGACGCCAAAGCCTGGTGCGCCGATCTCGAACGGGACTGGCTGCTGATCAAAACCAAAGCGCTGACGGTCATTCAGGCGGTGCTGGCGGAGGGAAAAGAGGTGGCTTAATCCGCAAATACCACCTCCAGGCTCTCACAGATTTTCTCCACGGCAAAATCCAGGTCCGCATTGGTATGGGCGGAGGAAATGAACCCGACTTCGTAGCCGGAGGGGCCAAAATACACGCCGCGCTGCAGGCAGGCCAGGTGCATTTTTTTGAACAGGCTCATCGAAGCCCCGTCGATCTCATCGGCGCGGTGAATATGCTGGCGGGTGAAGGTCGGCCAGAAAATAGAGCCGATGCTGGGGAACGTAACCTCGTATCCGCGTTGGTTACAGAAGTCCTGCAACTGCCCGGTGAACCGTTTGGTTTTGGCTTCCAGATTTTCGTAAAAACCGGGTTTTAGCAGTTCCAGCAGGGTGGCATAACCGGCGGCCATGGCCACGGGATTCGCGCTCAGGGTACCGGCCTGGTAAACAGGCCCCATCGGCGCCACGTTTTCCATGATCGTCCGGCTGGCCGCATAGGCGCCCACGGGCATGCCGCCGCCGATAATTTTACCGAAGGTGATGATATCCGGCTGTACGTCGTAGTAACCTGCCGCGCCTTCAAATCCCACCCGGAAACCGGATATGACTTCGTCAAAAATGAGCAGGCAGCCGTACTCGGTCGTTTTTTCGCGCAGCAGTTGCAGGAAAGAACGATCCTGGAGCAGCAGCCCGTTATTGGCGGGCACGGGTTCGACAATAATGGCCGCAATATCGGCGGCGTGTTCGCGCAGGGCCGCTTCCAGGGCTTCCGGATCATTCAGCGGCACCACCAGGGTCTCGCGGGCAAAGGACTCGGGTATACCGGCGGAGGTGCTGATACCGAAAGTGACCAGTCCGGAACCGGCTTTCACCAGCAGCGAATCGACGTGACCATGGTAACAGCCCTCAAATTTCAGGATCTTATTGCGGCCGGTGACGCCCCGCGCCAGGCGGATGGCGCTCATGACCGCTTCTGTGCCGCTGCTCACGAAACGCAGCATTTCTATGTAACGGTGGTTGTCCAGCAGCAGCTTACCGATCTCCAGATCATGCGGTGTGGGGGTGCCGAAAGTCATGCCCTTGGCCACTGTGGCCTGCACCCGCTCCACCACAGTAGGCGGGCAATGGCCCAGAATTAGGGGTCCCCAGGAGCAGCAAAAATCGACATAGTCCTGACCGTCCACATCGTGCAGGTGACAACCTTCGCCTTGCTCAAAAAAAACCGGCGGACCTTGTACACTTTTAAAAGCCCGAACCGGACTATGAACGCCGCCGGGAAAATACTGCTTGGCGGTCTCAAACATTTCGCCACTGCGGGCGCGGGTAAAAGTAGCGGGGGTTGGATAGTTGCGTGGATTCATGGGGCAAAAGTAAAATCTGGGGCGGAGAATCGGCGGAAAAATGCCGGCCCAGTGCTTAGCGCCTGCTCCTTTAGAACGGTTTTGAATAAAAATTAATCGCTGTTTAAGGCAAACATTACGACATCCGCCGCCGCCCGTCCCTCCGCAATGGCCCATACGACCAGCGATTGCCCTTTGCGTACATCGCCGGCGACAAATACATCAGGCTGCTCCGTACGATAGTTTTCCGTAGCCACCAGCCCTTTGGCATCCAGGGACAAACCCAGTTGTGCCCAGAGCGGCCCCGGCGTAGCGCCCTGGTAACCAATAGCGATCAATGCCAAGTCGCAGGGTAGTTCGCGCTCGCTGCCCGGTATTTCCCGGAAATCGTAATGCCCCGTCACCGAGTTCCTTTCCCAGGCCAGATCACTGACCAGCAGGCCTTTCACCACGTCGTTTTCATCCGCCACGAAGCACTTGGTTTGTACCTCCCAGGCCCGTTCGCAGCCTTCTTCATGGGAAGAGGAAGTCGTGAGTACCGTAGGCAGCAGTGGCCAGGGAGTAGCGTCCGGGCGCGTACTCGGCGGGCGCATGCGGTACTGGAACTGGGCAACGCTTTTGGCGCCCTGCCGGTTGGCCGTACCCACGCAGTCCGAACCGGTGTCGCCGCCGCCGATGACGATAACGTGTTTGTCCGTGGCCAGCAGGGAAATTTCATCTTCCGCTAAAAATTCGCCCGCTACACGCCGGTTGTTTTGGGTCAGGTAGTCCATGGCGTAGTGAACGCCCGGTAAATGCCGGCCGGGAATGTCCAGACCACGCGGCTGCGAGGCGCCGGTACAAACCAGCACCGCATCAAATTGGGCACGCAGCTCTGCCCCGCCGAGGTTTTCCCCTATTGCTACATGACATTGAAAATCAATGCCTTCTGCGGCGAGCAAAGCGATTCGTCGTTCGATCACCCATTTTTCCAGTTTGAAATCGGGAATGCCGTAACGCAGCAGCCCACCCGGTTGCGCGTCTTTTTCAAAAACCGTCACCGAATGTCCGGCCTGATTGAGTTGGTCGGCTGCCGCTAAACCGGCCGGCCCGGAACCAATGACGGCGACCCGTTTGCCACTGCGCAAAACCGGCGGCTGCGGTTGTACCCAGCCTTGTGTGAAGGCCATTTCAATGATGGATTTTTCCAGGTGCTCGATGGTCACCGGCGATTGCTGCAGGTTCAACACGCAGGTGCTTTCGCAGGGCGCCGGACAAATGCGGCCGGTGAATTCCGGGAAATTATTGGTCTGGCGCAGCAAGTTATAGGCCCGTTTCCAATCCTCCCGGTACACGGCTTCATTGAAATCCGGGATCAGATTACCAAGCGGACAACCCTGGTGGCAAAACGGCACGCCGCAACCCATACAGCGGGCGGCCTGCTGCCGGGTTTGCTCGGGGGTGACCGTCGTTTCATCCACCACGTCCTGGAAATCGCGCAAACGTTCGGTGACCGGCCGGTAAGCGGGCGTTTGGCGGGGATATTTCAGAAAACCTCGTGCGTCAGACATGATTTGACTGGATTTTAATAAATTAATGGGCTAAAGTGACGAGTTGCTGGCGCGTCCGGCCAGGTTCGGCCACGGCATGTTTACCGTTCTTTTTCAGCAAAATCGCCTTGTATTCCCGCGGAATGACTTTCCTGAAAAACGTCAGCTGAGTCATCCAGTCATCGAGCAGCATGGCGGCCCGGGCACTCCCCGTATAGTGCAGGTGGCGCTGTATAAGTGCTTGAATTTGTTCCAGTTCCGCAGGCGCAGGCTGCTCCACCTCCACGTCGGCCGGGTTGTATTGACTCATGAAAAGTTCGGCCGGATCGTAGACATAGGCCAGTCCACCGGTCATACCCGCCCCGAAATTGCGCCCGACCGAGCCCAGCAGCAGGACGAGACCGCCAGTCATATATTCACAGCCATGATCGCCAATGCCTTCGACCACGGCGGTCGCCCCACTGTTGCGGACGGCAAAACGTTCGCCCGCCCGCCCGTTGAGGAAGACCTCGCCGGCGGTAGCGCCCATCAGTGCCACGTTACCGATCAGTATATTCTCCGCTGCTACAAAGCTCGCCGCACGATGCGGGCGCACCACGAGCCGGGCCCCACTCAGGCCTTTACCGAAGTAGTCATTGGCTTCGCCTTCCAGCAAAAATTGCAGGCCTTTCGCGCCAAACGCCCCAAAGCTTTGACCGGCCGAACCCCTGAACGTCCATTGCAGACAGCCATCCGGCAAACCGGCGCTCCGCCATTGCCGGCTGATTTCGGCCGAAAGCAGGGCGCCCACGGCCCGGTCGGTGTTACAAATGGGGCTGGAGGATTGGAAAGGCTGGGCAAAGTGCAGGGCATCATAACTCTCCGCTAATAATTTTTTATCCAGTATACCGGTTAGCAGCATGTCCGACTGCAAGGAAACAGCGTCCGGAGCAGCTTCCCTTTTTATGGAAAAATGCGGCTGCGTGTCTTTGTACAGCAGGGCGCTCAGGTCGAGGGAACGGACTTCACCCGGCGGCAGATCGTTGCGGACTTTCAGCATTTCCACGCGGCCCACCATATCGGCTACGGTACGGAAGCCCAGTTCGGCCATAATTTCCCGCAGGTCGAGCGCCAGAAAAGTAAAGAAGTTGATAATGTGTTCCGGCTGTCCGGTGAAGTTCTTGCGTAGTTCCGGGTCCTGGGTGGCCACGCCCACCGGGCAGGTATTCAGGTGGCATTTACGCATCATGATGCAGCCCTCGGCGACCAGTGCGGCGGTCGCTACCCCCCACTCTTCCGCGCCCAGCAGCGTAGCCATCGCCAGGTCGCGGCCGGTGCGGATCTGTCCGTCGGTTTGCAGCACCACCCGGTCGCGCAGGCCGTTCCGAACGAGGGTTTGGTGCGTTTCGGCTACGCCCAATTCCCAGGGCAGACCGGCATGGCGAATGCTGCCCAACGCGGAAGCCCCGGTACCGCCATCGCTGCCGGAGATCAGGATCACGTCGGATTTGGCTTTTGCCACCCCCGAGGCAATAATCCCGACGCCCGCTTTGGAAACGAGTTTTACGCTGATCCGGGCTTTGTCGTTGGCGTTTTTCAAATCAAAAATCAACTGCGCCAGGTCTTCGATGGAATAAATATCATGGTGTGGCGGCGGGGAGATCAGGCCGACGCCGGGGGTGGAATGCCGCACTTTAGCGATCCATTCGTCCACTTTGTGCCCGGGTAACTGGCCGCCTTCGCCGGGTTTAGCGCCCTGGGCCATTTTAATCTGGAGTTCATCGGCATTGACCAAATACCAGCTGGTTACCCCGAAACGGCCCGAGGCGACCTGTTTGACCGCCGAGCGCGCGGAGTCGCCGTTGGGCAGTATTTCATAACGACTTTCGTCCTCGCCGCCTTCGCCGCTGTTGCTTTTCGCTCCAATGCGGTTCATGGCAATCGCCAGCGTGGCATGGGCTTCATGCGACAGCGAACCGAAGGACATGGCGCCGGTTGAGAACCGTTTCAGGATGTTTTCCACGGGTTCCACCTCCTGTAGGGGGATGGACTGCCCTTTACGGAAGGTGAGCAAGCCGCGCAGCGTGAGTGGTATTTTATCCTGTTTGTCAACCAGTTGCACATATTTTCGGTAAATACTATACTCATTGGAACGTACCGAGTGCTGGAGCAGGTGGATGGTCTGGGGATTGAATAAATGGGCCTCGCCATCCCGTTGCCACTGGTATAAACCACCGTGGGGGAGCAGCGGGTCCGGATTATCAGCCGGGGCTTTTTCCGGAAAAGCGAGGCGATGAAAAGCTAAAACCTCGTCGGCCAGTTCATCGAAACCGAGTCCGCCCAGCCGGGAAACCGTGCCGGTAAAACAGCGTTCGACAACCTCCGGGCCCAGGCCGACCGCTTCGAATAACTGAGCGCCGATATAACTTTGGAGGGTGCTTACCCCCATTTTCGACATGATCTTCAGCAGGCCTTTATCGTAGGCTTTCTGCAAATACTCCGTAGTGCCCAAGCCTTCCGCCAGCACCGTGGCAAAAGCCAGGTATGGATGTACGGCATTGGCGCCATACCCGAACAGCACGGCCAGCTGGTGGACTTCCCGCACTTCGCCGGTCTCCACGATCAGCGCGGTGGCATGCCGCAAACCCGCCCGGATCAGGTGCTGGTGTACGGCCCCGACGCCCAGTAAGGACGGCAGCGGCGCCTCCAGGGCATTAGCTTTCCGGTCGGAAAATACCAGCAGGTTATGACCATTGCGCACCAAATGTTCGGCTTCGGCGCAGAGGGCATCCAGGGCCGCCCGGAGCCGGCCTTTTTCGCCGTCGGCTTTAAAAACCGTGGACAATGTACCGGTACGAAAATGGGGGTGGTTGATGTGTTTGAGGGTTTCCGTTTCGGCACTGGTGAGCACCGGGGAATACAGCGAAATACAGCGCGGATGTTCCCGGTCGAGATCGAGGGGGTTTTTAGCGCCGCCGAGCGGACTATACAGCGCCATCACCGCCCGTTCGCGGATGGGATCGATGGGCGGATTGGTGACCTGGGCAAAGAGCTGCTGGAAATAATTGGCCAGGCACTGGGGTTGCTGCGACAGGGCCGCCATCGGCGTATCAGCGCCCATGCTGCCCACGGGTTCCTCGCCGGTCTTAGCCATGGGTTCCAGAATCGTGTACAGATCCTCCCGGGTGTAGCCGAACAGCTGCTGTTGCTGAAAAAGCGTTTGCTGATCCGTCAGTGTTTCGGAAGCGGTGATTTTCGTGGAAAATTCGGCTAATTCCGTCAGGTCCCAGGTATTCTGGTCCAGCCAGTCGCGGTAAGGGAATCGGGCGCAGATCAGTTTTTTCACCTCTTCGTCGCCGATAATGCGACCGTCATCCAGATCGGCGATCAGCATTTTACCGGGTTGCAAACGACCTTTCTGCACCACTTTCGCTTCGTCCACCGGTAATGCGCCGGCCTCCGAAGCGACGATCAGGGTACCATTATCGAGCAGACAATACCGCGCAGGGCGTAGTCCGTTCCGGTCGAGCAGCGCGCCCACCACCACCCCGTCGGTGAAACAAATGGAAGCGGGGCCATCCCAGGGTTCCATCAGCATGGCGTGGTACTCGTAAAATGCCCGTTTATAATCCGCCATCGCCAGGTCATGCTGCCAGGCTTCGGGAATCATCATCATCAGGCTATGCGGCAGGGAGCGCCCGGCCAGGTGCAGGAATTCGAGCACGTTATCGAAAACGCCGCTGTCGGACAGGTTACGGCCGCAGATGGGTTTTAATTTTTCCAGTTCGTCTTCATCAAAAAGGGCGCTTTGCAGCAGGGGTTCGCGGGCTTCCCACCAGCGTACATTCCCCTGGATCGTGTTGATTTCGCCATTGTGAGCGATGTAGCGGAAAGGCTGGGCCAGTTTCCATTTCGGTACCGTGTTGGTTGAAAAGCGCGAGTGGATCACGGCAATGGCCGACTTGAATTCCGGCTGCTGCAGATCCCAGAAGTAGCCCTGCACCTGCGTGGCGGTCAACTGGCCTTTATACACCATGGTGCATCCCGACAACGAGGCGATGTAAAAATCATCCTGGGCCTGCGGGAAAATGCGGTTTATATGATGGTGGGAAAATTTGCGGAGCACAAACAGCCGGCGTTCCAGGCCCTTCCGGTCGTATGACTGCCTCGGCCGGACGAAAATCTGTTCCATGCGCGGTTCCGTGGAACGGGCAGTCGCGCCCAGGGCAGAGTTGTCGGACGGCACATAGCGGTAGCCGAGCAGATCGAAACCCAGTTCATGCACGTAGTCGTTCAGCAGTTGCCGGCAGGCCTCGCGTAAGGCCGTGGAGCGCGGAAAAAACACCATGCCCGCCCCGTACTGGCCTGGCTCGGGCAGTTGAAAGCCGTGGTTAACCACTTCTTTCTGCAAAAAAACATGGGGCAGCTGAACCAGAATACCGGCGCCGTCACCCGTATTTTCTTCAAAACCGGATGCCCCGCGGTGGTGCATATTGGCCAGCATAGTCAAGGCATCGCGGACTAAGTCGTGGCTCTTCTGGCCATATAAATTGGCCACGAAGCCCGTTCCGCAGGCATCCGATTCAAATTGCGGCAGGTATAAACCGCCGGAATCCCGTTGCTCAGGTTCTATATTTTGCATAACAAAGTGGGGGCTGGGCAAAGCGACCAAGCGCTTCGCTTATATTTTATACCGATTTGTTAATCAGCACTTTGTAGAATAAAAAGAAGTAAGACCGGTTCTGGAAATGGCCAGGCCACCGGCTTAAAAAACCTGCCAGTTTTGCTACTGGCAGGTTCTCCTATCGACAAAAATGGACGAAAGTGTATTCAGCTTTCCACCGAGGAGGGCACACGTGCGCCGTTGGTCTTGGTGGTTTTAATAATTTCAGAAATACGCTCTTCCAGACTGGTCATTTTTTCACCATGTTGCGATACGTCGAGACCCAAAATTTCTTCTTCGGCAGTGACGCGCAGGGGGACGATCCTGTTGGTCACCATCAAAAGCAGATAAGATCCTCCGAAAGTAAATACGCCGACAATCAGCAAGGCCAGCAGATGATACAGGAAAGTAGTGGTTTGTCCATAAAACAACCCAACCCCATTGGCGAAAATACCGGTAAAAATCATCCCGCACATGCCGCCCACACCATGGCAGGGAAACACGTCCAGCGTATCATCGATCGCGGTTTTCTTGTTGAAAACGTACACCACTACGTTGGAAACAATGGCGGATGCGAAACCGATAAACAAACTCTGGCCGATGGTTACGAAACCCGCTGCCGGCGTAATGGCCACCAGGCCGACCACTGCGCCAATGCAGGCGCCCAGCGCGGAAATCTTGCGTCCATTCAGGGCATCCCAGAAAACCCAGCTCAACATAGCGGCGGCAGAAGCAAAATTCGTGGTAGCGAACGCACTGGTTGCCAGCCCGTTAGCGGCTAATGCGGAACCGGCATTGAAACCGAACCAGCCGAACCACAGCAGACCGGTGCCTAGTACGACGAACGGAATGTTGGCCGGAGAAGAGGTCTGTCCGTTCCGGTGTACATTACGTTTGCCCAGAAAAACGGCGCCCGCCAGGGCGGCAAAACCAGCGCTCATGTGGACGACGGTACCGCCGGCAAAATCCAGCACGCCCAGCTTGCGTAAAAAGCCGTCGGGATGCCAGGTCCAGTGGGCCAAAGGCGCGTAAATAAAGAGCGAAAAGAGAATGATAAACACCAGGTAGGCGTTGAATTTAATGCGTTCGGCAAAACTGCCGGTAATGAGCGCCGGGGTGATGATCGCAAACTTCAGTTGAAAGAGCGCGAACAGCAACAAGGGAATCGTTGGCGCCAGGCCCGCATTGGCGCCGAGCGTCACGTTATTGAACATGAAAAAGGTCATCGGATTACCGATAAAGCCGCCTATACTATCGCCAAAAGCCAGGCTGAAACCCACAAAGACCCACAGGACACTGACGACACCCAGGGCGATGAAACTCTGTAACATGGTGGAAACCACATTTTTAAAGTTCACCATACCCCCGTAAAAAAAAGACAGGCCGGGCGTCATGAACAAGACCAGGGCCGAAGCCACCAGCATCCAGGCGGTATCGGCCCCATTTATGGCGGCCAGACTTTCCTCCGTAGCCGTGGCCACGGGAGCGAAGATGGCCGCTACGCAAACAAGCGTCAGAATTACAAAAGGCAGTAGCCATTTCCTTTCCATTATCAAGAATTTTTAGGTGATGAAAGAGTGATTGACCAAACTTCGTCTGGTGAAAAGTGAAGCATTGGCTAATCTGGCATACCTGGTTAGGGCGAAAAGGCTGGACTGAAACCTAAGACATTGTTTGTCTTATCACAGCAAATGTAGTTTTAATTTCTTCTTTAAAAAAAGCATACAAATATAATTTTTCCATACGGCTTTAATGCAGAACTTATTTTTTAGGTCTGTCAATTTTAACAAAGAGAAATTTTTAAATTATTGCCAGTTTTTTAAATACATAATTTTTAATGATTCGGTTTTCGCCAATTTATATTTCAAACAAAAAAGTTGAGTATCTACTGAAAGTGCAGGCTTGTAAAATGGGTGTAAATCCCATCAGACGTAATTTTATTCTGTATTGGAACCTATGCAGTTGGTCTGGCAGATTTGGCGGGGGGATTTTTACTGGAAGTCCTAATGCTACAAATACGTTTTGCGCAGACTATAGCCGGGCGCTACAGGTCGCTATGCAGTTGAAAATTATGCCGGGTACTTTTCCCATTTTCATACAGCGTTTGTTTACAACAGAAAAAAAAGTTATCCAAAAACTCCTATTTTTTTTTCAAAATTTTTGTTGGCAAAACGGGAGAACTTCAGGATAGTATGGAGCCGATCCGGCCTGCAAATGATTATTTTATTTTTTACGGCTTTTAAAATTATAGTGCAAAACCACGAATACACGCAAATATAAATGGCTGGTTTTGGCAGATTCGTAAAATATTCTACCTTTAAGATGTTCATACGCAAAATCGGACTGAAACCTGGCGTATGATCTTTAATCCACAAAAACAACGCCCGGCTACGGTCAGCCAGGCGTTGAAGAGGAAAGTATGCGACCACAATGACAGGTAAGTGCCGCTGCGTCACCACACAAAGGTAGTCGCCTGTCGGAGTTGTTGCTATGGCCGAAATGATCTTTTTCATCATCTAAACCTTTTTTGCAACATGAATGCACTTCGACCTCATGCCGTGGGGATGTTATTGTTATGCTCCTGCTTCGGCTACGCTCAAACTTCCGTTCCAACCGATGTCGCCTTGCCGGACGCGGTTTCTAGTCCCACCCCGGAACCGGCTAAACTCTCCGTTGATATTTCGGGTTACGTGGATCTCTACTACCGTTACGCCGATAATGCACTGGGCTCGATGACCAGCTTTACGGAGACCAGCGATGCCTTCAGTCTGGGTATGGCCAACGTGTTACTCAGCACCCAAAAAGGCAGGTTTGGTTTCGTGACGGATCTCGGATTCGGGCCGCGGGCCATTGCCGCCGATGGCAATGCCGATAATATTCTGGCCGCCGTCAAACAGATTTACCTTACGTACACGCCGACTACGAAACTCAAAATCACCGCCGGCAATTTTGCCACCTTCGTCGGGTATGAGTCCATCGATGCCACGGTAAACCCGATTTACTCTACTTCCTATTTGTTTTCCAAAGGCCCGTTTTATCATACCGGACTGAAAGCCGACTATACATTTTCGGATAAATGGTCGGCGATGGCAGGATTATTCAACGATACGGATTCAAAATTTGACGCCGTTAAAGGCAAACATGTCGGCGCGCAACTGACCTTTCTGCAAGGAGATTTCAAGACGGCTCTGAACTACCTGGGGGGCCGGGAAGACAACACGATCGGTTCTAAACGGCATGGGCATCAACTGGATATAACCACTACCTGGACGCTTAACCCGAAGTGGAGCCTGGGACTGAATGCCTCGGATAAAATGCTGGTGCTACCCGAACCTGACCGCACTTACGATTGGAAAGCCCTGGCTTTATACGCCAATTATGGATTTTCGGATCTCTTCTCGCTGTCGTTCCGGGGGGAGGTTTTTGACGATGGCGATGGCGTCATTTTCGGTATCACAGATAACCAGGTTATGGAGTTTACGCTGGCGGGCAACATCAAAGTGGATGGGTTCACGCTGATACCGGAGATCCGGCTGGATACGGCTTCCGAGCCTACATTTAGTGACGGTAAAGAGGGTTTTACCAGGTCGGTAGCGAGTGCGCTGATTGCGGCGGTGTATAAGTTTTAATTTCATCAACTGGGTATTATGGGTACTTCGTAGAGTGAAAATTTTACCACAAAGCGCACATTAGTGCACTTAAGAAAAAGAATTTGGGTGTGATGCTTATGTGTGCTCTGTGTGCTTTGTGGCTCAATTTTTACCACATAAGCGCACATTAGTAGACATTAGAAAAAGGGGGTTGGTGTGAAACTTATGTGCACTAATGTGGCTTTGTGGTTGAATTTTACCCTAGAAATGCAATCATTGCTCTGATTGTGCGGCTACGCAAAGACGTTCAAAAAAAACGGGGTCATTTGCGACATATTCGACGGTTTGATGAGCCTGTTCATAAAACGGCGCCCGCAGCCGTAGTAAATTTTCTAAGGCCTGGGGCCACTCGGCGCGTGGTAACTGTGCCAGTAATGGCCGCTGCCCGGCATTCCGCTCCAGGCGTTCTATTAATGTTTCCAATGGTACTTTCAGATAAATGGACCGGCCATGCCGATTCACCCAGTCCATGTTATCGAAAAAACAGGGCGTACCACCACCCAAAGAAACAACAGCATTCGGCTGTCCGGCCAGGGCCTGCAAGTACTGTTGTTCCAGTGCCCGGAAACCCGCCTCGCCCTGGCTGGCAAAAATGGCAGCCACACTTTGCTGTTCGCCGGTGACTATCAGCTCGTCCAGGTCAATGAACGGTCGGGCAAAATAGCTGGCCAACTGCTTCCCCAAGCGGGTTTTACCGCTGCCCATAAATCCAAGTAAGAAAAGATGACCTTGCATGGTAAGCTGTAACTTTGCGCAACATTACACAAAAACATGCGCTTCATGAAGAATAGCCTTTTTGCCCTGGCCCTGCTGCTGGGCATTTTTGCCGCCTGCAAAAACGACTCCGGCGTGCAGGAAATACGTGGCGACGGCCCCAACGCCAACATCGTACGCAACCCCGCCACCGCCAACTACCCGACCGATACCAACCAGCTGGCCCGTATTGTTTACGAAGAGCGGGAATTCGATTTCGGCATTGCCAAAGAAGGCGATGTGGTCGAACATGAATTCAAATTCACCAATGTCGGTAAAGTGCCGCTGCTGATTTCCGGCGCCCGTTCGTCCTGTGGCTGCACCATTCCCAAATGGCCGGAAGAGCCCATTCCACCTGGTGGAACGGGGGTAATCTCCGCTAAATTCAATACGGATGGCAAACTCAGCGAACAGAAAAAAATGATTAAGGTGACCGCAAATACGTACCCGAATGAGACCAGTGTGGTGCTGAAAGGGATTGTGCGGCCCACGAAAGAGTAGTGTCTACGCCTTACCTGTACCTTGAAAAAATGCCCTGCAACACGGATCGTGCGCAGGGCATTTTAATATTTTGGGAATTATTTTTGTCTTCAAATTAGAAATTTACCGGGCCGTATCGTCGGCAGCTTCCTCTATACGGTCACTGGTGCGATCCGCAGCGCGGTTAATATCGCGGCCAGCCTCGCGGGCGCTATCGCCAATGTCATCAGCCACATCTTCGGCCGCGTCTTTGGTTTTATCCCAGCCACGTTCGATTTTGTCACCGACACGTTCTGCGGCGTCCTTGGTGTTTTCCCAACCTTGTTCGATTTTGTTGCCCACGCGGTCGGCTGCGTTTTCCAGGGAATTTTCTAAATCATTACGTTGATCTTCCATTGTGTAGGTTGTTAAGTGAGTGAAAGTATACTCCTCTAACTGAAAAATCCCTGCCATTCACCAGCTGGTGAAAGACGCTTTTTTCGGATAAAATTGGGTAATGGAATACCCATAACCGGCACTCGGATTTACCCTTATTGTAGCAACCGGTTCACCCGTTGCCGCTGCAAAAAATGATCCCGGATGACGGCCTGGACCGAGCGCTTTTCGAGTTTGCTTTCCAGCCAGGAAATAATGTCCAGGTATAAAAAAGGACGACGTTCAAAGGGATCCTGCTGCAAGGGCTCCAGTTTGTCATGCAGCTGCCGGAATTCATCCAGCACCTCGGCTTGCCGCATGCCAGGAGTGCGCCGTACGAAGTGCAGAATTTCCCGCTGCACCGCGTGCAGATCTTCCATTTTCATCAGAAAGCGATACACCGATTTGATCTGGTACTCCACCAGCGTGGCATTGCCGAGTTCAAAGTGGGAAATCAGGGCGAGTATGCGTGCAAAACATTGAATATCAGCGCGGTAGTCCGGGTTTTTCCGATTGATAATTAAGTATAAATAATGCAGCGCCCGATCGTAATTCCCCACTGCGAAATACAAACAGGCAATCCGGTATTGAAAAACCAGCATCCGGTGATCGTCCCAGTTATACGTATTTTCCTCCATGCAGCGCACCAGCTCCGGGACTAACTGCAACCCCTCCGCAAAAGTGCCTTCCAAATAGTGGCGGTCGATGCGGTGTATATACCGGTACAACTCGTACAAACCCTCCACATTGCGGTCGGCATGTCCCCCCACTTCTTCCGGAAAACGTTCGAAATCGGCCAAAGCGACGACAAAACGGTCGTGATCGAGGCAATGAAAAAGCGTACTCAGCAGATTATGACAGCCCTTGAGATACAAGGCCGGGTGCAGGCGTTTCATCATCGGCACGGTGTCAAATAACTGCACCCAGGCCAGGCTGTACCGGTAACACTGCGTAAAAGCCTGGCCTAAATGATAGAGCCAGACGTAGGACTGGCAGTAATACACCTTGCCCCAGAAATCGAGCCCTTCCAAGGGTATACCCGGATGCAAATCCTTGAAAACGGCTTTGATCTGGTCATAATCTTCCTGGTTGCGGGCGAAACCGGTGCGCAAATACAGGGCATACATTTGCAGCGACAGGTTGGCGTAGTGGTTGGTGCTGGAAATAACCTGCACCAGTTCCAGGCTCTGCGCACCCAATGCTTCCGCCCTGCCCACCATGCTATGGGTAATATACTGGCTCTCAATCAGTTTCTCAAATTCGACACATTCCAAAGCCAACGTGGAAAAATGACTTTGCAAAGCCTTGTCCTTGGTCTTGGCCAGCATATCGAGACTGGGCCGATATAGTCCTTTGTTGTACAGGACTTTGGCCCAATCCAGCATTTCCCGCAGTTCAATATCCTCATTCTGGTTTTTGCCCAGGAGACGCAAACTGGTCAGCAACTGCCGGTTTAGGTGGGCTTTCAGGTTGGGCAACTGGCTTTTTTTCGCTGTCGGCAATTTCTTCAAAATATCGGCCTCGTCATATTCCCCACGCTGGTCCAGGTAGTCGAATAACTGCAGAAACAACAGGGCCTCCGAAGACTGATTGCGCTGGGCAAACAGCCGGAAATGGCGTTTTTCCGCTTTCGTCAACGAACGGATCAACTGCAGGAGGTGGTCGTTTTTCTGTTTGGGCATCGTAGAATAGGCAAAGTTTGTTACGTTGATTATCAACAACTTAAGCGTAAAGTCCGGCATTCTCGCGAACGGAGCAACCTTTTTTTTTGATTTCCCGGCGCCCGTTGCATAATCTAACATTGCAGGCCGCAAGATTCGGATTTATTCAAAACAGACCACCAGAATTATGTCAACCCGCATTCAAATTTTCGATACCACCCTGCGCGACGGCGAACAAGTACCCGGTTGTAAACTCAATACCCGGCAAAAAGTGGAGATCGCCGTGGCCCTGGAAAACCTGGGCGTAGACGTCATCGAAGCCGGTTTCCCCGTCTCCAGTCCCGGCGACTTTGAATCGGTACAAGCCGTGGCACAGGCCCTGCGGGAACCCATTGTCTGCGGACTTTCCCGCGCCGTGGAACAGGACATTCGGGTAGCCGCCGAGGCTTTACAAACGGCCCGCCGCCCGCGTATTCATACCGGTATCGGCGTTTCCGAGATGCACATCCGCTATAAACTGCAAACTACCCCGGAAGATATTTTATTCCGCGCCGCCGCCGCCGTTAAACTGGCCAAATCTTTCGTCGAAGACGTGGAGTTTTACGCAGAAGACGCCGGTCGGGCCGATAATGAATTCCTGGCCCGCGTGCTGGAAGTCGCCATTCAGGCCGGAGCCACGGTGCTGAACATCCCCGATACGACGGGTTACTGCCTGCCGGAACAATACGGCGCCAAAATCCGCTATTTGCTGGAAAATGTCCGGGGCATCGAGCGGGCCATCCTGTCGACGCACTGCCATAACGATCTGGGACTGGCCACGGCCAACTCCATCGCCGGCGCACATTACGGCGCCCGCCAGATCGAATGTACTATCAACGGCATCGGTGAGCGCGCCGGCAACACGTCGCTGGAAGAAGTCGTCATGGTGCTGCGCCAGCACCCGGATCTGGGTTTCACGACCGGCGTCAATACCCGGCTGCTGAATCCGATCAGTCAGCTGGTGAGCGACCGGATGGGCGTTTTCGTGCAGCCCAATAAGGCCATTGTCGGCGCCAACGCCTTCGCCCACTCCTCGGGTATTCACCAGGACGGCGTGATCAAAAAACGCGAAACCTACGAGATCATCGATCCGCTGGAAGTGGGGGTCGACCATTCCAAAATTGTACTGACGGCCCGCAGTGGTCGTGCGGCGCTGGCCTACCGCGCTAAATGCATCGGCGTCAACCTGACGAAAGACGAGCTGGACGAGGTATATCAGCTGTTTTTGCAGGTCGCCGACCAGAAAAAAGAAGTGGGCGACACTGACCTGCAAAACATTTTACAAAGCATAGTCATCGCTGTTGCGTAACCTACCGCCTGATCAAACTATAACCACCTACATTACATGCCCACCACCTTATTCGATAAAATCTGGAATGCCCACGTGGTCAAGGTAGCCGAAGGCGACCAGGACGTGCTGTATATCGACCGCCATTTCATCCATGAAGTGACCAGTCCGCAGGCCTTCGACGGCTTGCGCAAGCGCAGTCTGCCGGTGTTCCGGCCCAAACAGACCATTGCCACGGCCGATCACAACGTACCGACCCGGGACCAGCACCTGCCCATCCGGGAAGAATTATCCCGTTTCCAGGTGGACAAACTGACCGACAACTGCCGGGAATTCGGCCTCGAACTCTATGGCTTGGGGCATGACTATCAAGGTATTGTGCACGTGATCGGACCGGAACTGGGCATTACGCAGCCGGGGCAGACCATCGTATGCGGGGATAGCCATACCTCCACCCACGGCGCTTTCGGCAGCATCGCTTTCGGGATCGGGACCAGCCAGGTGGAGCAGGTACTGGCCACCCAGTGCCTGTTACAAAAACGCCCCCTGCAAATGCGGATCACGGTGGATGGCGAACTGGCGCCCGGCGTCGTTTCCAAAGACATTATTCTATACATCATTGCGCAACTGACGGCGGCCGGCGGCACCGGTTATTTCATCGAATACGCCGGCAGCACCATCCGCGCGCTGAGCATGGAGGCCCGTATGACGATCTGTAATATGAGTATCGAAATGGGCGCCCGCGGCGGACTTATCGCCCCGGACCAAACCACGTTCGACTACGTGCAAAACCGGACGTTCGCTCCGCAAGGGGCTGATTTTGAACAGGCTGTGGCCTACTGGAAGCAACTCGTCACCGACCCGGAAGCCCGTTTTGACCGGGAATATCATTTCCGGGCGGAAGACATTACCCCCATGCTGACCTATGGTACGAATCCCGGCATGGGCATTGGCATAACGGATCAAATTCCGGTCACGGCCGAGGCGGATAATCCCGTTTCCTTCGCCAAATCGCTGGACTACATGGGATTTGTGGCCGGCGAACAATTACTGGGCAAACCGATCAACTACGTATTCATCGGCTCCTGCACGAATTCGCGGATCGAGGATCTGCGGCTGGTGGCCCAATTGGTGGAAGGCCGGCAGAAAGCCCCAAACGTGCAGGCGATGATCGTACCGGGTTCCAAACAAGTCGAGCAGCAGGCCATTGCGGAGGGTCTTGATCAGGTGTTCCGAAACGCCGGTTTTGATTTCAGGGAACCGGGTTGTTCGGCCTGTCTGGGCATGAATGAAGATAAAGTGCCGGCGGGCGAGTACTGTGTCAGCACCTCCAACCGCAATTTCGAAGGCCGGCAGGGACCGGGCGCCCGCACCATTCTGGTGAGTCCGCTGACGGCGGCCGCGGTGGCGTTGGCGGGGAAAATTGTGGATGTGCGGGCGGTCTTGTAGGGTCAGGGCTTGCCCCTGACCTAACTAATGATTTTTTAAAATAGGCCAGGGGCAAACCCTGGCCCCACGAATGATTTTTAATCAAAAAAGGCCAGGGGCGAGCCCTGACCGTACGAATGATTTTTATCACAAAAAAAATGTCAGGGGCAAGCCCTGCCCCTACGATGGAAAAATTCTCTGTTATCCAATCTACTGCCGTACCACTACCGAATGCCGATGTGGACACGGATCAGATCATTCCGGCGCGTTTCCTCAAGGCGACCACCCGGGAAGGTTTTGGCGACAACCTGTTCCGCGACTGGCGTTACCAGGTGGACGGTACGCCCAAAGCTGATTTTATTTTAAATAATCCGACTTACCAGGGCCAGATTCTGGTGGCAGGCAGCAATTTCGGTTGCGGCAGCAGTCGCGAGCATGCTGCCTGGGCCTTATACGACTATGGTTTCCGGGTGGTGGTCAGCAGTTTTTTCGCCGATATTTTTCGGGGAAATGCCCTGAACAATGGCCTGTTGCCGGTCCAGGTCAGCGAAGCGTTTTTACAGCAAATTTTCGCAGCACTGGCACTGAACCCTCAGGCGGAATTTTCAGTAAACCTTGCCGATCAAACTTTTTCCCTGATCAATACCACGCTGGAAACCACCTTCGATATTGATCCTTTCCGTAAAGTCTGTATGCTCAACGGGTACGACGATATTGATTATCTGCTCAGCCAACGTGCTGACATTGAACGTTTTGAAGAGCAAACAGCGCTGGCGTTTTCATAAACATCCAACCATTTCACTTTTAGTTTAATCACCCATGAGTAATCCATACAAGACCGCTTTCAAAATAGCCGTGTTGCCCGGAGACGGCATTGGCCCGGAAGTGACGGCCCAGGCCTTGAAGGTGCTGAATACCGTAGCCCGGCGTTTTGACTACACGTTTGACTACACCTTTGCCGACGTAGGCGCGATCGCTATTGACCGCCACGGCGATCCCTTACCGGAAGCGACCCTGCAGATCTGTCAGGAAGCCGATGCTATTCTTTTCGGCGCAATTGGCCATCCCAAATATGACAATGACCCGGGCGCCAAAGTACGGCCGGAACAAGGTTTGCTGCGCTTGCGCAAAAGCCTGGGCTTGTTTGCCAATATTCGCCCGGTCACGCTCTACCCTACCCTCGCCCACCTGTCGCCTTTACGCGCGGATAAACTGGTCGGCGTGGACATGGTCATTTTCCGCGAGCTGACGGGCGGCATTTACTTTGGCGAAAAAGGCAAAACCGAAGATGGCGCTTTCGATCACTGTAGCTACACCACGCTGGAAATTGAGCGGATCAGTCGACTGGCGTTTGAAGCTGCCCGTACCCGCCGTAAGAAAGTAACCCTGGTCGACAAAGCCAATGTGCTGGAAACCAGCCGTTTGTGGCGTTCCGTCGTCCAGAAAATTTCGACTGATTACCCGGATATTACCCTCGACTGGATGTACGTCGATAATGCGGCCATGCAACTGATTCAATATCCCGCCCATTTCGACGTGCTGCTCACCGAGAACATGTTCGGCGATATTTTATCCGACGAGGCCAGCGTGCTGCCCGGTTCGATGGGCCTGCTGCCCTCCGCTTCGGTCGGTGCTAAAACGGCCCTGTTCGAGCCTATTCACGGTTCCTACCCCCAGGCCGCCGGGCAGGACATTGCCAACCCGATGGCGGCCATTCTCTCCGCCGCCATGCTCCTCGATTCTTTCCAACTGACGGAAGCCGGCGACGCCATCCGGGATGCCGTCCGCCAGGTACTCGAAAGCGGCGCCGGCACCGCTGATTTACAAACCACCACCACGCTGCGTTGCTCGGAAGTGGGTGAATTGATCTGCCAGTCAATAGGGTTAATGGTTAATGGTTATTAGTTATCTAGTACCCCATTAACCAATACCTGATAACCAATAACCATTTACCCCAATAACCATTAACCACAAACCGCTATGTACTACGACGATTCCAGCATTGTATTCCTCGATGGGGCCTGGTTAAAAGCGAAAGATGCCCAAACCAACCTGTATGTGCAGGGTTTGCACTATGGCAACAGCGTGTTCGAGGGTATTCGTTCGTACCAGACCACGGCCGGCGAAACAGAGATTTTTAAAGCCGAAGAACACTATGACCGACTGCATTACTCGGCCGGCAAGATGTTCATTGCTTTACCCTATACGGTGCAGGAGCTGACCGCTATTTCTTATGAATTACTATGGAAAAACGGTTTGACGAATGCCTACCTGCGCCCCTTGATTTACACCGGCCCCAATATGTCGCTGACCACGCCTACGGAAACGCATGTGTTTATGTGTGCCTGGCAATGGGGCAAATTACTCGGCGATCAACTGGTCCGCCTGATGACCTCCTCCTTTCAGCGGCCTAATCCGAAGTCCTGTTTTGTGGACGCCAAGGTGTCGGGCCACTATGTTAATTCGATTCTGGCGCATTCGGAAGCGAAGGCCAAAGGCTTTGACGAAGCCCTGCTGCTGGATGCCGCAGGAAACGTAGCGGAAGCACCGGGCGCCAATTTTTTTTACGAGAAAAACGGGGTGTTGTACACGCCGCCACGGGGAAATATTCTGCCCGGCATTACGCGCACAACGGTGCTGCAACTCTGCAAACAAGCCGGCATTCGGGTGGAAGAACAGCATTTCACCATCGAGGACGTCAAAAAAGGAGATGGCGCATTTCTGGTGGGTACCGCCGCCGAAGTAACCGGCATCGAATCCCTGGACGGCGTGCCTTTCCGCCAGGCCTGGCCGAACACTTTCGGCGCAGCCATGCAGAAGATGTATAAAAGCCTGGTGCTCAAGGAAATTGTGCAGGAAACGTATTTGCAGGGGGTGGTGTAGAGGGTTTAGACAGGTTTAGAAAAAGGGTTTAGACAGGTTTAGAGAAAGGGTTTAGAGGGGTTAGAAGAGGTAAGCTTAATACGGATTACTGCATTATCTCTCGAGGGACAGGCTATTTTTAGTTGTTGTTTGTAAACAAGAACGACTAGCAAAACCTACATTTATTAATGCTTACCACGATTCTAAAACCCTTTCTCCCCCCCTCTAAACCCCTCTAAACCCTTCCTAAACCCCTCTAAACCTTTCCCAACCCTGTTCAAAACTTATTAAAATACCGGCTAAACCCGGCCTCATTATGAAAAAATACAGTTGGTTAGTCACCCAGGATGATTCACAACCCGCCAGTCAGGCGATGCTTTACGGCACGGGGCTGACCGAAGAGGATATGGCCAAACCCTTCGTGGGTATTGTCAGTAATTGGTATGAGGGCAACACCTGTAATATGCACCTGCGCCAGCTTGCCGGCACGGTCAAAAAAGGGGTGAAAAAGGCCGGTTTAGTCGGCCTGGAATTTACGACCATCGGCATCAGCGACGGGATTTCCAACGGCACGGAAGGCATGCGTTACTCGCTGGTCAGCCGCGAACTGATCGCCGATAGCATCGAAGCCGTCATGGGCGCGCACTATTACGACGGGTTGATCACGATCCCCGGCTGCGATAAAAATATGCCCGGCGCCATCATGGCCATGATCCGCGTGAACCGCCCCAGCCTGATGGTCTATGGCGGAACAATCGCGGCCGGTCATCACAACGGACAAAAACTGACCATCGTCAGCGCCTTCGAGGCCCTGGGGCAACACTATGCCGGAACGATCACCCCGGAGGATTTCAAAGCGGTGATCAAAAATGCCTGCCCCGGCCCCGGCGCCTGTGGCGGCATGTACACGGCCAACACCATGTCGTCGGCCATCGAGGCCATGGGGCTTTCGCTGCCTTATAGTGCGACGAATCCGGCCATCGGGCTGGCGAAACAACGCGAATGTGCCGCCGCCGGCAAAGCCCTGCGCCACCTGCTGGAAATCGATCTGAAACCACTGGATATCCTCACCCGCGAATCTTTCGAAAATGCTCTGCGGATCGTGACGGTGATGGGCGGCTCGACCAACGCGGTGCTGCATCTGATCGCCATTGCCCGTACGGCCGGCATTCCTTTCACCCTGACCGATGTGCAGCGCATCAGTGCCACGACGCCGGTGCTGGCCGATATGAAGCCATACGGCAAATACCACATGGAGGATGTGCATGCGATTGGCGGCATTCCCGCGATCATGAAGTATTTGCTGGCCGAAAAAATGCTGCACGGCGACTGCCTCACCGTGACCGGAAAAACCGTGGCGGAGAACCTGGCCAAACAACCCGGTTTGCCGCAGGGACAGGAGATCATCGCCACCGTTCAGCAACCGCTCCTGGCTAAAGGACATCTACGGATCTTGTACGGCAATCTCGCCGAACAGGGTTCGGTGGCCAAAATCACCGGCCATGAAGGGGAACACTTTAAAGGCCCGGCGGTGGTGTTCAACAATGAGTTTGAATGCATTGCCGGTATTCAGGAAGGCCGGGTGCAGCCGGGGCACGTGGTCGTGATCCGCTACGAAGGCCCCAAGGGAGCGCCGGGCATGCCTGAAATGCTGAAACCGACCTCCGCCATTATGGGCAAAGGGTTGGGCAACAGCGTGGCCCTCATCACGGACGGCCGGTTCTCCGGCGGCACCCACGGTTTCGTGGTCGGCCACATTACGCCCGAAGCTTTCGACGGCGGCTTGCTGGCCCTGGTGGAAGATGGCGATGAAATTACCATCGACGCGCAAGCACATACCATTAACGTACAACTGACCGATGCCGAAATCAGCCGGCGCCGGGCAGCCTGGATACAACCGGATTTTAAAATCAAAAACGGGGTTCTCTACAAATATGCACGACAAGTCTCTACTGCCAGCGACGGCTGTGTCACCGATGGTTGATACCGCCGCTCCCCCCCACTCTACCCTTGTTGCCCCGGTTGAAATGACCGGCTCGGCCATGCTGCTCAACGGCTTGCTGGCCGAAGGCGTAGATATTATTTTCGGCTATCCGGGTGGCGCCATTATGCCCATCTACGATGCGCTGTACGATTTTCAGGATCGCTTGCAGCACGTACTGGTGCGGCATGAACAGGGCGCCATCCATGCCGCGCAGGGCTATGCCCGGGCATCGGGAAAAACCGGCATCGTGTTCGCTACCAGCGGTCCCGGCGCCACTAACCTGGTCACCGGACTGGCAGATGCCATGATCGACAGTACTCCCCTGGTCTGCATCACCGGTCAGGTGTTCGCGCACCTGCTGGGCACCGACGCTTTTCAGGAAATAGACGTGATCAACATCACCACGCCGGTCACCAAGTGGAACTGCCAGGTGACCGACGCCCGCGAACTGCCGGAAGCGCTGGCGAAAGCGTTTTATATTGCCCGCAGCGGCCGGCCCGGACCCGTGCTGATCGACGTGACCAAGAACGCACAACTGCAAATGATGGAGTTTGGCGAATACCAGTTCTGCCGCCATTTGCGCAGTTACCGGCCCAATCCCATCGTTCGCCCGGCCTATATTTCAGCGGCCGCCGAACTGATCAATGCCGCCGAACGACCCTTCATCATCTGGGGCCAGGGCGTTATTCTGGGGAAAGCCGAACAGGAATTCAAAGCATTTGTGGAAAAAAGCGGCATTCCGGCGGCCTGGACCATCCTCGGCGTGAGTGCCCTGCCCACCGATCACCCGCAAAATGTGGGCATGCTCGGTATGCACGGCAACTATGGCCCCAATGTGCTGACCAATCAATGCGATGTACTGATCGCCATCGGTATGCGCTTCGATGATCGGGTAACGGGCCGCCTGGACAAGTACGCCAAACAGGCCAAAGTGATCCACCTGGATATTGATCCTTCCGAAATTGATAAAAACGTGAAAGCCCTCGTGCCGGTCTGGGGCGACTGCAAAGAGACGCTGCCGATGCTCACCAGAGCCGTGGAAGCGCGCGATCACCACGATTGGCGGCAGCGTTTTGAAGAGTGCATGCAGGAGGAACTGACCACCGTCATCGAACCGGAACTGAACCCGGACACGGAGACGCTCAGTATGGGCGAAGTCATCAAATACCTCAACGAACTGACCGGCGGCGATGCCATCATCGTCACCGACGTGGGCCAGCACCAGATGGTCGCTATCCGCTACGCCCAATTCAACAGCTCGCTGAGCAACATCACCTCGGGCGGACTGGGCACGATGGGCTTCGCTTTACCGGCGGCCATTGGGGCCAAGTTCGGTGCGCCGGAACGAACCGTCGTAGCCATCATCGGCGACGGTGGTTTCCAGATGACCATTCAGGAACTGGCGGTGATTATGCAGGAAAAAGTGCAGGTCAAAATCATTATCCTGAACAACAATTTCCTGGGCATGGTGCGCCAATGGCAGGAGCTGTTCAATGAACGCCGCTACTCTTTCGTGAATATGCATAACCCTGATTTTGTGGCCATTGCCCAAGGCTACAGCATTGCGGCGGCGAAAGTATCGGCCCGTGAACACCTGAAAAATGCGCTGAAAACCATGCTCGATCACGACGGCGCTTATCTACTCGAAGTCATTGTCGGTAAAGAAAATAACGTCTTCCCCATGGTCCCGCAGGGCTGCGGCGTGGGGGAAATACGGCTTAAATAGTTAACTTATGAAAAACGAGTTCACCATCACCGTCTATACCGAAAATCAGGTGGGTCTGCTGGGTCGGATCGCCATGATTTTCACCCGTCGGAAAATCAATATCGAGAGCCTGAACACCTCGCCTTCGGAGTCGGAAGATATTTTTCGTTTCACCATCGTGATCACGGAAACGGAAGACGTCGTGCGTAAACTCGTGCGGCAGATCGAAAAGCAGGTCGAGGTGCTCAAGGCCTATTTCCATACGAACGACGAGATCGTCTGGCAGGAAATGGCGCTCTACAAAGTACCGACCGACATCATTGCCGAAAAAGTGATCGTCGAGCGGCTGCTGCGTACCTACGGCGCCCGGGCGGTCGCTATTCGCAGTGATTTCACGGTGTTCGAAGTGACCGGCCACCGCGAAGAAACGGAAACGCTGCTGGGGGTACTGGAACCTTACGGGCTGATCGAATTCGTGCGCAGCGCCCGTATTGCGATCATCAAAGGCAGCCATGATTTCCATGAACGCCTGCTCGAATTTGAAGAAGCCGAACCCGGCGAAAGCGTACAAACGAATGCATTTCTGGACCGGCAGGAAGAAGTATTCTCGATGTAGGTGTTAGGGGGCAGGTGTTAGGGGTCAGGAGGCAGGTGTTAGGAGTCAGGAGGCAGGGTAGGTAATGGATGATGGGGAGGTATTTATGGAAGAAATTGAGGTGGTTATGGATGTTGCTGCCGGATACATCAACATTCAAATATCATGTAATCGTCAATCGTCAATTTTTAAAATTCGGGAGGTTCATCTTATCCAAAAATTACCCTGTCCAACCTCCTGACTCCTGTCACCTGCCCCCTAACTCCTGCCTCCTGACTCCTGACTCCTGTCACCTGCCTCCTAACCCCTGACTCCTGTCACCTGACCCCTGCCTCCTATCCCCCTCTCTCCCTTTAACTTTCAAACTTACAACATGGCACAACTTAATTTCGGCGGCACGGTAGAAAATGTCGTCACCCGCGAAGAATTTCCGCTGGCCAAAGCCCAGCAAATCCTGCAAAATGAAACGGTAGCCGTTATCGGTTACGGCGTACAGGGTCCCGGCCAGGCGCTCAATCAGCGCGATAACGGCATCAACGTGATCGTTGGCCAGCGCAAGAACACCAAGAGCTGGAGCAAAGCAGTCGCCGATGGTTTTGTGCCCGGTGAAACGCTGTTCGAGATCGAAGAAGCCCTCGAACGCGGGACCATCATCTGTTACCTGCTCAGCGATGCCGCCCAGATCCAGCTTTGGCCAACGGTGAAAAAACACCTGACCGCCGGTAAAGCGCTGTACTTCTCGCATGGTTTCGGCATTACCTACAACCACCAGACCAGCATCGTACCCCCGCCGGACGTGGACGTGTTCCTCGTGGCGCCCAAAGGTTCGGGTACCTCCCTGCGCCGCATGTTCGTGGCCGGCCGCGGTCTCAACAGCAGTTACGCCATTTTCCAGGACGCCACCGGACGCGCCTTCGAGCGGGCCGCCGCCATGGGGATTGCTATTGGCAGCGGTTATTTATTCGAAACGACTTTTAAAAAAGAGGTGTACTCCGACCTCACCGGGGAACGCGGTACGCTCATGGGCGCCATCCAGGGCATTTTTGCCGCCCAATACGAGGTGCTGCGCGCCAAAGGCCACTCCCCTTCCGAGGCCTTTAATGAGACCGTAGAAGAACTCACCCAGTCGCTGATGCCCCTGGTCGCCGAAAACGGGATGGACTGGATGTACGCCAACTGCTCCACGACGGCCCAGCGCGGCGCTTTGGACTGGTGGAAAAAGTTCCGCGACGCCACGTTGCCGGTGTTCCAGGAACTGTACGAAAGCGTCGCCACCGGCCAGGAATCCGCGCGTTCCATCGCGTCCAACAGCCAGCCGGATTACCGGGAAAAACTGGAAGTCGAACTCAAAGAACTACACGACAGCGAAATGTGGCAGGCCGGACAGGTCGTCCGCAGCCTGCGCCCGGAGAACCAGCCGGTAACGGAGGAAGTGGAATGAGGTTGATGAGGTTGATAAGGTTGATGAGGTTGTGGTGCGCCATAAACTTATGCCGTGGGTATTGGACATAAACTTATGCCTTTTTACCTTAGTTCATTGAAAGACGGTCAAAACACTATATTATGGGTCAGCCAATCCATTATCCCATCCGAGAACGT
>JANPIN010000041.1:0-46186 GCA_031425035.1 Saprospirales bacterium | reverse complement strand
TTTAGATGCACTCATGCATCTAAACCCCTCTAAACTCTCTAAATCCCTCTAAACCTTTTCTAAACCCCTCTAAACCTTATTTTTCATTCCTTTTCCAGCAAAAATTTCCGCACTAAATTCAGCGCGTAGGTGCCGGTTAGTTGAATGTTTTTAAGGCGGTCCCGTCCAAAAAGATGTTTTTGCACCACCGTCCGGTCGCGGCTGCTGACGGCCATCCACACGGTGCCCACCGGTTTATCCGGCGTACCACCGTTCGGGCCGGCAATACCGGAGATCGACAGGGCGACGTCGGCGCCAAACGTATCCAAGGCGCCCAGGGACATTTCGCGGACGACTTCCTCGCTCACGGCGCCAAATTTGGCCAGCGTTTCGGCCCGTACGCCCAGCAATTTTTCCTTCATTTCGTAAGAATACGACACCACCCCACCCGGAAAATAAGCGGAAGCACCGGATACACTGGTGAGCAGGTGGGCAATGTAACCGCCCGTGCAGCTCTCGGCCGTCGCGATCTGTTTGCCTTGTTGAACGAGGATATCGCCAACGGCCTGCGACAGGCTGCCTTCGCCGTGACCAAAGACTAAATCCGGGATAAGCGCTTCTAATTCAGCCGATTGGGCATCCAGTTCGGTCATCAGGCTGGCTCCCGATTCGGGCGTCACTTCCCCCGGCCAGGTACCGGTGAGGCGCAAACGGACCTGGCCGAGTGCGGGCAGATAAGCCAGCTTAATATGTGCCGGCAGCGCATCTTCAAAAGCCTCGATGCGGCGCGCAATATTACTTTCCCCTTCTCCGACCGTGAGGAGGGTGCGGTGCACAATGGGACGGGTTTGAAAACGCTCGACCAGCCGCGGCAGCACTTCGGCCGACATCAGGTACTCCATTTCGAAAGGCACGCCGGGCAGAGACACGTAGACCTTGTTGTCCCGTTCGAACCACATGCCGGGTGCCGTACCAACCTTGTTCGCCAGGATGGTGGCCAGATCGGGCAAGGTGGCCTGATCCACCATCGCCGGGGGAATGACCCGCCCGATTTTGGTGAAATACCCCACGACCCGATCGTAGGTTTCCTGGTGCAGCGACATGGTCGAGCCAAACATGGCGGCCAGCGTTTTTTTCGTAATGTCGTCTTTGGTCGGGCCCAGTCCACCGGTCATGATGACCACCTGCGCCGTACTGGCGGCGTGTTCAATGCCGTCGATAATGGCCTGGCAGGTATCACCAACGCTGGTTTTACCCACCACGGTAATGCCGCGCAGATTGAGTTGCTGGCTCATCCAGGCGGAGTTGGTATCGATGATCTGGCCGATGAGAATTTCATCACCAATGGTCAGAAGATGTGCTGTCATGTGTAATAATGGGCGCAAATGGCCGGGTGGCCGGTGAAATTTGAGTTCTAAAAACTTTTTGTTTTATTAACAGCGTAAAAAAGCAGGCAAACCTATACTTTTGTCCAGGTCATTCATCTTTTTAAAACTAAAAGTGGGTCAAGCTATTCAGCACGAAGCTCCGGAAGACGGGTACGACGAATTTGGTTTCGATGAGATGCCGGAAGAGTTCGTCATGCCCGAAGAACTGCCTGCCGAACCGCATGTACCCATTCGCGAGCAGTTTCCACCGGCCGACTCCACCTACCTCGGCGGCAGCAGCGACGGATGGGAATACCGCACCGTTTTCGGTGGCGCCAAACTGGCTTATACCTACGACATGGTGAAACAGTTTTTGCGGGAGGAAGGTTATGGCGATGTGCCGCTACCGGCCACTTCCGAAGATTTAAAACTCTTCCGGAAACCACGGGACGGACAACTCCAGATGTTTGCCGAACGTGGTTACGTGCACAATCCCGTCAAATTGCTTTTTTCCAACATGCCAGGACACCGTAGCTCGATCATTGTCTGTCTGTTCAATGAACAGGCGCCCGATCACCTGCTGCGATTTCATGGGCTGCAACGGCCCGGCGTAACTTCCTAACCCGTCATTTCTTCCGTGACCACCTGATCACCGATGGGCTCGTCCCGCCAGCTTTTGACCTTCCAATAGTGCCGCCAGAAACCTTTGATCACTACCAGCACCACCAGGGGCAGGGCGGCGACCGGCATTTCCTGGGGCAGCCATTTCCAGAACGCCAGCAGCATGACGGCCAGAATGGACACGCCGATGAAGTAATTCTGGGTGAATTCGCTGCGGTTGCGGCGCCAGAAAAAGAACAGGTGGGTCGGCAAAGCCCAAAGAATATTCAGGTTGTTTTTGGTGGGGACGTGGTCGGTGGCAAACCAAAGCAGGGCAATTACCAGCCCCGCCAGACCCAGCACCAGCCAGAAAAGAGTATCGAAAATGTGCTCGGTGCGCGGATTGGCCATACTCAGCAGTCCGATGACCGCCACGAAACACATCATCCAGAAGGGCCGCTCGAACAGTCCGGGCTCGAATTCATCGCGGGCAAACGGCTGCTGCGGAATGAGGCGTTCCCCACGCACCAGCGACTGGCCATTTGCCGTCCGGCTATGGGCAAATACATCGTGCAGGCCGTTGGGCAAAAACATAAAATCTTCCGGACGGGCACGGCGGTCGGCGGGTAGCCCCAGCAGCACATCGATGCCAAAACCCATCCACGGATGCGGCTTTAAATACGGCTGGAGCAACTGGCGCATCGTCGTACCCATCGGCAGTTGCGTGCTGTCATAGCGCAATTCATAGAAAAACGACTCCTGTACAATGTCGCGAATCCGCGTTGCGCAGTTATCGTAAAAGAAATCATACTTATAATAGCGGTTGTCCTCGCGGGCATTGACGGTGAGCAACTCAAACAACCGTTGCTTTTCGGCCTGTTTGAGGTTCAGGATTTGCTCCTGCATGCCCCGGCGGTCGGATAAATTGACGTATTCAAAACCCCGGTACGACTCGATGTCGAGGAAATACAGCAGTTTTCCCCGGCAGAACTTGAGCAGAAAGTTGGGCTGGTCAAACTCGAAGGTGCCGTAGTTATAACAGCGGTCGATGCGTTGATTGGCCATATCGTTCACCCGCAGGGCGCTGTGGCCAAAAGTACTGTACACCTGATCGCCCGGCTCTACCGTGAGCAGACTGATGCGCGCACTGTCGGATAACAGCGGAACAAGCTGGCCGAAGACGGACTGGGCTGCCAGGAGGAGGAGGAACAGGAGGCTTGGCCGCATAGGGTGGATACTGGTTATTGGTTAATGGTTAATGGTATACGGCCGTCCAGAGGGAGCCGATAAGGAGGGCGGCTAATTTCCAGATGCCCCAGATGAGGAGCACGAACAGCGCAAAAAACAGGATACCGAGCAGTGTGGCCGACCATTTGGCACTGGGGCGGGGTCGGTCATCCGCATAATATGCTTTGAGGAGGTTCACGTTGCGGCGATTGGCTTTGAATCCGAAATCAAACAGGTCGCCGACCACGGGAATGATGCCGATGAGGGCGTCGAGCACAAAATTGCCCAGCATACGCAGCATCAGCAGGGGTCCGGCGCCGCGCCGCAGCATCAGACGCATGAGCAGCCCGGAAATAACGAAGCCGGCCATATCGCCGAGATAAGGTACCAGGCCGATGATCCCGTCGAGGCCGAAGCGGATTTTCGTACCCGGTATGCGGAACTGGCTGTCCAGCAGCGTGGCCAGCGCGTCCAGCCGGGCCATATCGGGATCGGCAGCGGTGGGGGGTAAGGAAGTAGGTTCGAGCGGTTCCATATTTCGATAAAAAGCGGGTAAAAGTAGTAGAGTTCAAACACTTCTGCGGTCCATCAGCGGCTTTTTTCCATAGGTTTCCTTAATCTTGCCGCCTTTTCGGCTTGTTCACGTCCATACTTAAGCAACTATCCATGCGTGTCACCCTCGTTCAAACGGCTTTGCACTGGGAAAACCCGGCGGCTAACCTCGACATGTTCCGACAGAAACTCGCCCCGCTGGCCGGTCAGACCGATCTGGTGGTGCTGCCCGAAATGTTCAGCACGGGTTTCAGCATGCAGGCCGCCGCCTTGGCGGAGCCGATGGAGGGACACACGGTGGGCTGGATGCGGGAAACGGCGCAGCTTTTGGGCGCCGCCGTGACCGGGAGTTTCATCTGTGCGGAAGGCGGCGCATACTTCAACCGGCTGGTCTGGATGTTCCCCGACGGGCGCTGCCAATGGTATGACAAGCGGCATTTATTCGGGCTGACGGGGGAAGACAGCGCCTATACGGCAGGGAAAAAAAAGCTGGTCGTGGAGTGGCTGGGCTGGCGAATTTGCCCGCTCATCTGTTATGATTTACGCTTCCCGGCCTGGAGCCGAAACCAGGCTGGCAACGCCGGCGCCAAAAAAAATTCGGTTTATGACCTGCTTATTTTTGTGGCCAACTGGCCCGAGCGCCGGAGCCACCACTGGCGCAGCCTTTTAACCGCCCGATCCATTGAAAATCAATGCTTTACGGTTGGCGTAAATGTAATTGGTCAGGACGGAAACGGCTATGTTTACAGTGGCGACAGCGCACTGATCGACTACGGCGGACAGTCTATTTTTCAAATTTCCCGGCAGGAAGGGTTGTTCACCGCCAAACTTTCGCTGGATAATTTGCAAGATTACCGTCAGCAGTTGCCTTTTCTGGCGGATAGTGACTATTTTGAATGCATTTGAAACGTTAACACAAATTTTTATTCCAAAATTTGTTTTTTAAAACCTTTTTCTACCTTTGCCCCAGGCTTGCAGCAATTTTCAGTCTTTTACCGGCTCATTTTAATCTCTCCCGTGAACATTTAGCACCGCTGCCAGCTACTTGAGCCGTCCTCCCCAAGGGCCATATTTTTTCACCAGTTCCGCTCTTAAAATCTTACGGAGCGCAGCCCCCCAGGCTGTGGATTAAATCGCATTTTATGTCAGAAACGATCGACCATCTAAGTAGCCCCAAACGACCATTTTTAAAGCTTCTTTTACCCCTCTTTTCGTTCTTTTTCCTTACCGCATTCATTACCCCCCATCCAGTAAAACCCGCCACCGGCCGGGCCGTTAACTCCGCCGAAGTCATGCAACTTCGGGAATACATTTCCGGATACGCCCAGAATTTTGTCGGTATTCCTTACCACTATACCGGCCGCGCCCCCAGAACGGGCTTTGATTGCTCCGGTTTCACCAGCTACATTTTAAAAGAATTTGACGTGCCGGTTTCCGCCTGCTCCTCGACACAATCCGCCCAGGGCGATCGCATTGCCCTCGAAAATGTGTTGCCGGGCGATCTGGTCTTCTTCGGCTACCGCGGCCGGGTACACCACGTCGCGATGGTGGTCGAATGCACCGCCGAAGGCATTATGTGCGTACACAGCACCTGCAGCCGCGGGGTGATCGTGGAAAATATATCTACCTCTAAGTACTGGAGACCTAAAATCCTTTTTGCCAGAGATGTTATCAGCGGGCAGGCATGTAATTAGGCCGCCACATCAGAACAAAACGTACCATGAGGAAAGGGGCTTGCCGGTGATAACCGGTGAGTCCCTTTTTGATGGTTGCAGGTTGAAGGCAGATAGCGGGGCTTACTCGGTGCTGGTATGTTGGGGTGTACAAAAACGCTGGTTTTGTTACCACTTGCCAAGCGGGACATCCTTAGAAGCAGGGCTGAAACCATTATCTAACAGAGGATATTGGGTTAAAATTCGAAGAACCAATATGCCATCTATATAAAAAATAGTTTTCATTTCACCAATCATAAAAAATAGAGGACTTTTTCAAGCCCTCTATAGCATTCTGCTTTCTGCCTAATGGTAAAGCGTTATAGAACAATATAATTGATTTCGTTCTCTACGGTGGACCATAATTAACATTCAGAATACTCGGCACACACCGAGAGTAAGTTATCTTATTAACGCCAAGCACAGTGAGTTGAGTGGATGCGCTACCATCAAGCATAACTACCTTCGCTTCAGATACACCCCAATTGCCCATTATAGAGACAGTGTTGTCACCACTGGCACTGGTGCTTGTAAAGATGTAAACATTGGATCCGGACACCCCAACTGCTGTACGTGGCACCGCTCCAGTATAGTTTGGGGCTTCACTCGGCTTAAAGCCAACAACCGCATACTTATATGTAGAAAAAACACTATTTATTGTGTTATACGCATAGGGGTTTGATCCTGAATCGCTAAACCCTATTACATTAGGTGTTTGACCGTTACTGCTGACTACAAAGGCCCTCTTAATTTTGGTTAAATCTGATGGTGAGCCTCCAAAACCGCATACTACAATAGAGCCTCTTTTTACTGGATAAACAGATTTACATGCGTAGCCACAGTTATTGTAGCCATTAGATTGAGGGTCAAAAAAGGTTGCATTCGTTATAGAATACAAGCGATCAGTTGAAACGCCATAAGAGCCAGCAGTCAGCCACCAATCAGAAACTGGTTGCTTCATGACGGATGGGTTAGGGATGTTAACATTGGCCCACACGGCAGATCCAGTAGGCTGGTTTTGGCTATTAACCTGAACTGGGTAAGCATAAGGCTCAACTTTTGCCCCTTTGTCCAGCTCAATTACTTGCATAAAGTGTGAGCCGTTCTTAAACAGTTTGCAGCCTTTTTTTGCAGTATTTGGCACTTCTATCCATCCATTCGGAGCAATGTATGTGCTGCGATCGCTTAATCCAGTAAAATCAGAGGCTTGTTGAGTTGGTACACCATCGCTTGGTGACTCCTTCTGGCAGGCAACAATGCCGATTACAATGACCAGGGTCATCGTTAGTCCAGCAAAAAATAAATAAATTTTTTTCATGTGTAAAATCAGTTAATGTTTATGATGATTGTCCCCTTTTCCTTTTACGACAGGCAGGGCGCCCCGCTGTGAGGTGCATGACACCTTGAGTACAGCCATGGAAGTTACTTGGCTCCCTTAGGGGCCTTCATTGGCACGACATTTTCTCCCAACGTAAAAGAGCACACATAGTGGTCTTATACCGTCAGGTTCAGTTTACGGTATGGTACTGTAATTGCAAGTATAGGGAAACAATCGCCAGAAGCGGCGAAAAGAGGAGAGGAGATAGTTAGGTACTAGGTTACGACACCATTAGCCCCGCCTACCTCCAATCACTCTAAAATTTCCTTTTTTTGCAAAAAAAAAACACCGATTGTCTTCAATGAGTGACAACCGGTGTTTTTCAACTACACAGATGGTTATCAGTCTCTTACAAGTGACAGAAGTGTGGCTTCATATTTAGTTGTACGAATAATCATCTGTTGGTAATTTTTGTCCGTTCGTTTTTTAAGGACAGACAAATGTATGACAAATTTTCTTGGGAACAACAATATACAAGAAAATTTTTCTATTGTTTGGAAAGAATTTGAAATACTTTATTGGTGATCAATATTTTATATCTTTGCGGCCGTGATTTAAACCAAAATATAGTTTATTTTTGGTTTTATTTTTGTAATACTTTTACCTATTGAAGATATATTTGGCCAAGCCATGCTGTAACCCATTTTTTGTAATGGGTATCTTGGTTTTGCCATTCACGATACGACATCATTAGTTCCGCCTGTCTCCAGGCACAGCCCTTTCAGCAATGGAAGGGCTTTTTTTATGCCTGCCAGAATGATTTATTCGGTCTCTTCTTATCGGTTCTAACTCTAAGTTTCCAAAAACCTCCATTTTTTTACCACTCCTGCCCAGCACCTGGCCAGGATACCTGAAAAATCTTCAATCTCTGATCTCCAGGGTTTTGTTTTCTTTCAGTCAGTGTAAGTAACTCGTTTACAAAATCAAAGTCTACTTTACTTGAAAGGGTAACGTTTATTTACCACTCCAAATACGCCCCCGCCACCCTTACTTCCTTACCAGAAAATACTCCACTCCCCCACCCTCCACGGCCACCGAATCAATCCGATAGTGCTGGCTGACGTAGGCACCACCCACAATGGAATCTTTAGGCAAATGCTGCATCACCTGGAACCAGTGCCCGTTCGGTACCGTCGCACTGTCCAGTTTCGCTTCGCCAAAATACGCCCCCCGCCAGTCGGAATCGATGAAGTTTACCCCGCGCAGGTCGGTACCGTACAAGGACGCACCCCGAAAATCGGTTTGCTCGATGATGGCTTCCCGCAGATCGGTAGTGCTCAGGTTGGCTTTGGTTAAATTGGTTCCGGCCAGGATGGCCCCGCTCAGGTCGGCACGATTAAGGTCGGCGCCGGTCATATCGGCGCCATTCAGATCGGTTTTACTTAGGTTCGCTTCCCGCAGGTTGATCCCGCCCAGGTATTCGCCTGCCAGCATGACCTCGCCCAGATCCGCGTAAGAAAAGTCGGCCGTCAAAAAAATACGTTTCAGGGAGCCGTTGTCGATCTCACTATTGACCAGCGAAAGCAGCAACTGGCCGCGTTCGGGACTGATCTCCCGGTCGATGAGCGAATCGTTTTCCAAATACCGGTAAGGCCGCAGGCTGTTGCTGAGGGCCACGATCTGCCCGATGATTTGTGGCGACAGATCGCGAACGCCCGGCCGGCCTACGTCGGATTTGAGTTCGCGGTCGATGGCATCCAGCAGGTTTCCCATTAAAAATATGAGCGAACTGCGGCGCCCGGCTTCCTGGAGGTAGGTTTGCTGATCCAGCCGGTAGTTCTGGCGGTTGAGCAGTTCGTTCTGCCGCGACAGGAGTTTGTTCTGGTTGAACAGCAAAACCGTGCCCAGCAAACCGGCAAAACTGACGAACAGCGTGTTGAAAATAGTAATGACCCAGCGCCGGAAAGACATCCAGGAATACCAGGCGAATATTTTGGAAAATAACTGGTTGAAATGCTCCTCCGCCGTTTTGAAATCCCGGTCCCAGACCCGCAGAAACAGGGACTGAGCCAGGTTCTTGGCTTCTCCCAGATCCGTATTGTCCACCCCGAAAAGCCGGCGCAGGGCCTTTTCCTTGTTTTGTACCAGGAAAAAAGCCAGGCCCGCCACCAGCACGACCAGCATGCCGAAGGCGGTCAGCAACATGGGCAGGTTCTGCTCCAGCGCGTCCAGTCCGACGACCGAGAGCAGTCCGCCCAACAGGATGCCCAGCGCCAGGGCGATGATCGTGCGCGACCAGGTATCTATTTTACGGCTATGCGCTGCACGGGGGTCCGGTTGTTCCATGGTGGCGAAATATTAGTGAACGTCAAAAATAGTACATGCTGAAGGATGTTAAAAACACAAAAGCCGCCCGGATTGCTCCGGGCGGCTCTTGCCATTATATATTGTCTTGAAACTACTAGTCTTCTTCCCGCATCAGCGGTTCTACTTCCGGCACGCTTGCGCTTTCACCGGGCGTTGGATCGATGAAAGGTCGTTTACCAATAATATTTTCCAGGTCGGCGCGGTGCAGCACTTCTTTTTCCAGCAGGGCTTTTGCCAGCGCGTCCAGTTCCTTGCGTTTGTCGCGCAGCAGGGTTTTGGAACGGTCATATTGTTCTTCGATCATGTTTTTCACTTCCTGATCGATCATGAAGGCCGTTTGCTCGGAGAAAGGCCGGGTATAACTGTCGTTCAGCATGGAGTAGTAACTTACGTTGCCTACTTTTTCGCTCAGGCCATAGTTGACGATCATTTCATACGAAAGCCGCGTAATATGGTCGAGGTCGCTTTGCGCGCCGGTGCTGATCTTGTCGAACACCACGGATTCTGCGGCACGGCCACCCAGCGTCATACAAATATCGTCGAGCAGTTTCTCCTTGCGGGTGATGTACTGCTCTTTCGGCAGGTATTGCGCATAACCCAGGGCGGCCAGACCACGCGGAACGATCGTCACTTTCACCAGCGGGTGAGCATGTTCCAGGAACCAGCCGCAAATAGCGTGACCGGCTTCGTGGTAAGCAATGATCTGCTTTTCTTCCGGGGTAATGATCTTGTTTTTCTTCTCCAGGCCACCGATCACCTTATCGAGGGCGTAGTTGAAATCGTCCATGTACACCGCCGTTTTTTCGCGGCGGGCAGCGATCAGGGCGGCTTCGTTACAAACGTTGGCAATGTCTGCGCCGACAAAACCGGGCGTCATTTCGGAAAGCGCCAGGGCCGTCACTTCCGGGCTGACCTTGATACTGCGCATGTGCACTTCAAATATTTGCGCGCGGCCTTTCAGGTCGGGGCGTCCAATACCGATCTGGCGGTCAAAACGGCCCGGACGCATCAGGGCATTGTCCAGAATATCGGGCCGGTTGGTGGCCGCCATCAGGATAACGCCTTTATCGGTCGGGAAACCGTCCATTTCCACCAGCAACTGGTTGAGCGTGTTTTCGCGTTCGTCATTACCGCCCTGGATGGCGCCGCGTCCGCGGGCCCGGCCAATGGCATCTACTTCGTCGATAAAAATGATGCAGGGCGCTTTTTCACGGGCCTGCCGGAACAGGTCACGTACCCGGGAGGCGCCGACACCGACGAACATTTCCACGAAATCCGAACCGGAAATGGAAAAGAACGGCGCATTGGCTTCCCCGGCAACTGCCTTGGCGAGCAGCGTTTTACCGGTACCCGGAGGGCCGACCAGCAGAACGCCTTTGGGGATTTTACCGCCTAAAACGGTGTATTTCTTCGGGTTTTTCAGGAAATCCACGACTTCCATCACCTCTTCCTTGGCCTCGTCCAGTCCCGCCACGTCGGCGAACGTGATGTTGACCTTGGTATTACTATCGAACAGGGTGGCCTTGGACTTACCAATATTAAAGATCTGTGAGCCGGGACCGCCGGCGCCACCGCCCATTCGGCGCATGATGAACATCCAGAGGCCGACAAACAGCAGGATCATCAGCATATACGGCAGCATCGTGGTGGTCCAGTCGGTGCGTGTATCGTACTCGGCAACAATTTTACCCTTCTTTTCTTTGGCCAGGCTGTCGTTGAGTTCTTTCAGTTTGGTTTCCAGCACTTCCGGTTTACCAATGTTGAACACATAGTTCGGAATGTCGACGTTGAGGCCTTTCGGCTTTTCCGCGCTGATATCCTTATGGTCGCCAAAACCCAGGGAATCGGGTTTGATATACACATAGGCTTCTTTTTCGTTCACCACGACCAGCCGGTCAACATGGCCTTTGCGGGCCCATTTTTCGAATTCCGCCCAGTTAGTGCGGTGTTCGGTACCCATCATTTTCGCCAGGTATAAACCGATGAGGCCAAAGACGATGAGGACGTAAAACCAGGTGAAATTAATGCGGGGCATGCCATCGCCACCATTATTATCATCCCGTTGCGGGCGTTGATCATCCGGATCAGAGCCGCGTTTTTTCTTATTTTCTTGTTCCATTATGTCTGAATAGTGCTGGCCGTCGCATAAACGCGCCGGCAATTCGCCTTTTGAGAATTGAACTTATTGCTGGAGCAGGCAGGCTTAAATTTCCCCGAACTCGGTCACCTCGGCATCACTCCAAAGTTGTTCGATCTCGTAAAACTGACGGGTTTCCGGGTGGAAAACATGGACTACCGTATTGAAATAATCCATCAGCACCCAACTGGCCGTTTTAGAGCCTTCCGTGTGAATCGGCATCGTACGGGTAATTTCTTTCACTTTTTGATAAATGCTGTCGGAAATAGCCTTGACGTGCGTGCTGGAATCCCCTTCACAAATGATGAAAAAGTCGGCTGGTGCTTCCCCTAATTTCCGTAAGTCCAACTGGACTATATTTTTGCCTTTTTTGTCGCGAATACCTTCGACAATGCAATGATTGAGTTCTTCGAAGTTCTGAGGGGCCACTTGTGCCCGACGGGAGGATGTCCTAATCAAGATTTGTTATGTGCTTTAATAAGTTCAAAAAAAACGCGGGGTCCGAATGAAAACGGGCAAAAGAAAAAGTAAAGGTACGCAAAGAGCACCCACTTATGCAGGCAATAACGTCCTTGTGCTTGATTTCGTTATTTACCTGTTCTAAATTTAAAACCAGTTGTCGATTGACTAACACCCTTTTTGTCGGAAAAGTTTTCCATCATTTCCAGGAAATTCCCTCGACCAACGATACAGCGGCAGCGCTATTATCCGCGCAGGGAACTACAAAAAGCACGCCACCGGAAGGAACGGTGGTCCGGGCTGACAGCCAGTCAGCCGGACGGGGTCAATATGGCAGTCGCTGGGAAAGCATGGCCGCCCGGAACCTGACGCTGAGCATTTTACTCTACCCGAAGTGGCTGGATATCAAGGCACAATTTTACCTGAGTATGACCATTGCGCTGGCCGTTCTCGACACCGCCAAAGTCCATCTCGACGAGCGGACAGCCGCGCTGCTCACCACCAAATGGCCCAACGACCTGTATATCGGCGACCGCAAAGCCGGCGGCATTCTGATCCAGAATACCCTTTCCGGATCCGGCTGGGCGGCAGCTATTGTGGGTATTGGCCTGAACGTGAACCAGCTGACGTTCCCGTCTATGGACAACCGGCCGACGTCCCTGGCCCTCGTCAGCGGCCGCACGTTCGATCTGGATGTGGTGGCGGATACACTGTATGAATGCGTTGAAAAGCGATATTTGCGTTTGAAAGCCGGAAAAAGAGCGGAGATCCACGCGGAATATGAACAGCACTTGTACCGGCGCGGACAAAACAGCCTGTTCGAGCGCCCCGATGGTCAGCCGTTTTCCGGCACGATCCAGGGTGTCGAAACCGACGGCCGCCTGCGGCTGGAAACCGAACAGGGCATCGAACTGTTCGACCTGAAAGAACTCCGCTTTATCTTTTAATAACCGGCCAAATCAGCCCAGCAAAATGCGTCTTCCCGACTTATCTGCGACCATCGTTGCCCTGGCCACCCCACCCGGTGTGGGCGCCATTGCCGTCATTCGTTTATCGGGTCCGGCCGCGATCGAAGTGGCCGATTCCATCTTTTCCGGCAAGAAATCCCTGCTGGAAGCGCGCAGCCATACCGCCCATTTCGGCGCCCTCCGGCATCCGGACGGCCGACTGCTGGATGAGGTACTGGCCACCGTTTTCCGCGCGCCACACTCCTATACCGGCGACCATACCGTGGAGATCGGCTGCCATGGTTCGCCATATATTCAGCAGGAAATCATACAGTTATGCGTCCGGCAGGGCGCCCGTCTGGCCCAGCCCGGCGAGTACACCCTGCGGGCTTTTCTCAACGGTAAAATGGACCTTTCCCAGGCCGAAGCCGTGGCCGACCTCGTGGCCTCGGAGAGCGCCGCTGCCCATAGCGTGGCGCTGCAGCAACTGCGCGGCGGGTTCAAAAATGAGATCGCCCAACTGCGGGAAGAACTGCTGCACTTCGCCAGTCTGGTGGAACTCGAACTGGATTTCGGGGAAGAAGACGTCGAGTTTGCCGACCGCGGCGCGCTGCAGCAACTGGTAGAAAAGATCCGCCGACACCTGCAGTCGCTGCTGGCTTCGTTCGCGCTGGGGAATGTGCTGAAAACCGGCGTCGTCACCGTGATCGCCGGGCGGCCCAATGCCGGCAAAAGCACCCTGCTCAACGCCCTGCTCAACGAGGAGCGCGCCATTGTCAGCGAAATCCCCGGTACCACCCGCGATACCATCGAGGAAACGCTCAATATTCAGGGCGTCCGCTTCCGGCTGATCGATACGGCGGGCATTCGGGAAGCGCAGGACCAGATCGAAGCCATCGGCGTGGCCCGGACGATGGAGAAAATCCAGCAGGCCGCTATTCTGGTGTATGTGTGGGACGTGACGGGGGGCATGACGCTGGCGGAGGTGCATGGGGATTTGCTGGCGTTGTCGTCGTCACCAATTTCGGAGGTTGGGCGCCCGCTAGATGTTGGGCGACCGCAAGGGTCGCCCCTACTGGTTGTTTGCAATAAAATGGACCGCAATCCCCTGTTCCAGGCCGATTGGCTGGTAGACCCTACCCTGCCGGAGGTGCACCCGTATTTACGGTCCGCCGACTCCACGTTCGATGTGGTGCCGTTACAGCTGGAGCAGGTCATTCCCGTGTCCGCCAAAAATCAGATGAACATCGAATTTTTGAAGGAACAGATCTTTCAGACCGTTTCCGGCGGAGCGGTCAACCTGGAGAACACCGTGGTGACCAATGTGCGCCACTACGAAGCCCTGGGCCAGGCCGATGCCGCACTGGCCGACGTGCTGCATGGACTGGAAACGGGCATTACCGGGGATTTTGTGGCCCAGGATATTCGCCGGGCGCTGTATGCGCTGGGGGAGATCACGGGCGAGATCGGGGTGGAGGAGGTTTTAGGGAGTATTTTTGGGAAGTTTTGTATTGGCAAATAAATTGTTTGTAATTATGCTACAATTTATTTACAATTGCCAAAATTTTCAACCCCGCCTGTATGTCCAGTGAAATATTTTTATACCAGTCGGAAGACGGCCAAACCAAGGTGGAAGTCCGCATGGAGGGGGGAACTGTTTGGTTGACCTTGAACCAGTTGGCCGAATTGTTCCAGCGGGATAAATCGGTTATTTCCCGCCACATTAAAAATGTTTATGAAGAGGGCGAATTACCTATAGAAGGAACTGTTGCAAAAAATGCAACAGTTCAAAATGAGGGAGGGCGCGAAGTCATGCGAGAGATTGACTTCTACAACCTCGACCTGATTATTTCGGTCGGCTACCGCGTTAACTCCCACCGGGGCACCCAGTTCCGCATTTGGGCGACACAGCGTTTGCGGGAATACATTATCAAAGGCTTTACCCTGGATGATGACCGGCTGAAACGCGCCGGGCAGTTGAACTACTTCGATGAACTGCTGGCCCGCATCCGGGACATTCGCAGTTCGGAAAAGGTGTTTTATCAAAAAGTCAAAGACCTGTACGGCACCAGCATAGACTACGCCGAAAACAGCCAAACGACGCAGGAATTTTTCAAGATCATACAAAACAAGCTGCTGTGGGCGGTCAGCCAAAAAACAGCCGCTGAACTCATTGCCGGACGCGCCAACGCTGCAGAACCCAATATGGGCCTGACTTCCTGGTCCGGCGCAAAAGTCCGGAAAGGCGACGTGACCATAGCCAAAAACTACCTGAACGCAGATGAAATGATTGCCTTGAATTTGTTGGTAGAGCAGTACCTCGCCTTTGCAGAGGCACAGGCCCAACAGCGCAGACCGATGTATATGCAGGACTGGATCAAGCGTTTGAACGACATCCTGACCATCAATTCCCGCGAAGTATTGGAACATGCCGGACGTATCCGCAAAGAGTTGGCCGACGAAATGGCGGGTAAGGAGTACGATAAGTTCAAGGCCCAACAAGAGGCCATTGAAAAGGCGGAAAGCCTGAACACCCTGGAAGCCGACCTAAAAGCACTGGGTAAAAAGAAGGCGGGGGGATGATCGTACGTTGGAAAAAGAGAGCCTTATTTTAAGTTAAGGGCTTTTCTTAAAATAAGGGGATTTATCTTTTAACATCCGCCGCAAATAGGGGCTTTGGGCAAACAAGGCGTATGCACGACTTTCACCCCGGCGGGCAGGCCTAGCGGTTGGCGGCTGCCTGGCACCTCGTTTGTGCCGCCTGGAACCTGGATGTGGAAGAACCACAAACTGTTGGACCGGACTCAATTTTTCATCCGCAGCCGCAACAGGCCGCAAAAGCGGGTGTAGCCTCACTCGGCATGTGCCACCACCACCCTACCCACCCAATGTTCCCCTTCCACCCACACGCATACCCTGTACATACCGCCGTTCAGTCCGCTCAGATCCAGCGCTAAGTCCCCGGCACTATTACTGCCAACATTCTCGCGCAGCAGCTCGCGGCCAAGCATGTCCAGCACCCTGACCGGCCCATCCACCACCACATTTTCCGGAAACCGGAGCCAAAGCAAGCCGCTCGTCGGGTTGGGGTAGATCAGTCCGGGCGATTGGATCACTTTCGGCGTCTCCGTGGCGCTGGTCGGCGTTTCACAAATATGATCCAGGAGGGCCTGGTACTTGGGCGCCGTCTGGAGGTAAGGCGGCTGGATGTCGATGTCGTTCAACACCCCCCAGGAACCGTACACGCTCTCCTGCGGACTGGAGAGGCTGAAATTGCCGAACATCCTGCTGCCCCACTGACGCACCGTATCGAGCATGTCACTGTACAGGGCATGGATGTTGGGGCTGTACTGCGCATCCCACATGGCCTGCTGGTAGGCATAGGGAATTCCAAATACGTTGCCGACAAAGTGCTGGCCGCCTTCATAATTCACGATTTCCTTGCCGAAAAGCTTCACATTGTTGTAATCCTGCCACAGCGTGGGCCGGAAGGCGGCCCAGTTACTGCGGGCATTGGCAATTATATCGGCCGGAGTACTGGCAGCGTCGAGTACCGGACTGCCGCTTGCCGAGTGGTCAAGGCCGATGTAACTGCTGGGCGAGCCATAGTCCCAGTCGGCGGGGTCGAGCTGCGCGAGGATTTGCTCGTTCAGCGCATTATAGCCGCCTTGCAGGCCCAGCACCCGTTTTACCCTCGATTTTTCGGCGCCGAATACGGCATGCCAGATCCGGAAAGTGGTACCGGCACGTTCAGCCATCGCGCGGCCGTAAGAGAGGTTGCTGGGCGCATTTTCGGCATTGTAATGTGCCTGCGCAAAAATCCAGTTCCAGACCTCGTTGCTGTACTCCAGATAAATATGCCGATCCGGATCGAGTTTGTCGCGGAAAAACGCGGCCATTTGCGCCACACAAGCGCTGTCGGCGGCATGCGGAACACAAAGCCAAATATCCTTTTTCAGTTGGTTGGCCAGTTGCACCATCATCTCATAGGGCACGCCCGTCGGGGTGGCGTAGGTAAAATAGCTGAGGCTGCTCCGCTGTTCCCAGTGCCGGGCGGGATTACCATTCGTAGCGCCCCAATCCATGAAACGCAGCACCTGGAAGGGCTTTATTTTGTCCAAAAAACCTTCGTAAAACGGCTGCGCTTCCAGGTCGGCAAACTCGTCGGCCAGGCGCAGCAGCCGGATGTTGCGCACGTGATCGCCCGTTTGCGAAGCGTTGATCATAAAAAACAGGTTGCCCGGATCGTTCACCGCAAACTGGATGCGACCGGGCGTAGTAGCCGTGACCGTTACGCCACCACCGATCTGGAGATCACCCGTTCCGTCGTAGAGCAACACATAGGTCTCGCCTGGCGGCAAATTGGCGCCTTCGGAGGAGATGACGTAGCGTAGCTTATTCAGCACGCCATTGGCCAGTTGCGGCACCTGTGTCGGGTAACCGTCCGCATCAAATGCCAGCAGGGACCGGTTGCCGTTATCCCAGCAAAAACACTCGTCGTGGAAGGTGATCGGCTCGGGGCGGACGTGTTTCATTAAATTGCGCAATGGCCGCTCAGGCACCCAATCCGCAAATCCGCTCAGGTTGGTACCGATGGCGAGGCGGCATAGGGGCGGCTGCCAGTCCGGACAGGTAGTACTGTCGATGGGAACCTGCAGGTCGAACCGGTCGCTGCAGCCGGCGTTTCCCGCGGCTTCGTAGCGGTACTGGCCGGCGGGCAGGTTGTGAAACTCGTTGCCAGTGGTCGGGCTGAGCAGGGTGCCGGCTGCATTTTTCAAAGTAAAAACTGCGGGATGATCGTTGATGCGGATAATGCCGCCACTGCCGTCGCAGTTGGCCTGTTGCAGCAAAGAAAAACTGCTGAGGCAGGGATAGGCGCCGTTTGCATTGCGGACCGTGATCGGATACAGGGCGGTATGCTGTAAGCCGGCCTGATCTTCCACCGTGAGGCGCACGTCAAGCTGGCCCAGCGCCGTGTACGTATGGCTCGCGGAAACACCCGTCGTGGTTGCGGAGCCGTCGCCAAAGTCCCATATGTAGCTGAGTGGGCCGCCTTCGGGATCGAAACTACTGGTGGCGGAGAAGGTAATGGCAAGCGGGGCTTGCCCGTCGTTCGTATTTGCTGAAATAATGCCGACCGGCGGCAGGTCGACCATGACCATTGGGTCCGGAGCGACACAGGGATAGGCAGTAGCCAGTCGGATTTCATCGACCGAGCCATTGCCGGGGTCATTACCGAGGTAGGTGACGATGCTGCGCAACACGAATGGCTGCGCGCTGCTTTGGCTTAAAACCGGTAATGGGTTGCCGTTGCCCAGTTCTGCCGGATTAATAAACAGGTTGACGCCGGTACCGCTTGGGTCGAACACCAGTTTGACCACCAAAAAAGCGCTGACGCCCGTGATCACCGGGACGCTCGTCGGGAAATAACTGTCGCCGATGCGCAAGGTCCAGCGGCGCTCACCGGCAACCGTACTATGGCCTTCGAAGTAGCCGAAAGCCACTTTTTCGGCCGTGCAGTTGTCGCACCAGGGCAGGCCGCTGCCATGCAGGCCGGCAAACACCGATTGGTTATTGTTCCCCTCTTTGCGCAGCAAGGCGCTCATCCAGAGGGTACCGCCCGTTTCGGTGCCAATGCCTCCGTTGAAGGTGCCCACATAGGCGGCAAACGGACCGTTTTCACTGGTATTCAGGCGGCGGCCGGCGGTGAGATAAGCCCGCCCACCCGAGGCGAAGCGGCCCAGGGTCTGCAAATTACCAAAGGCCAGACTGCCGGCACCCGTGCTGGTCTGAAAGCCGGGGATGGTTTGATCATCGTTTTGGGTGAGCCAGGGTTCGGCCCATCCGGCGCCGCCGTTCCGGTCGTCGAGGGCGGTGTTGGCGGTATAGTCAAAGCCGTCGTAGGCGAGGTAAACGCAGGGCTGGCCAATGGCCGAAACTGGTAAGAGCAGGAGTAAAAGGCGTAAGAGGTGCATCGGGAATAGGTTGAGACGCGGCAAATTTAATGTTTAGTGATAGTCTCACTCAAAGTGAGACTATCACTAAATATTAAATTTTCCCGCATACCCCCATCCCCCTTGTTCCGAACCACATCCGGCCCTGCCTATCCTCCAGGATACAGAAGACATTGTTGGCGCTCAACCCATCCGCAGTGGTGAAATTACGCGTGGTCTCGCCGTCTATCCGGAACACGCCCTGTCCATCGCGGCCCCATTTCCCATCCGTGCCGTACCAGAGGTGGCCGGCCCGATCTTCGTACAAGCTCCATATGGACATGTTTTCGCTCATTTTGATCAGGAAAATGCCATCATAACTGTATAGCCCCTGGTCGCGGGTGCCGAACCACAGCAGGCCCTGGCGGTCTTGCAGCATGCAGCCGATCATGCCGTCGGTGAGGCCGATGGTCGAGGTTAAGTTGTGGAATGCCTGTCCGTCGAAACGGTACACGCCGCCATTGCTCCAGGAGCCGATCCAGACCTGCCCGGCCTGGTCCAGGAACATGGAGCGCACCACTTCATCGGGCAGGAAATTGGTGAAAGTCTGACCATCGTAGCGGTATACCCCGGCGTCGAGCGTGCCGAACCAGAGATTGCCGCTTTTATCCTGCACAATCTTCGAGATCCGGGCGGACTGTTGCGCCGCACTTTTCTGCCTGGCCGACTGCTGGAAGGGCATTATATCGGTACCATAGGTGGCGGGCAGTTCCACCCGGGTAAACGTGCGGCCATCGTAGCGACAAACCCCGGCATTGGTACCGAACCACAGCAGACCGGATTTATCTTCCAGCATACAGGATACGGCATTGTTGCTCAGGCCGTCTTCCATGGTGTAGCGGGTGTAAGTCTGGCCATCGTAGCAGTATGCCCCGGTTTCGGCACCGAACCACAGGCGACCGGATTTATCTTCCAAAGCGCAGTAAACATTCCCCTCGGGCGGCGGCACCGGGCCACTTTTCGCGGTGGTAGGGGTCAGGGGGCAGGAGGCAGGAGACAGGTGGCAGGCACTGGACAACAGGATTAGTGAGAGTCTCACTAAAGTGAGCGTCTCACTAAAATTCAACATCCCCCCCTCCGGACGATAGCGTACACGGTTTTACCCCAGACAGTTAGCTGCATGCTCGTCGTTTTCCCCTGATTATGCAGGTCAAAAACGAGCTGCCAGGTCTTTCCGCCGTCGCTGGAGCGGGCAATGCCGGCCTTGTAGCAGCAAAAAAGATCGTTGCCTACCTGCAGCAGGTCGTCGATATGTTCGGCGGCCGGCAGCGCTTCGATCATGGGCTGCCAGGTGGCGCCGTGGTTGGAAGAAACGTGGAATGGATTGGCCTTATAGCTATCCCGCCAGGGGCCGAACAGACAGGCCGCAACCACCGTTTCATCGACCTGGAAAAACTCGTAGTTCGTCCGTTCGTCGGGCAGCGCCAGGGTCCAGTGGTCGCCGCCGTCGCTGGACTGCAGGAGGCCTTTGGATCCGCTGCCGATGAGTGCGCCGTTCGATTCGAAGAGGCCCGACACCCAGCCGCCGGTATAGACCTGGTTCCAGGTTTTGCCCTGGTCGGCCGATTTGTAAATGCCCGTTCCGGCGCCGATGAACAGGCTTCCGCTGGCGCTTTCCAGCAGGGTATGCAACGTTTTTTCGGCCAGTGTTTCATTTATGGACTGCCAGACTTTCGTGCCGGGTTTTTGCCGGAAAAAGCCACGGTTATAAATGTGGACGACTGGTCCGGTATGCCCGGGCAAAATGTTCATAATATAATTTTCCGGCAAACGCTGGTCGACGTTGGAGAAGAATTCGCCGGTCGTCACGCAGTAGTCGTTGAGATTTTCCTGTTCCCAAACGCCGTTTTCCGGCTGGCGGCTATGATATAAAATGCCGTTTGCGCTGCCCACATACACTTCCCCGTTGAGGGCCAGCAGGCTGTTCATGGTATCGGGAAGGCCGGCGCTGATGTCCTGCCAGGTTGTACCACCGTCAGCAGATTGGAAGAAAATGCTTCCGGCCTGGCAGACCGGGCTGGCCGTGCACATAGGCGGCTGCGGCGCGTGGGGTTGCAGGTTACGATAGGCCATAAGGCCTAAACCAAGGACGAGTACGAGGAGAATGCGCATGATTTTTAAGTTTGGTTAAAGTATGGGTCAAAAGTACAGGCGCTTAAAAGCCAGTCGGTATTTTAGGTGTAAAAGGATGTAAAGGACTTGTAAAACTATATTGCCCGTCTAATTTGGGGCGCCCGGCGAAGCGGATCTGGGGATGGATACCGTAAATTCCTCGTTCCACACCCCGCTTTTGATCTTCTCCAGTTCTTCTGCGGTAAAGGGCGCCTCCAGCAAAGTCACCTCTTCCTGCGAGCAGCGGAACATATCGGCTATATAGTGCAGCCGCTCCTGCAAATCGGCCCAGTCCGTGGCGCCGCTGTCGCGCAGATCATTGGGGGTCGGGTCCAGGCGGGCCAGCAGCGCCAGCAGTTCGGCATTGTCCAGCTGGCGGAGATTTTCCGGAAAAGTACCCGGCAGGTCGTGGCCGAGTTGGAGCAATTTTCCGGCGGGGAAACGCAGCGACATCAGGTGATCGGTCAGGAACAACCGTAGGTGATGGCGGATGCGTTGCAGCAGCTGCTCGATGCTCCGGTCGATGGCGGTCCGCTGTCCCAGCCAGTGCAGCAGGAGTTGTATAGCGTAGGCCAGCCTGCTGCGGTTGGGGAATAAAACGGCGAACAGCCGTTGGGAAAAATCCTGCGGGTCTACCACGGCGGCTTCGAGGGCGGCAGCAATTTCGGGTTGCAGGCGGGTTTGTTCATGAAAACCGATTTCGAGGTTGGCCAGCAGCAACAACTGGGCTTTTTCGCGGGCGTCCTGGACAAAAAAAGCCTGGTAATAGCGCGTGAAGGCCCGGCGCAGGTAGTCCTGACCGTCCGGCGGGTCACCGATGCGCAGGCGGTTACAGAAATCCGAAAGGTGGTCGGGGTTGGGTGCCGGATCGGCCAGGCAGGCGTCCAGAAAACCGGCAAAAGCGCGGCCGATCTCGGCATAGACTTTTTGATTGCCCCGGGCCACGGCCTCGCCGGCGCGTTCGAGTGCGGCGGCCGGGTGGAGCAGCTCCCAGACCAGCGCCCGGATGCCCTCCGCGTCCTGGTCCGGGCGTTTCTGCCGGATCATGGCGACCAGGCCCTGCATGGCCTCCTGTATTTCCGGCACCCCGTTCAGCACCTGTTCGAGGGCAGCACGCACATCCTCCCGGCGGATCGATTGGCCGGCCTGCCGCGAGGCCCAGGTAGCGAAGGTGCACCAGTTGGCGCAGCGTCCTGTACGCCCGGCTATTTGCGCTGACAGTTCGGCATAGCTCTGCGTGATCTGCAGGTTACGGAGCACCGGATCGTGCAGTTCGGCGATGCGGTCTACTTCGGCGGGGAGGTGGTAGGGATGGTGCATGGGCGAATTTAGGTGAGTCGGGCAGAGGTCGGGTATTTACGAGGAAACAATGTAATCTATTTGCTGCTATTTTGCACCCTAAAACGCTGCTCCAATGCGTATCGAGTCGATCATAACATGAAGAAAATTCCGGTCAGACAAATCCTGCCAGCCCCGCATGCACCGGCCTTTTCCGGGCGGTTTAAAATACGGGCGCTCCCGAACATACTGGGCGGACAAGATCTTTCCCATGCTTTACACCGCCATGATTTCTTTTTTGTGCTGGCCATAGAAAGTGGAGAGGGTACGCACCTGATAGATTTTACTTCTCACCAGGTGGAGGACCATTCTATCTTTTTTTTGCGTCCCGGTCAGGTGCATCAACTGGAACTGAAAGCCGGTTGTACGGGCTACCTGATGGAATTCGATACGACTTTTTATCACCCGCAGGATAAGCTTCCCAACCAGCGGCTGAGAAGGGCCAGTTCGAAAAATTACTGCGCATTTGAGTTGCCGAGGTTTGAAAAACTACTGGCTGTTCTGGCTTCTATTTTCCATGAATTCAATGCGCAACAAGAAGGTTATATAGAAGTTATCAAAGCCAGTTTAGACATATTTTTCATAGAGTTTATCCGGCAAAGCCGAAACCCTGCCGGCACCGCCAAAAACGGCAGTACGTACGCGCAGGAACGTTTGGAGGACTTTTTAGAATTGCTCCATACGCACGTATCCACTATTAAGGAGGTCACTCCCTACGCAAATTTATTAAATTTGTCTGCCTATCAACTGAATGCCATTACGAAAGCGACTATGAACAAGTCGGCTGCAGCGCTGATCAGCGAACAGGTAATTCTGGAGGCTAAAAAATACCTGCTGGCCACGCCTAATCAGGTAAAAGACATAGCCGATCTGCTGGGTTATGAAGATACTTCCTACTTTATCAGGCTGTTTAAAAGGCATACGGGCTATTCGCCGGAGGCTTTTAGAAAGAATTTTTCTTAAGTCCTGTTCTACTACGTTTTTGTCCTATTTCACTACCTGCCGGCCACCCTACTTTTGTGGCCATGAGCGACCATAAGCACTATGAGGTAATTATAATTGGTGGAAGTTATGCGGGCCTTGCTGCCGGTATGAGTCTGGGCAGGGCGCTCCGTAAAGTGTTGATCATAGATAGTGGCCAGCCCTGTAACCGGCAAACGCCCTATTCACATAATTTCATTACGCAGGATGGTACGCCGCCACAGGAAATTGCCAGCCTGGCCAGACAGCAGGTAGAAAAGTACACGACAGTAAAGTTTTTAACCGGCTTAGCCAGTACCGGCCGGCAAACGGAAACGGGGTTTGAAATAGATACGGCAGCCGGAGAAATATTTACTGCCCAAAAATTAATTTTTGCCACCGGTATTCGGGATCTACTGGATGATTTGCCCGGCTTGTCCGAATGCTGGGGTAAGAGCGTGCTGCACTGCCCATATTGCCACGGTTATGAAGTAAAGAACCAGCAGACCGGTATTTTAGCCAATGGGGAAGTTGGTTTTGAGTTTGCCGCCCTTATTTCCAACTGGACGGCTGATCTGACACTTTACACCAACGGAAAGTCAACTTTGACGCAGGAACAAACACTAAAACTCGAAAGCCATAACATCGCTGTTGTGGAAATGGCGATCGAAAAGCTGGAGCATATAAATGGCCATCTGCAAAGGTTAATCTTTCGCAATGGCCAGCGGGCGACCATCAGCGCCTTATATGCCCGTTTTCCTTTTATACAACAAAGCTCCCTGCCGGAATGGCTGGGATGCACCCTGCATGCGGACGGATATATACAGGTAGATACGGCGCAAAAAACCACTGTGCCCGGAATTTTTGCCTGCGGGGATAATACAAACCGGATGCGCACGGTGGCCAATGCCGTGGCCATGGGTACTACAACCGGCATCATGGTGAATAAAGCGCTGATGGAAGAGTCTTTTTAGATCTAAGTAACTGGACCTCCCCCTCCTTTAACTACATTTTGTCCTGACCTGGAGATTCTCTTCCGGGCAGGCCATTACATGCATCATTCATAAAATAATTTACAAAATGAAGATTATCATCGTTGGTGCTACCGGCACCATGGGCAAGCACTTAGCCAGTGCATTTGAAAAAGACCACGAAATAGTCCGGGTCGGGCGTGAGCGGGGCGATCTGCAGGCAGATATTAACTCCCCGGCCTCCATAGAAAACTTATTCAGGCAGGTCGGCGCGTTCGATGCGTTGATCAGCACGACTGGTACCACCCATGTGGGCCCCTGGAAAACCATGACTGATCAGGAATTCCGGAAGGGCATCGAGGGTAAACTAATGGGGCAGGTCAATCTGGTGCTCATCGGGCAGCACTATATTAATCCCAAAGGTTCCTTTACTTTAATCACCGGTGCTTTGACACAGGAACCGGTTTTGAATTTCGCCAATGCCTCCGCCGCCAACGGCGCCATTGAAGCATTTGTCCGCGCCGCCGCCATTGAATTGCCCCATGGCATACGCATCAATGCCGTTAGTCCGACAGTAATAGAAAGTTCGCCCCAGTATTTTCCTTTTTTCCCGGGCGATATTCCGGTAACCATGCATCAACTGGAGTACGGCTTTCGTAAGAGCGTATTCGGCGCCAACACGGGACAGATAATAAAACCGTAAAAGCAAGGTGGCCGGGTCATTATTCGCAGGGGTAGTGACCCGGCTTTTATAGCAGGACGAGTTGTTCTATATGTTCCGACAGGCGGTGATTTGCCGGTCAATATGATCGCGGGCAAACTGTGCCGGATTTTGATTATGCATGCAGATTTTTTTTGCGAAGCAATAATATTGCCTTTACCAAAGTAGATAGCAATTAGTTTTGCTGACGCATTTTCAGCACCTTTACAAAAACTCCGGAAAGCTCCGAATCACTTACCCGACGCATATTTAGTTATGATTCTGATTGTTGACGATAAACAGGAGAACTTATTTTCGCTGAAAACCCTGCTACAACTCAATGCCTACGAAGTGGACACGGCGGCATCGGGGGAAGAAGCCCTGAAGAAAATCCTGCGCAATGACTACGTACTGATCATTCTGGATGTGCAAATGCCGGGCATGGATGGCTTTGAGGTGGCCGAGGCCATGAACGGGCTCAATAAAACCCGCGACATTCCGATCATTTTCCTTTCCGCCGTCAATGTCGACAAGCGTTTTATCACCAAAGGCTATAATGCCGGCGGCGCCGACTACATCACCAAACCATTCGATGCCGATCTGCTGTTATTAAAGGTCAGAACCTTTTGTCGGCTCTACGAACAGACCCTGGCCCTGAAAGACATTCAGGAAGCCTTACGGCGGGAAATTGTTTCCCGGAAACAGGCGCAGGCGGAGGTGGAAAAACTCAATCTGTCGCTGGAAGAAAAGGTGGAACAAAGAACCCGGGAACTCCAGGCTATGAACCAGGACCTGGAAAACCGGAATGCCGAGCTCGCCCAATACGCCTCGCTGGCCTCCCACGACCTGCAGGAACCGCTGCGTAAAATCATCACCTTCACCCGGATCATTCAGGAAAGAGACCTGGTCGACACGCCGGAGGCCCACCGCCAAATGGACAAGGTGATCGCCTCCACCGAACGCATGCGCAACCTCATTCATGACCTGCTCACGTATTCCGGACTGGCGGCCCCCCTGCAATTCTCCCGCGTGGATCTGCAGGAAATCATGGAAATGACCTGCTCGGACCTGGAACTGAGCATCGACGAAAAACAGGCCGATATTATCGTGCATCCCCTGCCGGTTCTAGACGCCGTACCCGGACAAATGCGGCAGATTTTCCAAAACCTGATCAGTAATGCGCTGAAGTTTACCCGGCCGGGTGTGCCGCCGGTGATCGAAATTCGCAGCGACTTTGTGCAGCACAAAGATCTGAAAGCCGCGCCGGCCGCCAGCGGCGCTTTTGTCCGCCTGCAATTTCAGGACAATGGGATCGGCTTTAAAGACATCTACTACGATAAAATTTTCACCATTTTTCATCGCCTGCACGGCCGGACCGAATATGACGGCACCGGCATTGGGCTGGCCATCGTCAAAAAAATTGTGGAAAAACACGGTGGGCTGGTTGATGCCAGCAGCGTGGAAGGCGCAGGGGCTACATTTACCCTGGTATTGCCCGTTGAACAAACCGAACATCTTTGAGTAGACTATTTAATATATCCGGCATGAATGCTTTTAAACGAAATTTACTGGTCGGTTACGGCATATCCCTCCTTCTATTGATCGTCAGCGCCGTCGCTTCCTACCTCAGTATTAACAACCTGCTTTTCTCGGCCCGCCTGGTTAACCATACCAATGAGGTGGCCCGTAAAATGGAAAGTATTTTATCGATCATGCGGGAAGCAGAATCCGGTCAGCGCGGTTATCTGATTACCGGCAATGAAATTTTTCTGCAACCCTATCGTGGCGCCTATCAAAGCGTCAGTAAGCGGATCGATGAGTTAGAGGAACTGTCCGCAGACAATCCACTTCAACAGGTTGATTGTGCGAGATTGAGACAGATAGCGCTGAAAAGAATCATTTTCTTATCCAACCTGATCGAACGAAAGAAAAATGGGCAGGCCATTTCGGATAGCCTGGTGATGGAAGGCCGAACCTACATGACCCAGGCGCGGGAGCTGATTGATACGATGCAACAGCGGGAGGAAACCTACCTGGTCACCCGAACCGCTTCCCTGAACAAGATCGCCGCCAGAACGCCCGTGCTGGTCCTCATCGCCTCCCTGCTGGCGATTTTGATTACTATTATTTCCCTGCTGCGGATCATCCGCGACTATAACAAACGGGTGGATTTGCAGGAAAATCTGCAGAAAAAAGACCGGGAAATTTCCGTCCGACTGGCCGCCATCGAAGAAATAGCCAACCAGATATCGGCAGGAAATTACAAGATTACGGTAAAAGATGAAGTCCAGGACGAACTGGGCAGTATTGCCGGCTCCCTGAATAAAATGGCTGAGTCGCTGGATATTTCCTTCACCAAACTGTCTGAACGCGAATGGCTGCAAACGGGCGTCGCGCTGCTGAATGAAAATGTACTGGCCGAACAGGATATTCAAAATCTGGCGCAAACGGCGCTGACCGCCGCCGCCGAATATTCCGGCAGCCAAGCCGGCGCGCTTTATCTCCTGAATGGAAACAAGGAACTGGAATTCAAAAGCGGCTATGCCCTATCAGCTGGTTATAAAAAAGAAAACATTCGGCTGGGCGAAGGGCTGATCGGCCAGGCCGCTCTATCCGCCAAAATGATGGAAGCACAGGGCATTGCTGCCGGCGATTACACCCTGTCGTATGTCAGCGGCGACGTACGCCCACAATCGATCATCGCCATACCGCTGGTATTCAACCGCAAATTGAAAGGCGTGATCGAACTGGCCGGTCTGGAAACCTATTCCGCAAACAAAAAGACCTTTCTGGATACCGCCGCTTTTAACATCGGCATTGCCGTCAATACCGCGCAAAGCCGGCAAAAAGTGCAGGAGCTGCTGGAAGAAACGCAGGCCCAAACGGAGGAACTGCAGGCCCAGCACAGCGAAATGGAAAATATTAATGCCGAACTGGAAGCCCAGGCCGAAAAACTGCAGGCGTCGGAAGAAGAACTGAAAGTACAGCAGGAAGAAATGCAGCAGACCAACCTGGAACTGGAAGAACGCAGCCGTTTGCTGGAAGAGAAAAACGAACTTATCCTGGAACGCAACCTGGAAATACAGCGCAAGGCGGAAGAACTGGCGCTGAGCACGAAGTATAAATCCGAGTTCCTGGCCAACATGTCGCATGAACTGCGTACACCGCTGAACTCTATTTTGCTGCTGTCCAGACTGTTGTCGGAAAACGTGGAAAGTAATTTATCCAATGACCAGGTGGAGTACGCGCAGGTCATCCAGAACTCCGGCAAAGGTTTGCTTACCCTGATCGATGAAATACTCGACCTGTCTAAAATTGAATCGGGTAAAATGGACCTGGAGTATACCGACATCGGCATTTCGGCCCTTATAGGCGACCTGCAGTCCTTATTTGCGCCCCTGGCCAAAGATAAAGGCATTGGTTTTTCGATCAACCTGGTGCCCGGCCTGCCTGCCAGCCTGGAAACGGATCGTTTGCGCCTGGAACAAATTCTGCGTAACCTGCTTTCCAATGCCCTTAAATTTACCAAAAACGGGTCGGTAAAGCTGGACATATACGCCGCCGATGACGTAGTCAACTTTGCGGTACGGGATACCGGCATCGGCATTCCCCGGGAAAAACACCAGACCATTTTTGAAGCTTTTCAACAGGCCGACGGATCTACGCGCCGGCAGTTTGGCGGTACCGGCCTGGGTTTATCGATCAGCCGGGAACTGGCCAAACTACTCGGCGGCGAAATACGCCTGGAAAGTACGGAGGGCGAAGGCAGCCTTTTCACCCTCGTGTTGCCCGTTAAAAAAGGCGCAACCATCCGCCCGGTAGTGCCGGAAGCGGAAAAGCAGGTCGTCAACGACGAAGCGCCGACGGTGCCGAATGACCAGAATTACCTCAGCCCGGTTATTCCATCGCCGGTAGACGATGATCGAAATAACCTTGAACCCGGCGATAAAATCATCCTCATTGTGGAAGACGACACGTCTTTTGCCCGCCCACTGCTGGATTATACCCGCCAGAAGGGCTATAAGGGTATTGTGACCGTACGCGGCGACGAGGCCCTGGCCCTGGCGAAACGGTTCATGCCGCTGGGGATTTTACTCGATCTGCAACTGCCGGTCAAGAGCGGCTGGGAAGTCATGGACGAACTCAAATCGGATCCGCAAACCCGGCCCATCCCCGTGCACATGATGTCGTCTCATCCGGTCAAACTGAAAAGCCTGTCGAAGGGCGCTATCGACTTTATCAATAAACCCATGGCGTTTGAAAAAATGGGCGAAATGTTTACCAAGATCGAAATGGCCCTGACCCGTCATCCAAAAAAGGTCATGATCGTGGAGGAAAACGCCAAACACGCGCAGGCACTGGCCTATTTTCTCCAGCAGTATAATGTGGCCTCTGAAATCAGGAACTCCGTGCAGGAGGGGATCAAAGTGCTGAAACAGAATGAAATCGACTGTGTCATCCTGGATATGGGCATTCCCGAGCACGATGCCTATAACACCCTGGAAGAAGTAAAGAAAACGCCAGGCATGGAGAGCATTCCGATTATCATTTTCACCGGCAAAAACCTGTCGCAGAGCGAAGAAATAAAGATCCGGCAGTATGCGGATACCATCGTGGTCAAAACCGCCCATTCCTACCAGCGCATTCTGGATGAAGTAAGCCTGTTCCTGCACCTGGTGGAAGAAAATAAAAAAGACGCCAAAACCTCGCGGTATAAACGCATGGGCGATCTGGAAGAAGTGCTCAAAGCCAAAACCATCCTGGTGGCCGACGATGACGTGCGTAATATTTTTTCCCTGACCAAGTCGCTCGAACAATATGGCATGACCGTGCTATCGGCCATCGACGGGCGCGAAGCGCTGCATCAACTGGAACTCCATCCCAACATCGATCTCGTACTGATGGATATGATGATGCCGGAAATGGACGGATACGAGTCCACGCGGCATATTCGGGAAAATCCGCAGTTCCGGAACCTGCCGGTCATCGCGGTAACGGCCAAAGCCATGACCGGCGACCGGGCCAAGTGCATCGCTGCGGGCGCCTCGGACTATATTACCAAGCCGGTCGATGCGGACCAACTTATTTCGCTGCTACGCGTCTGGTTGTATCAATAAAATGGATTGACTGAACGACCATGATAAAAGACGAAGAGCTGGACCTGCTGATCAACGAGTTGTCGGACAAGTATGGCTACGATTTTACGAATTATGCCCGGGCTTCCCTGAAAAGAAGGGTCAACCGTTTACTGATCATGGACCGCTTTCCCAGTTTCGCCGAGCTGCTGTATAAAGTCCGCTTTGAACCGGACTATTTGAACCACGTGGTCCAGGAACTGACCGTGAACGTAACGGAAATGTTCCGCGATCCGGCGCTGTTCAAGGCGATCCGGGAAGAGGTGCTGCCCGTTATGGCTACCCATCCGTTTATCCGGATCTGGCATGCCGGCTGCTCCACCGGCGAAGAAGTGTATTCCATGGCCATTCTGCTGGAAGAAGCCAACCTGTTACATCGCTCGCTGCTATATGCCACGGACCTCAATCCGAAGGTGATCGAGAATCTGAAAAAAGGCATTTTTCCGCTGAGCCAGATGAAAACCTATTCCGAAAACTACATTCTGTCGGGTGGAAAAAAAGACTTTTCGAGTTACTATACCGCTAAATACGACTGGGCCATATTCGATGAGAAATTAAAATCGAAAATGATCGTCGCTACGCATAACCTGGTCTCCGACCGGTCGTTCAACGAGTTCCAGATCATTTTCTGCCGCAATGTGCTGATCTATTTTGATAAAACTTTACAGGATAAAGTGCTGAACCTGTTCAATGATAGTCTGGAAAAATTAGGCTACCTGGTGCTGGGGTCTAAAGAAAACCTCCGTTTTTCCTCGCTGGCCAAAAAGTACGTGGCGCTGAATACCAAAGAGAAAATATGGCGGAAAATGCATTGAAGAATTTCAAAGTGGTGGTGATCGGGGGGTCGGCGGGCAGCCTGGAAGTGATCCTGGCCATGCTCCCCCAATTACCCCCGCGACCGGGCGCCGTATTTATCATTGTCCTGCACCGCAAAAATGACAAGGATTCCATACTGGAGAACCTGCTGAGCCAGTATGCCCGGTTGCCCGTCAAAGAGGTGGAAGACAAAGACCCGCTCCAGCTCAACCATATTTACATTGCACCGCCGGACTACCACCTGCTGATCGAAACGGAGGACAGCTTTTCGCTGGACAGCTCCGAAAAAATCCATTTCAGCCGGCCCAGCATCGACGTGACTTTTGAGTCGGTGGCCGAGACGTTTCGACACCGGGCCATCGGCGTACTGTTATCCGGCGCCAATGCGGACGGCAGCCAGGGCCTGCTGAAAATCAAAAGAGCTGGTGGAACGACCATCGTGCAGCATCCTGACACAGCAGACATGGCTTTTATGCCGCAGCAGGCGATCAAGCTGGGCGCTGCGGACCAGGTGGTAGCGGCTAAGGCGCTCACCACGGTGGTGATGACGGCCATCGGAGAGCGGAATTTATTCCGCTCAGAATGATCATTATAAAACCTTCGGCAGAATAAATTCCGCACTCCGGTGGATCAGTCCGAAGAATTTGCGGGGATACCGAGCGTTTTGCGTTGCGTACCCGATTATACTGGCATTGATATTTTAACAGAAATCGAAAATCTAAAAAAGTGATGAAACACCTTTCCTTCCCCGGCCTTTTTGCCCTTTTACTGGGCAGTGCCTCTTTTTTCGCCTGCCAGCAACCGGCAGAAAAAAAAGCCCCCGCTACGCCTATGTCCGCTCTCGAAAAATCCGGTTTCGGCGCCCTGCCCGATGGCCGCACGGCCGACCTGTACACCCTGCGCAACGCCCAGGGTATGGAAGTTAAAATCACCAACTACGGCGGCACCATCGTGGCCTGGACCGCGCCCGACCGCAGCGGAAAGTATGCGGACGTGGTGCTGGGCTGCGATTCACTGGCGGGTTATTTACGCGGCGTGCCGTATTTCGGCGCCATTATCGGGCGGTATGGTAACCGCATTGCCAAGGGGAAATTTTCCCTGGACGGCGCCACATACACCCTGCCGGTGAATAACATCGGTAACTCGCTGCACGGCGGCATCCAGGGTTTCGACAAGGTGTTGTGGACGGCTACGCCGGTAAAAGGAGAGGAGCCCGCTTTGAAACTGACGTATTTGAGCAAGGACGGCGAGCAGGGTTACCCCGGCAACCTGAACGTGGAAGTGACCTACACCCTGCAAAAGGATAATTCCCTGAAAATGGATTATATGGCGACCACCGATAAAAAGACGGTGGTCAATTTGACTAACCACAGCTATTTCAACCTGGCGAATGCCGGTAGCGGCACCATTCTGGAGCATGTGCTGCAGTTAAACGCCCCCGCATATCTGCCGGTCGACAGCACGCTGATCCCTAGTGGTGAGCGCCGTCCGGTGGCCGGAACGGTGTTTGATTTTACGAAACCCATGGCCATTGGCGCCCGGGTCAACGATGCGGCTGATCAGCAGATCAAGTTCGGCGGTGGTTATGACCACTGCTGGGTACTGGGCGACAGTTCCACGACGCTGAAAACGGCGGCCATCGTGAGCGAGTCCGGCAGCGGCCGGGTGATGGAAGTGCTGACCACTGAGCCGGCTGTACAGTTTTACTGCGGGAATTTCCTGGATGGAACGGTGACCGGCAAAGGCGGCGTGGCCTACCCGCATCGCAGCGGTTTTTGCCTGGAGACCCAGCATTTCCCGGATTCGCCCAACCACCCCGCTTTCCCCAGCACGGTGCTGAATCCAGGCCAGACCTACCGCTCGTCGACGGTGTACCGGTTTTCGGTCCGTAATTGAGCGGTAACGACTTACCTTTACCTCCGGTAAAACTACACCCACTCATTACATGCCTCCAGCAAAGAAGGAACACGCGAAAGAGAAATTGGAATTACACCCCCGTAACCGCCACCGCGGCCGCTACGATTTTAAAGTACTGCTGGAGAGCTGCCCGGAGCTGGCGCCCTTCGTGCTGCTGAACGCGCACCAGGACGAGTCCATCGATTTTGCCGATCCGGCAGCAGTGAAAATGCTGAATACGGCTTTGCTGAAACAGTATTACGACATTCAGTACTGGGAAATCCCGGATGGCTACCTGTGCCCGCCCATTCCCGGCCGGGCGGATTATATCCACCACATCGCGCAGTTTCTGGGTAATAACAACTACGGAAAAATACCGGTCGGCCCTAAGGTCGTCTGCCTGGATATTGGGGTGGGCGCCAACTGCATTTACCCGATCATTGGCACGCAGGAGTATGGCTGGTCGTTCATCGGTACGGATACGGACCCGGTATCTATCGCCTCGGCGGAAAAAATTGTGGCCGCCAACCCACGCCTGCAAGGGCTGGTGGAATGCCGCCTGCAGCCCCGGCCGAGCGATATTTATACCGGTGTGCTGCGGCCGGGGGAACGTGTCGATCTGTCCATTTGCAACCCGCCTTTTCATGCCTCGGCGGAAGAAGCCCTGGGCGGCACGCTGCGCAAACTGAGTAATTTAAAAAAGGAAAAGGTGACGCAGCCGGTGCTCAATTTCGGTGGTCAGCAGGGCGAGCTCTGGTGTTTCGGCGGAGAAGAAAAATTCGTGCGCGATATGATCAACCAGAGCCGGCCGCTCGGCGCTGCCTGCTTCTGGTTTTCGGCGCTGATCTCTAAGAAAACCAACCTGCCCGGTATTTATAAAACCCTGGAAAAAGTAGGCGCCACGGAGGTAAAAACCATTCCGATGGGCCAGGGACATAAGACCAGCCGGATCGTCGCCTGGACGTTTTTAAATAAGGACGAACAGAAAGACTGGAAAAATACGCACTGGAATACCACGGCAAAACCAAAGCCGGAAGAGCCGGAAAGTGATTTAAAAAAATAGCCTATCCTGTCTTTGCTGTCGTCAAAATGACATCCAAACGCAAAATTTTATTTTACGAATAGTCTGAAATTAGTTAAATTTTGATATTTTGTTCTGAACCAAACATTTATTTTACAATTGATTTGAATCAAACTATACTTAATCATATATTTATGCATTGCTCAATATATCATTAACAATAAAACTTTCGACTATGAACCGTTTTCTAGTTTACACCCTTTCCCTTTTCGTTTTTGCAGGTTTGAGTTCCTGCGCCAAGAATGACCCTACTTCTACTTCCAAAGGCCTTTCGCAAGAGGTTATTCAACAAATCAGGGCACTGGGCTTCAGCCCGGATGACGCTTATGAAGCAGACGGCGGATATATTGTCGAAAACGATATTTTTCTGACGAAAGAAGACCTGCAAGGACAACTGCCGGGCGTGGTCAATAACATCGTGGTTGCCAATTCAGAACAGTATCGTACGACCAACCTGGTCACCGGCTTGCCACGTACAATTACCGTTAGCAGCAGCGGTTCCGTCAACAGTAATGTGAACAGTGCTATTGACGCGATGATTGACCGCTACAATGCCGAGAATATACAGCTTTCTTTTACGCGCGTAACCAGCGGCGGCAACATCAACATTAAGGTTGTCAACGGCGGATCGTACATCGCTTCGGCCGGTTTCCCAACTGGCGGTAACCCTTACGGGGAAGTGAAATTCAACAAGCAATATCAGAACTGGGGAATTCCAACCCTGACATCCGTATTTGCCCACGAAGTAGGACACTGCATCGGTTTCCGCCATACGGACTACATGGATCGTTCCTATAGCTGCGGCGGCGCTGCTTCCAACGAAGGAGCCAGTACTGTGGGCGCCATTCTTGTTCCCGGCACCCCGAGCGGTCCGGATGCTAATTCCTGGATGCTGGCTTGCACCGGCAGTACCACTAACCGTCCGTTTAACGCTAATGACGTGACAGCTTTGGTTTATCTGTACTAAAGTATAATAAAACATTCACCTCCGACCTCGGAGAGTCGAACCGTCAACAACCCGGTGAAATCCAGGCGTACACGTTCGACCTCTCCGAGGTCGTTGTATTTCTTTCATGTTTTATCTACAAACGTTAGACTTCTCCGAAGTCATTTTAATGCTTTTATATTCGGGTTGATCCTATTTTCATGGATTAATCAGCAGTTTTCCCCGCTGTAACCTCTTTTTAGACACTTCGCCCACTACCATCCAGGCATAATACCCCGGCGGTAAATTCGGCAAACGCAGATCGACCCGCACATCATCCAGCGGTTTTTCCAGCACCAGTTGCCCGAGGGCATTGAACAGCATAAACCTGGGTACGTCGTCTGTCTGGCTGGTCAGTACCGTCAGCAAATCGCCGGAATGTACTGGGTTGGGGACTACGAAATACCCGTTTTCGCCGGCAAAATAGATGGTCACGGGCAGTCCGATGATCATGCCGCCGCTGTTCAGGCCGACCCTGGCGCGGTATAGATTTACGCCGGTCGCCGGGGAAAGATCGATGAAATCCACCTCCAGGGTGGCTGGGGCAGTTTGGAACAAGAGTACCCAGGCGCTTTGTTCCCACCTTTCAATAAAAACCTGGTTGACCCCGGATATGGTACTCAGTTGCATGGTCAGTTCCACCTGGTTTACATTCAAAAAGGCGAGTAAATTATTCAAATAACAACCGGCCCCCTGGGTAAATATATCCGGCGCGCCACTGATTGGGCCCTCAACGGTTTCGTCCGAATTGAGAGTGGATACGGCAAAATTTTGCTGTGGAAAAGCACTTTTTTGCAGGATGACCGTCGTATCCAAGGTACTAAAGAGCGGCGCCAAATATTTATCCCCCAAACCCCACACCCGATAATGCAGACCAGGCGCCAAGGCGGGCCACTGTAGCATCAGTGAATCCGGGCATTGAAAGCCAATACGCATACGCAGCTCGGGGGCGATCAAAAAGGTATCGGATAGAAATTCTGCCCCGTTTATGCGCATACGAACCTGCGTCGGGGTGACCGTATCCGGTAAGTTCCAGCGCTGATTTCCGGCAGCGAGTTGTATAGTATCGAAGGTTTGCCAGGCGCTGCTTCCGGCTGGTTTCCAGTCCAGTATACCTTTTTCAGCGGCGAAGGTGCTTGCCCAGCGCAACACCGCTTCCTTGCCCGAGGCCGCCGGATCGCGCCGCAGGGGATAGGTCCAGGTGAAACGTGCGAGCGGTATCGATAAGCCGGCCAGCGCATAGGACTGCTCGCCAGCCGGTAAAATGCGGCCTTTTACCAGCACCCGATATGCTCCGGCCGCCGGGTTGGGCACAGTTACCTGTTCCAGGTTATTGACCGAATCGCGTCCGGTTTTTGCCGGCCGCATTAATGAATCCGGATGGGGGAAAGCGTTGAGTTGCCAAGGCTGCCAAATACTACCATCGGGCGCCTGCACCTCCAGATCCAGGTCATTGACCAGCGACTGGGCGGCGTTGGGCGCGGCCGGCACGTCGTTCCAGGCCAGGGTAATGGTCAGTTGAGAGGTTTGTGCCGGAATAGTAATGATAAATTCCTGCTGCGTCCCCTGGCTGCTGACGCCTTCCGCCAAAAACTGATCCTGCACCAGTTCGACCGCTTTTTTCAGGTTTAAATTGCCATAACCACTGCTAAAATCGGGACCCGGCAGGCCCAGGTCATCGGCACTTCCGATCAGGATAGCCCGTAAGAGAGCCGCTGAAGGATAAAGACCATATTTTTCAAAATACGCCTGCCGGATCACCGCCGCCGAACCGGACACCAGTGCCGCCGCGCCGGAAGTGCCGTCATAACCGAAAGCGACCAGGTCGGGCTTTATGCGCCCGTCATACGCCGGTCCGCGCGAACTGAAAGGCGTCACTTGGCCAAAGGAATCGACGGCCCCGACCAGCAGCACGTTTTTAGCCATTTTGAAATTGCCGGTCAGGTTGGCGAAGCCCGACAGATGAGCATACGTACCCGAAGTTCCGCCGCTCAGCGCGCCCTGATTGCCCGAAGAAAAAACGTGCAGCAGATCGGGATGCTGTCGGGTACTTTCATCATAGGCGAGCGCGCCGGCGCCGTAGTAATTTTCCACCTCGACTCCGTAGGCGTGATTTTGAACGCTGATATTCAGTGCTGCATAGTCGGCATCCGGGTCGGGCAGCAGGTCCAGGAAACTGGAGGACACCAGGCGGCTGCCGCGGGCCACGCCCCGCCCCTGCGGATTGGAGGTTCCGGCCCCGGCCACCAGCGAAGCCATAATACTGGCATGGCCGGTTATAGCCTGGGCCGACTGGCTATTGGGCACATACCGGCTTTTCAAATCCACGTCCAGCGAATCGAACCGGAATTCTTTGATCGAAATAGTGCTGCCGTCGCCGTCGAGCGCCGGCCAGCGGTTATGTACGTAGGAAATGGTGTTGACGAACAGGTTATGACCCGGCACCGGAAGTTCTTCCCGCGCCGTGTGCGTCGTCAGATCGGCAAAAAGTACCTCGGAACGTGGCAGCGTCGTCAGCAAAAAGTGCCGGCTGTCATCGGCAATAATGATCACACCGGCCGGGTCATAGGCGCTGTGTTCGCGTAGTCCGTTCTGCTGCAGCCACTGGCGAAAGGCGGGTAAATCCGCTACGACTAAGGTAAAAAGGTGGTGCTCGGTCGTACGGTCATCCGTTTGCGGCAGGCTGCGGGCCAGTTTTTGCAAAGCCGGGCTGCACTTTTGTTCCGGCGACACCTGTGCCCGGAGAAAAGTACCCCAGCATAAAAAAAGACAGAGAAAGATATAACGCATGATGCCAATCGGGAGGGATAGTTTGCCGGCACACGTGCGTACCGGCTTCATGCAAATATAAATAAACCAGTACAAAAAAGCAGGAGTCGCCCGCTAAAATGCAGCGGGCGACTCCTGTAGTTTGGAAGTATATCGGCAACTGTGCAGCGCCTACTGCTTTTTTGCCTGCAGATCCAGCTTGATGTTCACCGTTTCGGAGATGAACTTGTCGCCCAAGGTTTTGTCGTTGCCATAGTTAATGCGCCACTGGGTGCGATCGATATTGAAATTGGATTTCGCTTTCAGGGTGTTGCCATCCAGGTCGACGCGGGCGGGGAAAGTGATGTTTTTGGTATCTTCTTTAATCGTCAGGTTACCGCTTACGTTGAAATTGGCGCCCTGCACAATAGAGGTATCAGCGCCATTGGACTGATAAGGCGTGACCTGGGTGATGACAAATTTGGCGGTGTTGAATTTAGCAGCATCCAGGAAATCACCGCTCATCAGGTGCGGTCCCAGTTTCTGCTGGATCATGGCTTCCTGTTGTTCCAGGATCATCGATTTAATGTTGATCGTGAATTCGCCCCCGGTGATCTGGTTATTCATCACGGATACGGATCCGGCGTTCAGGTGGAAATTACCCGGGTGGTTTTTGCCGACCCCGTTGCCCACAAAGTGAATCCGGGAAGCGCTGGTATCGATCAGGTAGGTTTGACCGGTGCTTTCCGCCGCTTTTTCGGCTCCGCTTATTTTAGCCTGATCGCCTTTAGGCGTATCCGAGCAAGCGGGAAAAAGGAAGAGGAACAGCACGGCCAGGAGGCAGGTGCTGACGGGAATTAATTGTTTCATAGTTTTGACTTTTAAGATATTTTTGTAAAAAAATTCCCCACAATGGCAAAAATCGAAAACGTGAACTTCGACCTCATCCGGAAATGGGAGGGTGGTCTCAGTAAAAATCCGGCCGACCGGGCTGCTGCTTTTCCCCTGCCCGATGGTTCCGGTTTCCATACCAACATCGGTATTACCTGGAAAACTTTTTCGGGCAATGCGCTGAAACTGGGCTATGCGGCCACCCCGGAAATCTTTAAAGAAATGCCGGCGGACATCTGGCTTAAAATTTATAAAGGTGGCTTTTGGGACGGCGTACGCGCCGACCTGATTAATAGTCAGGCGATTGGCGAATTCCTGGCCGATTGGGCCTGGGGCAGCGGTCCGGCAACGGCCGGCAGAAAACTCCAGCACTATCTCAACACCTTCGGGAACACCCTCCAAGCAGACGGTAAAGTGGGCCCGATCACCATTGGTCTATTAAATACCCTCATTCAAAAACGCGGAGAACGGGTCGTGTTTGAAGACCTGGATCTTTGTAAAAGAAACTACCTGAAGGAGGTCAAAGACTATAATCAGTTTGGCCTGGGCTGGTATAACCGCATGGATGATTTCCGTAATTATGCGGTGGGTATCATTGTATAAGCCCTTATAAACAGGGTCCCGAGGCGTAGCGTACGGTCACCGACCCGGTCAGCTGACAGCCCCCGCGCGTGGTAACGGTGACGGTATAGGTACCCGGTTTATATACCGTCAGGTTAGGGGTCAACTGGCCGCTATCCCATTCATAACGCACGTATTCGCCTTCCACTTTGAGGGCCGTGATCGTACCGGGACAAATCACTGTTTCACCGGAAATCTGCAGGCCGGCGCGGGCGCGTACGAAACTAATAGAATCCTGAATACTAATGGTTTGTGCGACAGTTGCCGCCAAGCCCAGGAAAAAAAAGAGCGGAAGTAAGAGTATGCGGATCATGCTTTCAAATTGAGGTCGTAAACTGTTTGATGTAGCAAAATACAGGCTAAAAAATTCAAAACCATGCGCAGGAATAAAAAAGCCCTGCCACGCGAACGTTTCAGGGCTTCAATTATGTAGGTACAGCCAAAGGTCTTCCGCTCAATCCTGGTTCACCTCCACGCTTTTCTTCCGCCGCGATATTTTGAACTTGTTGAAATTGAAGGGTTTGAACTCCTTTTCTTCGCCCATCATATAACCCAGCGGGCGAAGTTGCTCCACGTTATCACACACCACTTTGAACATACCGGCCAGCGGAATTGAAAGTACCATACCAATGACGCCCCAGATCATCGCACCGGCCACCAGGGCCAGGATGGAGGCCAGCGGGTTAAGATTGACCGCAGAGCCGACCACCTTCGGCGTAATGAAATTATTATCCAGAAACTGCACGATCGAACATACGGCAAAAGCGCCCAGGGCGTAAGAAATAGAATCCTTGGTTACCAGTGCTACCGCCACCGGAATCAGACTGCCAATGAGCACCCCGACATAGGGTATGATGTTCAACACGGCGGCAATGAGGGCCAGCAGCAGGGCATATTTCAACCCCAGGAGGAGAAAGCCGATGCCGTTCAGGACGGTCAGGATCAGAATATCAATAAACAAGCCGCGTATATACATCTGCGACACGCGGGAGATCTTGCGGGATACTTCCAGCGTATGTTCATGGCGCTCCGGACTGGTCAGTTCCAGGAATTTTTTGAATTTATCCCGGTATTGCAACATGAAGAACATGGTGATCGGGATCAGTACGAAGGTGGCAATGAACGAGCCGGTAGCGGTGAAAAATGCCAGCAGCGTACTGGCCCCCGAATTGAGCCAATCGGAGGTTTTTTCCTGGACCCATAAGGTTTGCTCCCGCCGGCTAATACTGTAATTGCTTTCTACATACGAATTAATGACCCTGACCTTCTCCTGGATCGATGCTTTGAGCGTTGGAAAATCCGCCATAAAAGACATGATCTCGTAGCTGATAAAACAGACCAGGCCGACAATAATCGTCATCAGCGCGATGACGCTGATACCGGCAGCCATGGATCTCGGCGCCTGCCAGCTCTCCAGTTTTTTGCAAAACGGAAGGGCCAGAAAGGAAAATAACAGCGACGCCACGATCAGTACACCGAGCCGTTTCCCTAAATACAGAAAAGCTAACACCAGCGCCACGAATAACAGCAGGTAAGCACCGCGTATGTAAAACGGTGGGCGGGCAGGGTTTGTGGTATCCATGATTCGGGTAGCAATTGACGCTACATAGAGCGCAAGAATAAGGGGCTTTAGACGGGATAACGGACGGGCAAAACTTTAATAAGCCCCCCCACCATTTGCGCCGAAATAATATTCTACTCCAAAGGAGAAGTTGAATCCATTGGTCCAGGTCGTGGTTTTGCTTTGTACGCCATCCAGGTTCAGGGAGTTCCGGCTACGGTCGAAACTATAGATGACCAGGGCTTCCAGGCTGATGCCGCCCTGCGAGAACACGGTAAAACCGCCGGCCAGACCCAGCGAAGTCAGATCGGTCCGGATGGTTTGGGTGACATCCTGCACTTTCACCTGATTCACGGTGTTACCAAAACCGGCAATACCGCCCAGAATGAAGGCATTATCTTCCGAAATAGGCAGGTAAATACGGGCGAAAGGTCCAAAAAGCAGGTTACTGTTATAGCTGTCGCCATTCCGGCCCGAGGTATCGAGCACCGTGGAAGAAGCATCGGAACTGCGTAAAGAGGTGTATGACATACCGAGACCCAGAGCAAAATTACGAGTCACGAAGTAGCCGATATTGGGTGCAATATTGAATTGCGAAGTACGGGAGCCTTCCCCGTCGTAGTTGAAAGTGGGGCTTTCCACTTTCAGGCGGGAAACAGCGGTCGAGAACCCGACGCGGGTGCCGATCAGGAAATTTCCTTGTTCGGTAGGTTGGGCAATAGCGACGATGTTGGCGACTAATACCAAGAGGACTGCAAACAGGAGATTATACTTTTTCATCGATGGTAAAGTTTTGTTATGAAGGAAATGGGAGTAAAAATAGATAGCCATTGGGAAAAAGGAGAAAAAAAAGCCGCCCCTCATTTGGGGCGGCACACTAAACCAAACTTACTTATCGGCCTTCATATCGTCTGAAATTTTGTCCATGGTACGATTCACATCTCCTTTGAACTCTTCCCATCCCCGTTTCATATCGCTGCCCATTTCTTTTAAATTTGCATTGAGTTGGTCACGCTCTTCCACCAGTCTGGCGCGGCGCTCTTTCCAACGTGCTTTTTCTTTGGCGGTTGCCTTTTCCATTTTGCGATCCATTTCCGCAATTTCCGCATCCAGTTTTTCACCGGTACTTCTCATATTGGCGGCCATTTCATCGCGTTCGGCTTTCATTTTTGCATCCGCTTCATTGGCGGCTGCTTTCATTTTTGCCTCTGCATCGTTCAGGTCTTGTTTGGCCTGTTGTACATCTTCGCGGGCTTCCTGTTTGTTTTCAGCCGGTGTATCGTTACAAGCTGTCAGGGAGAAAAGTCCGGCGTTCAGGGCCAGTAAGCCAATTAAAATGGTTTGCTTTGTCATGGTAAATTTTTTGTTGGTTTTAAATTCGTTTCGGTGTGTACGGTCAAACTTTAAAATCCTATGCCGAAACATTGGGGGGGGGTATTTTCCGGCAATGCGGGGATAAAATTCCCCACCTGGGTGATAACAGGGGAAGCGCTGTATCAATGGGGCATGATTACCCAAAAATCAGCCACCACCGGCAATAACCGGGGTGGCTGAAAAGAATTTATTTGTTCGGTCAATTGCCTGTCAGACAACTACTGTATGCCCCAGATAGGAGCGTAACATCCAGGCCATTTTTTCGTGTTCGGTCAGGAACTTGGTCAGGATATCGATGGTTACGGGGTCGTCCGCTTTCAGTTCATTTTCAATATGGTCGATATCCGTACGGATCTGGCGGGCAATGGTTTCGTGGTCGGAAAGCAACTGTTTGGTTTGAGCGCCGGCTTCGAAAACATGCAGCCCTTCTTTCAGGCGGGTCAGTTCGAGAAATTCACGCAGGGTAGCGGTGGCAGCGAACCCCAGTTGGGTAACGCGCTCGGCGAGCACGTCGATTATTTCGCGCAGCACATCATACTGCCCCTCGTAGAATTTGTGCATTTCCATGAAACTGGGGCCAAACACATGCCAGTGATAGTTACGGGTCTTGGTGAGCAGGATGTACTCATCAGCCAGTAAATGATTAAGTTTTTCCGTAATTTTTTTGCCTGCTGGTTGCAGTATACCGGTATTGACTTGCATGATAATGTTGACCTGTTCTAATGACAATAAATGGATTTCTTACCGGCTGCCGGCGCGCATCTTGCCGTCTACTTCCGTAGTTGCCTGGTAGTTGATGTCGTTTTCCGCAATTTGCGTGAGCAGAATATCCGTATCTTTTTCTTCCTGGAGGGTAGTGGCCAGCAATTCAGCCACTTCCGTCAGTCCCATGGTAGTAGCAACTTGTACCAGACTGCCGTAGGTGGTAATTTCATAATGCTCCACTTTCTGGGCAGCAATGATCAAACCTACATCCCGGGTAAAAGTGTCCTCTTTGGTATCCTCGATGACGCCTTCGCCTTCTTCCACGATGCCGGCCATCGCATCACATTTCTTGGCCTGTGCTTTCTCGCCGAGTATTTCAAAAACCTGTTCCAGGCGGCTTATATGTACCTTCGTAGCGGCCAGATGCTCTTCAAAAGCCTGGCGCAATTTATCTGTTGTGGCGGCTTTGGCCATTTTCGGCAGGGCTTTGGTCAGATGTTTCTCCGCCCAGTAAATGTCCTTGAGTTCATCCACGAAAAATTCGCGGAGCATCGAACCCTGATCGCCTTTTTTAAGTTTTTTGAAATCAATTCGGTGATTGACGGCAAAGCCGCGATGGGATTGATTGGATGATGATTGTGCCATTGTAAATCAGTTTATGAGTAAGAAAAAAAGAAAGTGTTTTCTAGAAGATGAAACCAAGTCCATCATCTGAAAACACTATTCTGGTTTTAATCAGATAAAACACCACTAAAAGATGGTTATAATTTTGCGCGTCCCCCGCGACCAGCCACTAAAGTGACTACGAAAACGATGAGGGCGATTACGAATAGAATTTTAGCAAATCCTGCTGCACCGGCAGCAATACCGCCGAAGCCGAGAATACCGGCTACTATGGCGATAATAAGAAAGGTGACAGACCATCTAAGCATGACTAGTTCTTTTAAGGTTGAGGGATAATAATGCTTGCTAATTCAAGCATTACATTGTGCTTAAACCAGTAAAAACCTTATGCCAGTAGTATATAGAAATAGAGATGGAATATTCTCCACGAATGGTAGCAGACTACCCCTTTTTGGGGAATAATACAGTCTATTTATTATTATTTAACTGTTCTTCTTTTAAATCAGCTTCCAGTCTTTCTTTCTTCAGGTCGACCCGGATCAGTGCGAACAGGCTCATGTAAACGTTGGCCACCCAGACAAGTGCAAAACCGGCCAGAATATATCCTTTCCAATTGTCGAGTAATAGCCGGTAGTTTGTCATGAGCAGTGCCAGAACGGTTACGTAGTGACTAAAGCAGTATTCGCAGGTGAACAGGTAAAAGAATTTACGACTGACCGGGGTTTTGCCTTCCTGCGCCAAGCGTACGCAGTACTCACGGGGTTCCCGAAACACCTCCTCGTGGGTGACCGTCCAGGCCACGCAGGCAATGGGCATAGCGAGGATAAAAAGCCAGATAATTTGGGTGGAAAGTTCCATGAGGTGGGAGGGTTTGTTGGATTGGTGGGTTTGTTGGTTTGTTGGTTTGAGGGTTTGAGCGGTTTATAAAAAAAGGGCAACGAAAGCAGGGATGCTCCGTTGCCCTCCGTCAATAGGGAATATTTATCTTTATTCCGTTACTACGGGTGGGTTTTCACCGTCCTGGTAGTTAGGTTGATATTTTTCGTTTCCATTGATTTCCGGCACATATTCTTCGCTGGGCGTTTCTGCATACCCTTCTTTTTTCTCGCCTGAATTTTCCGGCAGATCTGCCAGTTCCATTTCCTGCCGGTTGGAATCCGTATACACCCCGGTCTGCGGGCTGTTCGGCGTGATTTCCCCCGAGTTATTACCGGTTTGTGGAATGTTCGGGTTGATCTCATTCGGGTTATTACCCGTTTGCGGTGTGTTCGGATTGATCTCGTTCGGCGTGTTTTCGCGGCGCGGGGTATTCGGGTTTAATTCATCCGGGTTGTTACCGGTCTGCGGTGCGTTGGGATTGATCTCCGGATCGTTTCTCATCGGATCGTTGGGCGTGAATTCATCCGGATTATTACCCGTCATTCGTTTGGGCTGGCTCAGCTTCTCCTGCTGGGTAGTCTCCCGGGAATATCCCTGGTCCTGACTATCGCCATTTAGCGAATTACTTTGCATCTTGATTTCCATGGTTGACGTGATAAGTGGTGAGTACGTTTAGTATAAGGCTGATTTCCGATTAATTGGGGATTCGGATTACATAAAAAATCTCGTGCCGTACGTATATGCCTTATGCATACCCATAGAAGTGAATGCGTTTAACGATCCTTCTTCTTATCGTCCTTCTTCTTATCCTTCTTTTCGTCTTTTTTATCCTTATCATCCGGATTGAACAGCGCTTTAAAGAAGCCCTCTTTTTTCCCGTCTTCTTCGCCGACTTTGGCCAGGTTGATCTGGTTATCGATAGCCGGCTGCAGGGAGCGGATAAAAGCATTCTGCAAAACAGTTACCACGGCTTGCATGATATTTATCTTGGGATCGTCCATGTTGCCGCTGAAGTTGATTTTGGTAGCGAACTGATCTTTCGGCTGGTTTTTAAACACCTGCGTGACGCCACCGACCACGCTTTCCCATATTTTCTGGAAAAAACCGTCTTTCTTATCCTGTCCTTTCCAGGAAACAATGTCCAGATCCTGGATCAGCGGTTTGACATAGCCTTGGAATTTTCCGTTTTTGGCCGCTATTTCCGTGTACATGCCGAAGTGGCCCTTGTTCACATCGAAATTGCCGTAGGCTTTGAACATATCGTTCAGCTCGGTTAAATCCGTATTTTCTATCTTGGAATTGAGATCGAACATAATCTGCTCGGCCAGCGGATTTAGTTTCATGGACAAAGTCATAGCGCCCTTGTACACGTTACCGGTCGCCTCGATGCTGGCCGGCAGTATATCGGAGGTAGGATACACATTGCGCAGGTTGGTGGCCGTGGCATTCAGATTGGTGATCGCCACGTCCACGTTGGGCTCGCGGGTGCGGTCGATATAGGCCAGTTTTCCATTGCGCAGTATACAGCGGTTGACGTCTACGGGCATGAAATCACGCAGCAGTTCCCGGAAGTCACTGGTATCTTTGGAGACCTGGGCGAGTTCCACCTTGTTTTCGGTAAACACCAGCGAAGGCTCGTCGAATTCGAGTTCGCCGACCAGACGGCCTTTGAAAAGCGCCCGCCATTCCAGTGATAGATCAATTTTGCCGGCACTCATGAACGGCGTTTGTTTGCCGATTACACTATCGGCCTTATTGAGGTAAAAACTGTCAATAACGTAGGCGCCACGCAGTAAAGCCACGTCAATATCCCGGATATGGCCGTAGTAGCCCTCCATATTCGCCAGCTTTTTATTGGAGAAATGCAGCAGCATATAAGGCAGGGCTATGCGTAAAATGACCAGCAGCAGCACGATGGCCAGCAGTATTTTACCTGTTCTGGATTTGAAAAATGCAGGTAGACGCATGGGAGGGGAGGGGTTAGGTGACAGGGGTTAGGAGGCAGGGGGCAGGTGACAGGAGGCAGGGGTTTTGGGTTATGGGTTATGGGTTATGGGTTATGGGTTATGGGTTATGGGTTATGGGTTATGGGTTATGGGTTATGGGTTATGGGTTATGGGTTATGGGTTAT
>JANPIN010000040.1:0-168379 GCA_031425035.1 Saprospirales bacterium | reverse complement strand
AGTGATCGCCGGGTTCGGATATTGGCAGCTGTTGCCGATGGAAAGCGAAGTGCCCCGGCCATTGCTTACGGTGATGGTGTAACCGATAGCGTCGATGTGGCGACCGTCCAGGGTGTACATGGTACCCATGTTCACCAGCACCGTACCCGTACCGATGGGGATTGGCGCGCTTGGCGGCGCCGGGCTGCCAGACGAATATAGGCCGTTGATGGCCGTCACCGTCCAGGTCTGACCGGCTGGTGCATTCACCTTGATCACTTCCCCGAACTGACCGTTGGTCAGCGTGGTGGCGTTATTCAAACAAATACAAGGATCGGAAACAATGATCGTACAGTTCGTGCTGCTGACCGTCGCCGCGCCCGTCATGACGGCTGTACAGCCGCCTTGGGTACTGGTTGCCACCACGGTATAAGTGCCCACACCCAGTTGAGGACCAAAAGAAATGGCCGCACCCGTGCCCGCTACCGGCGCACCGACGTTGGCCAGGTTGAGACGCAACTGGTAGTTCACGCCCGTTTGCGAACCGCTCAGGCCGACGGGAACGCCAATATTGTCCGTGGTACAAACCACCCCGCCGCCAGTCACCGTGAAGGCCGTCGGGGTAGGATTGACGACCACCGTCGCGGTCGTCGTAGCGCCCGGGCAGGTATTTGCCGTAGGCGTAATGGTAAAGGTCACCGTGATTGGTGCGTTGGTCGTGTTGGTCAGCGTACCGCTGATGTTGCCCGAACCGCTGCCCGCGATGCCCGTCACCGTAGCCACATTATCGCGGGTCCAGTTGAAGGTCGTACCCGTCACCGAGCCAGTTAAAACAATCGGCGTGATGGCAAAACCAGAACAGATCGTTTGCGTAGCCGGGGTGGCCACTGCAGTAGGCGCCGGATTGACCAAAACCGTGGCCATCGTTGGCTGCGAGGTACATCCACCAAAAGTGGCCGTGATGGTGAAGGTCACCGTGATGGGTGCGTTGGTCATGTTGACCAGCGAGCCGGAAATATTACCGGTACCATTTGCGGCGATGCCCGTTACGGTGGCCGTATTATTCCGGACCCAGTTATACGTCGCCCCGGCCGGAGCGCCGCTCAGCACGATCGTGGTGATCGGTGCACCCGAGCAAACCGTTTGTGCGGAAGGGGTCGCTATCACGGTTGTAGCAGCCTGGGCAATATTTACCTGGGTAGTACAGGTGCCTATATTACCGCATTGATCCTGTACGGAAATAACGAAAGGCTGCGAAGTGCCGGCTTGCGCACAAGTATAAGTAGCTGAATTAGGCAGGGTAACCAGGGTATTGGTCGGGCTGCAATTATCGGTAACGCTGAATGTAAACTGTGCCTGCGTCACCGTTATCGTGCCGTTTACATCTAAAGTAACGTTCAGCGGCTGACACACCAGTACCGGCGGCGTCATGTCCTGCACGGTAATGACTTGTGTATAGGAAGTGTTGTTACCACAGGCATCCGTAGCCGACCAGGTACGGGTAATGGTATACGCATACGGACAGGTGGGCGCGGGGTTGGAAGTCGTCTGGTTGAAAGTAACGGGCAAACCAACCGGGGGTTGTGCCGGGAAAGTCTGGCCCTGATTGACGGCGCCGGGTGTAGCAGGATTCGCCGCAGAAGGTCCATTCCAGGTAAAGGCAGCGTACGTAGCGCCGTTGCCGGAAAGCCGGACCGATTGACCGGGCGCCTCCGTACCGGTCTCCGCAACGCCAATATCGGTGGATATCATGCCATTTGCGGGTCCGCCAACGGCCGTCATAGTGCCTTCATAACCCAGGAACTGCAACACGGTGCCGCCCTGTACAAAAGCAATGGCGTCGGAAGGACCATTTTGAAGACCATCTACCGGCAGGAAAAAAGCCAGCGTGCCGAAGCCGTTACTCTGATTCGGAATAACGCCGGAAAGCGAGATGTTACCATACACACCGCCCATCATACCGGTAGAACCATTATAAAAATACAGTTCGTAACCGCTCAGATTGGTGCCGGCGCGACCAGCAATTTCCACAAATTCATTAACGTCCCCACCCGCATTGTCATAGTGAATTTCATTGATCCAGACCGGACCATTCACTATACCCGCCGGGTCGCAGGCATCGGTAGCCACCACCGCAGGCGGAGCAGGCACCGGATCGCTACAGGAAATGGTGATGTTCGCCGGCGTAGGCGTTAGTACCGGGGCTTCCGTATCGGTAACCGTAATGGTCTGGGTATGAATAGTCTGGTTGTTACAGGCATCGGACAGGGTCCAGGTACGGGTAACGATGCGCGAACCGGCGCAGGGGCCTGCCACTTGGGTCTGCATAGCAACAGCCGGAATGGAAGCCGGTAATGGCGTGATGGTCTGGCCGGCATTCAGCGTACCGGGGGACTGCGCAATGGGGCCTACCCAGTTGAAGTTGCTGTACACCTGGCCACTTCCGGTCAGTTGCAGGGAAAGCCCTACCGGTTCGCTGCCCAGTTCCTGCACGCCGATGTCGGTGGAAAACATACCCGTAGCCGGACCATTGGTCGCCTGGAATACGCCCTCATAACTCAGGAACTGGATCACCATGTTCGTGGAAATCTGGTACAGAGCAAGGGCATCCGGCGAACCATTTTGAATACCATTGGAGGGATAGCTAAAGGACTGTGCGCCAAATCCACTGCCTTCATTATCGATCGTCCCGGTGAGGGTTGTGGTCGTGTACACTACCCCACCGGTACCATTATATAAAATGATCTGATAATCAGCCAGATTTATACCCGCCGTACCCGCTATTTCCACAAACTCTCCAACGTCCACACCGACATTATCGTAGTGGATCTCGTTGATCCAGATTACACTCGGTACCGTTCCGGCGCCGGCACAATTATCCTGACCCGTCAGCATGGGCGCTATGGGCAGGGCATCGGTGCAGGAAATGGTAATATTGGCGGGAAGCGCCGGTGAAGGGTTGAAGGTCGGCGCCGTCTGATCATTGACCGTGATCGATTGGGAACAACTTGCGGAGTTATTACATGCATCTGTCGCCCGGTAGAAACGGAGAATATTAAAGCGATTGGGACAGCTTTGATTAGAAATCTGATCCGTAACAAACGTTACCGTGGGGTTACCGCTACAGTTATCGGAAAGACCGGTTACCAGGGCCGTATTGGGGGCCGGTACGTCGGAAGCACAGGAGACCGTGGTACCCGACGGCGGGCAGGTTAAAGTCGGCGGCGTTTGATCGGGTGTGTACGTATAGTTCAGCGTACAGGTAAAGGAAGTCTCTCCCGCATCCAGTATACCGTTGGCGGGGGGCAGGTCGTCAAAGATGGTGTAGGTGCGGGCAACTACGGTAGTCGAACAATTATTGATCGCGGGTGTAGTCGAGGTGACGACTATTGTGCCACAGGGGTTTCCGTTAATACTTCCGCCCAAGGCCTGAAACCCGGCTAGTGTCGTGACCGCCGCAGGGAGGGGGTTATTGCAATTGAAGATGCCGGTCGGCTGAGGAGGGCAAGTCACCATCAGGGAACAGGTCGGTACGGAACAACTACCCGGATCAATGATCGGTACGGAAAACACGCAATCGGCATCATCATCATCGGTAATAAATACCGTGACGTTACCGCCGCCGGCCGAACCACCCTGCAGGCGAAAAGAGGTTGGCAGGCCATAAGAAATATTGGTAGCTGGACTCCCGCCGCTCAGGGTAACCGTACCACTGCTCACCGTCAGGCTGTAGGTCGTCAAGTTGCTTCCGCCGGGATTAAGAGAAAATACAATGTAATCATCGGCAGCATTCCCCGTTGATCCATTGTTATTGCAGGCCACACCGCTTAATCCGCTACTCGTCAGAGAGCAGGTAAAGGTGGCGGAGCAGGAACCCGGATCAACCACTAAAGCAGTAATCGAGCACGCGGCGCCAGTAGTAGCGTCCGTTATCGTAATAGTCACGTTACCGCCGCCCGCAGAACCCGCCTGTAGCCGGAAAAAATTGCTCGAACCATAAGGTACGTTGGTGGCCGCAGTCGTACCGTTCAACAGGACGGAACCCGTGTTTACCGTAACGTTATAGCCCGTACCCAGGCTGGTGCCGGTCGGGTTGAGTTGGAACCAGATATAGTCGTCGGCCGGGTTGGAGGTTTCCGCGTTGTTCTCGCAGTGCACGTCGAAGAGACCGGCGCTGGCCAGGTTGCACACATAAGTAGCACTAACAGTTATGTCATCTAAACCGAACTCATCACGAGATCCGCTGCCATTAACGTCCGCACTGTTCCAGCGGATGTAATAATAACTGTTCGGCGCAATGTTCAGACCGGTAATGGTTGTCGACCGGGAAGGCGATCCACCAACCTGCACCCACCCTAGTGCGTCGCTGGCTGCAGGAGAAGTATAGTCCAGCGCCGGCACCGTGATATATGTACTGTTATCAGCGGAATGCGAAAAATTGAAAGAGTTACCACGTAACTGATCATTCCGGACAAAAAGATTGTAAGAAATAGCCAGCTGGGTAATATTGGTCGTTCCGGTATTCTGTATGCGCAAGGTCAAGGTTCCAGGCGCAAAATCGCTGCCTCCCGGCTGAATCATCAGGGCAGGGTTGGTGGCGCTCTGGGGAGAACCGGTAAAAGCATACATACCACCGGTAGTGACTGCCACCGCGGTGGAGCCCCGTGCATAATCACCGGCAGTGTTGGTACCTCCGAAAGCTAAGGCGCCATCACTCCAGCCACTAACCGACCAGGCATTCGAGTTTAAACGGCCGGCAACGATGGGGTTGGGTGAAAAACCGGTGCCGGCATAGGCTGATCCCGGGTTGGTGCCCACGGAAACCTGTGTTGCACTACTAAAAGTGATAGTGGAGGACGGAGTTCCTTCCGTTAGGAGGAGTTGGGCGGACAAACCGGTAGACGAGAGATAAAAAAATGTCAGCAGGCTGACCAGCTTGAAATAGGTAAGGAAGGTAAAATTATTGCGCATAAAAGATATGTTGTTCCAGCTACGCCGAAGCAATAAGCCGGGTGAATTGCTTACAAAGCCAAATAATAATCAGTCTGGGTGGCTGACCATTTTGGTTGTACGCACATATCCTTTAGTGAAAAACTGACGTGGATGCAGGTCAGGCTTTACAAAAACAGAAGGGTGCAGGAACTGCCCAAACTAGTCATGAGATCAATTGGATTAAAGATTAAAACACGGACAAAGATAGCAGCTCTCAATAAAGTGGAGTATTAAGTTTATAAAAAGCAGCAAAAAGCGCGCCTCATTTCCCTTCCTCCTGCCGGATCATTTTCCCGGCGGTGTGTCCCGTCGGCGTGTCCAGTTGATAATATAATAAGCCGGACGCCGGCAGTTGCGCCCCTTCCAGCACTACGCGGTGGTATCCTGCCGCAAAATCGCCGCGCTGCGTCCAACATACCCGGCCCGTCGCATCCGAAACGCTCAGGGTCGCCGCAGTCGCTTCGGGTAAATGAAAACGGAGCACGGTACGGCCCGCAAAGGGGTTCGGCTCATTCTGATACAACTCAAAACCGACGCCCGTAACACTGGCTTCTCCGTTATTATGAAACTGCAAGGCCACATCCAGACGATCCGGCGTGGCCAAAGCATAAGCCTCCGCCCGCGTAATCCGGCTCGATATCCGCAGCATCTGACTCAGTTCGCCCGATTGTAACGCCCGGAAACGTACGATAAACCGGGCCGGCACATTGGTTTCCCAGGCCGTAGTCAGCGCCTGCTCCTGATTAAAAATGGCAAAATTATCGTTGCGTAAGGGCGCATCCGGTTCCAGACCAAGCACTTCCAAACCCGGATACTGTAGCGTGAACTGGCCACCCTCCACCACTTCCGTAGCGCTGAACGTGAGCGCAAATATTTCTCCAGCCTGCACAAAACCGCCGGTAGTTTTCTTTTCACAAGCCAATACATCTAACAACAGCGTACCCGACGAACGGTCTTCCGTCGTCTGGAAACTGTTGGCAAAAGCATTGCCATTCACGTCGCCCACTTTCACCGCCACGAAATTGAAGGACGTAGAGCTGGGTTGAAAATTGGCCACCGATTTATTCTCCGGGAAAACGCCCTCAAACGGATTGGCCTCATTCGGAAACGCGTACTTCTTGTCCACAAACCGCCAGGAGGTGTTGGCTGGTAAGTCCTGATAAATGCCCAGGATCAGTTTCCGCAACTCCACAATGTCGAAAGTGGTAATGGAGCCGGACTTGTTGGCATCCGCAGCAATCATCCGGTAAGGGGTCGTAATAGGCTCCAAACCCAATATATGCCGGGAAATAAGGACCAGATCATACGTGGAAACGCCGTTCAGCGGGTTGTCATCTTTGGTTGGCGTCACGGTGATATTGGAACCGCTCGGCACGGCATTATCAAAGGCAAAATGACCGTCATTATCCGTCAACTCGATATAACTGAACAGCGAAGCCGCCGGATCGGAGCCGATCAGATTGACTGTAGCATCCTCCAGACCCTCGCTGGCTTCGGTAGCCAATATGCCGGCCACGACCGCCGGCGCCGCCGGACAGTTTGCATTGTTGTCCTGAACCAGGACAAAGGTCACGCAATAATCAGCGTTGCCCGCCAGATCCATCGCCCATAGTTCCACCTGCTGCATACCAAGATCGGCACAGGTAAATACCACGCTGGTCTGCGGCTGCCCATTGGCCAGCAATGGGAACCCACTACCCGATCCGACCCGGCGCACCGCGTATTTCAGCAAACTGGTCGGCGTACAGTTATCACTGGCATACTGTAAGAAATCGGTTGCCCATAACTGCACCATCTGGGTAGGCATAATATTGACGCTCAACCCGTTCGTGCACACCACCGTTGGCGCTTTGCAGTCCCGTACGGTAAAATTGTATTTGCAGGTTTTGAAGTTTCCACAGCCGTCTTCCACGATCCATTCCATGCGATGGGTGCCGTATGGCAACTCCGGTATGGTATAGGTCGTCGGCGCATTAATCGTGTTAAAACGCAGCGAAAAGGTCATTTTAGTACCCGCCGGATTGGTGCCGCTCAGCACGCTAAATCGGAATTTATCCCCCGCCGGCACGTTCCGCTGATCGAAGGGCCGCGGGCTACCTCCCTGAAAATTAGGATTCAGCGCATTTCCAAAATTTACTATGCCCACCGGCGGAAGGTCTTCACTGTTGACCACGGTCTCCATCGTTCCATCATTGTCCAGATCGAGAAATAGCAGAAAATGCGCAGTCACGTTCAAACCGGAGCAGGAATCGAAAGCCGTAATGCTGAGGTCCGTCGGCGCTTCGCACAGATCATGGGAAGCGGTAGTCACCTCATACCAAATCGGGTCATTCCAGAGATCGGGCGTATTCGGACTGAGATCGCAAACCTCCACCGGACCAGAGGGGCAGTTATCGATCACCGGATCCTGGTTATCCAGAATCTTGATGATCTGTTTGTAGATGTAACAATTGGCGTTGGGCGACCAGAACTCGCTGAAATTCGTCATAGTTGGCGAATTCGGCTCCAGGTTCACGATCGTCGGCGCCCAGGGTCCCAGCGTACCGGCCGGCGACAGCACCGGCGCCCGGAGGTTGTTCGGACTGTTCAGCGTGGTCGACGGGTTGGGATTGGGCACGTTGGTACAACCCAGGTTAGGATTATAAGTACACCAGTTGATAATCGTCCAGGTTCGCTCCAGTTTATAACACGCATCGGGTACAACCGTGAACAGTTCGTCTTCATAGGAATAGCCCAGCAGTTCGCAATCTTCCCCGAAAAAGGTTGGTATTCCGTAATTACCGGTACCATCGCAGCTGAGTACGATCTTGTCGTCGGGCATTTTTATAAAATAATTCTGGGCATAGTCCACGACTATACGCTGGGTACAGGAGCTGCTTTGTCCCGCACAATCGAAGGCCCGGAAGGTGCGAACCACGGTGCCGCGGTTACAGACGGTATCGAACTGCGAGTAATTTGCCGTATGGGTGATCGTATCCAGGCAGCAGTTATCGGAAGCCGTGGCAAAACTGTACAGGGTTAGCTGCGGATCGAAGGCCTCGCAGGAAACCGTAAAATTGGCCGGCGGAACACATACCGGTTTGATCTTGTCCTGCACTTCCACCTGCACCATACACTCATTGTATACCGGCGTACCATTCGGGCCATTCAGGATGTTCCCATTTACGTCCACCTGGTACACGCGCAGGATCACTGTCTGGGAAGTACCAATTTCACAGCAGTAAAATTTGATCGAATCGTTTTCGGCAATGGCCCGCTGGTATTCGCTCAGGCCTCCATAACAGGAATCATGACTCAGCCCTTCAATGCACCCAGAGTACGGCGCCATACGACGAACGGTAAAATACACGGCGTTACAATTATCGAAAGAGCCATCGTTGAAGTTGGCGGCGGGCACATACGTCACCCCGGCGCCGCTGGAGCCGTTGGCCGGCGTATAACAATCGGCTGGATCGTCGCCGCCAATGCCCACCACCGTCGTTTCATCGCAGGAGGCTATGGGCGGCACCAGGTCGGCCACCGTCAGCTGGAACGAGCAGCTCGATGTATTGCCGCAGTCATCGAGGGCTTTATAGGTCACGGTATGAACGCCTTGTGGCAGGCAGGCGGAATTGCCCATTTGGCCCAGCGTATCGGGTGTCCACAGGTTGTTGCCCGGAAAGGTCGTCAGCGTACCCGCCAGGTCGAAAGAGCCGGTCTGCACGCCGGTGTAATATTCATAGGTGATGATTTGCGCCGAGAATTTATTGACGCGGGAGCAGTTATCGGTCAGGATCACATCCGGTAAATCGACCGTAGCGCAACAGGTAAACGGATCGGTACTCACGCTGAGGTTCGCCGGACAAACGAACTGCGGCCCGCTAATATCGGCCACATTGATCAACTGTATGTAAATCAATGGGTTCTTCGGTCCGGTCGGCAGGCACCATTCGTAAATGGTCCAGGTCCGTTTCACCTGAAAGGAACCGTCGCATATGGGCAGTAACTGGTCCCCGTAAACGGCATTCATTTCACAAAAAGAAGTATTGGGATACAAGGGAAACTGGCGCCCGAACTGGCTGTAGTAAGGCACGCCGAGTTTCGTTTCACTAACGTCCGGATTGGAACAAGGGACCGTTGGGGACGCCGCCGGCATACTCAGGTCGCTGAGGTGCAGCCGCCGGAAATATATATACTGCATGCAGGTGGAACTGTTGCCATGGCTGTCGGTTGCCGTCCATTTACGCACCAAGTAGGCGCTCAGGTCGCTAATCCCGTTAAATGTACCGCTACAACCCAGGTCGTTCCAGGTATCCAGATATTTGAGCGTGTAGGCTCCGCAGTTTTCCAGCACTACCGGATAGGCTGCTGTTATGCCCAGACTGTCTTTTAAAAAGGCCGGCGTGTAGGTCGTTACGGCGCAGGAAAGATCAATATTGGTACAGGTGAGCTGCGGAGCCAGTTTGTCTTCCACTTTCAGGGTACCGGAGCAGTTGAGGTTGTTACAAATATCCGTCACCTTAACCGTGAGGGTTTGTCCAATATTCCCGCAACCCACCGGATTGGCCACCGGTACACCCGTCGTCGTGGTGATGTTTATCGAAAACACGGCGTCATCCAGCGTACCACCCTGTAAAATCATATCGGGGGTAATCATCGCCGTCCCGGTCTGGTCCAGCGAAAGGATGATCAGGTTGTTGCAGGTCAGGGGTTTAGGTACGTGAATATTGACCGTTAGGCCATCCGTGCCGGTACAACCGTTCGAGCCCGTGACGGTCACGGTGTAGAAGGTGTTTTGACTCGGACTAGCCACAGGATTGCAGGTAGCGGCATTGCTCAGGCCGGTAGCAGGCGACCAGCTGCACGACACCCCGCCGGTAGCGGATAAAGTGGTGTTGCCACCGGCGCAAATGGGTATGTCCGGACCGGCATTAACCACCGGCGTAGGCAGCACGGTATAGGAAAAAACCTGGGGCGTACCCGTGCAGGTTAATCCATTAGCGGCATATTGTGGCGTAACGGCTACAAGTGCGGTTACCGGCACGATTTTAGTGTTTTTTGCCGTAAAGGCAGCAATATTACCTGAGCCGGAAGCCGCCAGACCAATCGTATCATTGGTGTTGGTCCAGCTAAACTGAGTGCCGGGTACAGTGCCGCTGAAAGTGACCGGTAAGGTCAATGCGCCGTTACAGAGAACCTGGTTGGTGATAAGATTGACATCAGGGACCGGATTAATAGCTACGTTGAGCGAAGCCACCGCTATTTGACCGCTAACATTGGTAACGGTTACGGAATAAAGACCGGCAGCTGCTACCGTCGGATTTGGAATGACCGGATTTTGCAGCGTGGAGCTAAATGTATTGGGCCCGGACCAGCTCCAGCTGACGGCTGCACCTCCGGTTTCATTCAACTGCAGGCTGGCAGTACCGGCACAGAGTGGCGCGTTGGAAGTAATGATGACTGCCGGTGTCTGCGCATAGCTTTCCAGACCGGTTAGTAAACATAGTAAGAAAGGGAAATAGTTTTTTGTAAAAATACCCATAAATATCCGCATGTTTAAACGAGTTAAACACCGTGTAGCGCTACTAAAGCGCCAGCCTCGGTTTCTGGTGAACAAGCCAAAGTGAATTCAGGATATGTCTGTTCCCTTGGCGTTCAAACGCGGATTCTTTCTGTGGATAATGAGACTGCGCTGCAAACAACTTATATTGCGCAGTATAGTTTAATAAGAAGGAAAACCTGTCGAAGACGACCAACGAGTCATTAAGATTACGGGGGAAGGTGGATTACGGATTAAAAACAATGCAAACATAAGCAGATGGACTGCCATCGAGCTAAAGTTTGGTCGAAATTCATCAAAACGGGAGGATTAAATCGCAGTTATGTCAAAATCATACTCGAATCAATCATTATTGCTAAAAAATGTCAATTTTGTGGCGGAATTTTTTCTTATCGCCGAAACTTTCCAACTTCGATTCGTTTTGATTGGAGTAAAAACCACCATCCATCATGCGTCAGTTAAAAATTGCCCACAAAATAACCAACCGCGAAAGCGCTGCACTGGATAAATATTTAAACGAGATCGGGAAAATATCCATGCTTACGCCGGAAGAAGAAGTGCGATTGGCGCAACGGATTCGGGAAGGAGACCAGGAAGCCCTCGACGCAATGACGCGTGCTAACCTGCGCTTTGTCGTTTCCGTCGCCAAACAGTACCAAAACCAGGGCCTGAGCCTGTCCGATCTGATCAATGAAGGCAATGTCGGCCTGATTAAAGCTGCAAAACGCTTCGATGAGACGAAAGGCTTTAAATTCATCAGTTATGCCGTCTGGTGGATCCGCCAGAGCATTTTGCAGGCCATCGTTGAAAACAGCCGTATTGTGCGTATGCCGCTCAATAAGGTAGGCTCCTACAGTAAAGTGAATGAGGCGTACATCTCTTTCGTGCAGGCCTTCGAGCGCGACCCCTCTGATGAAGAACTGGCCGAAGTGCTGGGCGTAACCATCAAGGAAGTCCAAACGATGACCCGCGGTACCGTGCGTCACGTCTCCCTGGATGCCCCGCTCTCCAGCAATGATGACGGCGAAGCGACTATGCTCGACGTCATGATGCCCGATGGCGCTACGGAACCGGATATGGAACTCATGGCCGAAAGCCTGCGCGACGAAGTCGCCAATGGCATGAACATCCTGGCGCCCCGGGAAGTGGAAGTTATTTCCTGCTACTACGGCCTGAATGGATATAAAGCCCTCAATCTGGAAGAAATTGCCGAACGCTACGGCCTCACCCGCGAACGGGTCCGCCAGATCAAGGAACGCGCGATCCGCCGCCTGCGTAAAGCGTATAACACGGAAGCACTTAAAGCGTATTTGGGATAATTCCGCATTTGACCCTGTATGCACCGCCCCGATGAAGTTGACCTTGCTCATAAATAGGAGTGGGTCGCTTCCTCGGGGCTTTTTTGGGCCATTTAGGCCTTCTTCGCGTTTTTTTTCAAATTTCTGATAAAGCATTTTATTGAATTACGCGGTTCCGGCGTAGTCCTTCCTACCTTGCGGCTCGTAATTGAAAAGGCAAACACTAAACTACTCGTATTCCTGCCCTTCGTTTTACTGCACATTCTTAAATATTCTTATCCTGGCGTAAAGCAAATTCGCCAATTCGTATATGGCCAAAAAATCACCTATATCCAATCCAGACCTACCCACTATCCACCCGGATTGGGCCGGCAATCCGCTCGACGAAAATGGCCGTTACAAAAATCTGCAACAATCCAGTGAGCGCTCCTATCGGGAGTTACTACGCTGGCAATTAGGCAGTAAGCCACAAAAAGCCGAAAAAAAGGCGGATGAATGGAGCATACCTATTCATCGCGACTATTCCTTTTTGAAACATAACCAGGACGGGGTTGTCTGGCTTGGACACGCTACTTTCCTGATCCGTCTCGGCGGCCGCCTGCTGCTCACCGATCCCGTTTTCGGCAACTGCGGACCCATTAAGCGTTCTTCGGATCTACCCTTCAACGCCGAAAAAATCCGCGGCCTCGACTACGTGCTGCTTTCCCATAATCACCGCGACCACGCCGATAAAGCCAGCCTGCAAACCGTCCTGTTCAATAATCCGAACGCGACCCTGTTGACCGGCCTGCAAACCAGCAACCTCGTTCAGGGCTGGTCCCCCCGTACCCGCATCCAGGAAGCCGGCTGGTGGCAGCAGTACCGCACGGTTCCCGGACTAGAAATTATCTACCTGCCCGCAATGCACTGGACGCGTCGCGGCCTGTTCGATCTGAACGATATGCTGTGGGGAAGTTATCTGCTGCGGGCCAATGGCAAAACCATTTACTTTGGCGCCGACAGTGCTTACGATACCCATTTCAAGGAAATTGGCGAGCTTTTCCCCGGCATCGACGTTGCACTGCTGGGTATTGGCGCCTATTCGCCACAGTGGTTCATGCAGACCAGCCATACCAATCCCCCGGAAGCTATACAGGCCTTCCACGATCTGGGCGGCAAAATGATGATCCCTATGCACTACGGTACTTTCGATGTGTCAGACGAACCTTTCGGAGAACCCCATCGCTGGATCACCAGCCTGGAAAAGGACGTGCAGGGCACGCTGAAATGCCTGGAGATCGGCGAGTTTTTACCTTTGTAACCGCCTAGCGGTCCGGCGGCTTTTTTTGCCGTCCGACGAGGTGCTGCGGTCTGACGGCTTTTTTTGCCGTCCGACCGCTACAGGGCGGCGCCCACTTCCCTTAAGCAAGATCTGGCCCTACTCGTCAGACGGCAAAAAAGCCGTCGGACGAGGAGCTGCGGTCTGACGGCTCAGCTACCGGACCAATTCCAGCACCCGCTGCATTTCCAGCCGCCAGGGCTTGCCACTACCCACGAAATTATTATGCATGAAACTGAAGATAAGGATCTTGCCGCTTTTAGTGCGCAGGTAACCACTCATGCACTGCACCCCGCTCATGGAGCCGGTTTTGGCGTATAACCAGGGCGTAGCGGGCGCCGGCTGCCACCAGTCCAGCGTGGTTTCCGGCGCGCCGGCGGTGGGGAAAAGTTGGAGCAGGCGGTCGTGATTCTGTTCTTGCCAGAGTTTTCGTAACACGCCGGTGAAGTACTGCGGCGTAACCAGGTTGTAGCGCGAAAGCCCGGAACCGTCGACCCAGCGGGGGGCTTGGTTATTGGTTGTTTGGCTATTGGTTTGTTGGTTATTGGTTATTGGTGTATTGGTTATTGGGGGAGGGAACAGGCTGTCTTTGGCCCATTCAATGATCTTATTTTGCGCCAGGGTGTCATATTTCACCCCGTTACAAACAATGAGCATTTGCTCGGCGATGAAGTTATCGCTCTGGTACATCATGCGGCGGAGGACGGTGTCGAGGGGTGTGGAATAGAAATAAGGCTTTGTTATTACAGAATCTATCTCCTCTTCTTCTGCCACAAACAACCTGCGATGCAAACCTTTTTCAAGCAGGTCTAAGGTATTGTAACCGTAATTATTCCAGTCTGATACGCTCTTTATAGGTATAATTTGTTCATAATCAGGAGGATAAATTTCCTTTGTTCCATATAGCAGATAGGTATTATCACCCAAAAGGCCATAGTCTAAATACCCTTCATCCGCTTTTCTTATCCTGACCAAACCCGGTTCCGCACTTAACGAATCACTTCGTACAGCATAAATACGCTCCGTATTTCCGAATACTGGCAGCGTCGAGCGCTCAGCGGAATAAGGATATGAAGTATCATCCCAAGCCCAACCAGGCCCCAAGCCTTTCACCTCCGGGTCGCTTACCCAGATTATTGATTTTTGGGAGGCATGGTTCAATCGTCCGGCAATCTGCTGCCAGGCCCGGAATTTGGTATGCAAAAAAGTGGGGTCTCCGGTGCCTCGAAAATAAAGGGACGTATCAGCGGCCCAGATCCGCATGCCCGGCACCGAATCCCCCAGCACCGCCAGACAGGTCGCCAGGGTCAGGATCTTGGCGGTCGATGCCGGCGTGAAATAGTGACCTCCATTTACATCGCATAATATCTTACCCGTTTCCGGATCAAGCAGCGTGAAGCCGGTGAATGACCTGGCGAACACCGGCGAATTTCCGATCTCCTTTTTCAGTTTTTTGGCATAAAAGCGCGGACTGGAATGGGAAGTGGCACAACTGTAAAAAAGCAGCAGGGTGAAAATCCAGACTAGGGAGGCGCGCATGGTCATTTTTCGAGCTAAGGTAGGGTGGCAGAGGTGCAACTTTAAATGATCGCTGCTCCCGGAAAGGCCATCATTTCAGTATTCATAAAAATTATTTTGCCCTTGGAGTGAAACGCTGCCAATTTATACTGCTAACAACTATCTTTCGCCATCATCTATACCCATAAAAACCCTTATCTGCCGGCATTCCGTTCTTTTATATACGCCGTAATTATGAAAGCCTTCTCCCTCAAGTCGACCATGATCGCCTCTATCGCCCTGGTCATTCTGCTCGGTGCGAACAACGCAGCCATTCCCAGCTTCCATTCGATTTTCTTGCCGGACGCGCCCGTTCAAGTACCCAGCTTTGCCCGTGCTCACGCCAGCATGCCGATCCCCATTCCGGACGAAGCAGACATGGCGTGTCAGGGTGGCCAGGAGCATAACGTTCCTGTGCCTTACCCGCTGTACCTGCAGGACTATGAACGGGTTTTATATGATTTCATCCTGCGCCGCAAATACGTGGATCTCCATTGGTGCGTTGATAAAAAGGTACGCGACACCGGTCCGTGGATCGAAAAAACCTATTACGGCGTGCACCCGGCCGTACGGATTTACTACTCGCCCAGTATGATGTACTGGCTCACCGGCGATCCCGGCTACTGGCAGGAAGGCGAAAAATCAGGGAAGGCTGTACCAAAAGCACCGCGCGAAGGGGAAGTACCCGAAGGAGCGATGATCGTTAAAGAGATGTTCCTGCCGCCGGCCGAAATTTATACCGAATTGCAGCAACTCCTGCAGCAGAACGAAGCTGCCGCCTGCCGCGACGAGGCCATTTATCAAACGCTGCTCAGCCGGCTCATCTCTTCCTGGACGGTGATGATAAAATCAAGCACGGGTTCCAAAGACGGCTGGTTTTGGGCCGGACCGGGTGCGCCGACCATGGTCGACGGAAAATTGCAAACCATCGAGCAAGCCATCGAAGGCCAGCTGGACGACAACCAGAATATGCCGGGCTCGGGTTTTGGGCTGACTTGCATTCGTTGCCACGCATCGGCAGAAAAAGCACTGACATTCAGTTCCTTACGCAACATCAAAGGCTTTTTGCCGAATGAAAATCTGCTGACTTTCCGCACCGATAACTCCTGGCGCCGGAAGGATTATTTTGAAAATTATCCCCTCAGCATTCTGACCTCTAACCCGGAATGTCTGCCGGATTCCCTGGTTCGTCAGGCTTTTGAACTGCCCGCTCAACTTCGGCCCTACACGTCGCAGGAAGATCCGGCCTGGGAGGAATTTATGCGTTTTCACCTCCCCCATTCCAACGATGCTGCGGTTAATCAGGGCTCCAACCGGCTGCCCGGCATTAATCCGGCTTTTGCCGCCACTTTCCCTTTCCAGGTGACGGTCAACAGCAAGGACGTTTTGGCTTTCCCCATGCAATTCAACGACCATGTGGTTCCCATGCAGAAACTGGATAAATTCATTACGTCCGACAACTGCACCGGTTGTCACGGTGGATTGGGCGGCTCTCCTTATGATCTGGATATGTTCCTGCAAACCGGCCCCAATTACGGCGACGGCTACAACGTATCGGAATACGGCGAATGGCGCTGGTCGCCGATGGGCCTGGCCGGACGTGACCCGATCTTTTATGCCCAACTGGAATCGGAAATGGCCTTGCTCAGCCAGGACGCCACCAAAAAAGGCTTGTTGAAAGGATCCTTAAAAGACAACCAGGAGCAGGTAACTGCCACCTGCCTGAGTTGCCATGGCTCGATGGGGCAGCGACAATTAAAGATCGACGCCCAGACCGACAAGAGCCTGGACCCGCTCTTTAAAGTCGATTACTTGTATTTGACCGCCCTCCTTTCCGCCAAAACACCCGAACCCAAGAATTATAAATACCATAAATACGGCGAACTGGCCCGCGAAGGCATTAGTTGTATGACCTGCCACCATATGACGGCGCCGGATCCGAAAACCGTGCAGGACTGGAATCCCCAACAACCCGGCTGGATCAATCAGTCTACGCCCCGTGAACTGGCCTATTTCCTATTCCATCTTACGACCGGGCAGCCGGTCACCGGCCCGAACGACGAAATATATGGTCCGCTGGAAAAAGTAGCGGAATTACCGATGAAGAATGCCATGGGCATAACGCCCAAATACAGCGCGTTTATTCAGCAATCGCAGATGTGCGGTGTTTGTCATACGATCAACCTGCCCAATGTGGGTATGCAGAAGGATGAATTTCCGGTGTTGACCGCTGCGGAAACCAATCCTGCGCTCCAGCCCTATGCGCATACCATCGAACAGTCCACCTTCCTGGAATGGCAGAACAGCCAATTCTCCCGCGAAGAAAACGGCAAACCCGCCAAAGGCTTTCAAAGTTGTCAGGATTGTCACATGCCCGGCGGGTTTACCAGCCTCGACGGGAAGATCAATATTCCCCAGCTCACCACCAAAATTGCGACTATCCAGGATCTGAGTTATCCCGAAACCGATCACCGGGCGCCGGATGCCGATATCAACGTGCAGACCCGCACCGATTACAAACGCCACGAACACGTCGGGCTGAATGTCTTTTTGCTGGAAATGTTCAATCAGTTCCCGGACATACTGGGCGTGGCCAAACAGGACTACATGACCTCCGCCAAAAACGGCAACGCGCTGGCTATTCAGAACATGGTAAGGCAGGCCAAAACGGCCACTGTCGATCTTCATGTGGCGGTTAAATCCATGCCGGGCAACCAACTTATGGTGGACGTCGGTGTACAGAACAAAACCGGGCATCGTTTCCCGAGTGGCGTGGCTTTCCGGCGTTCGTTTCTGGAAGTACTGGTGACGGATGCGCAGGGCGACGTGGTATGGTCGTCCGGGCGAACCAACTCGGTGGGCGTTATACTGGACGGGGAAGGTCGGCCGCTGAAAACGGAGTTTTTGCCGGACAAAAACTCCTACCAGCCACATTATCAGGTGATTACCCGCCAGGATCAGGTGCAGATATATGAAGAACTGACCCAGGATGCGGATTTCGATTTCACCACCAGTTTTGTACACCGCGTGCACCATATTAAGGATAATCGCTTGCTGCCCATCGGCTGGCGCTTTTCCGATTTTTTCAAAAACCAGGGCGAGGTGATGTTGCAGTTTATGGAAGCCACCGACCCGCTCGTGACCGGCGACCCTGACTACCAGGATCAGGGGCCGGGTTTTCCAGGGCAGGATCATTTGCAGTACCAGATCGCCTTGCCAGCCGATGTCAACACCGCGGGATTATCGGTAAAAGTGACGATGTACTATCAGGGAATTCCGCCCTACTATTTGCAGCAACGGTTTTCTATCGCTCCGCAGGGCCCGGCTACGCAGCGCCTGTATTATTTGAGCAGTCACCTGAATCTCGACGGGACGGCCATCGAGGATTGGAAATTGCCGCTGGTGTCGGCGGGGCTCACCTACGATGGGAAGAGTAAAAAATGGAAGTAGGGGACGGTAATTTTAACGTGGAAACTCAATCCAGCAGGCTTTCCCCATTCATATTGGTGGTGAGCACCATGCTCATGTAGTCGAAGAAGGGGCGCATGGCCTCGAAAGTCCGTTTCACTTCCAGCAGGAACTGGTCGCTGGTGACCTCGTCGTCGCTCAGGTCGCGCTTAACGATAAAGCTCTTTTTGCGCAGCAGATCGAGCGCCGGATGGTCTTTGTCATAGCCTCTGGGGGCTGTTTTTAATTCGTCCCCGTCCAGCGTACCGAAATATTTCTGAAAATCAGGGGCGGCCACGATCTGCCGGATGGATTGATCGTCCATAGCGAATTCGTCGCGTATGCGTTTCAAATCCGCTGTATCCGGCTGCCAGAAACCGCCGCCGACAAAGGAAGCGCCGGGTTCGATTTGTAGATAATACCCGCCGCGCAGGCGTTTAGTGGCGCGGGAAAAGCCCAGCCCGAAGTTGTTCTTATAGGGTACTTTATCCTTGGAAAAACGCACGTCCCGGTAAATACGGAACAAATTAGCGCCTTCGATCTGGTCGGTTTCGCTGAGTGCATTTTCCACCGCCTTCAGGAATTGTTTCATATTTTCCTGGGCGGCATCATAGTGCCCTTTATTGGCTTGGAACCACTCCCGGTTATTATGCTGGGCCAGGTCGCGCAGGAACTGCAGCGTAGATGCTTGGACTTTCATACTTACTGCTGCTGTTGGAACAGACTCTCTACAAAAGCCTTCTTATTAAATATCTGCAACTTATCGATGCTCTCCCCCACCCCGATGTACTTGATCGGAATTTTGAACTGATCGCTGATACTGATGGCCACGCCGCCTTTAGCCGTGCCGTCGAGTTTGGTCAGGGCCAGCGCGGTGATGGGCGCTACTTCGGTGAATTGTTTGGCCTGTTCCTGGGCATTCTGGCCGGTACTGGCGTCGAGCACGAGCAGTACGTCATGCGGGGCCCCAGGGAGTTTCTTTTCAATACTGCGGTGAATTTTGCCGAGTTCCTGCATCAGGTGCGACTTGTTATGCAGTCGGCCGGCCGTGTCGATAATGGCGATGTCGCAGCCATGTTCGATGGCGTAGGCCGTGGTTTCGTAGGCCACCGCACCGGGATCGGCGTTCATGCCTTTGGAGTAGAAATCACAACCCACACGTTTGGCCCAAATACCCAGTTGATCCACGGCGGCAGCGCGGAAGGTATCGGCGGCGCCCAGTACCACTTTATAGCCTTTCTGCTGGAACTGATAAGCCAGTTTACCGATGGTCGTGGTTTTGCCGACGCCATTTACGCCGATCACGAGCATGATATAGGGCTTTTTGCCGGCCGGTATTTCATAGTCGTCGGCATCGGCGGTGTTGTTCTCGGCCAGCAGTTGCACGATCTCGTCGCGCAGGATGTTGTTCAGTTCCGAGGTGTTCACGTATTTATCGCGGGCCACGCGGGCCTCGATGCGTTCAATGATTTTTACCGTCGTATCCAGTCCCACGTCGCTGGTGATCAGGATGTTCTCCACTTCATCCAGCACCTCAATATCGACGGTACTTTTGCCCGCCACGGCGCGGGTGAGTTTGTCGAAAAGGCCTTCCTTGGTCTTTTCCAGTCCCTTGTCGAGGTCCTCTTTCTTTTCCCGGCTAAAAAATTTGTTGAAAAAACTCATTGGTATTTGTTTAGAGGGGTTTAGAAAAGAGGTTTAGAAGGGTTTAGAAAATGGTAGTCTGCGCAGCCTTTAAATCAGGAAAACTGCATAAACTAAACCCCTCTAAATCCCTCTAAACCTTTCTAAACCTTTTTTAAAAGTTTCCCTGTCCCCGCCGTACCGCATCGATCAGGGTGGATTTCTTGCGTCGCGCTACCTCGACAGTTTCCCCGCTTTCCAGCACCAGATAACCGCCTTCGCCTTTCACATAGGTTTTCATATAATTCATGTTCACAATGTGGCTCTTATGGACCCGCACAAAGCCCAGGTTGATCATTGTTTCCTCGAAAGCCTTGATGGTGCGGCTGGCGGTAATTTTTTCGCCGCCAACGAGCATGAAATGGGTATAATTATCTTCCGCTTCCAGCCGGATGATGTCGCGCAGGCGGACGAAGTGAATGCCGTCGAGGGCTGAAATACCAATTTTCTCAAACGCATTGGGCGAGGCCGGGTTGTAGTTTTGCTGCAGTATTTCCAACCGCTGTTTGGTTTCCACATTGCGATGCCGGATGCGGCTCACGGCCTTCATCAGATCATTGCCTTCGATGGGCTTTAGCACGTAGTGAATGGCGGCAAAATCGAAGGCACGCTGGGCGTATTTATCATAAGCCGTGACGAAAATAATGTCGAAAGGCGGCTCATCGAGTTCTTTTAAAGCATTGAATACCAGGCCGTCGGTCAATTGAATATCCAGTATAGCCACTTCAAACTGCCCTTCGTGTTTTTCCACCAGCCGCAGCAGATCGGCATTGGAACCACCCGTGGCGATGACTTCCACGTCCGGGCAGTAAGTGGCCAACTGGTTCAACATATTTTGAAGGCTTTCCGGCTCGTCCTCGATGACGATAGCGCGATTGTGCATGACTGTTTGCATAGTGGAGTATAGTTAGAAGACCGTGAATTGGACTGGCTGGCAAAAGTCCGTATTTATTCAAGATTTTTTGTCATTTGGCCGGCATCCGCTGCGCCTTTTCCTGAAGTAAATGCCAAAACAGGGTAAAACGACAGAAGAGGCTGTCTCCCTCATGAAACAGCCTCTCCTGGCAACAGGACGCAGCCCCTGTTTATAACTGCCGCACTTTCAGTCGCATGCCGACTTTAACGCCGTCCAGGTTATTGATTTTACGCAGACTTTCCACTGAAGTGGCGTACTGCCGGGCGATGTCTTCGAGCGATTCATTACGCTGCATCGTATGGTATTGATATTCGGCAGGTTTTGATTCGTCGCGTTTATAAATAGGCGCCGCCATGGGTTCCGGGTTACTGGCTGCTGGTTTGTTACCGGCTGCAGCCGAAATTTCCGGCTTTTTGTTTTTATCCTGCGGCTGTACGGGCGCCTGAATGCGACCGCTCTGGTGTTTCTGCACAAATACCGGGTGCCAGATCGAAAGCATCTGACCAGCTACTAAATAATTGGATTTCAATTTATTCCAGGCTTTCAGGTGTTCACCGTTGCAGCCGAATTTGGCGGCAAAATCATTAATATGTTCCGGAGCTGTAACCGATACGGAATTTTTCCAGTAACGGCCATCGCCCACTTCCCCGCCCGTGTAATAGCTGTCGTTGTTTTCCAGCTGGTAGTTGCGGGTGCCGAGCGTATTGAGGTAACGCACAAACGCCGGCATCACCCGCTGGGGCAGGATCACGAAGTGACCTTCCACAGTTGGCGGCACGTAATCGCGCTTGTAACCTGGATTAAGGGCTTTGATCACGCTGTATTCAATCCCCGTTGCATCCGAAATCGCCCGGAACGACATGCCTTCATAAACCGTCAGGTAGGAAGTCAGTTGCTGATCATAGTCCGGATCATAGGGTTGCATACCATGCTCCTGATAGTAATTACAGATATAGGTAGCCGCGATAAAGGCGGGTACGTAGTTGCGGGTTTCTTCCGGCAAAAAGCGTTGAATAACCCAGAAATTCCGGCTGTGGGCGCGTTTTATCGCTGAATTTACCCGCCCGGGACCGCTGTTATAGGCGGCCAGCGCCAGTGCCCAGTCACTATACTGCGTATAAAGCGCCTTCAGATAACGGGCGGCGGCGTCGGTGCTTTTTACCGGGTCGCTGCGATCTTCGCATACGCTGTTGTTGCGCAAACCATAGTCGCTGCCCGTGGAAGGCATGAACTGCCACAAACCGGTAGCGCCCACTTTGGAAACGGCTTTCGGATTGAGCGCGGATTCTACGACGGACAAATATTTCAGGTCGGAAGGCAGCCCGTATTGTTTCAGTTTTTGTTCAAAAAGCGGGAAATACGTGAGGCGACGACCGAGCATACCTTTGGTTTTCTCGGTCTTCATCAGGGAATAGGTGTTGATGTAGCCTTTGACGGTGCCATTGGCCTTCAATTCCAGGCAACCGTTCAGAAAAGATAACCGTTCGCGAAGTTCTGCTTCAGTCAGGGTACGCGGCCCGCCACCCTTGGCCGTCAAAATGCTCGAAACGACTTCAGAAACCGTGTCAGCGGGGGCGATCAGGTCGGCGTCTTGTATAACTTCAGCTTGTTGAGCCAACAAGGGGCTGCTAAATAATGCCAGTGACCAAACCAACCGGCAAACAACAAAATTTCTCAAATGCATGAATTACAGTACTTTAAATAATAAAAAAGGAAGCTGTAAGCGGTCAATCCGAGGGACGGGCGAATAACGTGATCGCCCTGATTATTATTCTCCAAGGGAGAAAGAATGCCGGAAACTTGACCGCAAGAGGCAGGATTTTCGAGAGAAGTTTGCAAAAGTCGAACATTACGCGTATTCGGAGTATCTGTATTTGTGTTAAATTACCAAACGATCACAAGTTTTTACTCCACAATATACGCGTAAGACTCCGCCTTTTTGGCCAAACAAAACGTGGAAGCGACAGCAAAACACGCCGGTTTAACAGGGATTGATGCCCAATGGCAATTTTTTTACAGAATTTAATTTTGATCGATAAAAAGTCGCCAACACCCATGATTTTATGCAAAACCTGTGTACTTTTGCGCGGCTTTTAAAGAAAATGCGTTTATCGGTTCATTATTATACTGCCAATACCGGCAAAAAGACGCAGCAAACCAAACATCATTTCGTTCTATGGCTAATATTGGTCGTATTAAGCAAATTATCGGTGCCGTTGTGGACGTTGACTTCAGCGGAGAAAACAGCGAACTGCCCGAAATCCTCAGTGCACTGGAGATTACCCGTGCCGACGGTACCGTACTGGTATTGGAAGTACAGCGTCACCTTGGTGAAAACGGCGTACGTACCATCGCCATGGACTCCACCGATGGTCTGATGCGCGGTGTGGAATGTGTCGATACCGGCTCGCCGATCGCTATGCCGGTTGGCCAGGCTGTTCGCGGCCGCCTTTTCAACGTGGTCGGTGAAGCCATCGACGGCATTGGTAAAGTAGAAAAAGGTAAAGACGCCTACGTTATTCACCGCAAACCACCGGCTTACGAAGATCTGTCCACGGAGCGGGAAATTCTGTACACTGGTATTAAGGTCATCGACCTGATCGAGCCATACGCTAAAGGCGGTAAGATCGGTCTGTTCGGCGGCGCTGGTGTAGGTAAAACGGTGTTGATCATGGAATTGATCAATAACATCGCTAAAGCCTATGACGGTATGTCGGTTTTCGCCGGCGTGGGCGAACGTACCCGCGAAGGCAATGACCTGCTGCGGGAGATGATCGAATCGAACGTAATTAAATACGGCGATGAGTTCAAGCACTCCATGGAAGAAGGCGGCTGGGACCTCGACAAAGTTGATATGAACAGCCTGGCCCAATCGCAGGCGACGCTGGTGTTCGGTCAGATGAACGAACCACCCGGCGCCCGCGCCCGGGTTGCGCTTTCCGGTCTGACCATGGCCGAATATTTCCGCGACGGCGATCTGAGCGATCCTTCCGGCGGCCGCGATATCCTGTTCTTTGTGGACAACATTTTCCGTTTCACCCAGGCCGGTTCCGAAGTGTCCGCTCTGCTGGGCCGGATGCCTTCCGCCGTCGGTTACCAGCCAACGCTGGCCACCGAAATGGGGATCATGCAGGAGCGGATCACTTCCACCAAACGTGGTTCGATCACCTCCGTACAGGCCGTTTACGTACCTGCGGATGACTTGACTGACCCGGCGCCGGCAACAACCTTCGCTCACCTGGATGCCACCACGGTATTGAGCCGGAAGATCGCGTCCCTGGGTATTTACCCGGCCGTGGATCCCCTGGACTCCACCTCGCGTATCCTGGATCCGAAGATCATCGGCGACGAACACTACCGCTGCGCACAGCGCGTGAAAATGATCCTGCAGCGCTACAATGAATTGCAGGACATTATTGCCATCCTGGGTATGGAAGAACTTTCCGACGAAGACAAACTCATCGTAGGTCGTGCCCGCCGCGTACAGCGTTTCCTGTCGCAGCCCTTCCACGTGGCCGAGCAGTTCACTGGTCTCAAAGGTGTACTGGTACCGATCGATGAAACCATCCGTGGCTTCAACATGATCATGGACGGCGAAATGGACGAATATCCGGAAGCTTCTTTCAACCTGGTCGGCAACATCGACGATGCTATCGCGAAGGGTAAGAAAATGCTGGCGGAAGCGGAAAATTAAAAATTAGGAGTCAGGTGTCAGGAGGCAGGAGTTAGGAGGCAGGTGACAGTACAAACACCCGTTACCTACCACCTGTCACCTGACCCCTGACTCCTGTCACCTGACTCCTGTCACCTATAACTATCAAGAAGTGAATCTGACCATTCTATCTCCCGAAAAGGAAATTTTTTCCGGTGCAGTGAAATCGGTGAAAGTACCCGGCACGGTCGGTTATTTTCAAATGCTGGATAACCACGCGCCCATCGTTTCCTCCCTGCAAAAAGGGGAAGTGAGCATCGTGAAAACCAACGGCGAAAAATTGAATTTTTCCGTGGACGGTGGTTTTGTGGAAATGCTGAATAATGAAGTGGCGCTGCTGGTGTCGAGCGTAAGATAATTTAGGGGACAGGAGTCAGGTGACAGGAGACAGGCACAGCACTCCTAACCCCTAACTCCTGACTCCTACCTCCTGACTCCTACCTCCTTTCCCCTACCCAAGAATCCCTGTTGACGTGCTGTCGACAGGGATTCTTTGCGACTGGCCGGAAAAATTACTGGGCAAACGTCGCCGGCTGGCAAGGCTTTTTTGACGTAGCCTGTAAAAATATTTACTTTTGCATCCCAACCGCGACCTGCGGTGCTGACGTTACTCAAACATGAAAAAACTACTGCTTCTTCTGCCTGTTACGGCCCTGCTGATCGCCAGCTGTACCAATGATTTCGATGTTGCCGCTCCCTGGAAAGAAGTGCCGGTGGTATATGCCATCCTTTCCGCCAAAGACACGGCGCAGTATGTCCGCATCGAAAAGGCCTTTCTGGACCCGCAAACCAGCGCATTCGAAATCGCCCAGATTGCCGATTCGCTCTATTACCCCGCCGACGCAATTTCGGTCTTCCTGGTACGGACAAGCAACAACAGCCAGGTGCAACTGACCCGGGTGGATGGTAATCTGGAAGGGTTTCCCCGCCGCAGCGGCATTTTTGCCACCCAGCCCAACTGGCTATACAAGATAAAAACGCCGGCCGGACAAGGACTGGCCGTGGGGGAAAAATACCGACTGGTCATCAAACGGGCCGATGGCAAAGCGGATATTACGGCGGAAACGACCATTCCGGGGGAATTTACATTTCAGATCCCCAACCAGCAGCAAACCCCGCCCATCATTAATTTTTTGAATACCACGCCTACATCCGTTTCCTGGAAATCGGACGTTAATGCCGTGTATTTCAACGCTATTTTCACCATTCGTTATCGGGAGGAAGCGCCAAATGGTACGGTACTGGCGCATAAAACCATCACCTGGCAAGCATTTACCAACCAGAAAAACAGCGGTGTGCTGAACAACGGTCAGGTAAGCGGCAAAGCGGAAATACTGGCTAAAGATTTTTTCCAGGTGCTGAGTGACAGTATTCCAAAGGTGGTGAACAACGACCGCTATCGTTACTTCGAGTTTTCCGACCTGACGCTGGAAGGTGGTGGGAAGGAGATTGCGGCCTACCTGTCCACGATAAGTGTTGCCAGCGGCATCACCAGTGCGGAAACCCTGCCCACGTACACCAACATTTCAGAGGGCTACGGCATTTTTACCAGCAAGAACCGCAGCACGCTGAAAAACATCAAAATTGAAACGAAGACCGTGGATGCGATGAACGATAACATCCTGACCGTCGATCTCAATTTCCGGTATTAAACAAATTAGCACGCAGACTGGCATAACGGAGCCGGGCTACCTTTTTGTAAGGAGCCCGGCTCCGTTATGCTAGTCTCCCCCACCCGGTCAATAGGCAAAATTTTTCAAGGGTTAAACAACGTATTTTCAAAGATGTATTTTTCACAAAAAATGAACTCAAAAAAATATTAAAATATTAAAGATCAATAAGTTATTAGTAAAAACGCAAAATATAAAATCCAATTTTTTTTCACAAGATATAAAATCTGTTATTGCATACGAAAAAACCGTCATGCACTTTTGTAGCATGAACGGTGGTAGTTAATGAATTGCCGCCAGATGAGATATGTTCATGGGATTATACAAATTCGGGGAAGCGGTGCGTCTTTCTATTGAGGAAGGACGCACCCCACCTGAATGATTTATTTCCCGCAGTTGCCGGCCTTTTTCCGTACAGGCTTTTCTGACGCTTCACAAAGTCTTTCTGCCGCACTGCCGCTCCTGACGGAGCCTCCAGCACAAAAATGTTCATGGGATTATAATTTGTTGTTAGAGAGCCGTACCAAACGAGGTGCGGCTACTTTTTTGGCTATATCGCCCAAAATCTACCGCAGGTCTGCCGCAGCCTTACTACCTTTCGCGCTCAAATATTCTGGACCTAAGTTCTGCTATGTCTGCATCTACCGGTGAAATTAAACGGGTGACCACGCACGTCATTCAAGCCATGAAAAAACGGGGCGAAAAGATCGCTATGCTCACCGCCTACGACTTTTCCATGGCGCGCATTCTCGACGAGGCGGGGATTGACATTTTGCTGGTGGGCGATTCCGCTTCCAATGTCATGGCCGGTCACGAAACCACCCTACCCATCACGCTCGATCAGATGATCTACCACGCACAATCCGTGGTGCGTGCTGTCCACCGGGCCATGGTCGTCGTCGATCTGCCCTTTGGCAGTTACCAGTCGAATCCGGAAATAGCCTTGTCGAGCGCTATCCGGGTGATGAAAGAATCCGGCGCCCACGCCATCAAACTGGAAGGCGGCGCAGAGGTGGAAAAGTCCATCAAGCGTATTCTTATGGCCGGTATTCCCGTCATGGGGCACCTGGGACTCACCCCGCAAAGTATTTACAAATTCGGCACGTATACTGTACGCGCCAAAGAAGAAACCGAAGCCCTGAAACTGCGGGAGGACGCTTTATTATTACAGACCCTCGGCTGCTTTGCCCTGGTGCTGGAAAAGATCCCGGCCAGCCTGACGCAGGTGGTTTCGGAAAGCCTGGAAATTCCGACGATCGGGATTGGCGCCGGCCAACATGCCGATGGGCAGGTGCTGGTTACCCATGATATGCTGGGCATCACCAAGGACTTTAAACCGCGTTTCCTCCGTCGCTACCTGGAACTCTTCGAGGCCATGGGCGAGGCAACTAAACACTATATTTCGGACGTAAAAGCCCGGGAATTTCCTAATGATACGGAGCAATACTAACCCCAAAATTCTTGATTTACCCATTCAGGTGAATCGTGATCCGCGCAAAGACCCGTAGTTTTGCGCGGAATTTTTTGTGGCCTTTGCTGCAGCAGGTTTTTTGATAACTACCTGTTAATGAGAAGGTTGAATTAATACTGGTTTCTATTTTTATTTTAATCCATCGCCGAAGCATAATCAGATAGCCCTTCCTGGAAACAGGAAGTGCCTGTTCATCGTTTAGCCAAACTTCTTACTTAATCATGTTCGCTCTCACTATCCAGCCCTCCAGACTACCCGCCACAAGTACAACAAACATGGAATCGAAAAAGTCATCCACCAGAACGTACGTTCTTTTATTTTTACTGGCTGCGGTCATTGGCGGTCTGGTATTCGCCTGGCGCCCGTTGAAAGCCATTTATTTTTCCGGAGTGCCGAAGGAATTAGTCAGCCAGTTCGTGTGTATTCCCTCCAACTCCAATTTTGAACAGGTCGTCAGCATTTTAAAAAAAGGCGGTTTCATCCAGGATGAAGCGGACTTTCGCTGGCTGGCCGAAAAAATGGCCTACAAGAAAGATAAAATGCGCGCCGGTCGCTTTGAAGTGCAACCCGGCTGGACCAACCGCGACCTGATCCAGCACCTGCGGAACGGTGAACAGGCCCCCGTTAATGTGGTGCTTAACAATGAGCGCCTGCCGGAAGAAGTAGCGGGAAAGGTGGCCCGATTCATTGAAGCGGACTCCCTGGCCCTGTTGTATACGTTCCGTGATCCGGCTTTCCTGGCGGAAATAGGTTACCAGCCGGAAACCCTGATGTCGATCTTTATCCCCAACACGTACGCGATGTACTGGAATACCGACGCCCAGGGCTTTGTCCGGAAAATGGTAAAAGAACACGATGCCTTCTGGGCGAAAAACGACCGAGTAGCTAAGGCTAAAGCCTGGGGCCTCAGCGAGTTAGAGGTGTATACCCTGGCTTCCATCGTCGAGCGGGAAAGCAATTTCTTTGCGGAACGGCCCACCATTGCCGGCGTGTATCTCAACCGCCTGAAGATCGGAATGCGTTTGCAGGCCGACCCGACCTGCGTATTTGCGACCCGTGATTTCTTGACGCGCCGGGTGACGGAGTACCACACGACCTTCGATTCGCCGTATAACACTTATATTTATAAGGGTTTGCCACCCGGTCCAATCAGTATGGCCTCCATCTCCAGTCTGGATGCGGTGCTGAATGCCGAAAAACACGACTATATCTATTTCTGCGCCCGTCCGGATGATTCCGGCACGCATGCCTTTGCGGTCACGTATTCGGCGCATCTGGTGAACGCGGCGCGGTTTCAGGAGTATGTGAAGAGAAGGGGGTGAATATTAACCTTCAAAACCATCAGCATTATGAACTACCGTCTTCTGGGCCGCTCCGGCCTGCGCGTTTCCGAGCTTTGTCTCGGCACCATGACTTTCGGCACGGAATGGGGCTGGGGCGCCGATAAAGAGGAAAGCCGAAAAATATTCGACACGTATGCCATGGCCGGCGGCAACTTTGTTGATACCGCCAACCGCTATACCGAAGGCACCAGCGAACGCTGGCTCGGCGATTTTATCAAAAGTGACCGCCATCATTTCGTGGTGGCTTCCAAATACACGCTGCGCGACCGACTGGGTGATCCCAACTTTGCCGGCAACCACCGCAAGAACATGATGCGTTCGGTGGAAGAAAGCCTGAAGCGCCTGGGGACGGAGTTCCTCGACCTGTTCTGGGTGCATGCCTGGGATGGTATGACGCCGACAGAAGAAGTGATGCGCGGACTGGACGATCTGGTTCGCAGCGGCAAAGTGCAGTATATCGGCGTTTCGGATACGCCGGCCTGGGTGGTCAGTAAATCCAACGTGCTGGCCGAGTTACGGGGCTGGACGGCTTTCGTCGCCCTGCAAATCGAGTATTCCCTGCTCCAGCGGACAAGCGAACGGGATCTGCTGCCCATGGCCGAACATTTTGGGCTGGCCGTGACGCCCTGGGGCGCTATTGGCGGCGGCGCATTGACCGGTAAATACCTGAAAGGCGAAACCGGACGCGTAACCGAAGCCAGTGCGCGCCGTAGTGAGCGCGCCAACTCCATCGCCGCTAAAGTGGTGGAAGTAGCCAAAAACCTGGGCGTACAACCCGGGCAGGTGGCGATCAACTGGACCCGCCAGCGCGACCCGCGGCAAACCGTTATTCCGCTGATCGGCGCCCGGACGGCGGAGCAGTTGCAGGATTCGCTGGGTTGCCTCGACTTCACGCTCCCGGCGGAAGCCCTGCAGGCCCTGGACGCCGTGAGCGCGATCGAGCTGGGCTTTCCGCATGACTTTCTGACCACGGATAATGCGCGGGAAATGATGTTCGGCGGGGCGTATGGGCAGATCGTACAGTAAAAAACAGACCGCTTGAAGGCGTTGAAAGCCTATGCCCAATCATAAATAAATATATCTATTTTTGCAGATTGAAAATTGAACTTCCAATCTGCAAAAATGATTTCACGTATTTTATCTCAGCATATCGTAGCGGCTGCGGCAAATATGCCCATAGTGGCCGTAACTGGGCCGCGTCAAAGCGGCAAATCCACCTTGGTTCAGCAGGTTTTTCCTAAACATGCCTATGTAAACCTGGAAGATTTAGAGCAACGCCGTTTTGCGCAAGATGACCCCAAAGGATTTCTGCGCAATTTGGGTGAGCAGGCGGTGATTGATGAAGTGCAGTACGTTCCTGACTTGCTTTCGTATATTCAGTTGATCGTAGACAAGGAAAAAAAACCAGGGCAGTACATTCTTACCGGTTCGCAAAATCTGCTTTTGATGGAGCGCATATCGCAGAGCCTGGCCGGCCGAGTCGCCATCTTCAACCTATTGCCATTTTCCCTGGAAGAAATACAGCACACGGTATTCACCCAACCGGACTTTGAGGACTACCTGCTCAAAGGTTTTTACCCCCGTATTTATGACCAGAATTTGAATCCTTCCACCTGGCTACTTGATTACATCCAGACTTATGTGGAGCGTGACGTTCGCCAGGTAATAAACATAGGAGATTTAGGCGCATTCCGTCAGTTTTTGGAAATATGTGCCGGCCGAATTGGTCAATTGGTCAATTTTTCAGAAATGGGCAACCTGGTAGGGGTATCGCACCAAACAGCCTCTAAATGGTTGAGCGTACTACAAACAAGTTTTATCCTCTACACCCTGCGACCCTATCATCAGAATTACAACAAACGTATTGTCAAGACCCCCAAGTTATATTTTTACGATACGGGTTTGGCCTGTGCGCTCCTGAACCTACGCAGCGTGGAAGACTTGAACCGGCATTTCGCCAAAGGTGCCCTGTTTGAAAATTTTATCATTAACGAGGTGACGAAAAACCGCCTCAACCGCCATTTGTATCCCAAACAGTATTTCTGGAATGCCGCCGGCTCACATGAGATCGACCTGTTGCTCGATCAGGGCGGCCGCCTATATCCCATCGAGATCAAATCGTCGCGGACCATCGGCGCCCATTTCTTTGACGCCCTGCGGTCTTTTCAGCCGCTTTCCGGCGCCATGCCGGAAGAGAGTTTTTTGGTGTATGGCGGCGAGGAAGTACAAAAAAGAAGTGTGGCGCAGGTGTTGAGTTGGCGGAATATTGGGGATATTCCATACTAGCGAAGGAGGTTTCCAAATATTCAAACCAACAAACCTGCCAATATGCGTTATAAAATTCGCGTATAAGCGATGTTTTTAAATTAATTTATTACTTTTTAAACACAAAGGTTCTTTACTTCGCCATAACTAAAAACAATGGCTTAATGAACAAACTCACTTTCCTCCTGGTGATTTTCAGCGCAACCGTCCTGGTCGCGCAAACTCCCTCCATCCAGCTCATCCCGCAACCCGTGCAAATTAGTACAGGGACCGGCGTGTTTACCCTGACCAAAGCAGCCACCATTGCTTATAACCAACCGGAAGCCAGCGCCGTAGCGACCATGCTGGCCCAAAAGATCAATACCCCCACCGGGTTTTCCCTACAGGCTAAATCAGGCACTTCGGGATCCATTCAATTGCGCCTGAACACCGCCACGGACGCTACACTCGGCAAAGAAGGTTATACCCTGGAAACGACAACGAAAGGCGTGGTGATCACCGCCAATCAACCGGCGGGGCTATTCTACGGTATGCAAACCCTGCTGCAGCTCCTGCCCAGAGAAATAGAGGGCAAAACCATGGCATCCGTGAATTGGACCGTACCAGCGGTAAAAATTACTGATTACCCACGTTTTGGCTGGCGCGGCATCATGCTCGACGTGAGCCGCCATTTCTTTACCAAAGCCGACGTAGAGGCCTATATTGATGAAATTGCCCGCCTGAAATACAACACCTTTCACTGGCACCTGACGGACGATAATGGCTGGCGGATCGAGATCAAAGCGCTGCCTAAACTCACTTCGGTGGGCGCCTGGCGGGTGCCGCGGGCCGGACATTTCGGCGAACGCGCCGATCCGAAACCAGGAGAAGCGGCTACCGACGGCGGTTTTTATACCCAGGATGATATTCGGGAAATAATCCGCTACGCTCAGGCGCGAAACGTGACTATTGTGCCGGAAATCGACGTGCCTGGCCACTCTATGGCAGCCATTGCGGCTTATCCCGAACTGAGCTGCACCAAGAATCCAAATACCTTCGTCAATCCCGGAACCCATTTTGCAGACTGGTACGGCAATGGCACTTTCAAGATGAATATTGAAAACACGCTCAATCCATCCGATGAGAAAGTATATGAATTTCTGGACAAAGTCTTTACCGAAGTCGCCGCGCTGTTCCCCAACCCCTACATCCACGTGGGCGGCGATGAGTGCTACAAAGGCTATTGGCAGGCGGATCCCGGCTGCCAGGCCCTCATGAAACAATTAAACATCCGGCACGTGGAAGATCTGCAAGGCTACTTTATGAACCGGGTGGAAGGAATTCTGAAGGCAAAAGGCAAAAAACTGCTCGGCTGGGATGAGATCCTCGAAGGTGGCATTTCACCCGATGCGACCGTCATGAGCTGGCGCGGGGTAAAAGGGGGCATTGAAGCGGCGAAAAAGGGCCATGAAGTGGTCATGACGCCCACAACATTTGCTTATATGGATTATAACCAGGGCGAGGCGACGATTGATCCGCCCATTTATGCCGGCCTGCGCACGAAAAAGAGTTATAGTTTCGAGCCGGTCCCCGAGGGTGTGGAAGCTAAATACATTCTCGGCGGTCAGGGCAATTTATGGACGGAACAGGTGCCGACGCTACGTTACGCGGAGTATATGACCTTTCCGCGCGCCTGGGCTTTATCCGAAGTGTACTGGTCGCCGAAGAGCGCCAAAAACTGGGATGATTTCGCCAAACGCATGGAAACCCACTTCGAACGCGCCGATGCAGCCGGGATCAATTATTCCCGCGCGGTGTACGATGCTATTGTGAAAACCTCGCGGAAAGCCGGCATGCTCTGGCTGGAACTGGAGGGCGAGGCGCCGGGATTGGATATATATTTTACGATCGACGATACGATGCCCGACCGTTTTTCGAGCAAGTACACCCAGCCCGTCGAACTGCCGGAGGGCACGATCACCCTCCGCGTAATTACCTACCGCGCCGGCAAACCGATCGGGCACCTGATCACCCTCTCCCGGCAGATGCTGGAAGAGCGGGCCGGCGATTCCAAGTAAGCCTACATTAAAAACGACCAACCATGCAATTCAAATTCCAGCTTATTCTGATGGCCACCCTTTTTGCTTCCTGTGGGCAGGCTTCTAAACAAGAGGATCAAAAACCGACGGCCCTGCCCATCACCGGCACCTGGGAGTTGATTTCGGCCACCACCACGCAGAAAGACAGCACCTTTTCTACGTTCGAACCGAAAAATAGAATGATCAAGATCATTTCGCCGACCCACTTCGCCTTTTTTAATCATGACCGGAGTATGGGTAAAGATTCAGCTACGGCCGCTTTTAGCTCCGGTGGTGGGAAATACACGTTGAAGGACAGTACCTACACGGAGTACCTGGAATTTTGTAATTTCAGGGAGTGGGAAGACCATACGTTCCCGTTTACGATAAGCGTTAAAAATGATACCCTGACCCAGTATGGCGTGGAAAAAGTGGAGAATCTGGGCATTGAACGGCTTATTGTCGAGAAATACAAGCGGGAAAAAAGTCAATAATTTTTTTCATCAAAGGCTCAATAAAAAAGCCGCCGTGTTTCCACGGCGGCTTTTTTTATCTGTTAGCGTTGATAATCTAGTGATCTTATGCGCTCAGTTGCTGATCATTCGCAGCGGCTTCTTCCGGAGCGGGTTGCAGGCTGATGACTACGCCGTCTTTGGCTTCGTTCATCTGTGCAAGCAGGGAAGTGCCTTCGCCGGGGTTCTCGCTGAGGATGTATTCGGCCAGAGGATCTTCTACGTATTTCTGAATAGCGCGGTGTAAAGGACGCGCGCCGAATTGTGGATCATAGCCTTTTTCGGCCACAAAATCCTTGGCTTCATCGCTGAGGGTCAACTGGAATTTCATGTTGTTCAGGCGTTTCATCAACCCGACCAGGGCGTTATCGATGATCTGGAAGATCTGCTCGCGGCCCAGGCTGTTGAACACCATCACGTCGTCGATCCGGTTGAGGAACTCCGGTGAGAATGTTTTCTTCAACGCGTTTTGAATCACCATTTTACTGTTCTCATCAGCGGCTTCCTGGCGGGCTTTGGTCGCGAAACCTACCCCCTGACCGAAGTCTTTCAACTGCCGGGCGCCGATATTGGAAGTCATGATAATGATCGCATTCTTGAAATCCACCTTGCGTCCCAGACCATCCGTTAGTTGCCCGTCGTCCAGCACTTGCAGCAGGATGTTAAACACGTCCGGGTGGGCTTTCTCGATCTCGTCGAGCAGGATCACCGAGTAGGGTTTACGCCGTACTTTTTCGGTTAACTGACCGCCTTCTTCGTAACCGACATAACCGGGAGGCGCGCCGATCAGGCGGCTGACGGAGAATTTCTCCATGTACTCGGACATATCAATACGCAGCAGGGCGTCGTCGTTATCGAACAGGTAGCGGGCCAGCGAACGGGCAAGTTCCGTTTTACCGACACCGGTCGGGCCCAGGAAGATGAAGGAACCGATCGGTTTCTTCGGATCTTTAAGGCCAACCCGGTTGCGCTGAATGGCTTTGGCAATTTTGATGATGGCTTCATCCTGACCGATCACCATCTTCCGAAGGTCATCCGCCATGCTCACCAGCTTTTTGCTTTCGCTTTGGGCCACTTTACGGATTGGAATACCCGTCATCATAGCGACTACTTCCGCAATATCGTCTTCATTGACCGGATAGCGTTTGGTCTTGGTTTCGTCTTCCCATTCCACCTTGGCGTATTCCAGGTTACGTACCAGTTTGCTTTCCGCGTCGCGCAGATTAGCCGCTTCTTCGTACTGCTGGTTTTTTACCGCCAGGTTTTTCTGCTCCTTGAGTTCCTCGATGTTCTTTTCGAGTTCCTCCATGTGGCGGGGGACGACGATATTCTTCAGGTGCACGCGGGCGCCCACTTCATCCAGCACGTCGATGGCTTTATCCGGCAGAAAGCGGTCGGTGATGTACCGGTCACTCAGGCGTACGCAGGCGGTAATGGCTTCCGGTGAATAGATCACGTTGTGGAAATCCTCGTACTTGCCCTGGATATTCTGCAGAATATGAATGGTGTCCTCCTGGCTTGGTGGTTCGACCAGTACTTTCTGGAAACGGCGATCTAGTGCGCCGTCTTTCTCAATGTACTGGCGGTATTCGTCCAGCGTGCTGGCCCCGATGCACTGTAGTTCGCCGCGGGCCAGGGCGGGTTTGAAAATATTGGAAGCATCCAGCGAACCGGTAGCGCCGCCGGCGCCCACCATGGTGTGGATCTAGTCGATGAACAGGATCACGTCGCGGCTTTTTTCCAGCTCGGTCATGATCGCTTTGATCCGTTCTTCGAACTGGCCGCGGTACTTGGTACCGGCGACCAGGGCCGCCAGATCGAGCATCACGATGCGTTTATTAAACAGGGTCCGGCTGACTTTTTTCTGCAGGATGCGCAGGGCCAGGCCTTCGACGATGGCGGTTTTACCAACGCCGGGTTCGCCAATCAGGATCGGGTTATTTTTCTTGCGGCGGCTCAGGATCTGGCTGACGCGCTCAATCTCGGTTTCGCGGCCGATAATGGGGTCCAGTTTTCCTTCTTCGGCGAGTTTAGAAATGTCGCGGCCAAAATTATCGAGCACGGGGGTACGGCTCTTTTGCTGGGTTTTCTGGCCGGCGCGGTAGTTGCGGTCCTCTTCGTCCTCATATTCCCCGCTTCCTTCGCTGGAAGCCTGGTTGAAGAGGTTTGGATGGGCCAGGTCTTGTTCAGACCGGACGTATTCCATCTCTTTTTTAAAAGTTTCGTAGTCCACGTCGTATTCTTTTAGAAGTTTAGTGGCAAAAATATCCGGGTGTTTAAGCAGGGAGAGCATGAGGTGTTCAGGGAACACTTCATCATTGCGCATGATTTTCGCTTCGGCGAAAGTCACCTGCAACACGCGCTGCATTTGAGTAGTTACCGAAAATTTGCCAACAAATAGGTTTTCAGCGGGTGGATAAGCGCTGTTGCGCGGAATAGCACGCTCCAGTCGTTTCTTAAGGTCGTGGACATCGACCAGCAACGCATCCAGCACCCGGACGGGCAGGCTGTCGCGTTCGGCAATGATGCCCAACAACAGATGTTCGGTGCCGACATAATCATGTCCCAGTCGGTGAGCCTCCTGGCCACTCTGGTTGATGATCTGCTTGACGACCGGAGAGAATTTATTGTTCATTATAAGAATCGTTAAGGTCGAGAAATGAAGGGACATTCAGTAACGGGTACGGGGTACAGCATGCGTAACGAATAATTGGAGCGACAAGTTTAGGCCAATGACAGCATATAATGCAAGCCTTTAACTAAGGGTAGAACATTTTTTTGTCACCGGAGTTTTGGGCGTTTCAAAAATCTCTGCCTCCAACTCATAATTGTTAAAAACGATGCCATACTTTGCTGAACATGACTAGATGTCAGTTATGCGCATACTTAAAAAAGTGGCCTAAGATTTTAACGAAAACCAGTAGCTTTGGTTACATTTGTCCGGCAAAATTGGTTGCTGTATTTACCCTCACTATTCAATCCAGTTGCTAATCAGGTTTCTATGAAATATAAAATTGACAAACAAGACCAGTACGCGGTGCTGTCGTTAGACGAGGAAAACCTCAATTCGACCATTGCACCGGGCTTGAAAAGTGACTTTATCTTCTTCAGCCAGGAAGGAGTGCGTAATTTTATCCTCGATTTGACGAATGTCAAATTTGTAGATAGTAGTGGTTTGAGCGCCATTTTGACAGGCCACCGCCTCTGGAAAGACAATGGATCTTTTGTGATTGCCGGGAAATTACACCCCATGGTCAACAAACTGATCGAAATTTCGCGACTGGAAACCATTCTCACCCTCGTGCCTTCCGTCAGCGAAGCCATCGATTATGTGAAAATGGAGGATGTGGAACGTGAACTGCTCCGCGAAGACGAGTAAAGGATGCTGCTCCGCAAAAAGCGCCCTGCTGTACCATTCGTACGGTGGGGCGCTTTTTTATTGGCTGATGGCTGTTTTCAATATTATAACCGGTCACCAGGCCCGTATTGATAATGCTGAAGTACTGGACTAATGAATGAAGAACACAAAATTCAATGGTCGGCACAGGATAATGGGCGGGTTTTCGCGTTTTGGCGGGAAACGCGGGTTTTTTGGGAACAGTAACGCGAATATCTTTGCCTGGCTGGCAGCTTACACGCCTGGCCAGCACCTTTTCTTTCGCTTTTTAACCTGAAATTGCCATGAAAAACATTCTTCCGCTCTTCCTGCTGGCTTGTTTCCCATTTCTCCCACCCGCATTTTCACAGGCCGGTCTGCTGGACTCCTCCTTTTCGGATGACGGCAAGGTCATTACGCCCTTCCCGGTGGCCGGTAGTGACAAAATATTCTCCCTCGCCGTTCAACCCGATCAGAAGATCCTGGCGGCCGGAAATGCCCGGGGCACGCTCAACATGGATTTCGGACTGGCGCGTTATCTCCCGGACGGCTCGCTGGATACCGATTTTGGAACGGGTGGCCGGGTGACTACAGATTTTGGTTCGGGTGCCGATGTTGGCAAGTCGGTGGTTGTACAAAATGACGGTAAAATCCTTGTGGCCGGTTATGCTGTGGTCAACAACGTTTCGCAGTTTGCCCTGGCCCGTTTTCTGGAAAATGGGGAACTGGACAGCAGTTTTGGCGTGAATGGCCGGCAAACCACGGTTATCGGAGCCGGATATAGCGAGGGTTGGTCGGTAGCGCTGCAAGCCGATGGAAAAATTGTCGTGGCCGGAACCATATACAGCAGCCCGAGCAGCGGCCAGTTTGCCCTGGTCCGTTATGATGCGCAGGGTTTACCGGATATGAGTTTTGGGGTAAACGGGCAGGTAATCATGCCGGTCGGTTCCCTGGATGCCCGGGCACAGGCGGTAGTTATTCAGCCCAACGGGAAAATTATAGCGGGCGGCTACGCATTGAACGGGTCGTATTACGACTTTGCCCTGGTGCAGTATCATCCGGATGGTAGCGTAGACAGTCTTTTTGGTACCAATGGTTACCAGCTAAGCGATTTCAGCGGATTTGATGATCAGGCGCAGGCCCTGGTTTTACAAGAGGATGGGAAAATAGTGGCCGGCGGTTGGTCAAAATCCGGCAGCGGCTTGCAATCATTTGGCCTGGCCAGGTACCTTGCCAATGGTCAGCGGGACAGTACGTTTGGCGCCAATGGAATAACGAAACTCAACTTCCAACCGTTTGCCATCCACGACGCCATCCAAGCTCTGGCCGTACAGGCGGACGGTAAAATCATTGCCTGCGGTTACAGCTACGTTCCGGTTTACGAGGTGTATAATTTTGCCCTGGCCCGTTTCCTGCCCAATGGCCAGCTGGATCTTGATTTTAATGGCACCGGTAAAGTCGCCACCGCTTTCCAGGTGGGCAACGATCAGGCGTATGCGGTAGCCATTCAGGCCGACGGACGGATTGTCGCGGGCGGCGGATCGGCCAGTGGGGATTTTGCGCTGGCGCGTTATCTGCCCGGATCGGTGGTAAGTACTCCCCCAACGCCTTTCTCCGTCCGCTCGGTGTTTTTATATCCCAACCCGGTCATGCAGGCCGTCAAAGTAGCGTATACCTTACAGCAAGCGCAAACCGTTTCCATAGCCTTGTATGATCAAAACGGAAAAATGGTTATTCGCCTGATACAACAACTGCAGCAGACTGCAGGCCGTCATACAGAGGATCTTCGCTTACCGGAAGGCCTGTCCGCCGGTTTGTACTTCCTGGAATTAGCCACACCGAGTGGACGGATTACATTAAAAATGGTCAAATAGCCGGCGGAATCCGGCGGTATGCTCTATATTCAGGCATCATGCAGCACCAGCATGGGTACATTCGTTTGCTGAGCCAGGGACCGCGATACGCTTTTACCGAGTAATTTGTGCATCAGGGAATGCTCATGGGCAATGGTGACCAGCCCGTTGCAATCGGTAGCTTCCAGGAAATTATGAATGGCCGGGACCAGGTCGCCGTCATGCAGGTAATGGAAGTCATGGGGAATGGTACCGAGCTTTTCGCTCAGCAGGTCCTCTTTTTTCCGGTCCGGCTTTTTATCCTGCTCCTGCGTCAGATGCACCACGTTCAGTCCCGTATGCTGCAGATTGAGCAGTTCGCGCATGAGTTGCAGCGAAGCTCTGCTTACCGGCATTTTGAAATCCGTCGCCAGGGCAAAACGCGCTTTGGTTCGGAAAACGCCCTTCGGCGGTACCACCAGCACCGGCATTTTGGTCCCGCCCAGTACACCCGCCGCCGTGCTGCCGAGTAACATGCCGCGCAATCCGGTAGCGCCGGTAGTGCCCATCACGATGAGCGAGGACTGCAAGTCTGCGGCGGTCTGGCAAATGGTCGTCACCGGGAAACCGATCCGGCATTCCAGCTGGATTTCCACTTCCTGTAAATGCGGGCTCCGGGAAAATTTCTTCACCCAGGACTTCATGCCCTCCAGGCGCTCCTGCACGTAATCGTCGATGAAAAAGGCGTTGTACATATTATTATCCACGCCTTCGTTCGGATACACGACGTATAACGCCGTCACGGATGCCTCGGCCCGCTGCGCGATTTCCAGGGCATACATCATGGCATTATTGGCACATTTGGAAAAATCCGTGGGTACAAGGATGTTTTTCATGGAAGGAAGCTGGGAAAGTGGAAAGAAAAATGAAAATGGAGAGTAACGTGCAGGAGGCTGTTCTGCCAGCGCGTTCCCCTACCCTATTAATCCTGTTCGCGGTAATCAATAATTTCGATCGGCTGCGGATGCAGGCTGGCGCTGGCCTTGGCCTGCTGCTGCTCGAGCGTAAGATCGTCGCTGACGGAAGTCTCCAGCCACACGTCGCCCGACTGGCGGAACACCTGTACGTGCAGGCCATATTCTGTTTCAAAAAGCCTTTCCATCTGCCAGACAACCATATCGGGCTCCAGAATCAAATAACCGGGGTGAATATGCGCGGATAACTGCTGCAGCGGTGTATCGGTCTGGTCGATCAGGAACTTGGCCGGACTGCCTTTATATGCCTGGTGGGCTTTGCTGAAAAAGACAATTTTTAAACCGGGAAAAGCGGTGGCGAAATCGGCCTGGAGCTGGCCAATCGTACGGTCGGGAGTAATCTGAAGATCCATAGTAAGTGATTTTATGGTGCAAAGTTGAGCCGGCAAATCGGCCCGCACGGATGACCGGCATCACGTTCCTGCATGATGTTGGCCATCGCCCCGCTTCCTGACCAGTATCACCCCGCTCACTGACCGCCATCAACTCCCTGCGCCGGCCTTCGGCGGATTTTTGCTGCCTAAATTCTGTTCGCCATGCCCGTTTCCGTACTCGCGCAGCCAAAAAATCCAGCTATTACTGCCCATACCTGCTTCCACTGCCATACGGACTGTCCCGACGATCAGTTGAGTATTGGCGACAAGTACTTTTGCTGCAGCGGCTGCCAGATGGTTTTTGAAATACTGAACACCCACAACCTCTGCGAATTTTACGCACTGGATAAAAACGCCGGACAAAGTCTTAAAAGTCAGCGCTTTACTAAAAACTACGCCTACCTGGACGACCCCGAAGTCAGCGAAAAACTGCTCGAATTCCAGCAGGGCTCCACGGCGCAGGTTACTTTTTATCTGCCGCAAATGCACTGCGTTTCCTGCATCTGGCTGCTGGAAAACCTGTATAAACTCGATACCGGCGTGATCCATGCGCGGGTCAATTTCCTGAAAAAAACCACGACGGTCCAGTTCGATGCGGAGCAAACCTCGCTGCGCAAATTGGCGGCCCTGCTCGCTTCCATCGGGTATGCGCCGGACATTAATCTCGGCGACGTGGACGGCCGGAAAGCTCCGGTCCTGAGCCGCCGTATTGCCTATCAACTGGGCATCGCCGGTTTCGCTTTCGGCAACGTCATGCTGTTCAGTTTTCCGGAATACGTCGGGATGAGCCGCGAAACGGACCCCTGGTTTTCCGCCGCCTTCGGTTATTTAAGCCTTGGGCTGGCCTTGCCGGTCCTGTTGGTCAGCGCCCGCGATTACTTCATCGCCGCCTGGCAGGGACTACGTAACCGCCAGCTCAATATCAACCTGCCGCTCTGCCTGGCGCTGCTTTCGCTGTTCGGCCGCAGTGTCTGGGAAATTTTCACGCACACCGGACCGGGTTACCTGGATTCTTTCGCCGGGCTGACGTTTCTGCTGCTCATCGGTAAATGGTTTCAGCAGCAGGTCTGGCACCAGTTGTCCTTCGAGCGCGACTATAAATCCTATTTTCCGGTGGCGGCTACGGTGCGCAATGGCGAGGAAGAAACCTCCGTTCCGGTCAGCCGGCTGGTGCCGGGCGACATCATTCTTATTCGCAGCCAGGAGATCATTCCCGCCGACGGTATTCTGCTAAAGGGTTCAGCCCGTGTGGATTACAGTTTCGTGACCGGAGAATCTGAGCCGGTGAGTGTGCATAGCGGCGACCGGATTTTTGCCGGCGGCAAACAAACGGGGGAAAGCATCGAGATCGCGCTGACCCGCCGCGTCGCGCAAAGCCACCTGACCCAACTCTGGAACAATGAGGCCTTCAAAAGCAACACCAAAGGCCAGGTTACCCAGTTGGCCGACGCGGCAGGGCGTTATTTCACCGCCATGATCCTCGCATTCGGCGGCGGCGCTTTCCTGTACTGGTGGCTGCTGCAAAATAACATGCCCGCCGCCATCAACGCTTTCACGGCGGTGATGATCGTGGCCTGCCCCTGTACGGTGGCGCTGGCCATTCCCTTCACCCTCGGCAACATCATGCGCATCCTCGGCCGGCAGCGGTTTTACTTGAAAAACAGCCTGGTGGTGGAGTCATTTGCCGATATAACGGCCGTCGTTTTTGATAAAACCGGCACCATCACCAACGTAGAACAACAGGAAATGCGCTTTCAGGGCGAGGCGCTCGGATATGCGGACAAGGTGGCGATCCGCTCGCTGGTCCGGCATTCGACCCATCCCCTGAGCCGCCGTTTATATGCGTCCCTGGCCGACGTACCGACGGTGGCGCCGGAAGATTTCGAGGAAATACCGGGTCTGGGCATTCGTGGCCGGGTGCAGGGTCGGACGCTGAAAGTCGGGTCGGCCGCCTTCGTACAGGCGACGGAATCCGGTATTGCTGGCACTTTACCCGCAGAGAGCATTGGTACCAGCGGCGGCGGCGTATATATCAGCGTAGACGGCGCCATGCTGGGCCATTTTACCGTTAAAAACCGTTTCCGCGATGGCCTGACCGGCGTGCTGGCGTATTTCGCCGGACTGACCAAAACGCGGGCAAACGAGCGGCACCATACTTTCCTGCTTTCCGGCGATCAGAACCAGGAAGCCGCCGCCCTGAAGTCCTTTTTCCCGGATCCGGATGCCATGTTCTTTCAACGCAGTCCGCAGGAAAAACTTGATTTCATCAAAAAACTGCAACGTCATGGCCAGCACGTACTCATGCTTGGCGACGGACTGAACGATGCCGGCGCGCTGCGGCAGAGCGATCTGGGCATTGTCGTAGCGGAAAATACCAACAACTTCACGCCGGCCTGCGATGCCATTCTACATGCCGATGAATTTGCGCGGCTGCCGCAGTTCGTCCGCCTGGCCCGGGCGGGGGTCAAAATCGTGCATCGCTCCTATGCCGTGGCCCTGACCTTTAATGCCATCGGCCTGGGCTTCGCCGTCACCGGTGGCTTGTCGCCGCTGATCGCCGCGATCCTGATGCCGGTCAGTTCGATCTCGATCGTGCTGTTCGGGGTGGGTATGGGGAATTTGGCGGCGCGGCGGATACTGAAAGCGGAATGATTGCTGACATGTTGAGCGCAACAGTCTGTCATGTTAAGCGCAGCGAAACATCCGGGTATTTTAATTAGTAAAGTTATTATACTTTAATAATAATCCATTAACACTGCCCGATTGCTGTTACGTTGACTAAAAGAAAAGTTGGCAAATTACCAGCGCGAGAGCAGCGCATACAACGACCAAATGAATATATTATGTTAATAATTTACCAGTATAAGTAGTTCGTTATTTATTACGATAATTATTACGCTATTACCTTGTCATGTTGGGCGTTGCAAAACATTTGCTTTAAATTAGTGATGATTTTGCTTCGCTTGACTGGCATTACTCCAATTTGGCAGTTATCGACACATAGAATAGAAACACAGCAACGGAGTCTTTATTAACTAATATTACCCACAGTTCCTGGGTTTAACGACTGAAAGAAGTGACACTTTTCAAAAAAGTGTCACTTCTTTCAGTCGTTAAACCCAGGGTATCCGGCATTCGTTTCTACCTCATGTGTATTATCCATTTATTAATTACTCGACATAATATTCCACTATAAATAGCGAATTTTTGTACACTACTGGACACCTTAAATTTATAAGTCAATATATTTATTTAAACTGGCTATTCTACAACCGGATTATTTTTAATTATGGCATCCCCAAAGAATATCCATTCTAATTAACCGGTCCGACCATTCCACATAAACACTTAAAAACAACATTCCCCTACCTTTGCGGCTCAACCGCCACATCCATGTACTATTCCCGTTCCCGCCGTATTCGCAAAGCCTACTGGACGGCTTTCGTCGTCGCCCTCAGCTATTTGCGGCTGATGTATTTGCGGCGGTTATTGGGTAGCCGCTGGTACGACCGCCGGATTGGCGACCTGCACGTGTACAATGCCGAGCGGGTCAAAAAGGCCATTCTGGAGTTACAAGGGCTTTTTATCAAAGTCGGGCAGTTGCTTTCCATCATGTCCAACTTCCTGCCGGAGGTTTTTCAACGCCCGCTGGAGGCGCTGCAGGATCGGCTGCCACCCCGCCCCTACCCCGAAGTGCAGCGGCGTATACTGGAAGATCTGGGTAAAACACCGGAGGAACTTTTCAGTCGCTTCGAGCCTGTTCCCATGGCCACCGCCTCCATCGGCCAGGCACACCGGGCAACTTTACCCGACGGCACCGAGGTGGTGGTGAAAGTACAACACTTTGGTATTGAGGAGATTGCGCAGATCGACCTGGAAATTATCAAACGGCTGACCAAAATTTCTTCCTGGTTCCTGGACATTAAAGGCATGGACTACTTATACGCCCAGGTCCGCCAGATGATCGAGGAAGAACTGGATTTCGCCAATGAAGCCCGGGCGATGGACATTATTCGCCGCAACCTCGCCGAGGAGCCGGACGTACAGGTACCCGAGGTCTTTACCGCCTACTCCACCGGTCGCGTGCTGACGACGGCCTATTGTGACGGGGTCAAAATTTCGAACCTGGCGCAACTCGAAGCCTGGGGCGTAAACCGTCGCGAACTGGCGGCCCGGCTCCTGCGCATCTGGTGCCGCATGGTGTTCAAAGACGGCTTTTACCACGCCGATCCGCATCCCGGCAACCTGCTGGTGGAAGCCAGTGGCCGGGTCACCCTGCTCGATTTCGGCGCGACGGCCCAGTTGTCGCCGCAGTTGCGCAACGGCATTACCCAGCTCATCGAAGCGACGGTCAAAAACGATACCGACGCCATGGTCGAAGCCTGCCGCACAATGGGTTTCCTGGCCGACGGACCGGACGCGGAAAAAATGGCGCGCAAAATGATCGCCGCCCTCCGCAATTTCCTGCAAAACGAGATCAAACTGGAGGGGCTGAATTTCCGCGATATTCAGGTCAACCCATTCAATAACAGCCTGACGGACCTGGTACGCGACATCGGGTTTCGCGGCATTGCCGGCACGGTGCAGGTGCCGAAGGACTACGTGCTGCTCAACCGCACGGTCACGCTGCTGCTGGGTCTTTCCAACACCCTCGACGCCGGCTATAACCCCCTGGATACGGTGCGGCCCTTTGCCCAGCAATATCTGCTACAGGATAAAGGCGGCCCGATTGCTTATATACGCGACCTGCTGCAAGGGACCCTCACGAATGCCCTGGCCCTACCTGACGAACTGCAAAAAACGCTGCGTAAAGTCCGGTCCGGCGAACTGGAGATCCGCACACCTGACCTGGAAGCCAGTGCGCGCCTACTGGCCAGGGTCCTGCGCAGGCTTAGTTTTGCGGTGCTGGCTATCGGTGCGGCCTTTTTTAGTCTGCGTTTATGGGAACTGGGCCTGACTGAAAGCAGCCGTTGGGGTTTTTGGGTGGCGGGAGCATTGAGTTTTGCAGCCATTTGGCGGGTAAAACGAACTTGATATCCTACCTTCGCTCTTATGTTAAACTTCCGCACTACGCGTTGGGCCCGACTGATCTGGGCGTTTGTAGCCCTCATTTTTGTTGCCGACCTGCTGCTGCCCCGGCAGTTCGATATCGTATTTGCCTACCTGCTGGCCCATTTTCTGGCCATTTTTTTTAAGGAAAAAAGCGATGTGCTCTTCCTCGCGGTGATGACTACGACCCTGACGGTCATCGGCGCCGCACTTAAACCGCATGAGGTGCCTTTTGAAGACATGCTGCTCGAGCGACTCCCCCCGGTGCTGAGTTTTTGGGCGGCCGCTTTTTTTGTGGTCCGTTTTATTTCCATGCGGAATGAGGAAGAACAGCAAAAAGAAAAATTCAAAGCCCTTTTTCAATACGCTACCGGCGGCATATTATTGACCAACCAGAAAGGGATGATCGTGATCATTAATCCGGCGGCCGAACACCTTTTCGGTTATGAAACCGGTGAATTAATCGGCAAACCTGTCGAAATATTGATCCCTACCCGACTGGAAAAACGGCATGTAAGCCACCGGGAAAACTACCACCATAACCCACACCCGCGGAGCATGGGTATTGGCCTGGACCTGAAGGGTCTGCGCAAAGATGGCACGGAGGTGCCGGTGGAGGTCAGTTTGAGTCCGTTTAAAAGCGCGGAAGGTTCTTTTGTAGTGGCTTTTGTGGTGGATAATACGTTCCGAAAAAGTCATGAAAACTCCATCCTGCAGCAAAAACAGGAGCTGGCCAGCCTCACAATCGCCTTACAGGAACTGAATGAAGGCCTGGAAACCAAGGTGACCGAACGCACCGCCGAACTGGAAGAGGCCAAAAATGAACTGGCTCTGGCCCTGGTCAAGGAACGCGAACTGGGCGAACTGAAAAGCCGCTTCGTCAGTATGGCCTCCCACGAGTTCCGCACCCCCCTTACTTCCGTACTATCTTCCGCCGGCCTGGCGAGCCAATACGCGGAACGTCAGGATTTTGAGAACGTAAAAAAACACGCTGGCCGCATCAAAAACGCGGTGAATGGATTGAACACCATTCTCACCGAATTCCTTTCACTGGGCCGACTGGAAGAAGGCCGGGTGGCCGTGAACTGGGAAGAGGCTGACCTGAAAGAATGCGTGACGGAGGTGGCTGAAAGCTTGAAAAACCTCTTCAAAACCGGACAAAGTTTCGAGCATCGCCACGAAGGTCTGCGCATGGTGTATCTGGATTTCAGTCTGGTCAAAAACATCCTGATCAACCTGATTTCCAACGCCATCAAATACTCACCGGAAGGCGCACCCATCGTCGTGCACAGCCACGTAGATGATAAAACAATTCGCATCAGCGTGCTTGACCGGGGGATGGGCATTCCGGAACCGGAGCAAAAGCATCTGTTCGACCGCTTTTTTCGCGCCAGTAATGCCGTCAACAACACGCAGGGCACCGGACTGGGCCTCTACATTGTGCAGCGTTACGCCGAAATGATGGGGGGTACGGTGGGTTTTGTAAGCGCCATCGAGGAAGGCAGCGAATTCTGGGTGGACTTTGACCATACGCCAGTACCGGCCGCCTGACGCGTATTACAGCACTAATTTCCGGCTTTCATCGCCAAAAGGCTGGGCATACCAGGCGCGTATACCCGGCGTAAAACACAAGGCGATGATCCCTGCGCCCCAGGCCAAAAAGAGCGGCTGCAGGAACAAATAAGGCACCATCAGCATCTGAACGACGATCCAGATCAGCAGCGTCAGTCCACTCAGCAGTGCGACGGTCCAGGACCAGTGCCGCGCCGGAAAAGGATTAATATCTTGTAAAAAATCGAACTGCGGCTTTCTCCAGAGCGCATACCAGGCCAACAGTGGCAGCAGCCCCATACACAGCGTCAGTAACAGTCCGGGAATAAAATAGTCCGTAAAAGGCGAGTGGTCCAGCGCGCCTTCCGGGAATGCCACCAGCCGCCCGCTCGGGTCGGACAGCAGCATGATGCCTGGGCCCAGCGCGCAAATACCCAGGATCAGGAGCATGGCCTTGAGTACCCACAGGGCAAGGGGATGCTGCATCGTTGATTCGTTTTTCATGTTTTGTTGCTTATTATTGCTTTTAACCGGCCACTAAAATAGCCCCTGCCGGCTTTTTAAATAAAGGGTGACCATCAACAGGGCGCATGACATTGATCATTTCGCCCCCTTCCATTCGCCTTCATCTTTGTGGTCAGTTCAACCAAACACCTGACCATGAAATCACTGCTGCTTCGCATTCCCCTTTTTATGTTCGCGCTGGCCGCACTGGGTAGCTGCCATTCCTGGATCAAGGTATATTCCGAAAAGGAACCCGACACGGGTTTATACCCCTACTACTCCTATGCCTGGTCCGAACCCGATCTGACGCCCCCGAACGAACCGAAATCCTACCCGCTGAGCCGCCATGCCCAGGACAGGATCCACCAGGCTGTCGATGCTCAAATGCAACGCTTTGGTTTCCAGCCCTTTTCTGTGGAGCCGGACCTGCTGCTGCACTACCACGTGGTCATCGAGAACAAGCTGTATTATCAGCATGAGTGGCAGTGCATTGACCCGGAGGCACAGCGGCTGGGCAGTTGCAACCGCGTACGGCCGGTTTATTTCCGGGAAGGCACGCTCATCCTTGATTTTATGGATGCCAAAACCGGCCGGCAGGTCTGGCGCGGCGTTGCCGTCGGAACGGTAGAAAATTATACACCCCAGCAATGGGACGCCGAAATAGACGAGGCCATTCGCCTGATTTTCAAAAAACTGCCCCTCAGCCCCGTACCGCAGGCGCCTGCCCAGGCTTTCTCCCATTAACCAACCACCATTAACCGACTGGCTTCCCACGTAACCGCCATGGCATAGATTTTACGGTATATTTATTATAAATCGACAGGCTTTAAAAGCCAACAACAACCATGCTCTCAACGCTCCCCACCAAACCAACAAGCCCTCCAAACCAACAAACCTTACTCAACGACTTCCAGCTTTATGCAAACCATCATAGCCTGTACCGATTTTTCCCCCAATGCCCATAATGCGGTCCAATATGCGGCGGCTTTAGCAGCAGCTACGCAGGCGCGACTCGTGCTGTTCCACCATTTCAGCTATCCGGTGCCGGCAACCGACCTGCCCGAGGCCTACCCCACGATCTTCATCGACGAGCTGGCCGACAATGCCGAGCGGCGGCTGACGCTGCTCCAGGAGGAGCTTGGACGTACGTACAAGATCGAAATGAGCAGTAAAGTACGCGCCCTGACTTTCGAAAGCGACCTCGAAGAAGTGGTGGTGGAAGAACAGGCCGCTCTGGTGGTCATGGGTATTCATGGCCAGTCTGCGGTCTTTAATGCGCTGTTCGGAAACGTCACGGCGGCGGCCATCCGGCGGGGCAACCTGCCGCTGCTGGTCATCCCGCAGGGCGTGGTGTTCCATCCCATCCAGAAAATCCTCTTTCCCTACGACGGCAGATCCGTTCCCCAAACCGACACCCTGCAGCCCCTGCTCGAGTTGGCCATGGACCTGGATGCCTATATCGAGGTGTTTACCCTGTTTGATTTACAAAAAACACCCGAGCTGGTGCCCTCCGGTAGTGAATCGGCGGTTAATAGCAACCTGGAAGTGCTGCTCGGCCCGATCCGCCATGGCTATTCATACGAAAATGAAGAAAGTGTGGACCGCGGCATTTTATACGAAGCCACCCGCAGTTCCGCCGATATGGTCGCCATGATCACCCACCACCATAGTTTCTGGTCCACGGTGCTGAACCAGAGCGATACCCAGCGTATTGCGGCCCATATTCTGCTGCCGCTGCTGGTATTGGGTGAAAGAACGCCAACTGCTGGGTGATGCGGGTCATATAACCATCTGTCAGCAGTCATCCTGTCCGGACATTTCAGGGACCAACTTTGTTGCTCTAAAACAAAATGCCATGTCCGCCTTCATCAAGAATTTTTCGGAAATAAACATACAGGACCTGCCGCTGGTCGGTGGTAAAAACGCCTCGCTCGGCGAAATGTACGCGCAGCTCCAGGCCCAGGGTATTCGGGTGCCGGACGGTTTTGCCCTCACCGCCGAGGCGTACCGGACTTTTTTACGGGAAAACAACCTGTACCAGCCCCTGGAAACCCTGATCGCCAAACTGGATAAAACCGATTTTTCCAACCTCGATGAAATTGGTCGCCAGGCCCGGGAAATGATCCGCCAGGCCCCCCTGCCGGCCGCTATAGTCGATGCGATCAGGCAGGCTTTTCAGGAACTGGCCAAACGCGAAGGCGGCGATTTCTCGCTGGCGGTCCGTAGCAGCGCCACGGCGGAGGATCTGCCTTCGGCCAGTTTCGCCGGACAACTGGAGAGTTTCCTCAACATCGGGGAGGCGGCGCTGGTGGATACCATTCACCAGTGCTACTGCTCGCTGTTCACTAATCGGGCCATCAAGTACCGCGAAGACCAGGGCTTTGGCAATGCCGACGTAGCTATTTCCGTGGGCGTGCAGCGTATGGTGCGCTCCGACCTGTCCGCTTCGGGCGTGGCTTTCACCCTCGATCCGGACACGGGTTTCGATAAGGTCGTGGTCGTCAACAGCATTTACGGACTGGGCGAAAACATCGTGCAGGGCCGCTCCACCCCGGACGAATTCCAGCTCTTTAAACCGCATATTGGCACCGGATTTCAACCCATTTTTCAAAAAAAACTGGGCGAAAAAGAATGGACCATGGTCTATGCCGACGCCGGCAAAACGGGCAGTCCGGTGGACAACCAACCCACGGCCGACGATAAACGCGGGCTCTATTCCATCAGTGACGCCGATGTGCGGGCTCTCGGTCAGTGGTGTGTGCAGATCGAACAGCACTACGGCAAACCGATGGACATTGAATGGGCCAAAGACGGACCGGCCGGCCAGCTCTACATCGTGCAGGCGCGGCCGGAAACCGTGCACGCCAAAGATAAAGGCCGGCGCGCTACCACGGTCCGCACCTTTACCATCCATACCAAGGGCAAAAAACTGGCGGAAGGCATTGCGCTCGGCGAAAAGATCGCGACCGGTAAAGCCCGCCTGCTGCGTTCGCCCAAAGAAGCCCATTTGCTGCAACCCGGCGAAGTGCTGGTCACCGATATTACCAATCCGGACTGGGATCCGATCATGAAGCGCGCGGCGGCCATCGTTACCAACAAGGGCGGGCGCACCAGCCACGCCGCCATTGTCGCCCGCGAGCTGGGTACCGTGGCGGTGGTCGGCGCCGGCGATGCGACCGATAAGATCCACGACGGCGACGAAATTACCGTCTCCTGTGCCGAGGGAAAAACCGGTTACATCTATGCCGGCAAAGCCGACTGGTCCGTCGCCGAAAAGGACATTTCCCAGTTAAAAATGCCAAAGACCGCGCCGATGCTCATTCTGGGCGATCCCTCCCTGGCTTTTCAGCAATCGTTTCTGCCGAACCGGGGCGTGGGTTTGCTGCGCATGGAGTTTATGATCACCCACTATATTCAGGTGCATCCGCTGGCCCTGACCCGTTTCGAGCAGGTGCATGATGAAGATGTACGCCGGGAGATCACGGCGCTGACCCGGCATTACCGCGATAAAAAAGAGTTTTTCGTGGATAAACTCGCGCAGGGCGTAGCGACCATTGCCGCCGCCTTTTTTCCCCATGACGTGATCGTGCGCATGAGTGATTTCAAGAGTAATGAGTACGCTAACCTGATCGGCGGCAAGCAGTTCGAGCCGAATGAAGAAAACCCGATGCTCGGTTTCCGGGGGGCTTCCCGGTACTATTCGCCGCTGTATAAAGACGGTTTTGCGCTCGAATGCAAGGCTATGAAACAGGTGCGCGAAGAGTTGGGATTCACCAACGTAAAACTGATGATCCCCTTCTGCCGGACCGTAGAAGAAGGCCGGCAGGTGATCGACACCATGCGCGAATTCGGACTGGAACGCGGCGTGAACGGACTGCAGGTGTATGTCATGGTAGAAATACCGAGCAACGTGCTGCTGGCCGAAGAATTCGCCGAAGTATTTGACGGTTTTTCCATCGGTTCCAACGACCTGACCCAGCTCACGCTCGGCCTCGACCGCGATTCGGCGCTGGTGAGCGGTTTATTTAATGAAAATAACCCGGCCGTGCTACAGCTCATCGCCAGCGCCATCCGGTCGGCCCACCGGAAAGGCATTAAGATCGGCCTCTGCGGTCAGGCGCCCAGCGACATGCCGGATTTCGCGCAGTTTCTGGTTAACCAGGGCATCGACAGCATTTCCTTTAATGCCGATGCCCTGCTGAAAGGCATTGAAAATATGGTCCTGGCCGAGCAAAACGCCGGGCAGCCGGAGCATCTGCACCTGTTGGAAGCCATTCCGCGCATGCCCCGCGATCACACGTTCGTAGAGCCGGAACCGGTGAGCGACTGGGAACCGGAACAGATCGATAGTGACCTGGAATTTTTGAAATGATTGTAATAAACGCCGCCTGAAAGGCAGCATTCGTTGTTGTTTCAAAGGTTATTATTCCAATAAAGGCACCGAAGGCGTCGGTCGGGCATTATTGGTGGTTAGATTTTATCCGCCTTTCCCGCAGGGCTTTCCAGACCTCAAACCAGGCCGTACTGGCAAAGCCCGCCAGTACGCACCAACCCAGATCGGCGGCGGAAAGCGGCTGCATTTTGAACAGGTTATTCAAGAACGGCAGGTATAAAATGGCCAGCAGGAGCAGCGCTGAAATGCCCAGGATCAACGGTAAAGTGGGGTTTTTATAAAACAGCGTACGATGCAGGGCGTAGTCGAAGGAGCGGTTCGTGAGCGTGAGGAACAGGTTAGCCGACACCAGCGTAGCGAAAACCATGGACCGTACGCCCGTCTCGGGTAGTCCCTGCCGGATGGCTACGTGGTACATCACAAACACGGCCACCGTGATCGCTGCGCCTTGTAACAGGCTGAATAACAGTTCTTTCCAGGAAAAAAGCGTGGCGTGGCCCGGCCGTGGCGGTTTCTGCATGGCGTTGGGTTCGGCCGGTTCGTTCTCGAAAGCGATGGCCGCCGTGGGGTCCATCACGAGTTCGAGGAAAATGACGTGCAGGGGCAGCAGCAGGTGGGCATACGGCCAGCCGAAAAGCAGCGGCAACAGCACGACCAGCACAATGGGCAAGTGGATGGAAATGATGTAGCGAATGGCTTTGCGCAGGTTGTTGTAAATGCGCCTTCCCATCGCGATGGCCGTAACCATGGCCTGCAGATTATCTTCCAGCAGCACCAGAGAAGCCGCACTTTTCGCAATTTCGGTGCCTTTTTTGCCCATGGCCACACCGATCTGGGCGGCTTTGAGCGCGGGACCATCGTTCACGCCGTCGCCCGACATAGCCACGATCTCGCCATTGGCCTGCAGGGCCTGCACGACCCGCAGTTTGGCGTCGGGGAACATCCGGGCGAAGACATTGACCCGCCGGACAGCGTCGCGCAGATCCTCTTCGCTCAAATCCATGATCTGCGCGCCGGTCATGGCCACTTCCCAGCCCTGCAGACCGGTATGGCGGGCAATGTTTTTGGCGGTGGCCGCATGATCACCGGTGATCATCATGACCCGCAGTCCAGCCGCATAAAATGCCTGAAAAACTGCGGCGACCTGCTCTTTCGGCGGATCGTAGAAGGCGACCAGGCCTTCAAATTTCCAGAGAAAATTCGCCTGGTTATCCGGAAAATTATCACCCGAAAAATTAGCGCTGGCTACCGCGAGTACCCGAAAACCGCGCCCGGCCATCTCTTCGGTTTTATCCAGTACCTGTTGTCGCAGGCCCCCTTTCGTGCCCGAGACTTCCAGCACCCGCTCCACCGCGCCTTTACAGGCGATGATCCGCCCGGCGCCCGTTTTTTCCCAAATATGGGTCATCATCGGCGGCCGGCCGGACAGGGCATATTCTTTAACCAGGTGAAAACCCAGGCGCGGTTCCGGATCGGGCGTAATAGCCGATGCATGCTCCTGCATAATGGCTTTTTCCATCGCATCGAAAGGCTCGGGTTCACTGGCCCAGAGCGCGTATTCGAGCGTGCGTCCCTGACCGGAAAAGTCGGCTACTTCGGCGACGGACATGCGGTTTTCCGTGATTGTGCCGGTTTTATCCAGACAAATAACGGTCGCCGAACCCAGGCTTTCCACCGTTTTGGGTTGCTTGGCCAGAATGCCGTGCCCGATCATGCGGTACGCGCCCAAACCCATAAAAGCACTAAAGGCAACGGGTATTTCCTCGGGTAAAATGGCCATGGCCAGGGTCAGGGAGAACAACAGCGCCTGCCAGAAATCGGGTACCAGGTAGAAATTGAGCCCAAAAACCAGCACAAAGGCCAGTCCGCCGAGCAGGCTCATTTGCCGGACAAAACGCCGGATCTGTACCTGCAAGGGCGTCGGCTGGGCGTCGATGGACTCGATGGACTTGCCCAGTTTACCGAATTCCGTTTGTCCGCCGGTAGCCGTGACCTGGAAAATGCCCTTGCCCGTAGCGGCCGTGGTGCCCTGAAACAACTGGTTGGCGGGCGCCTCCAGGCTTTTTTCCACCGCCAGGCTTTCACCGGTGAGTACTGATTCGTCCACCGACAGGTCATGTTGTTCGAGCAGCAGACCATCAGCGGGAATTCGTTCCCCTTCTTCGAGAATTACTACGTCTTCCGGAACCAGTTCTTCGGTGGGCAGGTCTACCCACTCGCCGTCACGTTTGACCCGCACCTGCGCCCGGGTGAAGCGGCGCAGGGCCTCCAGGGCGCGTTCGCTCTTGGTTTCCTGATAAATTTCAATGCCCGCGACGAACAGGATGGAGACGACCATCATCAGCGCTTCGGTCAGGTCGCCGAGGAAGAAGTACAGTCCGCAGGCCACTGCCAGCAGGATGAACATGGGTTCGGTCACAATATGCCGCAGGCTGTCCAGGACTGGCCAGCGCCGGCTGGCTTCGAGTTCGTTCCGGCCAAAGCGCAGGCGTTGCTCTGCGGCTTGGGTGGTAGTCAGGCCGGGAGCAGCCGACTCATGGGTATTTTGGGCAATAGATGGTGCTTCTGGTGGCATGTGGATCCAAATTTATCCTTAAAAATAGCATTTCCGGAGGGAAACCACCCTCAACCCGCGTAATCAATTTCCGGGGCGAGTATTCTTTCCAGCATTTTAATCAGGTCATACGTGCTCAAAATACCCACCAGGTGGCGGTCGCCCTCGATGATCGGCAGCGCATGGAAGTGATTGCTTTTGAACACCCGGAGCGCATCTTCGACCGTATCGTGGGGCGACAGCGAAATGAGGTGCTTGGTCATCACATCTTTGACGGGCATGGCGTTGAGCAGGCGCTCGTTCATACGCTCTTCCAGCGGATTATCGAACAGATCCCGGATCACGCCCAGGTAGTCGGTATAACTGACCATCCCGACCAGTTTGCCGTCTTCGACTACCGGTACGTGGTGGAAACCATGGTCTTCAAAAATTTTACGTACGGTGTCCAGGGTAGCAGTGGGCAGGACCGTCGCGGGTTTGCGGGTCATTATTTTGGATAAAGGTGTCGTGTTTTTCATCGTCAGGCAAATTTTAAGTCACAAAGTTCGGTGAGCAAAAGCGGGGGGACGATGATGAGAATCAGGTGGGGAAATGATTTTCCAGAAGAGCTGTGATTTCACAGTTACGCGCAGATTTTACACAGATAGTGGGTGCTTTGTCTATCCAACTTACTTTTGTCAGGCTAAGAACGGATGTTGCGGCCGGATTCATCAACATTCATCAATCATGTAATCATCATTCATCAATTTTTAGCTGGGCACAATTCGTTTTAACTCAAAATTTTAATGTGTTTGCCTTCCACTCACTCCCCTTCCGTATGTCTTACAGCCGTCGAAATTTTGTAAAAACCGCTTCTATCCTGGCTTTTGGCGCCACGTTGCCGCTGGAAGCCATTGCTGCTTTGCGCCGCCGGGTTTCGCCCAATGACAAAATTCAGGTCGGGGTGATCGGGGTGAACAACATGGGGTTTTCCGACCTGAAAAGTTTCCTGCTCCACAGCGACGTGGAATGCGTCGCCATTGCCGACGTGGATGAAAACGTGTACAACCGCCGGGCCGAAGAGCTGGTGAAAGCGAATTTCCAGAAACCGCCCTACTACCGGGATTACCGTAAAATGCTGGAAAACAAGGATATCGACGTCGTCATCATCGGTACGCCGGATCACTGGCACTGCCTCATGCTGGTGCATGCGCTGGAAGCCGGCAAAGACGTGTACGTAGAAAAACCGATCGGCAACAGCATCCAGGAAATCGACGTGATGGTCAATGCCGTGCATCACCATCAGCGCCTGGTGCAGGTCGGACAATGGCAGCGCAGTCAGCCGCATTTTGTGGACGCCATCGACTTTGTGCATTCGGGCAAACTGGGCCATATTCGGACCACCAAAACCTGGTCGTACGTGGACTGGAAGGGCGCCGTGCCGAAGGTGCCCGACACAACCGCTCCGGCCGGGGTGGACTACGAGCAGTGGCTGGGGCCGGCGCCGAAACGGCCTTTTAATCAAAACCGCTTCCACTTCACCTGGCGCTGGTACTGGGAATATGCCGGCGGACTCATGACCGACTGGGGCGTGCACCTGATCGATTACGTGCTCTACGGCATGCAGGCCACGGCGCCCAAATCCGTGATGGCCATGGGCGGCAAAATGGCTTTCCCCGACGATGATATGGTCACGCCGGATACCCTGCACGCGCTATATGATTTCGGGAATTTCACCATGCTGTGGGAACATACGATCGGCCTGAGCCGCGGCCTGCACGGCCGTACGCACGGCATCGCCTTCACCGGTGAAAACGGTACGCTCGTGTTGGATCGGAATGGCTGGGAGGTGCTGCCGGAAAAAGAAAAAATGGCGGCGGAAACGCATTTGAAAGGCGCGGCAGATGTCGGCCTGGACCTGCACGTGGGCAACTTCCTGGATTGTTTGAAAAACAAAACGCCGGAGAAACTACATGCGCCCATCGAGATCGGTCACCGGGTGGCCCTGGTAGCGCAAATGGGCAATATTGCGTACCGGACCGGCGAGCGCGTGTATTGGGATGACGGGAAAAAGAAGTTTAGCTCGCACGCCGCCAATGCGCTGATCAAGCACCCCTACCACAATGGCTATACTTTACCAAAGTACTGATTTAGAAAGGCTTAGGCACCGATAGAATGCAAATACAGGGATTCCACTTTTTCGCGGGCCCAGGGTGTTTTGCGCAGAAACTTCAGGCTGGAAGTGATGCTGGGCTCATTTTTAAAGCAATTTATATCAATATACTGCGCCAGCCCCTCCCAGCGGTAGACTTCCACCAGGTGCTCCAGGATGGATTGCAGGGTTTTGCCGTGGAGGGGGTTGTTGGGTTGATTAGGCATAAGTGGGATAGCGGGTTGAAAATGGGTGATTTGAACGCCGGCAGTCAGTTAAAAATTAATGTGGCAGCCGGTCACGGGTATATCCGTACATCCAGGTGCCGCCAATAGCGCTCAAAAGCGTGACAATAATTACAAAAGCGCCGCTACCGATTTGCGCAAATAATGGGCCGGGGCAAGCGCCCGTCAGGGCCCAGCCCAAGCCGAAGAGGGTGCCGCCGAATATCTGGCCCTTGTTGAATTTTTTTGGGTGAAACCAGATGGCCTCCCCGTGGATCGTCTTGATCTTGAATTTTTTGATGAGCCAAACCGAGAGCGCACCCAGCACGACGCCCATACCGATCACGCCGTACATGTGGAACGATTGCAGGCGGAACATTTCCTGGATGCGAAACCACGATACGATCTCGGCTTTTACGAAGGTGATGCCGAAGATCAGGCCGACGGCCGCGTATTTCAGGTTGTACCACCACGGGTGCTGCAGATGCGATTCGTTCACGCACATGGTGTCAAGCGAGCGCAGCTCGAAGTCCGTCTGGAATTCGTCCACCGGCTCGCCGCCCGAAGGGAATAATGTTTTTAGGTTGGACATTTTTTATCGAAGAATTTTTAAGAATGAAATAGCGAAAAGCAGGGGCAATGCCCGTCAAAGGGCCATTATATGCGGAAGAATCAGGTTGGCCATGATAAAACCGCCGACCATGAAAAATATAGTGGCGATCAGCGACGGCACCTGCAGGTTCGACAAGCCCATGATGGCATGTCCGCTGGTACATCCACCGGCATACCGCGAGCCGAAACCCACCAAAAATCCACCAAGAACCAGCATGATGAAGCCACGCAGCGTAAACAGGCTTTCCCAGGACACTAACTGGGTAGGAACCATGCTGCTGTAATCGGTGATGCCATAGCCTTGCAGTTCAGTGGCCAGGGCGGGCGCCACTTTCACCGGCTCCGGATTGGCCAGCAGTGTAGACGCGATGATGGCCCCGGCGATGATGCCGCCGACGAAAAAGAAGTTCCACACTTCTTTTTTCCAGTCATACTTAAAAAACTGGAGGTTGGCCGGAAAACACGCCGCACAGGCATGGCGCAGGTTGGCCGAAAGGCCGAAGTGCTTGTTGCCGAGCACCAATAGCGCGGGCACAATGAGGCCAATAATGGTGCCGGCAGCCCACCAGGGCCAGGGTTGAGAGAGTACTTCCATTTTTTTTGTATGTTTTTGGAACACAAAGATGACGATTCGACTGGCCAAATTTGCGTCAGAACGGGTGTTTTTTAGCCGATATAATAGAAGTCAGGTCTTCTACTTGACTACCTATTTACCCTTAGCTCATCTGGGTACTTTACCTGAAATCATACGCGACCCCGCTCACCTGAGTGAGCAAAGTGGCCGGAGCGTCCAGCACTTTGGCATAGCCAAGGGGCAGGGGCGATACAGGCGAGTGTTCGGCGAGGTAGTCTTTCAGGATGTCATGCAACGTATAGGGCATGTTTTTGCCGTCGGTCACGTTCGGGATGCGGCAGAGCATATCCGCCGGGTCGCCGTCGCGCTCGCAGGCGGAAACAGAGTAGCTGCGGGCCGGGTCGAGCGCCTGGCCGCCAACGGTCAATTTTTGCACCCTTTTGCCCTGGGCTTCAAAAGCGTTGAATGCCACTTCCATGCCCCGAAACTTGACCACCCATCCACCGAAACGCTTGGCGGCATCCTTGGCGAACACGTTGTTCAGTTCTTTTTCGAGCCAGGTCAGCAATTGGGCGCCCGTTACCCTGGCCGTACGCACAGTAGCATCGACCGGCAGCATATCGAAAATAAAACCTTCGGTGATGGGGATCTTGCCCGTAGCATCCGGTGTGCTGCGCGGCGGACAAAACCGGAAGCCATTCGATAGTACGATTTCGGTGCCGACCTTCCAGGCCAGGGCGTCGAGGATGAGCGTATCGATGGTGTTTTCCACCACGAAATACCGGTAAAGCGGCACTTTGCTGTAGCCGACCACGCGCTCGATGCCGGCCACAAACGGGGCTTCCATTTGCCCGATGAGCGCTGCAATCTCCTTTTTGGCCGGGTATTTTTTCGGTTCTACCTCGACAAGCGCATAGTGATGATCCGTGATTTTTCCGTCTTTCACCTGTATGTCCAGTCGCCCGACAAAAGAGCCGAATGCGCCGGGCTCTACCACTTTCGCGTAAAGACCTACAATCGGCTCGCGCACCCGCTCGTGGGTGTCGCCGCCAAAAATATAGTCTACGCCCGCACATTCGGGCATATTGGCCAGGGCGATTTGCTGCGATAGTCCGAGGTGGGCCAGAAGGATGACAAAATCGCATTGTTCCTGTTCGCGCAGCACCTGGACGTAGTAGGCCAAATTCTCTTCCGGCTTGGTATAAATAATGCCTTTGGAATAATTGGGCGATTGACGCAGCGGCACCAGAGGGTCGGTATAGCCGAGAAAACCGATTTTGACGCCCAGCCGCGACCAGGTATGGTAGGCCGGGAACACCAGTTCGCCTTTTTTGCCCTCGCCCAGGTCATGGAACATATTGGCGCAGACTTTTGGTGCATCCAGGCCGCCGAGCAGGGTTTGCATGGCTTTTTTGTAGTACACCACTTCCCAGTTGCCGGGCAGGTAAAGGTCGTAGCCCAGGGCGTTCAGGATGGGGGTGATGGCCTGGCCCGTGGTTTTGACCGATAGTTCGCTGCCCTGGAACATATCACCGGTGTCTATGATAAAGGTGTGCGGGTTGTTTTTGCGCACCTGATCGAACAGGGTGGCCAGGTGCGCATATCCGCCGGTTTTTCGGAACACCGACCGGCCGTTTTCCCAGAACAACTCATCATGCGGGTGGATCTGGCAGTGCACATCGGTGGTTTGCAGCAAGGTGATCGTGCCGGTTATCGGGGAAGTATCCGGCGCTTCGTCTGCTGCCGTTTCCGGGTTTTCCGGTTTGGTCGGAGCAGGGTTTTCCCCCGGTAAAGCCAGGGGCGAAAGCCCGACGCCCATGCCCGTCAGCAAAACGTTGCGCAGGAATTTGCGGCGGTTAAAACCGGATTTGGGGTGGTCAGTAGGCTGTGACATAAGTTGCGGTTAGTTCTTTTTGGGCAATGATTTGTAATACGCCACGATGGGTCCAAAGGGACCAAACTTGTGCTGCGCGGCCGGGAAGGTATCGGTAAAAGGGCCGAAGGGGTGGTCGTACGGTTTCTTTTCGATTTTTGGCCAGTCGGAGTCGAGAAACGGGTGCTTCGGACGGGGCTGGGAATTGACAAAGGCCGCCACGTCCCAGGCCTCCTCGTCGGTCAGTTGCGGGTTTTGATAACTCGCCCCAAAGGGCATATTGGCTTTGACATAGCCGGCAAAGCGCGACATCCGGTAGAGGCCGGCCCCGGCGTTATAACTCTGGTTTCCCCACAGGGGCGGGTACCTGCGGGGGCTGTCGGGCATGGGCAGGCCCTGGCCATCCGCCCCGTGGCAGGAGGCACATTTTTCGACGTATATGGTTTGCCCTTTTGCCGGGTCGGCGGGCCGGTCGAGAAAAGGCACTTCCATGAGTCCGACGCCTTTCGGTTTTACGCCTTTGGGAATGCCCGTGCCCAGCCAGCGCATATAGGCTACAATGGCTTGCATTTCGCGGCTGGTGGTATCGATCGCTTGTCCGTTGAGGCTGCGTTGGAAGCAGTCGTTCACCCGTTTGGGGATGGTTTCGAGGGCGCCGGATCGGGCGCGCATTTGCGGATAAGTGCTTTCCACGGCAAAATAATTGTTACCAAAAGCCTTGCTGCCCGCATCGAGGTGGCAATTCTGGCAGTTCATGCCGTTGATGCTGGCGGACCGCACCAGCCCGTTTTCGCCAAAGTAGTCCTGGGTGCGGGCAATCAGGTCGCGCCCGTAGGCGATGAGGTCGGCATCGGCATCGGTTTCGGCCAGGTAGGGGTCGGGGGCTGCCCATATTTTTTGCTGGTCAAAGCTTGGCCAGCGTTGGTTGCGGGCGGCCGCCAAGCTTTTTTGCGTAGCGGCAAAACCCAGGTACATCGCGGCTCCCCCGCCGGCAATCAAAAGGGCGGCACACACCCACAACATCCATTGCCCTGCCCCCAAAAGGCGCAACTGACGGCTATACGGTTCGCGCAGCTCGGTATTTTCCAGCAGTCGTTTGCGGAACAAACCAAGGCGGTTGCTGATGAAGACCAGGCCGATGGCCAGGGCCAAGATCACCAAACACAGGGTCGGGAAGTAGATGCTGTTGTTCATGGCTCACAAAATACGTCAACGACAGCAAAATTCTGGAATCCGTTATTAGAGCAACGTGATATTTGTCACGGGCAGGCTGACGGTCAAACAATCAACCCAATTGCCCGCGCATGCGCAATGGCTTCCTCCGTATGCCGGAAGATGCAGGTAGGAATTTCTTTGTTCTCTAAAGTATGCATTAAACTTTTGGTCATTTCCACCTTTTCCTGACTAACGGTTTTAATGTTTCTAATATAAATAGCCACAATTTTATCCGGGTATTTATTCGCTATACCGGCATAAATTTCCGGATCTTTCTGGGTGTTATCGCCCAGTAAAATAAAACGTTGTTTGGGAAAAGCCGCCAGTATACGCACGGTTCTGATCAGTTTACCCTCATGTTTGGTTCTGCCGGTTTTTAATAACTGGTACCACTTTTTTATTTGATTTAATAGAAATGCGCCGTCCGGCAGGCCATTATATTTAAAAAATTCATGCAGGTCATCGTACAGGTTCCATTCACTGCTGGATACGTAGAAAAACGGGTTGGGCACGGTCGGTTCCGTATGCGCCCGGGCGAGCAGGCCATAGAATTTTACCACGTCGGCGAAGGTTTTTCTAGTGTGCGGGTTTTTAGTGAACATGACCCTCAGTTTCCTGCCGGTCGTACCCGAGTGGGAAACCAGCACGGTGTCGTCGATATCCGAAATGAAGGCGTACTGGGTGATGTGTGGCACGAAAATTTTGCCCTGGCCCTGTGCCTTTACCTGACCCTGCCCATCCAGCAGATCGACGGTGACGGGATGCCAACCGGCTTCTACGGACGTGGAGGAGGCCCATTCAAATTTAAAAAAGCCGTCGTTTTCCGTGGTCGTGTAAAAATATTGGTCTCGCCAGTGCAGGCGTACCGGCACATGAGGAACCGGTTTAATAAAAAACAGACCGATGGTATGCCAGATATTGGCGAGTATTTTATTCCGCTCCCGGTGGCTGCCGGACGGTTTGCCCGCCAGTACATGTCCAAAGACGAAAAGGTCGTGGGTATGTCCGTAACCATGATAAACTTTCACAGTGGCCGACGCCTTACTTAATACTTCTTTCATATAAAAAAGACTATAAATTTACCAGCATGCAACAGGCTGAAACCAGATTGAAACTACTTTTTATTATTAATCCCAATGCCGGCAACAGTTGGACTGACTGGCCGGCGGAGATAGAAAACTATTTTGCCGGGTCCGGGCATACGATCGAGTTATATCACCTCCCCAGGCACTGTGATTTACCCACCCTGCAGGATAAAATAAAAACATTCGCGCCGCAGCAGGTCGTGGCGGTGGGTGGCGATGGTACGATCCGGCTGGTAGCGCAGTGTTTGTTGCACAGCAGCATCGTGCTGGGGATTTTACCCGCCGGTTCCGCCAACGGACTGGCCAAAGAACTGGGCATCAGCATGACCCCGGAAAAGGCTTTGGACAACCTGGTCAACGGCGAGTTGAAAAAAATTCATGCCATTCAAATCAACGGCCACTTATGCATTCACCTGAGCGATATCGGGTTGAATGCCTACGCCATGAAAAAGTTTGAAAACCAGCGGGTCCGCGGTATGTGGGGTTATTTAATGGCTTCTTTGAAAGTTCTCTGGCAAAACCCGCTGATGGAAATAGACCTGAAGATCGCGAAAAAATCCATCAGTGTCCAGGCGGAAATGATCGTGATCGCCAATGCCAGCAAGTACGGTACCCACGTGGTCATTAATCCCCTTGGCACTTTAGAGGATGCCTTATTTGAAGTCGTCGCGGTCAAAAAAATATCGGTGACCGAAATATTTAAAATGATCTTTACCCATAGCTATTACGACCCGAATAAAACGGAAATTTTCCAGACCGACGCCCTGATCATGCGCTCGGCAAAGCGGGTCCATTTTCAGGTCGATGGCGAGTACCTGGGCAAGGTCAGGGAGGTCAAAGCGGCGCTGATACCGGAAGCTTTATTGGTTCGGGTGCCGGGAGACTTACAGGGCTGAAGTATTGAAATTTATTGATTAGCAATGTTTTATGAAAAATTGATGATTGATGATTACATGATATTTGAATGTTGATGTAATCGTCAATCATCAATTTTTAAAATCTGGGATGCCGCCCCCCCCTATCCCGATCTAAATCACTCCCCTACCTGACGGCGGTCATCCCCCGTTTTTTGCCTCCGGGGCCATCTTGCAGCCGATTTCAGAGCAAACTGGAGTCGAACGTGCTGCAATGAAAATCATGCTTTTACTCATCCTCATTAGTCTCCTGCTGGCTGCCGGCTTCCTGCTCGCCTACCTGCGGGCCGTGCGCGACGGGCAGTTCGACGACGAATACACGCCTGCTATCCGCATGCTTTTTGACGACACTATTCCGGAAAAAACTCAACAAGACGACGACTTACCGACCGCATCATGAACAAAGATCAAAAATTCCACCAGGAGGGTACGGACCCCCTCCTCATTCTCAAAGACCCGAACGAACCCGGGCGTAACATCCAGCAGTTTCAGTACGATAACAAGATCACCCGTGCCTTCGGAACGGCCTCCTTTGTGTGGGCCCTGGTGGGCATGCTGGTAGGCATCATCATCGCGCTGCAACTGGTCTACCCCAGCCTTAACCTCGGCCCCTGGCTTACCTTCGGCCGCCTGCGTCCATTACACACCAACGCCGTAATTTTTGCCTTCGTGGGCAACGGCATGTTTATGGGCATTTATTACTCGCTTCAGCGCCTGCTGAAAGCGCGGATGTGGAGCGACAAACTCTCCTGGATCCATTTCTGGGGCTGGCAGCTGGTCATCCTCTGCGCGGCATACACGCTGCCCATGGGTTTGACTTCCAGTGCGGAATACGCGGAACTGATCTGGCCGATCGATATCCTGATCACGCTCGTCTGGGTAGTCTTCGGGATCAACATGTTCGGCACCCTGATCACCCGCCGCGAAAGTCACCTCTATGTGGCCATCTGGTTCTACATCGCAACCTGGGTGACGGTCGCCGTGCTGCATATTGTCCGCAGCCTGGCGCTGCCGATCAGCTTCACGGAGGCTTACCCGATCTTTACGGGGGTGCAGGACGCGCTGCTACAGTGGTGGTACGGGCATAATGCCGTGGCCTTCTTCCTGACCACGCCTTACCTGGGCATGATGTACTACTTCCTGCCGAAAGCGGCCAACCGCCCGGTCTTCTCCTACAAACTCTCCATTGTGCACTTCTGGGCCCTGATCTTCATCTACATCTGGGCCGGACCGCACCACTTGCTCTACTCATCGCTGCCCGACTGGACGCAGTCGCTGGGTACGGTCTTTTCGATCATGCTCATCGCACCCTCCTGGGGCGGCATGCTCAACGGCCTGCTGACCCTGCGCGGCGCCTGGGACCGCGTGTCCAATGATCCGGTGCTGAAGTTCATGGTCGTAGCCGTTATTGCTTACGGTATGGCGACCTTCGAGGGACCGATGCTGTCCATCAAATCGGTGAACGCGATCAGCCACTTTACCGACTGGACCATTGCGCACGTACACGTTGGTGCGCTGGGCTGGAACGGTTTTCTGACGTTCGGCGTACTGTACTGGCTCTGGCCGCGCATGTATCGCACGGAGCTGTATTCCAAGCAGTTAGCCAACATCCACTTTTGGGTGGGAACACTGGGCATCATTTTCTACGCCGTGCCGCTGTATTTCGCCGGCTGGACGCAGGCCCTCATGTGGAAAGAATTCACACCGGAAGGTACACTGGCCTGGGGTAATTTCCTGGACACGGTGAAACAGATCCTGCCGATGTACGCCATGCGCGCTATTGGTGGCGGACTCTACTTCATCGGCGCCATTATCGGGGTGTATAACCTCGTTAAAACGGCTAAGAAAGGTTCGTTCCTGGCCAACGAAGATGCCCAGGCCCCTGCCCGCGAACGCCGCGTACCCGTCGTAAACGGCGAACACTGGCACCGCTGGATCGAAGGCCGCCCAATGCAAATGCTGCTCTGGAGCACGATCGTCATCGCCATCGGCGGTATTGTACAGATCATTCCAATGGTGTTCATCGAAAGCCAGGTACCGAAGATCTCGTCCGTGAAACCCTACACCCCGCTGGAACTTACGGGCCGCGATATCTACATCCGGGAAGGCTGCGTAGGCTGCCACTCGCAGATGATCCGCCCCTTCCGCGACGAAACGGAACGCTACGGGGAATACTCCAAATCCGGCGAATACATTTACGACCGGCCCTTCCTGTGGGGCAGTAAACGTACCGGTCCGGACGTGTGGCGCGTCGGCGGCAAATACCCCGACAGCTGGCACTATAACCACATGATGGATCCGACCACCATGTCGCCGGGCTCGATCATGCCAGCCTACCCGAGTATGCTGGAAGATCAGCTGGACCTCCGGGACCTGCCCGCCAAAATTAATGGACTGCGGAAACTCGGCACGCCTTATCCGGCGAATTTTGAGAACGAAGCCATCGCCAATGCCCGCGAACAAGCGCAGGTCGTAGCGAAAAACCTGGCTGAACAAGGCGTGAAAGACGCGAACATCTCCGACAAGGAAATCGTGGCCATCATCGCTTATCTGCAACGCCTGGGAACGGATATTAAAGTTAAGAAGTAGGTGACAGGTGGCAGGGAGCAGGAGGCAGGAAGGGGGGTAAAGGATTATTACTCATTTATCGACTCCCGTTCCCTGCCTCCTAACCCCTGCCTCCTAACTCCTGCCCCCTGTCACCTGTCACCTGCCCCCTACCCCCTGTCTCCTAACTCCTGTCACCTGTCACCTGCCCCCTACCCCCGGTCTCCTGTCTCCTGTCTCCTAACTCCTGTCACCTAATTTTCCCATGTACAAATATCTACTTCAATCCGTAGAAGGCATCCAATGGTTCGGTATTGGCACCCTGCTGCTTTTTTTCATCACCTTTTGCATCGCTGCTATCCGGGCATTTGCTGCCCGTAAAGAAGAAGTTGATCGCATGGCGAATATGCCGCTGGAGGATTAATATGATTGACCACCTTACCCAAGGCAAAATTTTTACAACAATGACATCGAAGAAATACCTGTCCAGCCTTTTCATACTGCTCACCGGCCTGACTATGGGCTGGGGGCAAACCGTACAACCTGCCGGCGCCGCAGCACCGGCTTCCACCACCGGCAGCCTGCCGGAACTCATGAGCACCGTTTTGTTTATTTCGGTAGCCGTGCTGTTTTCCGTCAGTCTGTGGGTGCTTTTTAAAGCCAATACCTTTCTGATGAAGCGGCTGATGAAGCTGGAAGCAGAAAAAAGCGGCCTGGTCTGGCCGGTAGAAGTTGCCGCCAGCGTACCGCAGGGGGATGATTTCTGGACCCGCATGCGTAAAAAATACTGGGAAAACCCGGTACCGATGGCACTGGAGGGCGATATTATGCTGCACCACGATTACGACGGCATTCGCGAACTCGACAATCACCTGCCACCCTGGTGGATCAACCTGTTTGTCATTTGTATTGTGTGGTCGGTTGGTTATATGTGGTATTACCACTGGGGAGGTAGCGGCGTCAATCAGGCCGAAGAATATAAAATGGAGGTTGAAACGGCGAAAAAACAGATTGCTATTGCCCTGGCCGGCAAAGCCAACTCGGTGGACGAATCCAACGTGACCGCCCTGACCGATGGCAGCGCCCTGGGTGAAGGCGAGCTGATTTTCAAAGGCAACTGCGTAGCCTGCCATGGCGCCAAAGGCGAAGGCACGGTGGGTCCCAACTTCACCGACGAATACTGGCTGCACGGCGGCGGGATTAAAAATGTGTTTAAAACCATTAAATACGGCGTGCCGGAAAAAGGTATGATCGCCTGGGCGGCGCAGCTCAAACCGGCGGATATGCAGAAAGTCGCCAGTTACATCCTGACTTTACAAGGAACGAACCCGCCGAGCCCGAAAGCGCCGCAGGGGGAGATCTGGAAAGATTCCGTAGGGGCAGGGCTCGCCCCTGCCCAATAATACGGTAGGGGCCCTGCCCAATAATGATAATAATATTGATAATAATAATACGGGTAGGGGCAAGCCCTACCCCTACAATAACACACTGGCTATGAACACGGACTTTCACAACGACGTCATCGAGGATACCGAAGATTACCGCGACCACCTGGCGACCGTTGATGCGCAGGGAAAGCGGATCTGGCTGTATCCCAAGAAGCCATCGGGCAAGTATTACCGCTGGCGCACCTGGGTAAGCGTGGCTTTTCTGGCCATCTTTCTCACGCTGCCGTTCATCAAGGTAGATGGGGAACAGTTCCTGCAGTTCAATGTACTGGAACGTAAATTCGTCTTGTTCGGACTGCTTTTCACGCCGCAGGATTTCCACCTGTTCGTGCTGGCCATGTTGACGTTCATTGTTTTCATTATCCTGTTCACCGTGGTCTTCGGCCGGCTGTTCTGCGGCTGGGTTTGTCCGCAGACGGTCTTTCTGGAAATGATTTTTCGAAAATTAGAATACTGGATCGAAGGTGATGCAAACGAACAACGCCGGCTGAACAAGGGTCCCTGGACCACCGAGAAAGTCCAGAAAAAAGTCATCAAACACAGCGTATTCTTCGCCATTGCGGTGGTGGTGTCCAATTATTTCCTGGCCTATATTATCGGCATGGACGCCGTGATGAAGATCATCTGGGAACCGATGGAGGCCCACCTGGGCGGCTTCACGTCCATGCTGGTTTTCAGCGGCGCTTTTTACGGCGTTTTCGCTCATTTGCGGGAACAGGTCTGTACCACCATTTGTCCTTACGGTCGCCTGCAAAGCGTACTGCTGGTCAAGGATTCTATTGTGGTGGCCTATGACCACGTGCGTGGAGAACCGCGGGGAAAATTGAAAAGAGCCCCCGCTGCCGACATGCCGCGCACGGCAGAATTTCTAAGTCCCATCGAGCGGATCCAGAGCTCCGTCGGCCAGGCCATCGCCGACCTCCCGGCGCCGAAGCACAGCGTCGGGGATTGCATCGACTGCCACCTCTGCGTCCAGGTTTGCCCCACCGGCATCGACATTCGCAATGGCACCCAGCTGGAATGCACCAACTGTACGGCCTGCATGGATGCCTGCGATTCGATCATGGTCAAGGTCAACCGGCCGACGAAACTCATCCGCTACGATTCCATGACGGGCATCGAGTCGGGTGTGCGCAAAATTTTCACGCCCCGCGTGTATGCGTATACCGGCGTACTGCTGGCGCTGCTGATCCTCGACGTGTTCCTCATCGCCCGGCGCGGAGAAATAGAATCCATTATCCTGCGCTCACCCGGCCAACTTTACCAGCAGAAAGACCCGACCCACCTGACCAATCTGTACACCTACGTGCTCATTAATAAAACCAGCCACGACCTGCCCGTTACCATGCAGACCGCTACGCCGGGAGCGCAAATCCAAATTGTCGGCAAAGCGCCGTCCAGTATTCCGAAAGGAGAAAAAATAGAAGGCGCCTTCTTTGTGGAAATGCCGGAAGATCAGCTCCTGAGCCGCAAAACGCCGATCGTGATCGATATTTTTTCCAACGGCAAAAAACTGGACGAGGTCAAGACCAATTTTATGGGGCCAGGGAAGTGAGAGAGGGGGTTTGTTGGTTTGAGGGTTTGGCAAATGCCTGTAATCTGATGATTACCGGGAGATTATGAAAAATATTAATGATTGACGATTACATGAATGTTGATTTATGATGTTCCGTTATGACTTTATTGAGTAGGGTGTATGGCCCTTTTGCTCAATAGTCACTTTTGCATCCGACTTACCTACCAATGTCATGAAAAAAGAGGCATGATGCTGCCGAATACATCAACATTCATCAATCACGTAATCGTCAATCATCAATCATTAAAAACGACTTTGCGCTATTTATAATTTCCTAAACAAACACACGATATGAAATTCAACTGGGGTACCGGCATTGTCATATTCTTTTCGTTTTTCGCCATTTGCATGACCAGCGCGGTCGTGGCCACCTATAGCCATCCGCCGCAGCTCATGCAGACCGATTACTACGCCCTCGACCTGACCTATCAGGACCGGCTGGAGAAAAAGCAGCACGCGGCGGCCCTGGCCGTTCTGCCGACCGTGGATTTTGATGCCGCCAAAACCTCGCTGCTGGTGCGTTTTCCGGAAGGCATGCAGGCGCAGAGCGGCACGGTACATTGCTACCGCTCGGCGACTACCCGCGACGATCTTACTACGCCCTTCGCCCTCACGTCGGAAGTCAGCATACCCGCCGGGGAGTTCCTGGCCGGCCGCTGGCATGTCGAACTGGACTGGATGGCGGATGGCCGGAAATATTTCTGGGAAACGGTGTTGGTTAAATAATACCGCCATGAACGTCCTCCCCCCCCTCCTGCTCGGCCTGGCCGGGAGCCTGCACTGTGTTGGGATGTGCGGTCCGCTGCTGCTCGCACTTCCGCTGGATGCGTCGGGTAAACGACATGTGGTAGGCCAGATGCTGGTGTATCACAGCGGGCGCCTCCTGACCTATGCAGCGCTGGGCCTTTTTTTCGGGCTGCTGGGACAGGGGCTAGCCATTGCCGGTTTTCAAAAAATACTCTCTATTTCGGCCGGCGTTTTCATGCTGGTTATGGCGCTGATGGCCTGGCGTTTCGAGCGTCTGGTAACCGCATTGCCCGGTTTCGGGGTATTTACCCAGCGTGTTAAATCCGGCATTGGCAACCTGCTCCGGAGCCATGGCGGCACGGCCACTTTTTCCATCGGACTGCTCAACGGCCTGCTGCCCTGCGGCATGGTGTACGCAGCCCTGGCCGGCGCTATCGCCACCCTGCGCCCGCTGGAAGGCGGACTTTTCATGGCCATTTTCGGGCTGGGTACACTGCCACTGTTGTTGGGCGTTACCCTGCTGGGCCAATCCTTCTCCAAAGATATACGCCGGAAAATCCGGATCGCGCAGCCCATCCTGCTGAGTGTGGTGGGTTTGTTGTTAATCCAGCGCGGTCTGCACCTGGATTTGTCGCTGTTCGAATCGGCGGTACCGAAGGCGGGGCTGGAGTGTCATTGAATATATCCCCCCCCCGTTCCCCCAATTAAATCTCTACTTTTCGACCTCCGGGAAAAATAAATTCCAAAAATTTGGTGCATTCCACAGATATTCTACCTTTGCTATGTTCAAACATACTAACTGGTGAATTTAAAAATCGACACGGAAAGCAAAGCCCCCCTCCACAGCCAGGTGGAGCGGATGATGCGGGAACTCATCGAGCAGCCGGCTTTCGGCAACGGCGAGTTCCTGCCTAAAGAAGTCGACATCGCGGAGAAACTCGGCGTCGCGCGCAACACCGTACGCCATGCCATCAGCAAACTGGTCAATGAAGGCCTGCTGGTCCGCAAAAAAGGCGTGGGGACCATTGTCGCCGCCCGCCGCATTCCCACCCGCCTGGATAGCTGGTGGAGTTTTACCAAGGAAATGAAGGCCAAAGGCATCGATGTGGTCAACTTCGAACTCGAGGTGCAGATCTTGCCGGCCGATGAAGAAGTCGCGGCGGCCCTCCACATCAAAGCCGGCCTGAAGATCGTCCAGGTGCTGCGCTTACGCGGTACCTCCGCCGGCCCGAGCCTGCTGACCATTTCCTGGTTCCATCCCCGGCTCAAGATGACCGGCACCGAAGATTTTTCCAAACCGCTGTACCAGATGCTCGAAGAAGATTTCGGCGTCATCGCCTCCGTGTCCCGCGAGGAGATCAGCGCCATCAACGCCGAAGTGGCGCTGGCCGAAAAATTTGAAGTGGAAGTCGGCGACCCCATCCTGTTCCGCAAGCGCATTGTGAGCGATACCGACGGCCGGCTGATCGAGTATAATAAGGTGTATTACAAGGGAGAGGGTTTTACCTACTCCATCGACATTGCCCGCGGTTAAATTTCTACCATGAAACAAAAGGTCATTTACATGCAATTGGCAACCCATATTTTACGGCCATTCCTTCTCCTCCTCCTGCTCACGGGCGCCGTCCTGACGCTGCAGGCGCAAAATATTACCGGAAAAGTCACGTCAGCCGAAGACGGGCAAATCCTGCCTGGGGTCAGTGTAGCTATTAAAAACACCAGCACGGGCACGACCACCAACGGCGAAGGCAGCTTCGAACTGGCCGTCGAACCGGGCGCTGTGCTCATTTTTAGTTATGTCGGTTACGAGAAAAAGGAAGTGACGGTCGGTACCCAACCGGTGCTGAACGTCATGCTGGAATCCAGCGAAGGACTGCTGAAAGACGTGGTCATAGTCGCCTACGGTACGGTTAAAAAAAGCGATCTCACCGGTTCTGTCTCCTCCGTTTCCTCGGAAGACCTGAACCGCACGGCGCCGGTTTCGCTCGATCAGGCCTTGCAGGGCCGGGCCGCCGGGGTCCAGGTGACCCAGGTCAGCGGCCGGCCGGGCGGGCAAACCTCCATCCGTATCCGGGGCAGCAGCTCGATCAATGCGGGCAACGAACCACTGTACGTCATCGACGGCATGCTCATTACCAGCGACAACGGCGAGACCAATGCCGGCGGTACGGCCGGGGCAGGACTGAACGGCCTATCGACCATCAACCCCAGCGACATCGAGCGGATCGAGATCCTGAAAGACGCTTCCGCTACGGCGCTGTACGGTTCCCGCGGTTCCAACGGCGTTGTGCTGATCACGACCAAACGCGGCAAGGCCGGCAAATCGACCGTTAGTTTCGACACCTATTATGGCGTTCAAAACGTGAGCAAACAACTGGACATGCTCAACGGCGAGGAGTTTGCCAACTTCATGAACAACTACAGCAAGGACTCCGGACTGCCCTTGGATGCGCGCTATCTGATCCCGGAAAAAATTGGCGAAGGCACCGACTGGCAAAAGGCCATTTTCCGGCAGGCGCCCATGCAGAGTTATCAGATGAGCGTACTCGGCGGCAGCGAAAACACCCAGTTTTCCGTCAGCGGCGGCTACTACCAGCAGGACGGCATTATTCTCAACTCCGATTTCGAGCGCTTCAACCTGCGCAGCAACCTGGATCAGAAAGTGAATAACTGGCTGAAAATCGGTAGCAGCATCAGCCTGAGTAAAATACAATCTAAAGGCGTGCTGACCGGGGCCCAAAGCGCTGGCACCGGCACCCTGCTGCCCGGCGCGACCATTTCCGCGCTGCTCTTCCCTTCTACCCTGCCCGTGCTCGATCCGTCGGTCAGAGGCGGTTACACCCTCAAGGACGACCGCGGACGGAACATTGGTAACCCCGTAGCCGACGCGCTGGAGACGGAGAACCAATCCAATGTTTCCCGGGCCATTGCCAACCTGTACGGCGTGCTTTCCCTGGCGCCCGGACTACAGTTCAAAGCCAGCGCCGGCATCGACGGTTTTTCGGTCAAAGACAACCGCTTCGTGCCCAACTACCTGCAACGCTCGCTCGCCAACAACGGGGACGCCGTGGTAGCCACCGTAGATGGCCAGAGCTGGCTCACCGAATTCACGCTTACCTATGCCCGTAAAGTAGGCAGTCGCCACAGCTTCGATGCGCTGGTCGGTAACACTTACCAGGGTTTCCACTCCGAGCGGCTCTTCGCTTTCGCCCTCGATTTTCCGGACAACCGCACCGGCTGGCATAGTCTCGGCTCCGCGCTCAATCCGCAGCCAGCAGGGACGGGCGAATCGAACTGGGGTATTATTTCCTATTTGGGCCGCCTGAATTACGCGTTCGACAACCGTATTCTGACCACGTTCACCGGCAGGCTGGACGGCGCTTCCAAGTTTGGCAAAAACAATAAATACGGCTTTTTCCCCTCCGGCTCCATTGCCTGGAAGCTGGGAGAAGAGGAATTTATCCAAAAACTCGGCTGGTTCTATTCCCTGAAAACCCGCCTGAGTTATGGCATTATTGGCAACCAGGACATTTCCCCCTATGCCTCGCTGGCCACGGTCGGCGTGATCGGACAAGGCGCTTTCAACAACACGGAAGCCTATATTGGCCAGGAACCGCTGCGTTACCCCAACCCTTCGCTGCGCTGGGAACGGACCAGTCAGTTGGATTTCGGACTGGACGCCGAGTTCGCGCAGGGCCGTTTGGGCGCCACTTTCGATCTGTATCAGAAACAAACCACCGATCTGCTGCTGTTTACGCCGCTGCCGACCACGACCGGATTTGGCGGCGCCCTGTTCAACATCGGCGGTTTACGCAACCGCGGCCTCGAACTTTCGCTGAACTCCCGCAACCTCACCGGCGCATTTAGCTGGGAAACGGACCTTAATTTTTCCATCAACCGCAACGAGATCACCGAACTGTCCCAGGGTTCCGACATCTTTATTCCGGGCGTACTGACCGTACCTTCCGGCTGGAGCATTCTGCGCGAAGGGGAGCCCATCGGCACCTTCTACGGACTGCAATCGGACGGCCTGTTTCAATCCGACGAGGAGGCCCAGAGCAGTCCGCACCTCAAGGCGCAGAATCCGAAAGCGGGCGACCGTAAATATAAGGACATCAACGGCCGCGACCAGCAGGGCAAACTCACCGGGCAGCCCGACGGCATTGTGGACGAAGCCGACCGCAGCATCATTGGTCATGCCAACCCCGATTTTACCTGGGGTTTGAACAACAAATTCGCCTGGAAAGGAATCGACCTGTCGGTATTCATCCAGGGTGTACAGGGCAACCAGATCGTGAATGCTTATTTGTTTGAGATCGGTTCCCTGAACGCCGAAACCAACGTGCTTAAAGAGTTTTACGACAACCGCTGGACGCCGCAGAACCCGAATAACGTTTACCCCAAGATCAATCCTTCCGAGCGCAACATTTTCAGCGATGCGCAGGTGGAAGACGGTTCGTTCCTGCGGGTAAAAAACATTACGCTGGGTTACACGCTGCCCGTTCGCTGGTTGAGCCGGGCCAAATTCAGCAAAGTGCGCCTGTACGGCAGTGTCAATAACCTGAAAACGTTCACCGACTACCGCGGCTACGATCCGGAGGTCAACGCTTTCGGACAAAGTGCGCTGCTGCAGGGCATCGATTACGGCGGATATCCGCTGGCCACCTCCATCATCGGCGGCATTCAAATTGGTTTTTAAGCAATGGGTAAAAACATCAATATGCGCACACGATCCATCCGTTTATCCATCTTCGTTTTCCTGCTGGCAGCGGGTATGTTTGCCTGCAAAAACCTGCTGGAAGAAGATCCGAAAGACCAGGTCTTTGTGGACAATTTTTTCCAGACCGAAAATGACGCCACTGCGGCGGTAAACTCGATTTATGGCATCCTGAATGCCACGAGTAACGCCCCCAGTTTCGGCGGCGTTTATTTCAGCACCTACTGGGTAACGGCCGGCCTGAGTTCCGACGAAATGGAAAACCGGCTGCCTGTCACCGACCTCGATCAACTGGCGACGTTTACCCACCGGCCGGTCAACAGTTTCCTGTACGAATTCTGGTCGCTGGCGTACAAGGGCATTAACAACGCCAACTTTGCCATCGGCGGCATTCCGAAAATCCAGGGCAATGCCGCGCTGCTCAACGGGCGACTGGGCGAAGCGCACTACCTGCGCGGCATGTTATACTTCGATCTCGTGCGCTGGTTCGGCGACATTCCGCTGGTGCTGTCGATCGACGGCGAGATCACGCCCCGGCGTACGCCGAAAGCCGAGGTGTATGCGCAGATAATCAGCGACCTGCAGTTGGCCGAGCAAAATCTGCCCGCCAGTTACCCGTCCGGCGATGGACTGGGCCGCGCCACCAAAGGCTCCGCTACGGGTCTGCTGGCCAAGGTCTATCTCACGCTGGGTGAGTGGCAAAAGTCTGTGGATCAATGTAATGCGATCATCAACTCGGGTCAGTACAGTCTGTACGCCGACTTCGCCGAAGCGTTCCGCGTGCCCAATGAAAATGGCAAAGAAACCCTCTTCAGCGTGGGTTTCGGAACGGCGAACAACAGCATTTCCTTCTGGGAATCGGGCCAGTTCAACGTGCGTTTACTGCCCCGGGAACTGAGCGGGCAAATACCCGGCGTAAATGCCCAGGGCTGGCAGGTCGCTACGCAGAACCTCTATGATAGTTACGATCCCCTGGACCGGCGCCGGGAAGTGACGCTGCTGACGGTGATCAATAATGCCGACGGTACGCAAAAGACCGTCGAGCCGCATTTTCAGAAATACTGGGACAAGATCAACGAGCCTTTGGCCGGTGACAGCGAGCATGATTTTCCCTACCTGCGCTACGCCGATATTTTGCTGATGAAAGCGGAAGCCCTCAACGAACTGAACAACGGCCCGACCGCCGAAGCTTACGATGTGGTTAATCAGGTTCGCCGGCGGGCGCGCTTCGACGGTACGACCGAGCGACCCGTTCTGCCGGATTTAGCGGGACTGGGTTACCAGGAATTCAAGGATGCGCTGCTCCTGGAGCGCCGCCACGAATTTGCGGCGGAAGGCCATCGCTGGTTCGATCTGGTCCGTTTCAAAAAACTGGAAACCCTCGTGCCGGTCGCAAAACCGGGCGTTATGCCGCAGCCATATCATTATTTGTTCCCCATTCCGCAGGGAGAAATTGATTTGAACCCGAACCTGCTACCACAAAATCCGGGTTACTAAACCTGCCAGCAAACAAACCGATGCCCGTCATTGCCTTAGACCTTGGAGGTACCCGTATTAAATTCGGCCTGATCGAAAACGGTCAAATGCTGACCTCCGCCACCCTGACCGTGCCCTCGAGCGATAGTTTCGCCGCCGTGCTGCCCCTGCTGGAGCGGCAGGTGGATGCGATGCTGGCGGAAACGGGCCGTACGGCGCTGTCGGGCATCGGCATGGCTTTCCCGACCATCGTGGACAGCGACCGGATGCGGCTGCTGTATAAATACGTGAAATACAACCACGCCAACGATCTGGACCTCGTCAGCTGGGCGAAAACGAAATGGCGTGCGCCGCTGGTCATGGAAAACGATGCCCGCGCCGCGCTGGTGGGCGAATGGCAGTATGGCGCCGGACAAGGCAGCGATAACCTCGTGATGGTCACCATCGGCACCGGTGTCGGGTCGGCAGCGCTGGTCAATGGCCGCCTGCTGAAGGGTAGTCACTACCTGGCGGGCAATCTCGGCGGTCACCAGATCATCAATTTCGACGGCAACCGCTGCAACTGCGGGAACGTGGGTTGTCTGGAAAGCGAGGCGTCCTCCTGGGCCCTGCCGGAACGCATCCGGCAACATGCCGGTTATGCCGAAAGCCCCTTCGCCCGGGGAGCACAGCTGGATTTTGAAACCCTGTTCCGCCTGGCCGCGGCGGGTGATGCCCTAGCCCTGGCGGTGCGCGAACATAGCCTCGAGGTCTGGGCGGCGGGCATCCTGAACCTGCTCTATGCCTATGATCCGGAACGGATAGTCATCGGCGGCGGCGTGATGCATAGCGCGGACGTGATTTTGCCATTTATTCAAACTAAAATAAACCAGGCGGCCTGGCTCCCACCCAACGCGGTGCAGGTAGTGGCCGCACAGCAACCGGATTGGGCCGGCGTGCTGGGTATGGCCTACCTGGCTTTTTCAAAAAACCAAAGCCCGACCATTTTAGAAAAACATTCACTTTAAGTAGTGATGGAAAATGATGAAACCTGTCCAGAATGTTGATTATCAACCTTTTAATAAACTTTATCAACTAATATCAACCATTAATCACTGTAGACCTTCCATTCACTCTTGAAATCCAACTACGACAAATATCCATCCGTAAAAATTACCGGCGCCGACGCTCATTGCGCTGCGGGCTGGCCGGCCATTGGTGAAAAAATACGAACGCGCCTGGCCGAAACCGGGCCGTCAAAAACCGTCGTGGTAGTAGAAACCTACCCCGGCGTAAACGACGCGGAAATCATCGCCGCACTGCAAAAAGAACTGCAGCCTGACCATTTTCTGCTGGCTAAAACCGCTTTTCTGCCGGAAGAAATCATTGATCAACTGACTTACCCCGACGTCACCGACGACCGCATTTTCGGCTACATGACCCGGCTGCGTATGGAGCAGTTTTTTGATCCGGAAAAATTGGACGGCCTGCAAAATAGCCTGCGGGAAGCCGGGGGCCTGGTTGTGGTCTACGGCGTTGGCGCTTCGATCGTAGCCGGCAGCGGAGACCTGCTGATCTATGCCGACCTGGCGCGCTGGGAAATTCAACTGCGCATGCGCCGGCAGGAAGTGGCCAATCTCGGGACTAGTAACCAGGCCCTGGAATTCAGCCGTTTGTATAAACGCGCCTATTTCGTCGACTGGCGCATGGCCGATCGTTTGAAGAAAACCCTGCTCGAAAAATGGGATTTCCTGCTGGATACCAACGTGCCCGGGCAGCCGAAAATGGTCGGTGGCGATGCTTTGCGCAGCGCCCTGCAAAAGACGGTACTGCAACCATTCCGGGTCGTACCGTTCTTCGATCCGGGACCCTGGGGCGGACAGTGGATGAAAGAGGTTTGCGACCTCGACCGCAGCGCCACGAACTACGCCTGGTGTTTCGACTGCGTGCCCGAGGAAAATAGTTTGCTCCTGGATTTTGGCAGTCTGACCCTGGAAATTCCCGCGATCGACCTGGTTTTTTACCAGCCTAAAAGTTTACTCGGGGAAAACGTCTACGCCCGTTTCGGCGCGGAATTCCCCATTCGTTTCGACTTTCTGGACACCATGGATGGCGGTAATTTGAGTCTGCAGGTCCACCCGCTGACGGAGTATATCCGGGAGCATTTCGGTATGTTTTATACACAGGACGAGAGTTATTACATGCTCGATACGGGTGAGGATGCCTGTGTTTATTTAGGTTTGAAAGAAGACGTGCAGCCGGAAGAACTGATCGCCGATCTGGAGGCGGCCCAGCACGATTCCCGGCCATTCGATGCCGACAAACACGTGGAAAAATGGGCCGTTAAAAAACACGATCACGTGCTGATCCCGGCCGGTACGGTGCACTGTTCCGGCAAAAACAGCATGGTTCTGGAAATCAGCGCCACGCCCTACATTTTCACTTTTAAACTCTGGGATTGGGGACGTATGGGCCTCGATGGTCTACCCCGCCCCATTAATATTGCCCACGGCAAGCAGAACATCGACTGGGAACGCCGAACCGACTGGGTGGGTAAAAACCTGCTTGGCCGGGTGGAACAGGTAGCCGCAGGACCGGGCTGGCGGGAGGAACGCACGGGTTTGCACGAAACGGAATTTATCGAAACGCGACGGCACTGGTTCACCGAAAAAGTGGAACACGACACCCGGGGCAACCTGCACGTCCTCAACCTGGTGCAGGGCCGGGAGGCGCTCGTGGAGAGTCCGGATGGCGCCTTCGAACAGTTCGTGGTGCATTATGCGGAGACCTTTATCGTACCGGCAGCCGTGGGGGCCTACACCATCCGGCCATCTGGCGAAAGTGCGGGCCAGGAATGCGCGACCCTGCAAGCATTCGTCCGCCCGTAGGGGCCGACCCTTGCGGTCGCCCAAAACCGGGCAACCGCGATTCGGGCAACCGCAAGGGTTGCCCCAACGAACAAAATTAGGGCAACCGCAAGGGTTGCCCCGACGACCAACAAAAATTATGGATACTACCAACATGCGCACCGTTTACCTGCTCACCGCCGTAGCGGCACTGGGCGGCTTACTCTTCGGATACGATACCGCCGTCATTTCGGGGGCCATCGGTTTCTTGAAAACCAAGTTCGAGCTATCAGCGGCCATGACCGGCTGGGCGGCGTCGAGCGCCATTATCGGCTGCATCTTCGGCGCCATGTTTGCCGGCTGGGCGAGCGACCGCTTCGGGCGGAAAAAAGTGCTGATCGGAACCGCCATTTTGTTTGCCGTGTCGGCCATCGGTGCGGCTGTGCCCTCCACCCTCACGCAGTTTGTGCTCTTCCGCTTTATCGGCGGCCTGGGCATCGGCGCGGCATCGATGGTCTCGCCGCTTTATATCACGGAACTGGCGCCGGCCGCTATTCGCGGGAAACTGGTGTCCTACTACCAGCTGGCCATCGTCATCGGTATTCTGGTCATCTTTTTCGTCAACACCCTTATTCAAGGTTCCGGCGACGAGGCCTGGAACGTGGAATACGGCTGGCGGTATATGATGGCTTCCGGCGTGCTACCGGCGGGTTTATTCCTGGCCGCCTTGTTTTTTGTCCCGGAAAGTCCGCGCTGGCTGACCAAGGAAGGCCGCGAAACAGAAGCCTTGAAAATACTTACCAGCATCAACGGCGAGGCCAAGGCGCAGGAAATTTTACAGGAAGTAAAGGCCACGCTACAAGAAGAACAGGGCACGCTGGGTGAACTCTTCACCGGACGTTTCCGGAAAGCGATCCTGGTCGGCATCGTGCTGTCCATTTTCTCGCAGGTACAGGGCATCAACGCCATTATGTACTACGCGCCGGAAATTTTCAAGGCGGTCGGTACCGGCACGGACGCGGCTTTCCAGCAGACGGTCATCATCGGCATCATCAATTTGCTGTTCACCTTCGTGGCCATCAACTTCGTGGACAACCAGGGCCGCCGCAAACTGCTGCTCTGGGGTGGCGCCGGCATGGGCATAAGCCTGCTGATGGTCGGACTGGCTTTTCAATTCGGCTGGACCGGTTACGGCCTGCTCGGCTTTATTCTGCTGTACATTGCCTGCTTTGCCGCCTCTTACGGACCGGTCACCTGGGTGGTGATCTCCGAAATTTTTCCCATTAAAATGCGCGGTGTAGCCATGTCGGTGGCCACCCTTTCCCTCTGGATAGCCGTGTACGTGGTCACCCAGATGTTCCCGATCCTGCTCGAACAGGCGGGACCGGCCAGGACGTTCTGGATATTCGGCGGCATGTCGCTGCTGTCCTTTTTCTTCGTTCTGTGGCAGGTACCGGAAACGAAGGGGAAAACACTGGAGGAAATTGAAAAATCGTGGTAAACCTAATGGACATGAAAAAGTATTTCCCCATCTACCTGCTTTTTGTGGCCGGACTGGCCATGGCGCAAACCGGCCAGAAGAAGCAAGCTGTTGATTACGTGGACTGTATGATCGGCAACCATGACAGCCGCTGGATGCAGTTCCCGGGCGCGGCCCTGCCTTTCGGGATGGTCAAACTCAGTCCTGACAACCAGCGCCAAGGCTGGAAAGCCGGTTATGAATACACCATTAACAACATCGCCGGGTTTAGCCATATTCACTCCTGGACCATGGACGGCCTGCTGATGATGCCAACGCTGGGGCCACTGCAAATCGAACCGGGCAAGGAAGATGATCCCGATGGCGGTTACCGCTCGCGTATCCGCCACGAAACGGAGGTCGCCACGCCCGGTTACTATTCCGTGCTGCTGGATGACACGAAAATCAAGGCGGAAATAACGGCGACCACGCGGGCAGGTTTCCAGCGCTACACCTTCCCGAAGGCGGACAGCGCCCGGATAATGATCGATTTACAGATCGAATCCGAATACGGCACGGAACTGTTCGACGCGCATATTATTAAGATCAGCGACACGCAAATCGAGGGCTACACCACCCAGCAAAGCCAGCGCGGGGCGGGCTGGAACGAGTACCAGACCTTTTTTATCATTCGTTTCAACAAGCCTTTTTACTCTTTCAACGGCTGGAACCGCGACGGTGTTAAACGGAATGTGGATTCGCTGTTTTCCGGATGGAACCACACCGATTTCGGCGCATTCGTCCATTTTAAAACGCAGGAAGGCGAACAGATCCTGGTGCAAACCGGCATTTCCTTTGTGAGTCTGGCCCAGGCCCGTTTGAACCTGGATACCGAAATCACCAAGCCCTTCGGCTGGAATTTTGACGCCGTGCACAACCACGCCCGCAAAGTGTGGAACGATTTGCTGAGCGTGATCGACGTGCAGGGCAAGGATGAGGTGGACAAGAAGAAATTTTACACCAACCTTTATCGGGTGTACGTGGGCCGAACGATTTACAGCGACGTGAATGGCAAGTACGTGGATATGTTCGAAAAGGTGCAGCAGGTCAAAAACCCGGAGGTACCGATGTACGGCGGGGATGCGTTTTGGAACACATTTTGGAATTTAAACCAGGTGTGGACGCTCGCTACGCCCGATTTAGCGGATAAATGGACGGCTTCCCTGATCGAATTTTATGATAAAGGCGGTTGGCTGTGCAAAGGTCCCGAGGGCCTGGAATACTCCGGTATTATGGTCGCCTCGCATGAGATCGAACTGATCGTCAGTGCTTACCAGAAGGGTATTCATAAGTTTTACGACCCCGAAAAAGCCTATACCGCCATGCGCCATAACCAGACCGAGCAGGGCATTGCCCACCCGGGCGGCGGCTTTGCGGGCAATCGCTGGCTCGATCAGTATATGAAATACGGGTATGTGCCGCATAACTACGGCCCCGTTTCCAACACGCTGGAGTACGCTTTCGACGACTGGGCCGTGAGTCAAATGGCCAAGGCCCTGGGTAAAACCGACGATTACTGGTATTTCAAACACCGGGCGAATAACTATAAAAACATCTGGGACCCCAGCGTTGGATACATGAATCTGCGGCTGGCCGACGGCAGTTTCAAACAACCTTTCGATGCCTATTGCTGCACCACTTTTCTGGGTCAGGGCTGGGTGGAAGGCAATGCCTGGCAGTATAGCTGGTTTGTGCCGCAGGATATGAAAGGGCTCATCAATCTGATGGGAAAAGACGAGTTCAATCGCCGGCTGGAGGAAGGTTTTGTGACCTCCCGCAAGTGGAAATTCAACTCCGAATACACCAGCGAGAACAGCCTGATGGCCATGGGCGTGCTGCCGATCAACCATGGCAATCAGCCGAATATGCAGGCGGCCTACCTCTATAATTATTCCGGCAAACCCTGGCTCACGCAAAAATGGGCCCGGGAAATCATGGACGTTTTCTACGGCAGCGGCGCTATGGACGGCTGGCCCGGCGACGAAGATCAGGGCCAAATGGGCGGCTGGTACGTGATGAGCGCCATGGGCCTCTTCGAAATGCGCGGCGGCTGCGACGTGGAACCTACTTATGAAATCGGCAGCCCGATTTTTGACCGGGTGACCATTCACCTCGATCCCAACTACTACAGCGGCGGTACTTTTACCATCGAAGCGGTCAATAACTCCAAAGAAAACCGCTATGTACAATCCGCAACGCTCGATGGCAAAGCCCTGACCAAACCCTGGTTTTACCATAAAGACCTGGTCGATGGTGGTAAATTAGTCCTGGTTATGGGTCCGCAGCCGAACGAAAAATGGGGCAGCCAACCTGGCGATGCGCCCCCTTCGATGTCCGACGAACCTTAAGCAATATGGAAAAGCGCGCCTGTCTATTTTTCCTGCCCCTGCTTTTTTGCACCTGCAAAAGAGCCGAGCCCGCTTTGTTCCAGCTCCTCTCCCCCAGCCAAACCGGCATTGATTTTTCCAATACGCTCGCCGAAAGCGATAGTCTGAACATCCTGAATTACGTGTATTACTACAACGGCGGCGGCGTGGGCATAGCCGATTTCAACTGCGACGGACTGCCGGATATTTTCTTTTCCGGTAATGAAAAATCCTGCCGTTTGTATTTGAATAAAGGCGGACTTCGATTTGAGGACGTGACCGAAAAATCGGGCCTGCAAACGACGCAATGGTGCACCGGCGTTTCCATTGCCGACCTGAACGGCGACGGCTGGCCGGATGTGTACGTCTGCACCGCCGGTTATGCGCAAGCCGGGCGACGGCAAAATCTGCTGTTTATTAACCAGGGAAAATCGGGCAGTCTGCACTTCACGGAATCCGCAGCGGCATACGGGATCGCCGATACCAGTTACTCCACCCAGGCTGATTTTTTCGATTTCGACCACGACGGCGACCTCGATCTCTACGTGCTCAACCATGCGAACGAGCGGTCCACCCTGAACACGCCTTTACCCAAAAAAACGCGGGGGCAAAGCAGCAGTAACGACCATTTATACCGCAACAACGGCGACCTGACGTTCACGGATGTTACTCACGCTATGGGTATTTTAACCGAAGGCTATGGGCTGGGCATCGCGGTCAGCGACGTGAATGGCGATGGCTGGGAAGATATTTACATTGCCAACGACTTCATTTACAACGACTTACTGTACATCAATCAGCAGGGTAAGGGTTTTTCCAACCAGATCAGCCGCTATTTCCACCACCAGACGTACAACAGTATGGGCTGCGATATGGCTGATTTCAATAACGATGCGCGCCCTGACCTGGTGACCTTGGACATGCTGCCGGAAACGGATGCGCAGCAGAAAACCATGGCCGGCGCCATGACCTGGAATAAGTGGCAAATCATCGCCCAGGCCGGTTATGAACCCCAGTACATGCGCAACACACTGCAAATGGCCGCCGATCAACCCGGTCAGCCTTTTGCCGAAGTGGCCCAACTAGCAGGGGTGTCCGCCACCGACTGGAGCTGGGCGCCGCTTTTCGCCGACTTCGATAACGACGGCTGGAAAGACCTTTTTATCACCAACGGCTACCTGCGCAACATTACGGACAAGGATTTCATGGACTATTCCAACAACCTGTCCATGTTTAAAAACCAGGCGGAAACGGACCGGGAGCTGCTACCCAAAATACGGAAAATGGCGGGCAAACGGCTGCCCAACCGTATTTTCCAGAACAACCGTGACCTGACCTTCAGCCAAAAAGCGGAGGTCTGGGGCCTGACTCAATCCTCCTGCTCCAACGGCGCCGCTTATGCCGATCTGGACAACGACGGCGATCTGGATCTGGTCGTCAATAACCTCAACGAAACGGCTTTTATTTATGAAAATCAGGCCGATAAACGCCCGAACAACCACTATTTGAACCTTCGGCTGGCCGGATTGCCGGGTAATCCGCAGGGCGAAGGGGCGAGCATAAGTATCGTTTGCAGCGGCCAGCGGCAGTTGGTGGAACAGCACCCGGTGCGGGGTTTCCTGTCTACCGTGACTGACGTACTGCACCTGGGGCTGGGCGAAAACAAGGTGGTGGACACGCTCGAAATTCGCTGGCCGGATGGCCGGCGGCAGACCCTGATTGGTATTCCCGCCAATCAATCCCTGACCTTGCAACAAACGGAGGCCCAGGCATTTAGCCCAAAACAAACTCCGGCGCCGCCGACTTATTTGAAAAATGTGAGCGGTGAACAGGGGAAGCTTTTTACCCACCAGGATCCGCTTTTCAACGATTTTCAATTTCAGCCGCTTTTGCTGCATGGTTTTTCTGAAAATGGTCCGCCCCTGGCCGTTGGTGACCTGAATGGCGACGGGCTGGAAGATTTTTATGCCGGCGGTGGGAAGGGGCAGTCGGGCCGTGTTTTTTACCAGCAGGTTACGGGCAATTTTACCCAGCGCGACCTGGCGGAAAGCAGTGAATTCGAAGATGTGGCCGCCCTGCTTTTCGATGCGGACGGGGATGGCGACAATGATTTATACGTCGTGAGTGGTAGCAGCGAGTGGCCGGCGGGTAGTCCGTTTTACCAGGATCGGCTGTATTTGAACGATGGAAAAGGGAATTTACACCCCGCCGAAGCAGCCCTGCCCGAGCTACGTTCGCCCGGCGCCTGCGTCAGTGCCGCCGATTTTGACGGAGACGGCGATAGCGATCTGTTTGTCGGCGGAAGCGCCGAGCCGGCGTCCTATCCCCTCCCCGCCTGCTCCTATTTGCTGCGCAATGACGGTGGCCGGTTTACGGATGTGACCGCCGCCCAGGCGCCCGCGCTGGAAAAACCCGGCATAGTAACGGCTGCCCAGTGGGCCGATCTGGATAAAGACGGCTGGCCCGACCTGGTACTGACGGGGGAATGGATGCCGATCACCGTTTTCAAAAACCAGCACGGCCGGCTTGTCGACATCACGGCAGACATGGGTCTGGCGCAGACCTCCGGCTGGTGGAACACGCTGACTATTAAGGACTTGAACGGTGATGGCGATCCCGATCTGGTGGCCGGCAATCTCGGGTTAAACACTAAATTCCGGGCTTCCATCCAGCAGCCCATGAGCATTTACGCCAGCGATTTCGACCATAATGGCAGCCTCGACGCGATCACCTGCTACCAGGTGGAGGGGCGGGAAAAACCGGTGCACGGCCGGAACGAACTGCTGGCCCAGATCAGCGGACTGGGCAGCAGGTATCCGCACTATGCCGGCTATGCCGCCGCTTCCATTCAGGAAATACTGGGCGAAAAACTGCTTTCGACGGCCTGGCGCCGCGAATGCCAGGTGCTGCAATCCGCCTGTTTTATCCAGGAAAACGGGCGTTTCCGGATGATGCCTTTGCCTTTACTGGCCCAAACCGCACCGGTCAACGCTATCCTCTGCGAAGATTTCAACGATGATGGCTACCCGGACCTGCTGCTGGCCGGCAACTCCTTTTCGCCCAATGTGGCCACCGGTCAGTACGATGCATTACCCGGTTTGATGCTGTTGAACGATGGAAAAGGGCATTTTCAACCGGTAGAGGCCGGCAAAAGTGGTTTTTCTCTGGCCGGCGTGGGCAAAAGCCTGGTCACTTTAAAACTAAAATCCGGACAGAAATATGTGCTTGCCGGTATAAATAATGGTAAATTACAGGTGTTTAGCGTTGCTGGACCACCGGGCCTCCGGGCGAAAGAAATACTTTGATCAACGGATTAAAGTTTTAACATTCAACCAATTACATTTTACTCACCTACCAAACATTTTAACGATGAAGTACAAATTTCTTTTGGGTCTTATGGTCACGGGTTTCCTGACTACGACCATCGTAACTATGAATTCCTGCAAAAAGGACGACGAAACTTTTGCAGCGCCTACGGTTTCGCTGACCAAAACGACTTTTACCGGTAAAATCGGCGAAACGGCCAGCACAACCGCTACGGTGGTCGCTCCAGGTGGCCTGCGTTCACTGAAAATTACCAAGTACAAGGGGACGGATGTGGATGTCACGTTCGGTACCGCCGGCACGGAAACGTTTACCGATCTGACGCATACCCACACCTATGTGCTGACGGCAGAAGGACTGACCACGCCGATCCGCTTTAAATTCGAAGCGGAAGACAACAAAGGGCAGAAAAGCAGCAACGATTTCATCATCACCACGCAACCGAGCGTAGCCTACCTGCTGACCACCTACAACTGGTTGTGGAAATCCAAACTTGGAAAATGTGCCGCTTCCGATCCGGAAACAGAGCAAATCCAGGACTGCGAGAAAGACAATTACTATGTTTTTAACGCAAACGGGACTTTCAAACTGGAGTATGGCGCGAACACCGGCGGTACGGGCTGCGATTTCGATGGTTTCCGTACGGGCGACACCTGGACGCTCAACGCGGCTGAAACCGAATTGACCCTGAAATCACCGAGTGTTTTCGATCCGAACGACGTGCTCGTGGAAGTCTACAAAATTAGCCTGGCCAACAATACGATGATCAAATCCAAACAAACGATCGATCTGTCGGCGTTTGGCTGCATCGTGTATGACTGGGGTTTTGAATGGTCGGCTAAGCCGAAGTAAACATTTAGTTGTGGCTGTCTCATAAGTCTGGTTTAGAGGGGTTTAGGTGGTTTAGAGAGGTTTAGAAAAAAAGGCACATCATTGATAATCAATGCTATGTACTCGGACTCTAAACCCCTCTAAACTTTCTAAACCCCTCTAAACCAGACTTATGAGACGGCCTCACTAATTACCCTCCCCATTTCAACCGGATAAAACGTGGGCGGTAAATGTGGGCGTCCTTTTGAATATCGTTCCAGAAATCAGGGGTAATCGTGTTATAACTGATCAGCAGTTCCCCTGGCTTCGATAGATTGGGATGCGCTTTGGCATTGTAGCAAAACAGGCCCTGATCCGCTTCCGGCGTGCGCCAGATCTCCTGAATGTCCCCAAAAGGGCCGACCGGACTGGCGCCAATACGCATGCCGACTTTATCGGACAGGCCCATGACCTGAAAAATCAGGGCAAAACGTCCATCGGGCAGCGGCGTTACGCTGAGTTCATTGGACACCGCGTTGGTAATGCCCTTCAACTGCTCCATATTTTTTGTCCAGGCCTGCCCGTTCCAGTAGGTCCAGCGGCTGAAATCTTCAAAATCTTTGGGTTTTACACGTGCCGCGACCAGGTTTTTATCCGCACCTACGCAGGCATACACGTACACATAACCATCCGGATGCGGCGCCCCGGCCCATTTGGTGTTCGCCAGAATGCCGGCGCCGAAATTACCTTCGCCGAGGCTCGCCGTTTTAATATGCAAGGGCGTTTTGAGCTGTCGCTGCTGGTTAAAAGGCGGTCGGCTGCTGTTTGCCGGCACGGCGATCAGCGATACATCCGGTTCGATAAAATCGAATACACCCGGGCCGGTTATTTGAATGTGGTAGGCGAACAGATAGAGCGTGTTCTGGCGCTCGCGGTTCACGAAGCCGTCGCCGAGCCAGAAATGTTCTTTTTTACCCGTAGTGTTGGCGGGCACAAAAAAAGTCTGCGGCGTCCCATTTCCCTCATTTTTATAGAAAAACCGGATGCTATCGGGCGCTCCGGAATTACCCTGCACGATGGCCACCGTGTTATTCACCATTGAGTTGCCGGGCTGCGGTTTGCCGTTTTTCACTTCACCAATATACGTATCGCTGAAGAGCAGCAGCGTTTCGCGGTTATCCACATTACCCACTTTATCCACCCCGCTCAGGGGAATGGAAAACACGCCGTCCGCGCCGAACCAGCCGGATTCGCGTTTGAAAAGACTGGTCCATTCCGGGGCCGCTTCCACGGTGTAGCGCAGTTGTTTCGTGGCTAGGGTGGAGGTGGGTTTTACGCTGCAGGCGCTGACCAACAGGCCTAACGCCAGGACGAACGGGAATTTCATAGATGGGAGGGTTGGGAGGGTTTGTTGGTTTGTTGGTTGGGGCGGGTAATGAAATTCCAGGTGCAGCCCGGTCCTGGAGAAGTCCGACATTTCAGCGTTTTGAACTCATGACGTCCCTATTCAATTCATTCCCAGCCTTTTACCCGCACAAAAAAGGGCCGGTAGGTATCGGCATTGGCGAACAGATCGCCAAAGACGGAACTGTTCACATTATAGGAGACCAGCAGTCCGTCGCTGCCCGAAAACTGGGGATGGGCAAAGGCATTATAGGTAAACAGGTTGCCCTGCTGCGTCTGCGGCGTGCAGTACACGGTCCGTTTATGGGTAAAACCGGTAGCTGGGCTTTCCGAATCGTAGAGGTAAATTTCGCCGCCGAGTATATGATGCTGGGTCAGCAGGTAAAACCGGTCATTCTTCCGGAACACGGCAAATTCATCGCTTACATTGCCAAACACGCGCGCGCTGGCCGCCGGATCGCTGGTCCAATCCGTCCCGTTGAAGTATTCCCAGGGGCTGTTCATGTCGTTTCCGTGGACCCGGGCGACGTGCAGGTATTTATTAAAACCGACTTTTTCAGAACCATACAAATAGGTGAATCCTCCATCTTCCAGCACACTGGCGCCGTAATTCACCGCAGGATCGACCGTTTTTCTTTCGACGGACAGCAGTTGAAAATCCGGCAGCCGGAAAGTGAACACATCCAGGCTGGCGTAGGCAAAATCCCAGGCGCCGCCGCCAGTCGATTTAAAACCGAACATCATCACCTGCAAGGTATCGCCATGCGCCAGTCCATGCCCCGGCCAGTACCACCAGCCGGCGTCGGCCGGGCGCAAAAACGCGTCGCCGTTGACCGGCAGGGTAGTCAATTCCGTCCCGTTTTGTACAACAAAGGCATTCCGGAAAAACCCGCCCCCGGAACGGCTGCGGTCCGGCTTGACGGTACCGATAAAACTGTCGCCGAACAACCACAAAGTCCGCCCATCCGGCAGGGGAATGGAGTAGGTCGCGTCGCCGCCCGTCCAGCCGCTGAACCGGGTGAACAACTGATTGAAATCCGTGGCTGGGGTCACTGAGATCGGGGCGACCCAGCAAACCGGCTGCACGGGCGTCGTGTCCACCGTGCTGGTGTCCGGCTCTTCCATGTGCGGATCGATGGGATAGAAATTGCCGGAAGTGAAATCGTCATTTTCGTCTTTACAGCCCAATAAAGCCGCCATGCCCGTTAGCAGCAGCGACAGAGCAAGATAATTACAAACCTTTGAGAATGAAGCGCTCATACAGACCATTTACGTTTAAAAACATCGGAAAGATAGGGAAAATCGACGGGATATCCGGCTTGTTTTTTCGATAAAAACATACCTTTGGAAATGATTAAACTTGGCCTCGGACTGTATAAAAGTCTGCTCAACGACCATAATTTTCGCTTTGCCAAACAGTGCGGCGCCACCCATATTGTGGTCCAACTGGTCGACTATGTCAAGGGTGGCGACCAGCCCAGTCTGACCCAGAACTACCTGCAGGGCTGGGGACTGACCCCTAACGAAGGTCGCCTGTGGCAGCTCGACGACCTGCTGGCGCTGAAAAAACAGATCGAATCCCATGGCCTGACCTGGGCCGCCATCGAGAATTTCGACCCGGCGCACTGGTACGATATACTGCTGGACGGCCCGAAAAAGCGGCAGCAAATGGAGGATCTGAAAACCATGATCCGCGACATTGGCCGCGCCGGTATTCCGGTCATGGGTTATTACTTCAGTCTGGCCGGTGTGTGGGGCTGGACGCCTGCTCCGGTGGGACGCGGCGAGGCGATGTCGGTCGTGTTCGATGCCGCGCAAATTGATCCGAACCTGCCCATTCCGAACGGCATGGCCTGGAACATGACCTACGCGCCGGATGCGCCCGCCGGTACCCTGCCGCCCGTTTCGAGGACGGAAATGTGGGAGCGGCTAAGCTGGTTTTTAAACGAATTACTGCCCATCGCCGAAGAAAACGGCGTGCGTCTGGTGGCCCATCCCGACGATCCGCCCCTGCCGGAAATGCGCGGAACGGCCCGGCTTTTCCATAATTTTGCAGAATATGAGCGGCTCTTAACGCTTTATGACAGCCCCGCCAACGGCTTTGAATTCTGCATGGGTACCCTCCAGGAAATGGCCGGCGGTAACCTGTACGACCTGCTCGACCGGCATTCCGCCGCTGGAAATATCGGGTATATCCACTTCCGCAACGTGGTCGGTAAGGTGCCGCAGTATCGGGAAGCCTTCGTGGATGAGGGCGATATTAACATGGTGCGGGCCCTGCGTATTTTACAAAAAAACCAGTACGACGGCGTGATTATTCCCGATCATACGCCGGAAATGAGCTGCACGGCGCCCTGGCATGCCGGCAAAGCCTATGCGCTCGGTTACATGCGCGGTGTTCTCCAAGCCATTGAAAAAGAGTAAGTTATGTTACCAAAAATCAATTTCCCTACCGGAAAGTGCAGCATTTCCGACGACTGGACCTATAAACAAATGCCGGTCATCTGGATGGAAAACGACTTCCTGCGCATCGGCATTCTCGCCGGGCGGGGCAGCGATATTTTTGAATTCCGCTATAAACCCCGGGACGTGGATTTCCTGCTGCGCCTGCATAAAGGCATCAAAAATCCGAACCTCGATTTTTCGCAGTTACGCGACACCAACAATCAGTTCGAGGACTATTACTACGGCGGCTGGCAGGAAATTCTGCCCAACAGTCCGGCATTTAACTACCGCGGCGCCGCTTTGGGGCAGCATGGCGAAGTTTCCCTCACGCCCTGGAAACACGCCATTCTGGAAAATACCCCCGAAAAAGTGGTGCTCAAACTCTGGACCCGCCCGCTACGGGTGCCCATTTTAATTGAAAAAACCCTCACCCTGGTCGCCGGGAATGCCACCCTATCCATCGCGGAAAGACTGACCAATGAGTCCCGCACGGCCCTCGACGTGGCCTGGGGGCAGCACATTGCCTTCGGGCTGCCGTTTCTGAAAGAAGGCGCAAATATCAGCACCAACGCCCGCAAATTTGAAGCAGAAACTGGCATGCCCGAGCATCGCCGTTTTCAACCCGGGCTCGAAACCGATTTCCCGAAAGCCTTTAATATCAATGGTTTAGAAGATGATGCGCGTATAGTGCCCCCGGAATCTGCCGCGCCCTACAGCGACCTGGCTTACTTATCGGACTTTGATGAACAGGGGTATTATGCCTTGAAAAACGAAGATAAAAACGTCGGTTTCGCCCTGCAATGGGATGCCCGGATTTTCAAATATCTCTGGTACTGGCAGGAACGTTACGCCACCCAGGATGCTCCCTGGTGGGGCCACACCTACGCCGTCGCCCTCGAACCCTGGACCAATCGCTGGCGAGCCGATCCCCAGACCAGCATCGACGCCGGCGAATGGCTGCACCTGGCCGCCGGCGAAATCGTCACCACCCAATTATCAGCTTCGGCTTTTGAAGATACATTTGTTCCCTAAGCCCCCCACCCTGCCTCCTGTCACCTAACTCCTGCCTCCTAACTCCTGCCTCCTACCAACTATGTCCCTCCTCTCCCACTCCACCCTCTTCACCGATGGCCTCGACCATCCCGAATGTGTTGCTGTTCATCCCGATGGCAGCGTTTGGGCCGGCGGCGAGGCCGGTCAGATCTACCGCATTTCCGCCGACGGCCAGGCCGTCGAAGAAATCGTCCGTACAGGCGGTTTCATTCTCGGACTGGCTTTTAGTCCCGGCGCGGACTGGCTGGCCATCTGCGATTCCGGCCATCAATGCGTTTGGCGGCTCGACCTGCAGAGCCGGGAACTGGAGCGTTTTGCGACCGGCGCGGACGGCCATTCCTTCAACATCCCCAACTACGCCGTTTTTGATAAAACCGGCCATCTCTACGTCAGTGAAAGCGGCGCTTTCCGGCAGGTGACGGGCAAAGTGTTGAAGTTTTCGCCCGACGGGCAGGGAGAGATCTGGCACGACGGACCCTTCAATTTTGCCAACGGCCTGGCCCTGGGGCCAGGCGGCGACGCGCTGTATGTAGCCGTTTCCTTCCTGCCGGGTGTAGAGCGCATCCCCATTTTACCGGATGGACGCGCCGGCGAACGAAGCCTGTTCTGCACCCTGCCCGAAACCGTACCTGACGGACTGGCCTTCGATGCGGCCAGTAACCTCTACGTGTCCTGTTATGCCCCGAACCGGATTTACAAGGTCACGCCCGCGCAGGAAGTCACGGTGCTGATCGACGATTGGGAGGCCCATACCTTGTCCAATCCGACCAATCTGGCTTTCGGCGGCGAGCGGCTCGACCAGATTTTTGTCGCCAACATCGGCCGCTGGCACATTACCCGCATCGATGCCGGCATTCCGGGTTTGCCCCTGGTTTCACATCAAACCAAGTAAGAAACATGTATTTCACCAGCAAAACAGTAGTCATAACCGGTGGCGCAAAAGGTATTGGCGCCGCGTGCAGCCGCGTTTTTTACCGGGAAAATGCCAACGTCGTTCTACTCGATACGGATGCCGGAGGACAGCAGCTGGCGGCGGAACTGGGTGATCGCGCCTTATTTATCCTCTGCGACGTGAGTAAAGAAGCGCAGGTCCAGGCTGCGCTGGAACAGGCCGCCGCCGTGTTTGGCCGTGTCGACGTTCTGGTGAACAATGCCGGCATTCAACGCTACTCTTCCGTGACCGAAACGAGTGAAGAAGAGTGGGATCTGGTCATGAACGTTAACCTGAAAAGTGCTTTCCTATGCGCTAAACACGCCATTCCCCGGATGCAGCAGCAGGCGCAGGGCGTGATCATCAATGTGTCGAGCGTACAGGCATTTATCAGTCAGAAAACGGTAGCGCCCTACGTGACTTCCAAAACGGCACTGCTCGGCCTGACCCGCAGTATAGCCGTGGACTATGGCCCCCAGATCCGCTGCATGGCGGTTTGCCCGGGCACGATCGATACGCCGATGCTGCGCGATGCCATCGAACTCTCGCCCGATCCGGCGGCGGTTTATCAGGAATGTGTGGATATGCACCTCGTTAAACGCATCGGTACGGCGAGCGAGGTCGCGGAGTTAGTCCTCTTTCTAGCGGGTGAAAACGGCGGTTTTTTTACCGGTCAGGCGGTACGGATCGACGGCGGACTAGGTATTACCATTGCGGGCAGTAAACAGGGTTAATCAGGCTTCCGGAGCCATATAAGCCACTGCCTTTTGCCTAGCCACGCCTAAACCATCAATGCCCAGTTCCACCACATCGCCTGCCCGTAAGTACCGGGGCGGCTTGAAACCCAGGCCCACCCCGAAAGGAGTGCCGGTCGAAATCACGTCGCCCGGCAGCAGGGTCATGTACTGGCTCACATAACTGACCAGCGTCGGAATGTTGAACACGAGGTCCGAAGTGTTGGAATCCTGCAGCATTTCGCCGTTCACAGTCAGCCACAGGCGGAGGTCATGCGGGTCGGCTATCTCGTCTTTGGTGGCCATAAAGGGGCCTAAAGGCGCAAATGTGTCGCAACTCTTGCCTTTCACCCATTGCCCGCCCTGCTCCAGCTGGAAAGCGCGTTCGCTATAGTCATTGTGCAGGGCATAACCGGCCACGTAGTCCCAGGCGTCTTTTTCAGTCACGTAACTGGCGCGGCGACCGATGATCACGGCCAGTTCCACTTCCCAGTCGGTCTTTTCGCTGCCTTTGGGAATAATCAGTTCATCGTCGGCACCACAGAGGGCGGTAGTGGATTTGAAAAAAATAATGGGCTGATCAGGCAGGGGCATGCCGCTTTCCTGGGCGTGTTTGGCGTAATTGAGTCCGATGCAAACGATTTTGGACGGCCGGGCGATGCAACTGCCGAGCCGCGTGTTTTGCGGTATTTCCGGACAGGCGGCGGCATGTGTTTCCAGCCAGGTGCGCAGCCGGTTCAGGCCGTCGGTGGCGAAAAACCGCTCGTCATAGTCTTCCCCGAAAGCGCTCACGTCGATGCGGCGGCCGTCGGTCAGTTGCAGGCCGGCGCGCTCCTGCTCCCATGCGCCGAATCTGATTAATTTCATGTGGGGGTGAGTTTTATAAAACCGCCGTCCAGGGGATAGTCGCAACCGGTGATGAACCCGGCTGCCGGCGAACAGAGGAAAAGCGCCAGTTGCGCGACTTCTGCCGGGGTGGCCATGCGCCCGATGGGTTGGGTTTTGGATAATTTTTCAAACATAATATCTTCCTGACCGGGGTAGTTTTTGGCCAGATACGCGTCGACCAGCGGCGTATGGACACGGGCCGGAGAAATGCAGTTGCAGCGAATATGGTCTTTAATATAGTCCTGGGCCACCGAATACGTCATGGTCAGCACCGCGCCTTTGGTCATGGAATACGCGAAACGATCGGCCAGCGCCACGGTGGAAGCGATGGACGCCATGTTCAAAATGACCCCGCCGCCATTGGTTTTCAAATGCGGCACGGCGGCGTACATCCCATTGTACACGCCCTTGACATTGACCCGAAAAAGGCGGTCCATATCGGCTTCCGTGGTTTGTTCCAGGTTGCCGACAAACCCAATGCCGGCGTTATTGACCAGGATCGTGATCGGCGTCTGCTGCTGAATCCGATCCATGAGCGCGATCATATCCGCCTGCACCGACACGTCGCAGGCATGGGAAAAAGCCTGACCATCCTCGTTTTTAATGCGCGATACGGTTTCCAGTGCGGCCTGTTCATCCAGATCGAGTACGTGCACCAGCGCACCATTCGCGGCAAAAAGTTCGGCCATGCTCCGTCCAATACCGCTGCCGGCGCCGGTGATGACCGCGATCTGGTGATCTAAGCGAAAGGGGGAATTGTGCATGAGGGTGGGTTTGAAGGTTTGTTGGTTTGGAGGGTTTGTTGGTTGGTAGGGTTGTTGAGTGCGTTGGGTTTGTTGGTTAGTTGGGTTGGAGGATTTGGAAAAGTGGGTGTGGGAGGGGAGGAGAGTGTTTAAATAACTGATGACCAAATACAAACCAACCAACCTCCAAACCCTCCAACCCTACCAACAAACCAACCAAACCTTCAAACCAACAAACCAAACTTCTAAAGTTTCAGGCGAAAAAAACGGGAGCGGCACAACCTCGGTTCCTTGGGAATATCTTTCCAGAAATCGAAGGAATTGACGTTGTAGGAAATGAGCAGTTCACCGGGTTTGGAAAGGTGGGGAAATCCCTTGGCATTGTAGGAAAAGTAGTCGAGATCGGACTCCCATTCGCGGCAATGCCAGACTTTGCGCAGGGGGAAATAGGGGCCTTCCGGTTTGTTCGAAATCTGCACGGCCACATCGTTTTCAATACCGGATACCTGGTGGGCCAGCACGTAACGTCCGTCGGCCATGGGGCTGAGGCTCAGCTCATTAGAGACCAGGTGGGTGGCCGGTTTGGTCTTCAGGTAATCGGTCGTCCACCCGGCGCCATTGGAGAATTCCCATTTATCGAACTGCTCGAACTCTTTGGGTTTCACCCGCGCTACCACCAGGCCGCTGTTCTGGCCACCGACGCCCAGGATGTAAATATACCCGTCGGGTTTGGGCGCGCCGGCCCAGGTCGTGTTGACCATGACGCCGCTGCCCATGGTGACTTTGTTCCAGTTTTCCAGGGGGAAGAAAAACGGCGTTTCCAACTGCCGCTGTTCCTTAAACGGCGGTTTGCTGCCCTTCGGAATAGCGATGAGGTTGACGCCCAACTGCTCGAATTCAAAGAAGGAACCGGGGATAATGGTGTCTTTCACCGGGTAGGCAAAAATATAGAGCGTGCTGTCCATCTCCACGTTCACGAAACCGTCGCCCAGCCAGTAATAGTGGTTGGGCCGGGCATGCGGCGTTTGCGGAACGAAGAGCGAAGTTGGCTGCCCGTCTTTGTCCTTATTAATGAAGAACTTGAATTTCTTCGGGTCCGGCGCGCTGCCCTCGAGGTAGGCCACGCAGTTATGCACCATCTTAAAATCCTTGCGCTGGATGGTCTCCCCCACCGAATCCGCCACGACGGAATCACTGAAAAGGAAGAGCGTGCTGGTCTTGTCGGTGGCCGGGCGATACTCGGCGCCGTCCAGGGGAATGGCAAACAGGCCGTCGCCGCCAAACCAGCCGGTATTACGGATAAACAGGTTATCCCAATCGGGGGCGGCGGTCGATTTGGCAATCTGTCCTTCCTGTACATCCGGCGTGGCCGCCATGGACAGGGTTTTCGGACTGCAAGCGGGGAACGACAGCAGCGCAAGCGCTAAGCCGGTGATGGTCAAGAGAGTGGAGGGCGTATATTTCATAAAAAGAGTGATGTTAGTGAGGGGGTTTAGAAGGGGGTTAGTTGTGGGCCGTTGGCAATTGGGGTCGGCGCTTTTTTTAAAAGAAATTGGTGGTGGGCATTTCTTTTTTGGTAAAAGTAAAAAATCCTTTTTAACGCTGGTATGTTTGCACATACCAATTTTTCCAGAACATTTTACCAACGCCACCCCTATGTTCAAGCGCCTGAAAATTTCCCTTTTTCCCCTTTTTTCGCTGGCCCTGGTACTAGCTTTCAGCGTACCTGGCAGCGCTAACGTTACCATGCCCCGACTTTTTACGGACCATGCCGTACTGCAGCGCAATGTAGAAGTGCCGGTATGGGGCTGGGCTGCCCCGGACGAAGCGGTGAGCGTACGGTTCGCCGGCCAGATCAGGAAAACCAAGGCGGATAAAAGCGGCAACTGGCAGGTAAAGCTGGCTCCGCAGGCCGCGGGAGGTCCGTTTGAACTGACGGTGATCGGGAAGGATACCCTCCTTTTTCACGACCTGCTGGTGGGGGAAGTGTGGTTATGCAGCGGACAGTCGAATATGCAGTGGACCCTGCGCGAGTTCGGTATTCTCCCCGATTCGACCTTGGACAAACCGGACATCCGCCTGTTCAACGTGGCCATCGATCTGGACTATTTACCCAAAAAAGACGTGCAGGGCGCGTGGCAGATGGCCGGCCCTGGTACGGTGGGTGGTTTTTCGGCGACGGCTTATTTGTTCGGCCGGTATTTACACGCCCAGTTGAAAGTGCCCATCGGCCTGATCAGCAGTTGCCTGGGCGCAACGTCCATCGAAACCTGGATGAGTGCGGGCGCGCTGAAACCCTTTCCGCAGTTTCGGGAAGTTGTGGCTAAAAACGAGGGTTCGGGGAAAAATTTCGCGCAGCTCAACGCCGATCTGCTGACCTACCGGCAGCACTGGGACACGGCTTTTTATTTTAAAAACGATCCCGGCATCGCGCAGCACTGGGAAGATCCGGCTACCGATGTTTCCGACTGGAAGGACATGGGGATCCCGAATTTATGGGAAGACGCGGGCCTGGCCAACTACGACGGTTCGGTCTGGTTTCGCCGGGAATTTGATCTGCCGGCCAACTTTACGGGCCCCACTTTCCATGTGGCCCTGAACCAGATCGACGACTACGACATCGCCTGGGTCAACGGGGTGAAAATCGGCGAGGGTTTCGGCGCCCGTAACTGGCGGAACTACTTCTTCCCGGCCGGCATTTTAAAACCCACCGGCAATGTACTGGTGGTCCGCATTTTCGATACGGGCGGTAAAGGCGGTATGTACACCAATGCTTTCTGGGGCAATGCCATACTGAATGGCCCCTGGAAATATAAACCGGGCGTGCAGATCGACGCGGCTACATTCCCGAAGCCGGAGGTGCCCAACGGCAGCTTTTTTACCCACCCGACCCTGCTTTACAACGGCTGCATCGCCCCGCTGCAACCCTACGCGATAAAAGGCGCCATCTGGTACCAGGGCGAATCAAACGCCAGCCGGGCGGCGGAGTACACGGATTTGCTGCCGGCCATGATCCGCGACTGGCGGCAACACTGGGGCCAGGGCGATTTCCCCTTCCTGATCGTGCAACTGGCCAACTACTACCCGGAACAGCCCAAACCCGGCGAAAGCGAGTGGGCGGAACTGCGGGCGGCGCAAATGTCGGCCCTAAGCCTGCCGCAAACGGCCATTGCGACGGCCATCGATATTGGCGAAGCGGACAATATTCACCCGAAAAACAAAAAGGATCTGGCGCTGCGGCTCGGACTGGCGGCCCGGAAAGTGGCCTATCAGGAAGCGGTGGTCAGCTCCGGCCCCGTTTTTCAGTCCATGCAGGTGGCGGGCGACCAGGTACGCGTAAGCTACACCTCCACGGGCGGCGGACTGGTTTCCAAAGATAAATACGGTTTCCTGCGGGGTTTTGCGCTGGCCGGGGCGGATAAGCAGTTCCACTGGGCGCTGGCCTATGTAGAGGGAAACACCGTGGTGGTTTTTTCGCCGGCCGTGAAACAACCGGTCGCGCTGCGTTATGCCTGGGCCGATAATCCCGGGCCATTGGATCTTTATAATATGGAAGGTTTGCCGGCCCTGCCCTTTCGCACGGATGACTGGCCTTTATTTACGGCGGGTAAAGTATTTTTACTGGAAGAGAACGGGTTTTAATATTGAAATAAGCCGGTATAAGGCCGTTAATCTACATCCCCCCAGGGCAAACGCATTAAAAAATGTAATCGTCAATCATCAATTTTTAACCTGGATGAGGGTCGGTTTGCTTTAATTTTAATGCGTTTGCCCTGCCTGACGCCCCCTCCCCTGCCTCCCGCATCAGGCCCCACCCAATGCCGCTTTTCAGGCGCCCTAACGAAGGTCACCTCGCACCCTAATGATGGTCATTAAGCGGCCGATTCTCCTGCTGGTACATTTGTACAAAAATAAGCAAGATGAGAATCAAATTTGTATTATTCCTCCTTTTCACGCTTTCGTTTGCTTTTGGGCAGAATGCCTACCACGTAGCAAACTTTTCTTTGGTAGTTAAAGGCACATCCAATCTGCACGATTGGGAATCCACTGCCAATGAAGTACGCGGTAATGCTTCGGTCATTGCAGAGGCGGGTGTACTGAAATCCATTCCCATGTTGCATGTGGAAATCCCGGTAAAGGCGATTAAAAGCGGTAAAAGTTCCATCATGGATAATAAGACCTATGATGCGTTGAAAGCGAACAGTTTCCCCAATATAACCTATAAACTGGAGAAGGTGGCCGGCCTGGTAAAAAGGAGCGCTACTACCTACGACATTAACACGACGGGTTATCTCACCATTGCCGGCGCTACGAATAAAATCGACATCTACGTGCAGGCTAAAATGAGCGAAAACGGAGATCTCACTTTTATGGGTTCTAAAAAACTCAAAATGACGGACTATAATATTAAGCCTCCTACCGCCTTAATGGGCACTTTGACCACTGGCGACGACATTGAAATAGTCTTTCAAGTAACACTGAAAAAAATCTAAAACAATTACTAAACCAACGTCTGTTCTTATGAAAAACGGCTTACTCTGCTTGATCGTCGTGCTTTTTAGCACCACCATGGCTCTGGCCCAACAACCCAGTATTCAATACTTCCGCCCTTGGGATAAAGAAGGTATTAACGTGTTCGAACCTTCGAAAAAAGCGGAACAACCCGAATACACGGGCTTTAAACTGCGCATCGGTGGTGCTTTTACCCAGGATTTCCAATCCCTGAAGCACTCCAATAAACCCACTTACGTCGCTACTTCCGCAACGAATCCGGTTAATAAAAACCTGCTGTACGGCGTCGTAAAAGCCGAGGATTCCACCAGCGCCACCCTGTCCGGTTTCAACCTGGCCATGGCCAACCTGAACCTGGATTTTCAAATTGAAGACGGTATTCGCGTTTGCCTGGAAAACTACATGTCTACGCGCCACCACTCCGAGTTCTGGGTGAAAGGCGGTTATATCCAGTTCGATAAACTGCCGATGTTTGGCAGCCCGAAATGGTTCACCGACTATATGCGCGTCAAGATCGGCCACTTCCAGCCCAACTTCGGCGACATGCAATTCCGCCGTACGGATGCAGGTAATGCGATGTTCAACCCATTTGTTGAAAACAACATCCTGGATGCTTTCGCTACGGAAATCGGTGGTGAGGTGTATGTCTTCCCGGTAGACGGTTTCATGGGTATGGTCGGTTTGACCAGCGGTTTTATCAACGGTAATATTGACAACTACCCGGATGCCGCCGCAGCGCCCAACGTGGAACCCAACCAGAAACAGCCTTCTATTACGCTGAAAGTAGCGTACGACAAGACGTTTAACGACCTGCGTTTCCGTTTATCAGCTTCTATGTACAACAACAATGGCAGTGCGCGCAACACCCTGTATGCCGGTGACCGTGCCGGTTCCCACTACTTCATGGTGGCTGAACCTGCTACCGGTACTTATGCCGCCAATAAAGATTCCGGTCGTTTCCCGGGCATGGGCGTCGCTAACAAGATCAACGCCATCAGCATCAACCCATTCGTTAAGTTCCACGGACTGGAAATATTCGGTGGTTATGAAATAATCAAAGGCCGCACCAATGCCGAACGCAACGGCTCCGAACGTGAATTCAACCAACTGACCGCAGAAGGCGTGTACCGTTTCCTGAAAAACGAGCAGATGTACGTGGGCGCCCGTTACATTAAAGCGACCGGTACGCCACAAGGTTTCGCCAAGGAAATCTCCATCGACCGGGTAGCAGTAGCCGCCGGCTGGTTTCCTACCAAAAACCTGCTGCTGAAAGGCGAATACGTCACGCAGAACTACAATGACTTCGCCACGACCGACTATCGCAATGAAGCGAAATTCAGTGGTTTCGTAGTCGAAGCCGTCATTGGTTTCTAATCCTCCCTTTTTGTAGAAAGATCCGGCCCCATAACCTTGCTGAAGGCTATGGGGCTTTTTTTACGCTTTCTAAATTCCAAATCATGATTTCCACTAAAACCCAATGGTCGCGTTTTGCGGTGCTGTTCATCACCTGTATCAGCCTGATGAGCATGACCCTGCTGCACCATACCAATGCCCAGAAAAAGCGCTTTCATCTGGAAGCAGGCAGCCGGTTATTCCTGCGCGGCACTTCCAACGTGAACAACTTCACCTGCGACTGTGAGGATCAGTATGCCGAGCAGGTCATTGAAATGGAACCCAACGGCGCTTATGCCCGCTTTCACCATGCCGAACTGCTGCTGAAGTCCAAAAATTTCGATTGCCACAACCGTAAGATGGATGTCGATATGCAAAAAGCGCTGCAATCATCGGTGTACCCGCATATTAAAGTGGCGCTGATCGATAGCTGGCAGGACGCGAAATGCCTGAAAACCAACTGTAAAGACTGGTTCGATGTGCAGGCTAAGGTCAAGATCACCATCCGGGATGTGACGAAGGAATTATCCATACCCGCCAAAGCCAAACAGACGGGCCCGAACCGGTTTCAACTCCAGGGCGAACAAGCTTTACAAATGAGCGCGTTCGGTATCGATCCCCCGGAAGCCATGTTCGGCATGATCAAGGTGAATGACTGGATCGTTTTTCATTTTGATCTGCTGGTCCAGGTGGACGAAGTAAAGTAAACCTGATTTTTTACTATAAAATACTAAAACGCATTCATGAAAAAATTCCTGATTAAAGGACTGCTTGCCGGTGTGGTTCTGCTGGCGCTGAGTTACGCGTCGCTTTATTTACTGGTGGCTCTGTTCCCCAATCTGGCGGAACAGTACTACGATTCCACTTTCAATTTTGAAGGCGGTAAAGTGGTGGCTTATTTCATCCACCCCTTCGTACTAAGTTTTGCCCTGGCCTGGTTCTGGAGGCGTTTTAAAACGCTGTTCCATGGCCCATTCTGGTGGCGCGGCATGGAAATGGGGCTGGTGTATGGCCTGATCGCGACTTTACCTGCCATGTGGATCACCTATAGTTCGCTGGCCGTATCACTGAGTTTAGTGATTACCTGGCTGCTGTACGGTGTTTTTCAAGCGATGGTCGTGGGGGTTATTTTTGCTAAGGTGAGTCCTTGAAAAAGTATTTACCCTAATCGATGAACATACATAAAGAGGAGTCATCCGAGCGTTCGGGTGACTCCTCTTTGTGTATACGATGTGGTGCAGAAATTGTTTTTAACGAACCAGAAATGCGGTTCCATTCGACACTTCATTGGCTAAAGTGCCCAGCGTTTTCAACGCCAAAACCCGCAACATACCGTCGCGGCAGACCGCAAAGTCATCGTGTAAGGGACAGGGATGCTGTGCATCGCAGCGCTTGATGTTCAAAGCGCACTGATCGAATAACAACTGGCCGTCGGTAATTTTCAGAATATCCAGTAAAAACGTATCCAGGGTTCTGGAATTCGCGAAAAAGCCGCCGCTGGGCCCTTTAGTAGAATCCAGTATTCCATTGCGTACCAGATCCTGCATGATTTTTCCCAGAAAATGGCGGGGAATATCCAGGCCCTGAGCAATTTCAAGCAAGGATAATTTTTTATCGTTTGCGCTATGCTGTGCAACAAAGGTGGCGGCGCGCAGTGCATACCCGAAGGTTTTAGAAAACATGCCGCAAAATTAACAATTTCCATTTGAGCCAATACTGATCTTAATTATATGCGGGGGGAATGAGCATCATTCCCCCCGCCGATTGGCCGGAATACTTTTGTCGAATAAAAGAGTTTAAACTCTTTAATTCTTTCACTTACCTACCTACTAATCATGTCCGGAAAAACAATTTTCCTTGCCACCATCCTGGTACTTGCTACCATGGCCTGCAACTCCAAAAAAACGGCGGATGATGCTGCCCGAAATTCTCCATCGCCCGCCGACATCGCGGCGAATCAGCCGGAAACACACGGTACCGAAGTAAAATCGATCGAATTAACCCACCCCCTAAACCAGGAATGGGTCAAAACCGGCGAAAGTATTTACGATACCAAATGTTCCGCCTGCCATAAACTCAGCGGGGAAAAACTGGTCGGCCCCGGCTGGCAAGGGGTCACCAAACGGCGCGACCCGGTCTGGATCATGAACATGGTCACGAACGTAGAAATGATGCTGGAGAAAGATGAAGAAGCACAAAAGCTACTCGAACAATGCCTGGTGCGCATGCCTAACCAGAATGTAACGCAGGAAGACACCCGCAAGATCATCGAATTCATGCGCTCCAACGACGGTGAAAAATAAAACAATCAAACAATTCAATCTCTATGAAACACCACGCTTTTTTGTACCTGATAGCAGCCATTTTGCTGCCCTCTATAATGCTTGTTCCCGGTTGCAAACCCCATAATCCAACTACCGCTATTCAGGGCGACGCTGCTGAAAAAGTCTATGTCGCCCCCGGCAAATACGATGAGTTTTACAATATCGTCTCTGGTGGTTTCAATGGCCAGGTCGCCGTTTATGGCATTCCTTCCGGCCGCCTTTTGCGGATCATCCCGGTGTTTTCGCAGTTCCCCGAAAACGGCTGGGGCTTTAGCGAGGAAACCAAGCCGATGCTCAATACTTCGCATGGTTTCGTGCCCTGGGACGATGCCCACCACATCGCCCTCTCCACCACCCATGGGGAACATGACGGCCGCTGGGCATTCGTCAATGGGAACAACACCCCCCGGATCGCCCGGATCAATTTACGCACTTTCCGCACCGAGGAGATCATTGAAATACCTAATAGTTCGGGCAATCACTCCTCCCCTTTCCTGACCGAAAACTCCGAGTATGCGGTCGCCGGCACGCGGTTCAGTTATCCGATGGACGACGACAACTCCAATCCGGATGTAGCGATCGGTACCTACAAGCAAAATTTCAAGGGTACGGTTTCTTTTGTCGGCATTAATCCCGAAACAGGGCGTATGGGCATCAGTTTTCAGGTGCTGCTGCCGGGCGTCAACTTCGACCTCAGCCGCGGCGGTCGCGGTCCATCGCATGACTGGTTTTTCTTTTCCTGTTATAATACTGAACAAGCCAATACCCTCCTGGAAGTGAATGCTTCGCAAAAGGATAAGGACTTCATTATGGCCCTCAACTGGAAGAAATGCGAGGAATATGTGCAGGCCGGCAAAGGGAAGAAATCGAAGGTGCACTATGCCCACAATATTTATGACGATCAAACCCATACCGGTAGTTCCACCATCGAAACGGAAACGATCATGCTGGACCCCAAGGAGTTGAAGGACATCGTGTACTTCATTCCGTGCCCGAAATCGCCGCATGGTTGCGACGTTGATCCCAGCGGTGAATTCATCTGCGGTTCGGGCAAACTGGCGGCCATGATCCCGGTATTTTCCTTCAGCAAAATTCAGCAAGCCATTGCGAGCAAGAGTTTTGAAGGCGAATTCGACGGTATTCCGGTCCTGAAATACGATGCCGTACTGCATGGGGAAGTTAAAAAACCGGGTCTCGGGCCCTTGCATACCGAATTTGATGGAAAGGGTTTTGCTTACACCTCGTTTTTCGTTTCCTCCGAAATCGTCAAATGGAATATTCAGACCCTGGAAGTCGTGGACCGCGTGCCGACCTATTACTCCATCGGCCACCTGAGCATTCCCGGCGGCCCGACCAGTAAACCCTGGGGCAAATACGTGATCGCCTACAACAAGATTACCAAAGACCGCTATTTGCCAACCGGCCCGGAACTGACCCAATCGGCGCAGTTATACGATATCAGCGGGGATAAAATGAAACTGCTGCTCGACTTTCCCACCACCGGGGAACCGCACTATGCGGAGGCCATTCCCGCTAATTTGATAGCGCCGAAATCGGTCCGGATTTTCAAGATCGAAGACAACCACCATCCCTACGTTTCCAAGGGAGAAAAAGAGGCGAAAGTGTTCCGGGAAGGCAACAAGGTGCACGTTAATATGACTTCCATTCGCTCGCACTTCGTACCCGATAATATCGAAGGGATCCGGCTTGGCGACGAGGTGTATTTCCACGTGACCAACCTCGAACAAGACTGGGATGTGCCGCATGGTTTTGCGGTGAAGGGCGCCAACAATGCCGAGATCCTCATTATGCCGGGCGAAACCTGCACCCTCAAGTGGGTACCGGATCGTGTGGGCGTGGTGGCCTTTTACTGCACCGACTTCTGCTCGGCGCTGCACCAGGAAATGCAGGGTTATGCGCGGGTTTCGCCACGGAACGCCACGACGCAGCTGACTTTTAGTACAGGCAATAAAACCGAACCGACCGCTGCGACCAAATAGGTAAAAAGAGCCGGTGGAAGTTGCAGCGTGCACCCCGCACTTTTCAACTTCCACCCTCTTTAGATCTTCCACCTCTTAACATCCACCGCAATGACCCTTAGCAAAACAACCCGCATCCTGCTCGGGATCGCGTGCTTATTGCTCCTCATAACCTATTTCGTGCCACTGTGGCAAATCCTGCTCTGGGCCCCGCAGTATCCGGAAGGCCTGACCATGAAAATCTGGATGAACAAACTCGCCGGTGAAGTGGACATTATCAATGGCCTCAACCACTACATTGGCATGAAGCATATCAGCGTCGACATGTTCCCGGAGTTTAAATTTCTGGGCATTTTAGTCGGCTTCCTGATTGCGGTCGGTTTGCTGGCTGCCGTGCTCGGCAATGCGCGTATTCTGTTCTTTTTCACCCTGTTATCCTATACCTACGGGGTGGCGGCGATGTGGGATTTCTGGCGCTGGGGGTATGAGTACGGCCACAACCTGGATCCGAGAGCGGCCATTATCGTGCCGGGCATGTCGTATCAGCCGCCCCTGATCGGTTATAAAAACCTGCTCAATTTCACCTCGTATTCCGGTCCCGATACGGGCGCCTGGGTCATCATCGGGGTTTGCCTGCTGGCTACCTGCTTATGGTGGTGGGAATTTTTTAAGCGCCGGAAAACGCCGTCGCTGACCGGAAAAAGGTTGGTCAAAACCAGCGCCGTGCCAGCTGGCTTCGTACTGCTGTTCCTGAGCTCCTGCACGACCGGCCCGGTACCGATCCAGTATGGGCAGGACAACTGTCACTTTTGTAAAATGACGCTTACCGACCGGCGCTTCGGATCGGAAATCATTACGGTCAAAGGCAAAGTATTCAAATTCGACGATCTTAATTGTTTGATCGGTTTCCTGAAATCAGGGGAAATACCGGCCGCCAATATTGCCCAAACCTTGTCTGTCGATTTTAAAAAAGCCGGCTCCTTTGTGGAGGTAGAAAAAGCATTTTTCCTGCAAAATGAGGCCCTGAAAAGCCCTATGCGCGGTGATGTAGCTACTTTTTCGGACCCAAAAACCATGGAGGCCGTACAGGCTGTAGTGGGCGCCGGAAAAGTGCTGACCTGGGCCGAAGTGAAGGGGAACTGGTAAGCAGGGCGACTATTTACAAGGCCTCACTTTTAAACGATTGAATAATATGATACGGAGTAAGTATTTGAAGATCATAGTCTTATTGTTTATTTACGCCCCGCAACTGAGCGCCGTCACGCACCGGGTCGGCACGGAGCAGCCCTACCCTACTCTACGGGCGGCCCTCAGCAAAGCCCGGTCTGGCGATACTATTTCCGTGTACCCCGGCACTTACGCGGAGGGTAATTTAACGATTGATAAGCCCTTGACCCTTCTGGGCATCGGTTATCCGGTGCTCGACGGTCAGCATAGTTGTGAAATCATCACCGTTACCGCTTCCGACGTGACGATCCGGGGTTTCGAGATCGTCAACGGCGGCCAGTTGAGTACGCTGGACGTGGCCGGCATCAAAGTCCTTTCGGGCAACCGCGTGGTGATCGAGCACAACCGCCTGCGCGACTGCAACTTCGGCATTTACCTCTCGAACGCCGACAGTTGCCGGGTGACGCATAACGACGTTCGCGGCATTATCAAAGAAGAACAAAACAGCGGCAACGGCATTCATTTGTGGAAGTGCGCCGGGGCGCTCATTGAAGGCAATCACCTGACCGGCCATCGCGACGGCATTTATTTCGAGTTCGTGACCGACTCGGAAATCCGCTACAATGAAAGCGAACAAAACCTGCGTTATGGGCTGCATTTCATGTTCTCGCACCATGACTTTTACCACCATAATCAATTTCACCACAATGGCGCGGGCGTAGCGGTCATGTATTCCAGACAGGTGCAGATGACTGAAAACATCTTTAGCTATAACTGGGGCGGCAGTGCGTACGGGATATTATTGAAAGACATTTCGGACAGCCATATTTGGAAAAATACCTTCGAACACAACTCGGCCGGCGTGTATATGGAAGGTGCCAGCCGGATTATACTGGAAGAAAATCAGTTTCGGGAAAATGGCTGGGCACTGCGGGTACAGGCGAGCTGCGACGCCAACGTCATTAACCACAATAATTTTTTCGGCAACTCCTTCGACGTTTCCACCAACGGCAGCCTGGTGCTCAACAATTTCAACAGCAACTACTGGGACCGCTATGAAGGCTATGACCTGGACCATAATGGAGTGGGCGACGTTCCCTTCCGGCCAGTCAGCCTCTACGCGGTGGTGGTGGAACAAATGCCTTACGGCCTGATGCTGATGCGCAGTTTCATGGTCTATTTGATGGATAAGGCCGAAAAAATTATACCTTCCCTGACCCCCGACCAATTGATGGACCAACAACCAGCCATGCAGCCGCTGGCGCTTTAATGCGGCTATATAATGAACTATTAAAAAACTAAAATCATGCTTTTACCTACTGATGGCCTTAAGGTTCCGTCCGAATTGGAAACCGTGGAATCTGTCCTGCCCCTGATCGGCCAAATCGATTACCAGGCTACGAAATTCAATGCCCGGATATTATTCCGGGAAGAAAATTTCAGTCTGATTCTGTTCGCATTACAACCGGGCCAGGCAGTTCCGGTACATAAAACACCCATGAATGCCTACCTCCAGTGTCTGGAAGGCCGGGCAACGGTGACTATTGGCGACCGGACGCATGAGATTTCACAGGGCGATATACTGCAACTGCCGAAAGAAATTCCACATGGAATTACGGGCATTGAGCATACCAAGTTATTACTGATCAAGCAAGCCTGAAAATTTCTTCCGTCAACCTTTCAACATCCAAATACAAAATCATGAAAATCAAGCTTTTAACCCGTATTTTCCCCACCATGCTGCTGGTATTCTGGCTGGCTGCCTGTACGAATACTGCACCTGATCAAACCTCTGCTGACCGTCCGTCTGCCACGCCCATTGCAAGTGGTCAGGCGGGTGTTCAGGACGACGTTTCACAGAAAGATATAGTAAAAGTGGCCGCCGCCAGTCCTGATCATACCACTTTGGTGACTGCCGTAAAGGCCGCCGAACTGGTGGACGTATTGTCTAATGCCGGACCTTTCACCGTGTTTGCGCCGACCAATGCCGCTTTCGACCAGTTACCTGCCGGCACGGTGGAAGGACTTTTAAAACCGGACAAAAAAGAAACCCTGCAGGATATTTTACAGTACCACGTCGCGGTGGGCGTGTACCGGCAGGAAATGCTGCAGGACGGCCAGGTCATCGGCATGGCCAATAGCGGCAACGTCACCATTGGCGTGAAAGATGGGAAAATAACCGTCAACGGCGCCCGTATTATAGCCTCCGTACCGGCGAGTAACGGCATTGTTCACGTGATCGACGGCGTGCTGCTGCCCAAATAATCTACCCGGTAAAATCATGCTCGAATCGATCAATCTCTGCAAAACATTTGGCAAACTTCCGGCTCTCCACAACGTGAACGTGCGTATGGACGCCGGAGATGCCGTGTCGCTGGTCGGACCAAATGGTTCCGGCAAAACGACTTTTCTGAAATGCCTGCTGGGTCTGGTCATTCCCGATAGCGGCGACTTGCGACTAAACGATCAGTCGGTGACCGGTCAATGGGACTACCGGCGGCATATTGGCTATATGCCCCAGATCGGCCGTTACCCCGATCATATACGGGTTGGCCAACTATTCGATATGCTGCGGGAAATTCGCCACAGCACCTTCCAGCAGGTGGATAACGACCTGTATCTGGCCTTTGAAGTCGAAAAATTCGCCCATAAAACAATGCGCACCCTTTCCGGTGGCATGCGGCAAAAAGTGAGCGCCTGCCTGGCTTTTCTGTTTGACCCCGCGGTGCTGGTACTGGACGAGCCGACGGCCGGCCTGGACCCGGTGGCCACTGAAATTTTGAAAGAAAAAGTGCTGGCCGAAAAGTCCAAAGGCAAGCTGATCCTGCTTACCTCCCACATCCTCAGCGATCTGGAAGAACTAACCACGAAAGTCATGTATTTGATCGAAGGGGAAGTCCAGTTTTATCAGCCCATCGAGCAATTGAAATCTGAAACCGGGGAAAACAAACTCAACCGCGCGCTGGCGCAAGTGATGCGAAGAAATGCTAAGAATTGTTAAATACGTTCTGTACGACATCCTGCAAAACCGGATGATCCTGGGTTACACCCTGTTCCTGCTGGCAGTAGCGTTCGGCTTGTTTAATTTGAGCGGCGATCCGACGAAAGGGCTCGTCAGTCTGTTGAACATTGTGCTGATCGTTACGCCGTTGGTGAGTATTGTTTTTGCGACTATTCACTTTTATAATGCCACAGAGTTCATTGAGCTACTGGCGGCACAGCCCATCCGGCGGAGCGCTATCGTCTGGGCGGAATTTTCCGGTCTGGCAGTGGCTTTGGTGCTGGCGGTATTGATCGGGATCGGCCTTCCGGTGGCGCTATATGCCCCCACCTGGACCGGATTGACCCTGGTGGTGGTTGCGGCCGGGCTCTCGGTGGTCTTCGTGTCCTTGGCGCTGCTGGCCTCGGTACTTACCCGCGATAAAGCGAAAGGCATTGGGGCGGCCCTGCTGCTTTGGTTTTACTTCGCCTTGCTGTACGATGCGCTGGTACTGTTCCTGATGTTCAGTTTTGCGGACTACCCGCTGGAAAAAGCGATGCTGGGTTTTATCTCCTGCAATCCGATCGATCTGGCGCGGGTCGTTGTCTTACTGCAAATGGATATTTCCGCGCTGATGGGTTACACGGGCGCTTTATTCCGGGAATTTCTGGGTACCGGCTGGGGCATTGCCTTCGCTTTCGTCGTGCTGCTCCTCTGGATACTCATACCGATCAACGTGGCGGTAAGCCGGTTCCGGCGGAAAGACCTGTAGGCACCGTAACGTCTGTGGCTAGGCCATCTACTTATCCTGCCGATCCAGATAATACGTCTTATTCGCGGCTCCCTTCCAGGCTGCCGGCATACACTGGTTAAAAACCTTCGACGTGTTACAAACCTGATAATCGTCCACCTCGCGGTAGCCTTCGGTGGATTTCAGGCGAAAACGGCGCAGTTGCCCGTGAAAATCCCACTCGCTAATGGTGCGGCGATCACTGTATTCATCCGGCACCGAGGTCACTTCTTTGCCGCCGTACACCAGGAAATAATCGCCGATGTGCACGAGGGTGCCGCCGGTAATGGCCAGCCGTTCATCGTCGATGGCTTCAAAGAGGTCGAGGTAGTTTTTATGCTGTAAAACACTGTCGATCAGGGTTTTGACCGAAAATATGGTCAGCGTCGGGAACGAGGCTTCATAGCCTTCGGACAAATTATACCCATAACCGCCGAGTAAATAGGCCGTATCATTTTCCATCTCGAAACCATAGTCTACCCCCGAAAACTGATCGGCTACATAGGGCGGAAAATAACTCAGGGGCAGCACGTACATCTGGTCGGCGCGCTCATCGATCACCAGCATATCGCAGTTGTAAAAACCCTCCGAACCGGGAGACAGGGGATCGGAAAACTTGCCGCCCACCACGACTTTATACTGCCCCGACCGGAAGGTGGCCTGGCCGAACAAGGGTGGCAGGGTATGCGCGGGAAATTGATAAATGGTAGCCGAGTCGGAAAAGCATACGAGTTGACTGTGGGCCGGCGTAAACCGGTTGCATAACATAGTCAGGAACAGCAGGAAGCGGAATGTGTTATTTTTCATAAAGCTCGATTTTAGCACTTTATGCAAATGTGGGCCTGGCAGTAGTGTTGCAGGATGACCGTCGTCACTAGTAGTAGTAATTATAATCCCCTATTTACAAGTCCAAACCACTTTGCGCTGCCTATACATGCCGTATTAAATCAACGCCGGGCTTGACGATGGTTATTTCCAACTGGTCCGGCCGCCTGCAATTTTGTGGTACAAACAGTTCAACAAGACTGTTTTAAATTTCCACCAATCACCATTAAATTCAGGATTATGTCACTCATCAAATGGGATCCGCAAAGCAGTTTCTTCCCCACTGTTTCCAACTGGATCGATGATTTCTTCCCCGACAATGGATTTAAGCCGGCGGTAAAAGGCATTTAAGTAAGTAGCCAGTGTAATATTTGCATTCAGCAGGCCGCCCATTAGAGCGGCCTGCTTTATTATAGTACCCTCCGGGTTGCGCCAATAAAAACTTAGCAGTATGTTTACTCCAACATGCAACCTATTTCTGCTATCACGGTCCGCCAGGTACTGCTCCTCCTGGTCTTAGGCCTGCTGTTCGGGGTACTGTACTGGAACCTGCGTTTTTTTGTGCCCGCATTGCTGGGCGCTTACACCCTTTACGTGCTGCTGCGCACACCCCTGTTCTTCCTTACCGAACGCTGGCGGTGGCCCAAAAAGCTGGCCGCACTGGTATTGATCCTCCTGACCCTGGTCCTGGTGTTTATGCCTTTCAACTGGATATTCGGTATGCTGCAGGGACGGGTAATGGCCTTGCTGCAAAATTCCGATTCGCTGCTGCTAAACGCCGAGCAGGTGATCAAATCCATTGAAACCCGCTACAAGATCACGCTATTGACCGACGAAAACCTGAGGAACGTGAACAACTGGGCCTTGAGCAAACTACGCGGCGTGGTGGATGCCACCCTCAACGGACTGGGGCTGCTGATTGCCCTATGTTTCATCCTCTGGTTCATGCTGATGGAGGGCAAAAAGATGGAGCACTCGTTCTTTGGCTGGGTCCCGCTACGCAATCAGAACGTGGTGTATTTGCGCAAAAACCTGAATGATCTGGTGTGGGGTAATGCACTGGGCATTCCGCTCATGGGCATTGTCCAGGGCTTTGCCGGCTTGCTGGTGTACTGGCTGGCGGGCATAGAAAACCCCTGGCTCTGGTTCGGGATCACTTTTATCGCGGGCATGATGCCCATCGTGGGTGCTTCCCTCGCTTACGTACCCCTGGCGCTCATTTTACTTGCTGATGGCGAAGAATGGAAAGCCCTTTTTATATTCATCTATGGCTTTTTGGTCATTGGCTCCGTGGATAATGTTGCCCGCATGTGGCTGATGAAAAAGATTAACCAGACCCACCCGCTCATTACCTTGTTCGGCGCTATTGCGGGGCTGCAGATGTTCGGTTTTATTGGGTTTATTTTCGGCCCTATTTTGATCTCGATGTTCCTGCTGCTGTTGCAGGTGTATCAAAAGGAGTTCCATAACCCGTGATGCCCCTGATTTTTCCTCACCCGGCAATCGAAACGCCAATCAAATGCCCAACACCGTAGGTAATCGCCGCCGCTGTCAGTCCGAACAACACCTGCCGCAGACCGGAGAACCAGACCGGCCGGCCCGTAAACAACGAAGTGGCGCTGCCAATACCAAACAGGCCGATCACGCTTAAACTCAGGCTGACGTAAATAGCCCGGCTGCCGGCCGTAAAAAAGAAGGGGATCACCGGAAGAATGGCGCCCATGGCAAACAGGAAGAAAGAGGTCACCGCAGCTTCCCAGGCGGAACCGCCCAGTTCGGCCTTGTCGATGCCCAACTCTTCGCGGACGAGGGTATCCAGCGCGGTATCTTTATCGGCCATTATTCTTTCCGCCATTTCCGCCGCTCTGGCTTTGTCCATCCCCTTGGCCTGGTAGATGAGGGCTAGTTCCATTTGTTCGTGTTCAGGGGAAGAGGCTAACTCCTCGGCTTCCAGGGCGATTTGCTTCAAAAACAGCTCCCGGGAACTCTGCACCGACAACCATTCGCCCAGGGCCATCGAAATAGCGCCGGCCAGCAAACCCGCCAAACCGGTCAGCAAAATCGTGTTATTCGCGGCTGCAGCACCGGCTATACCCATGACCAGGCTCATATTAGACACCAGTCCATCGTTGGCGCCCAGCACGGCCGCCCGCAGCGCATTGCCCCCGACCGACTTATGCCGGCCTTCCATTTTGGAAAGAAAACCTCCGCTAACGTTAGCGGAGGTTTTTTGCGACAAGGATTCCAGTATTTTCAGGTGGTTATGCTCAAAACCGGTGGGCTTCCCGCCCTGCTGCAACCTGGTTTCGATGGCGGAGCGGGCAATTTGCCGTTCGACGGACGACAGGTTGGCAATTATAAAATCGTAGCCGAAAATGCCCCCCATTTTGAACTGGAATCTGGCTTTCCCACTGGGCGGCGGGAGTTGAAAATCGGGTTTGCTGGCCCTGATCTTAGTTAAAATGTGCTCTGCATGGCTTTTTTCAATGCCCGCCAGACTGCGCAGCACTTCGGCGGTGGATGCATCTTCCTGAATGCCGGCCAGGCTTTCGTACAAATAAGCAGTGTCCACTTCTAATTGCAACTGCGCTGATTGATTGCCCATGTTTCTGGTGGGTACCCCTTTTTTTCGTAAAAACTAACCGACACAAAGTAGTACTTCCGCGCTTATAATTTGGCGATGGTGATAAATTTTTCTGTGCTGGTCATCGAAATACCGCAGCGTTTGGGCGGCGTGATTTGATACCACAAAATTGCGGGAGCCGACCTTTAAGCGAACTGCTGGTTTTCTAAAAAATGGCTTAAAATCAAACCGGGAATTGCAGGAAAAAGGTGGTTCCCTGCCCCTCGCCGCTGGTGACGGCCAACTGAAGTCCTTGCAAATTGGCCAGTTTTTTCGCGATGGACAGCCCCAGCCCCGTCCCCGGAACTTTAGCGTTCCGCGAGGCATCTATGCGATAAAAGCGATCGAAAATACGCGGCAGATGTTGTGCCGAAATGCCCGGTCCATCGTCCTGAAAGACCAGCGATTTGGTCTGTTGATCCCAGCTAATGGCCAGTCGACCCGGCCGGGACGCATATTTCAAGGCATTGCTGAGCGGATCTGCCCACCTAAATAACCCGTATAGCCCATTAAGCCGAAAGTAACTAAACTCAAGGCAAAAGCGGCACCGTAAAGCGTTTTTTTAGTTTGTTCTCCTTTAAACGCGAATAAAAGCGCGGCCAGCGATAATAATCCCAACGCTTCCATCACCCACAGCGCCCAGGTGGCGGCATCCTCGTGTTGCCCGATCAGGGCTTCCGAAACGCCGGGCAGGTTTTCTACGCTTTCTTCCGCCGGTTCGCCGGTCAGGAAGACCGGAATAGCGATCAGGGCCATCGCCACCCAGGTGAATAAGGCCGCTTTTTGGGTGGTGGCGGACCGGTGAAATAACCGTAGGCCATGACGCCGACGCCGAGCAGGGTCCCGATTATGGGAAAATGGTTGAGCATTAAATGCCAATGAATACTGTCCATTTTGCGTGATTTTACAGGTTAAAAACTACGGCAAAAATGGCGGTGTGCAGGTTAAAGGGGAGTGTAGGTATTCTTAAAATTGGCTAAAAATGCAAAGGAAGGTTTGGAGGTTTGTTGGTTGGAAAGGTTTGTCGGTTTGAATATCTGGTTATCAGCTATTTGAAATCCGGCTTTATTCAAAACCACTTTATGCTGACTACCACGGTCCAATCTGTTTAACTTGATAAAATCGAGTGCCGTTAAACCGGTAAAGACCTTGACCCGTACCCCACCACATAGTTCCCGATTTGTCTTGAAACATACTTTGAACACAACAAGTAAAACCGTCTGCAGATGTAAACACTGTAAACGCATTTGGATTTGATAGGGGAACTGAAGGGTCAAATCTTGTTGTGCTGCCTCGTGCTGTAATCCAAACGATACCTGACTGTTCTATAATTATTCCCCAAAATTCTGTTCCACCTAAGCCGTCATTGGAAGTATATTCTGTAAAAGTTTTGCCGTCAAATTTGCAAATACCGTTTTTCATTGTAAACCACATATTGCCTGTTTGGTCTTGTTCAATACCACCTGCATAGTTCTCACTCAAACCTTCTTTTTCATTGAAGTTTACAATCGTTTTTCCATCATAGCGAAAGACACCTTTATCAGAAGAAGCAAACCAAATATTTCCATTTTTGTCTTCCATAATACCTGCAACATTTATAGACGTGAGTAATGGAAATAGCGAAAAGCATTGACCGCCTTTTGCATCTGCAGAGGGATCATATTGGTAAACCCCACCATGAGTGCCTACCCAAATATTACCCGATTTGTCAACGAGAATACTTTTTCGGCTTATAACTATATGGCTCAGTCCATCTTTTTGACTATAATTTTTAAAGGCTTTTCCATCATATCTATAAACACCTTGGTCAGTCCCAAACCAAATATTACCATTTTTATCTTCATTGATAGCAAAGACTGAGGTGTTAATAAAACCATCAGTATTGGAAAAATAGGTTAGTGTTTTTTCGTCATACCTCACTACTCCTTCGCTTATAGTACCAAACCATATATTCCCTTTTGAGTCCTGAAAAATACTTCGGATATATTGGCTGACTAAAGTAGTATCAAAGTCTGGTGCAGTAGCACTTGTCCTAAAGTTTTTTATTATGGCTGGACTTGGTTTGGAAGTATTTGGGTCTTTACCTGGGTTTGGTTTTTCTTGTCCGTTGCAGGAAGTAAAAATTGTCAAACAGCTTAAAAATAATATTTTGTTTAATGCCATAATTAATGTCTGTTATTGTTGGTGCCCTTTTTTTTTATCGGGCAGGATGATTTTCTACCCGACCACTTCCGTCACATAACGCGTTACGCCTTGTTTATCCTCGTAGGAGCGGGTTCAGTTTTTCCCTTCTATGTGTAGCATGCTTCCCTTCTTCAGGTATTTCTCAGCCAACTCGGCCAAGCCACGCCAAAGCACGATATTATGCCATTCGGTCTGCGAATGCAACTGACCGTTCTCGTCCATATAGCCCTCGGTGGTGGCAAGCGTAAATTTGGCTACTTGGATATGGCCTGCTCAGTTTTGCACTTCGGGGTCTTTGCCAAGGTTGCCGAGCAGCAGTACCTCGAAACGGATGAAAATAGCCGCTTGGCCCTGATGCGTTGTCGGTTCGAATAGGGCTTTTCCCTAAAGCCTCCCTAATTCGGCATCACCCGCAGTTTCTCCAGTTTCAGCACCGTTACCAGGCCGTCTTTTATATCCAACATGCCTTCATTTTTAAAATCGGTGAGCGTACGGATGAGGGTTTCCTTGGCGGTTCCGGCCAGGGCGGCCAGGTCTTCGCGCAGCAGGTGGATGGCGGGACCGCTTTGGTCGCTCAGGTGGGTGAGCGCCGTGGCTACGCGTTTGCGCACCGAATTATAAGCCAGTTCGATGAGTTGCTGTTCGCGTTCGGCAATGTGGCTGGCCAGCATTTTAATGAACCGGGCATTCACGTCGCGGTTGCCGAATACCAGGGCCGCGAAGTCCTGCTTGGGCACTAATTTGATGCTGCAATCTTCCAGCGCGGCGGCACTTTCCTGGTAGGCGTCTTCTTTAAAAAGGGCGAGAAAACCCAGAAAATCACCCGTTTGCGCCACTTTCACAATGAGTTCGCGCCCGTCGTCACTGGTTTTAAAAATCTTGACCTTACCGCTTTCCACAAAATACAGCCAGCGCGGATGTTCGCCTTCGCGAAAGATCAGGTCTTTGCGCTTATAGTTGCGTACTTCCCGATTTTCGGATAAATGTTTGATGGCTTCCAGGGCCCGCGCTTCATCGATAAAACGTTCGAGCGAACCGCCGGCCTGCGCCGAAGCCGCCCGCAAACGCTCACTTTTTTTCAAACGGCTTTCAATGGTCTGCAATAACACGGCGTCATCGAAAGGTTTGACGATGTAGTCGTCCGCGCCCAGCGCCATGCCCCGGCGAAAGTCTTCCTTCTCGGCCTTGGCGGTCAGAAAAATGAAGGGAATATCGGCCGTCGTGGCCTGCCGGCTGAGAATATGCAGCACGCCGTAACCGTCCAGTTCGGGCATCATAATGTCACATAGAATCAGATCGGGCAGGTCCGTTTGCGCTTTGGCGGCGCCAACCTTACCATTTTCGGCGGTGAGGGCGGTGTAACCACTCAGTTCGAGGATCTCGGCGAGGTTCTCGCGGACATCCTGATTGTCTTCGATAATGAGGATTTTTTTCATGGTAGGCAAATGTACTTTACCGGACTCAGCCAGGTAAGTGATTTTAATCAACCTGTTAGTTAAGCGTCATCATTCCGCCCCGGGATGGACTGCGGCACCTTTGTACCATTATTATTAACAAAAAATTCGCACGACTATGAACTTGTTCGCACCCGTTTCGTCCCTGATGACCGATCATACCCAATTAGTGACCGTCAATCCGGAAGAGTCCCTGACCACCGTCAAAGATATATTTGACAATCATAAATTCCACCATTTGCCGGTCGTGCATTTCCGTCAAATCGTCGGTATTATCAGCCGCTCCGATTTTGATTACTTTATGGGCGGCGATTCCGTGAGCGAAGATGACCGGCTGCTCAATGCCAAACGCCTGGAACGTACCCTGGCGAAAGACCTGATGACCAAACGCCTGGGCAAGGTGGAGTCCTCCGATCGTCTCAATGTCGCCGTGGAAATTTTCACCATCAACCGTTTTCACGCCCTGCCGGTGGTCGATAATGGCGAGCTGGTGGGCATTATTACCCCTTTCGATATTCTGAAAGCGCTTGGCGAGGAGAGAGCTGCCGACCCAAGCATGGTTTATGAAAACAATGGTTCCGTATGATTGAACTTAAATTCTCCCCAGGTCAGGCCAACCAGCAAACGCCTGAAAAATGCGACGGCGGCTGTAAGGGCTGCGGAAAAGCGCATATTAAACTATTGGGCAACCACGACATCGCCAGTCAGCAACTGCGTACCAACGTCGAGGAAGCCCTCGTGAAATTCCCGGTAGATCATAAGATCATCGAGGTCTCCGAACCCAATGCCATTGCGCTGGCGGGCGTTACGGAATTACCGGCTATTTTGCTGGACGGCCAGTTAATGCTCCAGGGCAGCGTGCCGACTTCCAACGAGGTGGTGGATATGCTGCGCGACCGTTACCTGCACCGCAGCAAATTGCATCACCTGCGCCGGATAGCGGTTGCGGTGGACCTGACTGAAGGCTCGGACAATGCCTTGCGCTTTGCCTGGCAGGTCGCCAGGCAGGTGGGGGCCAGCCTGGAAGTGGTGTACGCCATGGATAGCATTTTTGTGGGTCATACGCCCTCCGCCTCCGGTTTTCTGTCGGGCTATCAGCATACCATGCAGCTCGAACTGGATACGTTTATCCGGGACACGCTGGCTACGCTGGGGGTAAAATATGATTTACCCGGTGTCGGCGCACCGGGCGAACCGGCCCCCAATGCCGCCCTGGCCTGTAGTTCGAAGGTGATCTACGGTGTGCCGGAAGCGGCCCTGGAAGCCTGTTCACTGGATGTGGACTTACTGATCCTGGGTACGAAAACGCGGGGAACACTGGGTAAAAAACTGTTCGGTTCGGTGAGTATGGAGGTCTCCAAACGCGCCCACTGTCCGGTGCTGCTGGTGCCCCCCGACGTGGAGTTTCGGGGTTTCCGGGATGTGCTGTACGCCAGTAATTTCGATTCCCTGAGTACGCTGCGCATCCGCCAGGCCATTTCTTTTGCCCGGCATTTTGAAGGCCAGCTCCATTTTGTCCACGTCGGACCCGGCGGTGAACAAGGCCTGACCCTCGAGCGGAAACTTTTTGAAGCCAGCTACCAGGAGTCGCATATAGACGAGCCGTTTTTATACCGTAAAATCGTCAGCGACGACGTGCTGGGCGGTCTGTACGACTACGTTACCGGCCACCGCATCGACCTGCTGGTCTTCGTCACGCATCAGCGCAGTTTCTGGGAAAATATCCTGCATCGCAGCATCACCCGCGAAGCCGTGGCCAGCGGAGACCTGCCCATGCTGATCATTCATTCGGATGATGATATGTTGCGGTAGGGAGGGGTTGGTTTGATGGTTTGATGGTTGGGGGAAATCCAAGGAACTTCCCCCAACCATCAAACCATCAAACAAACAAACCCTTCAAACCATCAAACTATCCCAAGTATCTATAACATTGAGAAACCAATTTTGAAAGCGGACTACCCCGTTGGATCTTCCTCCAACGGGGTTTTTTATGTGTTTTCTTTAAGGATGCATTGGAAAGTTTTGTAAAGGAGTTGTAAGAAGTAAGAAGTGACACTTTTCAAAAAAGTGTCACTTCTTACTTCTTACAACTCCTCTGCGAAACGAAGATTTGCCATGCACCCTCCATTTGCCTCCACATTTATTTTTTAAATCTGTGTAAAATCTGCGCAAAAAAAATCTGCGTAAAATCTGCGCGAACCTGCGAAACCACCCTGTATTATTATTCCCTGAATAGTCCGACATTAACGCGCTCAAAGCGAATATTATGACGGCTTATTTCAACGGTTACTTCTTTACCGGCTCGGAAACCTTACATGGCCCCTGCCTTTTAACGGAAAACGGACGCATACTCGGTTTTTCCGAGACCCTGCCCCCGGAGGCCGAAAAAGTAGATCTGCAAAACGGCTGGTTGGTCCCCGCTTTTCTGGACTTACAGATCTATGGCGGCCATGGCCAGTTTTTCGGGGAGTTCCCTTCCGTGGAAGCGCTATCCGCTACCTATGATTATTGCTTAAGTGGGGGCGCCAGTCATTTCATGCCCACCCTGGCCACGCATTCGGAAGCGGTTACCCTGGCCGCCATTGCCGCCGTCCGGGATTACTGGCAGCAGGGCCGGCCGGGCGTACTGGGTTTACACCTGGAAGGCCCGTTTATTCACCCGGCCAAACGCGGCGCGCATTTGCCCCAGTATGTGCGTACGCCCGACCTGGACAGCGTACGCAAACTCTTCGATCAGGGCCGCGGCGTGGTAAAAATGATGACCATCGCGCCCGAAATCTGTCCGCCGGAGGTGCTGGATTTTTTTATGCAGCAGCGCGAGGTCGTGATTTCCGCCGGGCATTCCAACGCCACCTACCGGCAGGCGCAGGCGGCTTTTGACGGCGGCATTCGTACGGCGACCCATATTTTCAACGCCATGTCGGCCCTTCAGCACCGCGAGCCCGGACTGGTCGGCGCTATTTTCAACCACCCGACCGTGCGCGTGAGCCTGGTCGCCGATGGTTACCACGTCGATTTTGCCGCTATTCGGGTGGCTAAGAAAATGCTGCAGGAACGTTTGTTCCTCATTACCGATGCCGTTACGGAAAACCCGCATGGACAATACGCGCACCGGCGCGACGGCGATAAGTACGTGGTCGCCGACGGTACTTTATCCGGCTCAGCGCTCACGATGTTACAGGCGGTGAAAAACTGCGTGTATCAGGCGGGTATGCCGCTGGAAGAAGCGCTGCGTATGGCGTCGCTGTATCCGGCGCAGGTGATGGGGCTGGAGGGGGAGTTCGGTAAAATTGCGGTGGGGCGAAAGGTGGATTTTTTGTGGCTGAACCCGGGACTGGAGTTGGTGGAACGGTTTGCCAATGAATGATTTACAATAATACCACCCAACCATCAAACCCTCCAAACCTTCCAAACCCTTCCAATGAACCGCATCGACCGCCTCATGGGCATGATCACCCTGTTGCAGGCCAAGAAATCGCTGACCGTGCCGCAAATTGCCGCGCACTACGGCATCAGTGAACGTACCGTGTTCCGCGATTTACGGGCCATCGGTGAAATCGGCGTGCCCTTGTTTTTTGCAGCGGAAAAAGGGTATTCCGTCGGCAACGGTTTCTTCCTGCCACCGGTTTCGCTGACCCTGGAAGAGGTGAACGCATTATCCCTGGCCGAACCGCTGGTGCTGCGTTTTGCCGATAAATCCATCCAGCAGCATTTCGGCGCGGCGCTGACGAAGATCAAAATGGTACTGAACCGTGCGCAGCAGGAGAATATGGAACGCTCGCAGGCGCAGACCGCCCATTTTGTGCCGGATAAATACGAGCATCTGATGCCGGCCACCGACTATCTGACGCCGCTGCAAAACGCCATTATCAACAAAACGATCGTCCGCCTAACCTACCTCAACCAGCAAAACGAGGCCAGCGAACGGGAAGTGGAACCCATCGGCCTCACTTTTTACGCACTCAACTGGCACCTCATCGCCTGGTGCCACCTGCGCCAGGACTACCGCGATTTTCGCACCTCGCGCATTCAGCAACTCCGGCCGACCATACAGCCGTTCCGGAAAAGCGATCACCTGGAGCTGCAGGACTACCTGCAAAATATACAAAAAGAAATTTCCGAAAATCCGGGACATCCGCTGACATAGGGTTGTCAGCGGCAGCTTTTTTCTTTGCCCCTGTCAACATGTAAATTGCTGACGACCAACGGCTACACCCAAACGATTACTCACAAAACCGACATGATCTACCTTGCATACACATTTAACATCTTGTAACCCCCGCACTTCAGTCGGGGGAATTTGACCTCTCTCCCCCTCACATCTAGCATCTTTACAAAACATCCACATCATGGCAGGTAGATGTTGATGTTTTGCAAAGATGATAGATGGAATTGTGGGTAGTCTTTGCCCCCGACTGAAGAATCGGGGGTTACAAGATTTTAGATGTAATTTCAAGTGCACTGAATACCGATTTTGTGGGTAATGGTTAACTGACCAAACATTCTAAATCACGCTAAACTTCTATCTGATGAGTTTCACAGCCAAGATCCAACGCACTATTCACGCCCCCGTTTCCAAAGTCTGGGACGCGCTGACCAAACCCGAACTTCTCAAACAGTATTTCTTTGGCACCCACCTGATCACCACCTGGGAAGTGGGTACGCCCGTGCTTTTTGAAGGCGAATGGGACGGCCAAGCCTACCAGGATAAAGGCACGGTGCTGCAATACGAAGACCGGAAAATGCTGCAGTACGACTATTTCAGTGCTTTCTCCGGCCTGGAAGACCGCCCGGAAAACTACCAGTCCATTACCTATCAGGTAGCAGAAAAAGGGGGCGGTACCGAACTGACCATCCTGCAGCATAATATTGATACGGAGGACAGGAAAGAGCATTCCATAAAAAACTGGGAGATGCTCATGGATGCTATGCAGCAAATGCTGGAAGGGGAGAAATAAATTGATAAACTACTTCACCACCAAATGCGCCGGCAAGTCCCCTACCCCGCCACAGCCAACCTGCTCCATGATCTGCTGCAACTGGGTTTTTAAAATGCTGATCGTATGATCGCCGCCCTCCGCGCCCAGCGCCGCTACCCCATACAGGAAGGTGCGGCCAAGGAAGGCGAATTCCGCGCCGCTGGCCAGGGCGCGGGCTACGTCCGGACCGGAACGCAGCCCGCTGTCGAGCATGATCTTGATCTGGCCGGCAAACTGTAAAACAATGTCTTCCAGCGCTTTAATCGACGACTGACCCGCATCCAGCTGCCGGCCGCCGTGGTTGGAAACGATGATGCCGTCCAGGCCGAGTCTGATGGCCATGGCTGTATCCTCGACGCTGGCCACGCCTTTCAGTACGATCTTGCCTTTCCAGCGGTCGCGGATCGGGGCGATTTTTTCCTCGTTCATGCGGCCGGAAAAAGTCTGGTTCATATACAGACCCAACTGCTTCATATTCAGTCCTTTGGGCATGTACTTTTTCATGGTGGCAAAATCCGGCTGGCCGTGCAGCAGCGTTTGCATGGCCCAGTTGGGTTTCCCCATGATCTGCAGGATGTTGCGCAGCGTCATTTTGGGCGGCATAGCCAGTCCGTTACGGATGTCGCGGGGGCGGTAACCGAACGTGGGCACATCGCAGAGCAGAACCAGAACCTTACAGCCTGCCGCTTCGGCGCGGTCGAGAATATCGTCGCGCAGGGCGAGGTCGGCGGGATGATAAAGCTGGAACCAGAATTTACCTTCCGTCAGCGCGCCGATGCGCTCGATACTGGCGGTGGTGACGGTGCTGAGCAGGAAGGGAATATTATGCGCTACGGCGGCTTTGGCCAGTATTTCCGGGGCGTTGGGCCACATCAGCCCCTGTAAACCGACCGGGGCGATGCCGAAGGGCGCGTCATATAGGTGGCCGAAGAGTTCGGTTTTCAGCTCCGCGCCGCGGTATGGTTTCAGGTAGTTAGGTTTCAGTTCCACCTCCCGGAGTTCGGCGGTGTTCTTATGCAGGTTGACGTCCTCATTGCAGCCGCCGTCCAGGTAGTCGAATGCGAAACGCGGCATACGTTGCCGGGCACGGTTGCGCAGGTCGTCGATGGCGGGAAAGTTGGGGTTATAGGTCAATTTCATAGTGAGTTGCCGTGTATTTCTTCAAAGTAATCAGGTTTTTGGGGCACGGCCGGGGGTTCCAGGAAGCATGCATGGCGAGTGCGGCGCCCAGGGCCGTCGCCTGCGCTACTTCGGCGGCGTAGACTTCCAGGTGGGGAAAAACGTCCGCCAGCAGTTGCATGTAAATTTCGTTTTTGGAAAAACCGCCGTCCACAAAAATCCTTTTGGTTTGCTCCGTCAGCACCATCTTAGTGGAATTGTATTGTCGCTTCATTAGCTGCGACATTTTTGCATGGTAGGCGGTTTCATAATTTTCAAATGCCGGCGAGGAGTGTTCTGGCTGGTTTAAAAGCTTGTAAATGATCGGGTTATACGCCACGCCCTTATAGTAGTCCAATGGTTGATTAAAATCCTGGGACAGCGCCTGAATGCAGGTTTCATGTTCCTGCCCGCCAAAATAGCGGGCGGCTTTCACCGGCTGACCGGTATACGTCAGGTAGCATAAATAGTCCTGTTCCAGATCTTCCACCGTCAGGGTTTCCTGGTTATAAGGGTTGAGCGAAATGCACCAGGTGCCGGTGGAGATCAGTACGAAAGGTTCCTCAAAACTGGCGAGGTAGGGGATTAGCGCAGCGGAACTATCGTGTAAACCGGTCCCGGAGAGGATGTTGCCGGATGGGTGACTGGTTATGGGAATGGTGCTGCTGGCCGGTTGTATGGGCGGGAATTTTTTCGTTAAATATTCCGCTTTTACCCAGTCGTGGTAGTCGTTTTTCCGAAAATCCCAGAGCATGGTATGGCAGCCGATGCTGGTCATTTCACTGAAATACTGCTGATGCAGGAGAGCGGCTACAAATTGAGGCAAATGCAGCGACCACTTTATTTTATTAAAAACCAATGGCTGGTAATGTTTCAACCAGTAAAGCTGCAAACCCGAATTGAGCATGCCCAGTGCCGGCGAGGCCGTTTCCAAAGCCAGCTTTTCCGAACTGTCATGCCTGGCATAAAACTGCTTTTGTAAAGCTTCCGGAAAGGATTTCAAGTAATTATACAAGGGCGTGAGCGGCATCCCCGCTTCGTCCACATGCACCAGACTGGCGCCATAAGTCGTGACATTGACAGCTTTTATCTGGAACTGCTCATCCGCTAAGATGTCTAGAAAAGTGTTCCAAACCCAATTACGCAATAAGGCTAGATCCTCGCAAGGTTCGCCATCTTCATCGACGGTCTCCGGCAAAGTAGTGGTTGTCTCAAACACGATCCGGTAGTCCTCATCGAAGACGAAGCACTTTTTGTTGGTCTTGCCGATGTCGAAAATGGCGATCATAAACCGGTGGCGACCGTTTTTGTGCCCCGTTCGCGGATGAGATTTTCCCGTACTTTCAAATCCCGGTACATGGCCAGGGGTTGCAAAGCGCCGCCGGCCTGTAAGCGGGCTTCGGCTACCAGCGGCCGCACGTCGGTTCGGAAGGCCGCCTGCAGTATTTCCTGGGCCTGGGTGACGTCATTGTTGTTTTGCGCTGCGGTCAGGGCCATCCTGTCTACCAGCAGCGCCTGGGCGTAGGCGATCTGAATGGCTTCCACCGACTGGAGCAGGTCTTCCAGCGGGTCTTTTACATTATGCGACGCGTCGATCATCCAGCCTAGATCGGTGGCGTGATTCATGCCGCGTGCGTCCATTCCTTCCACTAACTCATTGAAAATCACGAATAACTGGTAAGGCTTGATGCTGCCGGCGGTCAGGTCATCGTCGCCGTATTTGGAATCATTGAAATGGAAACCACCGAGTTTCTTTTCCATGAGCAGCAGGGCCACGATCTGCTCGATGTTGGTGTTGGGCAGGTGGTGACCGAGGTCGACGAGGGTGTAGGCCTGCTCGCCCAGTTTGTTGGCGTAGAGCAGCGATTGGCCCCAGTCGCCGACGGTCATGCTGTAAAAATTAGGCTCGTAGGCCTTGTATTCCACAAACATCTTCCAGTTGGGCGGCAGGGCGGCATAAATTTCCCGCAGGCTATCGAGCGTATTTTGAAAAGCCTGCCGGAAATTTAACTGCCCCGGAAAACAGGAGCCGTCGGATAACCAGACCGTTATGCTCTCCGCACCCAGGGCCTGACCATGCCGGATCACGTCTTTATTATGCTCGATGGCCTGCCGCCGCACCGCCGGATCAACATGCTGTAAGGAGCCGAATTTATAACTCAAATCCTGGTTAGGCTGGTCCTGAAAAGTGTTGGAATTGACCGCGTCGAACCGCAGCCCATGCCTGGCCGCCAGCGTCTTAATGGCCTGCGGATCAGCCGGCACATCCCAGGGAATATGCAGGGAAATGGCGCCGCTCGACCGGTTAAGGGCATGCAGCAGGCCCACGTCCTCCATCTTTTCTTCCAGCGATCGCGGCTCTCCGCCGCCGGGAAAACGGCCGAAACGCGTACCGCCCGTACCCAAGGCCCAGGAAGGAATAGCAATTTGAAACTCCACCAATTGGCGGATAATTCCCTGCGCGTCGTGGAGGTCGGCGCGGAGAAAATCAAGACTTTTCTGGTGCCGGCCCAAGGCCTGGTCATTATGATCACTCAGATGATGTTTTTCGATCAGCATGGTAGACAAGTTATGGCAGGTAAAAAACTTCCTTCAGCGGCACACTGACGGGCGACTGATCGGGGTTGGTTTCCATGAGGTCCGCCATATAAGCCCACCAGCGCTGCATTACCGGGTGACCGGGCAACGTATCCAAATTGGCAGGTTGATCAATGTCCAGCACACCGAACAGCAGGCGGGTTTCTGCATCCAGAAAAATCGAGTAGTGCCGGATGCCCGTGGTGCGCAGCAGATCGGCGAGTTCCGGCCAAAGCGCCTGGTGGCGACGACGATATTCTGCCTCCTGGCCGGCATGAAGTTTCATTTTGAAAGCGACGCGTGGCATTTACAGTCCTTGTTTCTTTAAAAAATCCCGGGTGATCCGGGTCCATACCGCGTAGCCCTGGGCGTTTAAATGCAGCTTATCCGTGGCCAGCAAGTCGCCGTTGGGCTTTCCGGCTGGAGTCAGCAGCAAATTATACGCATCGATGAAATAGGCCTTTTTACGGTGTTTCCGACAGTATTTTTGAAAAAGCGCGTTGAGCTGGCGCTGTTCCGGCATCAGGTTTTCGCGGGCGAGACTGGGACGCAGCGTGTAAATGGCGACCTTGGTCTTGGGCAGTTTTTGTTTGACCAAGAGCATAAACTGCTGGAAATCAGCCATCACCTGCGCCGGCGTTTTTTTGCCGTTGCTCAGGTCGTTGTCGCCTTCGTACAGCAAAATCCAGGAGGGAGCCAGCGGAACCACCACGCGGTCGAAATAGTACACGGCATCGGACATTTGCGAGCCGCCGAAACCGCGGTTAAGCACCTGATAACCAGCCAGATCGGCTTTATACGTGGCCCACATTCGCATGGTGGAACTGCCGTACAGCAGGATCTGACCGGTAGCCGGCTTTTCGATGGAATCCAGGCGTTCAAAGGCGCGGATATCCGCTTCAAAAGGCTGTTGGGTTTGGGCCTGCAGGCCGGCAAAGACCAGCAGGAGCAGCCAGCAAAAAGTGAGTTGTTTATGAACCATTTTTTTTCTTTTAGAATAGAATTATCGATAAAAACCCAGTGCTACCCCACCGTCCACGTTGAGCGCATTGCCGGTGGATTTGGAAAGCAAGCCGCCGACGAAAGCGAAACAGGCATTCGCCACGTCTTCGGGCAGGATGATCTCGTTCAGCAGCGTGCGTTTGGCGTAGTAGGCGGGTAGTTCTTCCACCGTCACGCCATAGGCTTTGGCGCGGCCTTCCGCCCAGCCGCCGGACCAGATGTGGGAGCCGGCAATGACCGCGTCGGGATTCACCGTGTTGACCCGAATATGGTCGGGGCCCAGTTCGGCGGCCAGCAAACGCGTCAGGTGGGCCTGCGCCGCTTTCGCCGAGCCATAACCCGCATTATTGGGGCCGGCCACCACCGCATTTTTGGAAACAATGTTGACGATGTCGCCGCCAAAACCCTGCTTACGCATCACTTTTACGCCCGCCTGACTCACCAGAAACTGACCTTTCACCAGGATGTCGTATAGCTTGTCCCAGTTTTCTTCCGTATGTTCGGCGAGGGGCTGGGAAATGCTGATGCCCGCGTTGTTGACCAGAATATCCACGCCACCAAAAGCCAGGCAGGCAGCTGATAAGGCCGCGATAACCGATTGACTATCTGTTACATCGAGCAGCGCCGAGGCCACATTATCTTTTCCGAAATCTTTAAAAAATTCGCTTTTCGCTTCCGCCAACCGTTCCTCGTGCAGGTCGTTCAGCAGTACGCAGGCGCCTTCTTCGGCCAGTTTCCGCGCAATGGCCTTCCCAATGCCGCCGGCCGAACCGGTCACCAGGGCTATGCGCCCGGACAGTGGTTTGGCTTTAGGCATACGCTGTAATTTCGCTTCTTCCAGCAGCCAGTATTCAATATCGAAAGCTTCCTGGCGGGGCAGCGAGGTGTACTCCGAAATGGCCTCCGCACCGCGCATTACGTTGATGGCATTGGTATAAAACTCGGCGGCCACCCGGGCGGTTTGTTTGTCTTTAGCGAAGGTAAACATGCCCACGCCCGGCCACAGGATCACTACGGGATTGGGGTCGCGCATGGCCGGACTGTTCATCCGGCGGCAGGTGACGTAGTAGTCGGCGTACATCTGGCGGTAAGCCTCGAAAGCCGGCGCCAGTAAATTCCTGATCTCCGCTACGTTGTTCACATCCGCATCGGCGGCTATTGGCAGGACCAGCGGCGAAATTTTGGTCCGTAAAAAATGGTCGGGGCAGGACGTACCCAGCGGCGCCAGGCGCTCCAGATCGTGGGAGTTGATGAACTGTAACACCCGCTCATCGTCGGTGAAATGACCGATCATGAAGTTCTTCTGCGCACCATCGGAGCAGCAACCGCGCAGTAGTGGCGCCAGGGATGCGGCCTGCTTTATACGTATGGGCTTTTCCAGACTTTCCCGTTTGACGCCGCCAAATACCGGGCGCTTTTTACCCTCGTTTTTTTCCAGATAATCGGCGCAGCGCTCGATCACTTCGAGGGTGTTGATATAGCTTTCGTAGGCCGTAGTGCCCCAGGTAAACAGGCCGTGCGAACCGAGCATGATCCCCCGCAGCGCCACGCCTTTCGCCGCGTTTTCTTCCAGGCAGTCCAGTAGCTGTAGCCCCAGATCGAAACCCGGCCGCTGCCAGTCCACCCAGCCGATTGTGCCGCCGAACAGCTCCTCGGTAATGCGCTGCCCGTCTTTCGCCGCCGCTATGGCAATCGCCGCATCGGGATGCAGGTGATCGATGTGTTTGAACGGTAAAAAACCGTGCAGCGGCGTATCGATCGAGGGCGCTTTGGAAGCCAGGTCGTAGATGCAATGATTGAAAAGCCCGACCATTTCATCCTCCTGTTCCAGTCCGCGATACACGTTTTTCAAGCTGCGCAAACGCTCCACATAGAGGGCCGCCAGTCCGCTGCGCTGCATGGTACCGAGGTCGCCGCCGGAACCTTTGACCCACATGACGTCGACCATCTGGCCGGTGAGGGGGTCTTTGGCCAGGGCCTTGCAGGAGGTGTTACCGCCGCCGTAATTGGTCAGCCGCAGGTCGGCGCCGAGCAGGTTGGAACGATAGACCAGCAGTGCGACTTCGTCGCCCGCCAGCTCGGCGGCTTTTTGTTCGTCCCAGCGGTAGGAAACGTGTTTAAAGGTTTGGATCATCTTGCATTTGTTTATAGCATCCGAGTAAATTCAATGGGGAAGATTAAAAATACTCGGATGAGTACTATCTTTGATTAATGATAAAGCGTTTACTGGCTGAAAAAATCCTTCGGGATTTAGCATGGTCTCCGATTGTTGGACTCGTGGGTTCACGTCAGGTTGGTAAAACAACCTTAGTGAAGAACCTGCAGTCCCAAATTCCCAAACCTACGCTATATCTGGATCTCGAATTACAAGAGGACTGGTTCAAGTTAGCAGATGCACAGATCTATCTTTCGGGACATGCGGATAAATGCGTGATCATTGATGAAATTCAGGTACGGCCCGAGTTATTTGCCTTGCTACGGGCATTAACTGATCAAAGGCGGGAACCGGCTCGTTTTCTGCTACTGGGATCGGCTTCGCCACACATTGTCAAGCTCAATACAGAGACACTGGCCGGGCGGATTGCGTATCACGAACTACCCACATTTTCCTTCTCGGAAATCCGCACGCTCTTTCCGCAGGAAATGCACTGGCTACGAGGCGGCTTCCCGGGGTCTTTGCTGGCGACAGAAACTTTTATCAGCCGAAAATGGCTGGATGATTTTTCTGAAACTTTTATCCATCGTGATCTCGCCCGACTGGGGTTTTCCATACCAACCGGCTTGCTGCGCAACATGCTCTCCATGCTGGCGCATTTGCATGGCGGTGCATTGAATGTCAGCACAATAGCCTCTTCTTTGGGCGTAACGCAACCTGCTGTCAACAAATACCTTGAATTGCTGGAAGGCAGTTTTTTGATTCGCCGACTCCAACCATACTTTGCAAATCTGGGTAAACGACTGACCAAATCGCCCAAAATTTATATCCGGGACAGTGGTTTGCTCCATTATCTCTTGCGTGTATTTGACATGGAAAACCTGCGCGGCAATCCGGCTGTCGGCGCCTCCTGGGAGGGGTATGTGATCGAGCAAATCATTCGTGAAGCGCCCGAGTTTTCTGATTTTTATTATTATCGAACCCAGCATGGTGCAGAAGTTGATTTGCTGATGATTACTCCGAAAGGGAAAAAAGTATGCATGGAAATAAAATTCTCTGTTGCACCCAGTATTTCAAAAGGCTTTTATCAAAGTGTAGCCGATTTACAGTCTGACTTCAATTACGTTATTACGCCCGATGGCGAATGTTTTGACCGCAGTGATGGACTCCGAATTTGCCCACTGGCCGTGTTTCTGGAAAAAGAATTACCTGCCTTTGAATAAGCCAGTTACCGCATGGAGTTGCCCCAGCCGACCAGCAAAACCGAGAACAAAATAACCACTACCCCCGCCAGAATGGTCGAAAACGTGCGGCGGCTCACGCCTTTCCATTCTTTCAAGAACAAACCCCAGGCGCTGGAAATCAGGATAATGAACGCCATGTGTAAAATCCAGGAGGAGGCGCCGTTACCCAGTTTCGATTCGCCCATGCCGTAGAAGAAAAACTGCAGGAACCAGGTGGTGCCGGCCAGGGCCGCCCAGCCGTAATTACCCGCCAGGGCAGACTGCCGGTTGGTATAATCGCCGAAGGTTTTATTCCGGGTGTTCAGGATCATACACCAGATAAAATTGGTGGTCAGACCGCCCCAAAGCAGCACCACGAAGATCACGTTGTTTTGAAAAAGCGGGTTGGCGCCGTGCGCAACGGCCACGGCGGCCATGCTTTTTCCAGCCTCGATCCCGAAGTTGAAACAGGCGGATAAAATGCCGGAAATGGTGGCCACGATCAAGCCTTTCGACAGACTGAATTCTGCGACCCCGGCCTTTTTGGTGTTCTCATCCAGTTCGCGTTCTTTCAACATACCCGCCCGGCCGCAAATGGCGATGCCCAGCAGACAAACCAGCACCCCGTACAGGATCAACTGTCCGCCGGGCGTGCTGAACATCTCCTGAATACTCAGTTTTCCCGCTTCCGGACGAAAGCCGTAATAAATGGAGGGGACCAGTGCGCCAAAGGCCGAACAATAACCCAGCGCCACGCTCATCCCCAGGCTCATGCCTAAATAGCGCATGGCCAGCCCGAAAGTAAGTCCGCCCACGCCCCAGAGCAGCCCGAAAAAGTAGGTCCAGAAGAGGGTGCCCCCCGGCGTGCTGCGGATGATGGCCAGGAAGTCGGGTACCGTCAGCGCTGCCGCCAGAAAGGGCACCAGGAGCCAGGAAAACACGCCGCCGACGATCCAGGCGCTTTCCCAGGACCAGCCTTTGACCCGCCGGAACGGAACGTAAAAACTACCGGAAGCGAACCCGCCGATGAAGTGAAAAATGATGCCGAGTAGTACCTGCATGGATTATTGTCTTACACCGTTGAAGGTCATGCCCGGAGGCATCAGGTTCATACCCACCACTTTACCATCCAGGCGGATAAACTCGATGATCGCTTTACCGCCGGCGTCAAAGCGGTCCGTTCCCACCGGGCTCAAAGGCCCGCGGTCATCGGGGGTAATGGCCACCAGCTTGCCGTTTTCCGGTACGATCTCGATGTACTCAAAAGGCAGGCCGGTGAATTTATACTTACCCGCATAGTCGGCCAGGCTGGCGGTAGTGGCCGGCGCATTGGCAGCCTGCGCCACCATCGAAGCATCCATAAATTGAATACCCAGGACGGTCATCATGGTTTGCGCTCCGCCCGTGGTATCAATTTTACAGACGATAAAGACGTCGTGCACGCCCTGCATACCGGGTAAAAGCACCAGATCCAGCGTTGGCGGGACCGTTATATCAGCGTCGGAAGGCATTATCTGCACGATGTTGCTGGCCAGCGGCCCATCCGGTTTATCCAGGTGCAGTTCCACCTTACCTCCCGCAAAATTGTATTGCTTGGGCGCACTGGCGGTCACCCGGACCTGTTTTATCCCCCGCAGATCGATTCCACTGAGTCCAATATAAGCGCCGGCGCCGGACACGATGGCCAGTTTCCTGAGGTCAAAAGACATTTTCTGTACCCCTTTCAACTGCTCGAAAGCATCTACTTCAAAAGTCGGGCTGCGCAAAACATACACTTTTTCGGAACTCAATGCAGGCAGGCCGACTGCCCCCTGATCCTGATAAGACGCCCGTAAAATATAGGCGCCCAGGCCTTTATCATCCGCCGGGATGTCGGTCTGGTATTCGCCCTTGACCGGCAGCGGGGCCGGGTGGGCTTTTTCGTCATCGTGGTTCAGAATAAACCGGATCAGGGAGGCGGCATCCGCTTTGGATAAGCTGGGGTGCGCGGCCATCGCCACCTGCCCCCAAACACCGCTACTGCCATTGATGACCCGGCCCGACAGCAGTTCAACCGCATCTTCCTGGCCTTTATATTTCAGCGCCACGGCCCGGAAACTGGGGCCTACGGACTTTTCGGCAGTCTTGTGGCAGGCTTTACAGTCGGTCTTCTCCATGATCTTTTGGGCCTGGGCAAAACGTGCGTTCCCATCGGCAAAACGGTGGCCCTGGGCAATGGCAATTTTATCATAGCCCTCCGGCAGGTAGTCAATATTCAAGGCGATCTGGGCCGGATCGATGTCCCCTTTCGCGAGGGAGCCATCTTCTTTATCCTGGACCCGCACTTCGTAGTTGATTTTTTGTCCTGGAAAAAAGAAGGTCTGGTTGGAGTTCGACAGATCAAAATCCAGCACCGGCGGTTCGTTGCCGGCCACGATTTCCCGGGTTTCGACCGTCGTGCCGCCTTTGCCGTCGGAGACCGTCAGCGTGGCTACGTAAACGCCTGGCTTTTTGAAAGTTACCGGCGTTTTTTCGGTTCTAAAAACTTGTTTCGCTCCGCCCTTTTTAGGCGTGACAACCCAGTTGTACATGATTTTATCCCCGTCATAGTCCTGGGCATCGGCAGCCAGTTGAACCGTCAGCGGCACCTGACCGGCCGTTTTATCGGCCTTGATCTTTACCGTCGGTTTACGATTGCCGCCATTGTATTCCAGGCGCACTAACCGGGCATCGTCATTGCCCTGGAACCAGCCGGTGCCGTATTCAAGCATGTATAAATCCCCGTCTTTGGCGAACTCCATGTCCATCGGGTTGGAGAACTTATAGGAAGGCATGATGGGTTCCATGGATACGTAATCGCCCGCTTCGTTCATGGTGACGGCCATCATCCAGCCGCGCATCCAGTCGTAAATAATGAATTTGCCGTCGTAATAAGCCGGCCAGGGGCGCAGCGCATTTTTAAAATCCTCGCGGTGAAAAACCGGGCCGGCCATGGCATTGCGGCCGCCGGAACCAACCAGCGGGAACTGTTTCGATTCGCCGTAACTATACCAGACAAAGGCCGGTTTGGCCGGCGGCAGTTCTGTCAATCCGGTGTTGTTCGGCGACTGGTTCAGCGGTTTTTCAAACGAATAAGCAGCGCCTGTTTTTTGCGTCGCATAATCATAGTCTAAGTAGGCTTTATCGGCGGTGAAATAGGGCCAGCCGAAATTACCTGGTCCACGCGCCTGACCGACCTCATCATAGCCTTCGGGGCCGCGTTTTTCATCCGGTTTATTGGCGTCGGGTCCCACTTCGCCCCAGTACACGAAGCCGGTTTTCTGGTCGACCGTGATGCGGAAGGGGTTACGATGGCCCATGGTGTAAATTTCCGGGCGCGTTTTGGCCAGGCCTTTCGGAAAAAGATTGCCCTCCGGTATGGTATAGGTACCATTCGCTTCCGGGTGAATCCGGATGATCTTGCCGCGCAGGTCGTTGGTGTTTCCCGACGACCGCTGGGCATCCCAGGGGGTGCGCCCCGGCCGTTCATCGATGGGGGCATAGGGATCGGCCCGCGGGCTGCTGTTGTCGCCGGTGGAAAGGAATAAATTACCCGCTTTATCCCAGCCCATGGAGCCGGCGGTGTGGCAGCATTGATCGCGCTGTACGGGTATTTCCAGCAGCACTTTTTTGGATTCCGGCAGCAATACGTCATTACGCATTTCGTAACGGGTCAGGATATTTTTGGCCTCGTCGCCGGCCGGGGAATAGTAGAGATAGACCCAGTGGTTTTTTTCAAAACCCGGATCGAGGGTCAGGCCGAGCAGCCCGTCTTCCGCCTCCGCGCGTTTACCGGTAGAATCGGGCAGGTACTTCGTGCTGACGGGAATGTTAGCAATCGTACTACTTTTGCCCAGGGCCGGATCGAAGAGTTTCACTTCGCCTTTACGTTGAATAAACAGGATTTTCTTGCCCGGCAGTAAAGCCAGTTCCATGGGTTCATCCAGCTTTTCTTCCAAAATAACCTTGGAAAAACGGTTCTCCTCCGGGAAAACGGCGGTATGGGCTTTGGTGTAATCGAGCGGCTGCGTACCCATGGCCCACTGCAGTCCGGCCCACACGTGCTGCAGTACCAGCGGTTCAGAGAAAGTCTCCGGGGTATGACCCATATTGGTGTAAAAGGCGCGTCCACCGTCATACTCGTGGTACCAGGCCATGGGGTGATTATCGCCCATGGTACCGCCGCTGTACGACTTTTCGTCGATGGTGATCAGCACTTTTACGGCCGGGTTCATTTGTTTATAGGCATAGAATTCATCGGTGCGCACCCAGGGTTCGGGCAGAAAACTGGTGAGCGGATTTTTAGTATCCGCGATGTGGAAAGTGCCCTGCTGTACATTACTCGGCTTGGAGGGGTGGTTATCGAACCAGCCGCCGACCAGTTTGCCGTACCAGGGCCAGTCGTATTCGGTATCCGAGGCGGCGTGGATGCCCAGGTAACCGCCGCCCGCCTGCATATAGCGTTCAAATGCGTTCTGTTGTGAGTCATTCAGCACATTGCCCGTGGTGGATAACCAGATGACGCAGTGGTAGCGTTTCAGGTTTTCTTCCCGAAAGGCCGTGGCATTCTCGGTGGTATCCACGGTGAAGCCTTTTTCGGCGCCCATTTTCTGTAAAGCCGCCTTGCCCGCCTCGATGGAGCTATGGCGATAACCAGCCGTTTTACTGAAAACCAGGACGCGGTTCTGGGCCAGGGCCGCGGAACCGAAAAACCCGACCAGCAAAACGGTCAAGCTGAGGTACAACACGGAGGGTATGAAATAATTTTTCATTGTAGACGATTGATTTATAATCCTTTATATTGTTCAAAAAGGGTTTTAACTGTTGTAAACGCATGCATTCCGACTCATTCTTTCTTGCCTTCTACCCGGGCGCCCATCACGTTCAAGGCGACCCGCTCGACCTGGCCTTTTGCATTACGTAAAAAGTACAAGGGTTGATCGCCACTGTTGAACACATCGGCGGCTTCCGGGTCCGCATCGAGTTTTTCAGTGGAAAAAATCGTTCTGGAAACCAGTTCCCCCTTTCGCTCCAGGATCTCGACATAAGGAAAAATAGCGCCCTCCATTTTGTATTTGCCGACATAGTCCCTGAGTTGTACGACCGGAACTTTTAGTCCGCCGCCAGCCACCAGAAAACGGTATTTCCCGGAGCCGATTTTCAAGGAAACATATCCTTTTTCACTGCCCGCTACCCGAATATCCGGCAGGTTGGTCAGCAGTTTTCCGCCTTCGGTGATGGCACTGGCATCAGGGGCGGGCACCAGCACGGTCGCCGTGGTGTTCACCGGAATCTCCACCTCGAGGATCAGGTCCTGCTCCGTACGCTGCCAGCGGCTGGCGGCCAGGCCGTACAGCGTTTGCAATTCGGCCGACGCCTGGGTATAACCGCCACCCGGCCGCGGCTGAATACGGATGGCTTTGTAGCCCGGCGCATCGGTTTCCGTGTCCAGACCCGTCATGTCCCGGTACATCCAGTCGCCAATGGCGCCGTAGGCATAGTGGTTAAAGGAGTTCATGGTGACTGCCTGAAAACTGCTGTCCGGCCGGATGCCATCCCAGCGTTCCCAGATGGTGGTCGCACCCATGGTGACCGGGTACAGCCAGGAGGGATAGGTCTTCTGGCTTAAAAGTTTGTAAGCCAGTGCATTATAACCGAAACGTGTCAGCACATGGCAGAGATAAGGGGTGCCCAGAAAACCGGTAGTCAGGTGATTACCATAACTTCTAACGTTAGCTGCCAGATTTTTAGCAACGCCTTCGCGCTGATTTTCCGGCAGCATATCGAACTGTAAAGCCAGTACATAGGCGGTCTGGGTGGGCGACATGGTCCGGCCATTGGGGGTCACGTACTCCTGTAAATAAGCGGTTTTAACCTTTTTCAGCAGCTCGTTATAAGCGGCTACCTCGTCTTTTTTACCCAGTACCTGTGCCGCATTGATCAGCAACTGGGTGGAATGCGCGTAAAAGCACTGCGCGATCAGGTATTTATCGGTAATAGCCGAGCGGCCGTCATTGTCGTCGGTTACGCTGTAAAACAGCCAGTCGCCGAAGTGGGAACCGGTATTCCAGAGGTCGTTCGGACTTTTACTGCGCATATATTCCACCCAGGCTTTCATGCTTGGATACTGGTCTTCCAGTATGCGGCGGTCGCCATAGGCCAGCCACATATTCCAGGGAATGATGGTCGCCACGTCGGCCCAGCCGGCCGAACCACCCAGCGAAGGGTCCAGCACATTGGGAACGACCCAGGGTACCATGCCGTTTGGCTGCTGGTCGGCGGCCACATCCTTGAGCCATTTGGCAAAGAAGTTATGCACGTCAAAATTGTAGGCGGCGGTGCGGCTGAATGCCTGGGCGTCGCCGGTCCAGCCCAGACGTTCGTCGCGCTGCGGGCAGTCGGTCGGCACGTCGAGGAAGTTACCGCGCTGCCCCCACTGGATATTATGCTGCAGTTGATTGACCAGCGGATTGGAGCTGCTGAAGGTGCCGGTTGGCCGCATGGCCGAATACAGGGCCACGGCGGTAATATTTTCCGGTTTCAAATCACCCGGATAGCCTTCCATTTTAGCGTAGCGAAAACCGTGAAAAGTGAAGTGCGGCTCGAAAGTTTCTGCTCCTCCACCGTTCAGTATCCAGGTATCGGTACAACGGGCTGCCCGCAGGTTATCAGTATAGAAATTGCCTTTTTTATCCAGCACTTCGGCAAACTGCAGTACTACCCGATCGCCGCTTTTACCATTTGCTTTCAGCCGGACCCAGCCGACCAGGTTTTGGCCGAAATCGGCCACCAGTTCCCCTTTAGGGGTTCGGAAAATCTTAAGGGGGGTAAAAGTTTCATGCTGGCGGATGGGCTCATTCAAGGTACCAATAAGCTGGTTTTTGGAAAAATCCTGCACCACTGCAGCGCTCCAGGTGCTCTCCTTAAAGCCTGCTACCGTCCAGCCGGGTTGCGTCATACGGGCATCCTGGGTCTCGCCATGATAAATTTCGGCGAAGCGGATCGGTCCGGCCGCACTGTACTTCCAGCTGCCGTCCGAGCCGATGGTTTCCTGGCTGCCGTCGGTGTATTCGATAATCAGTTGAAAAAGCAGGGCTATATCCGGGCCGTACAGATTTTTACTTTTGATAAAACCGATGTTGCCCCGCCACCAGCCGCTGCCAAGGGTGACGCCAATGGCATTGGCACCATTTTTCAGTAAATGCGTAACGTCATAAGCCTGGTACTGCAGTCGCTTTTGATAAGCCGTCCAACCGGGTGTGAGGTAGTCCTGACCGATCCGCTGTCCGTTGATCTGCGCCTCGTATAAACCATGGGCAGTTATGTAAGCGGTAGCCGCCGCCACCTTCTTTTTCGTGGAAAATTCCTTACGAAACATGGGGCTGGGCCGGGTCGAATCCTCGGGAACGGCAACTGATATCCACTGCGCTTTCCAGTCGCCGGCTTTCAACAGGCCCATTTGCCAGTAAGCGGTTTCACTCCAGGGCGATACGCTACCGGTATTGTCCCAGACCCGCACCTGCCACCAGTATTTTTTGCCCGACCTCAACTCCGGACCGCCATAAGGCACCCACACGGACGCATCGGACGTGATTTTACCGGAAGCCCAGAGCAGTTTTTTACCGGCGGTTAAATCGGCCGGCTTAGTAGCCACGCGGATTTCATAGGCGGTTTGCACCACGTTGCGGCGATTGGTGGCGAGCTGCCAGCCGAAGCGCGGCTGCACTACGTCTAGGCCGATGGGATTGACCAGGTTTTCGAGCCGCGGCTGCTGAACGGAGACCTGCGCCGTGGCGAAGAGGGCAAGGAATAGAACTATAAAAAGCAACCAGTTTTTTTTAAGCATGGAGTGCGGAATTTGATCCGCAAGGTATTTAATGCTACGCAAATGGTAGCGCCGGTGATCCATATTAGCAGCTTAACCGAAGGTTTGAAGTGGAGATTTGTGATGCAGGGCTGCTTTATCCACCTTGTTTTGCCGCCCGCTACGGGGAAGTTTCGTTAAAATGATCTGATCAGGCAGCGCCGCCAGATCAATGGAATAGGCCCCGAATTCGAGGGCCCGTCGCAGATCGGCTATGGAAACCGGGCGGTGGGTTTCCACAAACAACACCACGGTTTCGTCCTGTTTTTTTTCATCATACCTCCCCACGAAAGCGCACTCGGTGACGCCCGGTATGCGGTTTATGGTCGGTTCATACAGGCCGGGATAGAGGTTGAAGTTGCGCCTGATGATCATATCTTTTTTGCGCCCGGTCAGCACCAGGCCCTGCTTTGGATCGAGGTGACCTAAGTCGCCGGTAGCGTGCCAGTCTGGACGCTCTTCCAGGTGCAGGTAGCGGGAAAAGGTTTGCGGGGAGCGGACGAGTACTTCTCCGTCAGCAGCAATCCTAACCTCCACACCGGGCGCCGGTTTTCCCACTATATCTCCGCCATCCGTGCTCAGTTGGACTTTTTCCCTTCCGTCAATGCTGGCTACGAGCAGGTTTTCGGTCATGCCGTACAGGCAGCTCAGGCGCAGATGCGCGGGTAGTACGGGGATCAGCCGCTCCAGAAAAGAGCGATATACCGGCGCGGAGCCAAAGTAGAGTTGTTGCAGGCAGCCGGGGAATTGCCGGCCCTCCCGCTCGCAAATCTCTAACAGGGGCACGTAGTCACACGGTGGGGCAAACAGGGTGGTTATCTGATGTTCTTCTATAAATTGTATCTTCTCAGCCGCGCTGGAATCATAGTCCCACAAGTGCACTTCCACGCCGGCACTCAGGCCGATAAGCGCAAAATAAGGCAGGTGGGTGGCCAGCCGCCGGTTTGTACCGTTCCGGATCAGATTGGCAATTTGCTCCATACTTGCCCGGATGGCGCCAATACTGTGCACCACGCCCTTCGGCATCCCAGTGGTGCCGGACGTGTAGGTGATCAGGAATTCGGTGTCGTCGGGCAAATGGCTGGGGATGTCTGCCGGAAAGTTGGCCTGGTAAAGATTTTGCAGCCGGGTATGTTTTTGCCGGAGCGGTAGACAGGGGCCAGTGGCAATGGTGCGCAAGCCGGAGATCCGGGGGAAATAAATACCTTTTTTGGACCAATAAAAATAGAGCCGGCGCAACAAAGGGTGTTCCTGCAAGAACAGCAGCCGCGCATCCACCAGAGCCCAGCCAGGTTGCAGCTGGCGGAGCTTTTCCCGGTAATTATCGCGGCCCATTTCAGGGTCAATGACGGCCAGGCGCAGACCGCAGTGCATGGCCGCATACACGATCAGGATAAAATCGGCATCGGGCCTGGCGGCCAGCACGGCCGTGTCGCCGGGTCCGATGCCCAACCCTTGCAGCCCGGCTGCGAGCCGTTCACTTTGTTTCAATAGTTCCCCTACGGTGATGGTGCGCCCGCCCTGCACGAGGGCGGGCGTATCGGGTGCGCGTTCGCGGAGCAGGACGATTAATGATGTGGAGAACATACACAAAGAAATCTGTTTGTCCCGTCCTGAAATAGGTTTACACCAAAATGTAAAAAATGCCAGTACGCTTGACAAAAAAAGATTTACGACAGAAGTACCCGGACGAGTTTAAACGTAAACTTGCCAAGGCGTACGAAAGTGGGCAATGCAGTTACGGTGCCTTGGCGGCGGAGTACGGTTTAAAGAACCACATGGTGGTTCGGGAATTTGTCAAATGGCATCGTCGGCAGCCAGATTTGGTGATCGAACATTTGGAGATTGATTTGGTAGAGATGAAACAAAATGATTCATAATTAAGCGCCGAACAACTGCGGGCGGAATTGGAACAAACGCGCCGCAAGTTGTCGCACGCGGAATTGAAAGTGGAGGCTTTGGAAACGATGATAGACCTGGCAGAGCAGGCATTCTCCATCGCCATTCGAAAAAAGTCTGGCACCCGACGGTCGAAAAAATGAGATCGTTTTACAAGACGCAGTCCTTGCGCGTTTTGTGCGATTTGTTGGAGGCTGCCTTTTGTGTCCAAGCACTGCAATCAGCACTTGGCGCCCGGCAGTTTCCGGAGCGCCAACTGATGCACCACTCCGATCGGGGCGTGCAATATTGCTCGGAAGCCTACACGGCGCTGCTGCAAAAGCACCACGTGCAGATCAGCATGACCCAGAGTGGATCGCCGTATGACAACGCCCAAGCCGCATTAACGGGATTCTTAAAACAGAATTCCGGCTGGACCAAATCTTTGCAGACTTCCAAAGTGCTCGGCAAAAAGTGGCGACGAGTGTGCAGGTGTATAACGAAAAAAGACCCCATGCCTCCTATAATTACCTGACTCCCCAACATGCCCATCAGCAAAAGGGGGAATTGCAAAAGCGTTGGTAAATGCAGGGCAAGTAAAAACAAAAAATGTCAATGCCGTTTGTTTCCCACAAGTTCAAGACCCGAAAAGTCAGTTAACAAACCAATATTTTCAATGAACTGTAAACCTATTCCAGGACGACTTTTTACCTGTAAACCTGGAGCAGGACGATCTTTTAACCTGTAAACTTTTTTCAGGACGACTCAGTTGCTTAGTCAAGCCGGAAATTTTTTGCCTGCCGCGATTTCCCCAAGTATAAAATCAAGCAGTTTCCGGGTCGCCCCGGCTTCGGTTTCCGTATTGGTGTGGATTAAGAGATGGGGATGGTCAGGTTTTTCGAAGGGATCGTTCACCCCCGTAAGATTATTGATTTTGTCGGGGTGACCTTCGGGCAGCATAGCCCGTCGGTACAAGCCTTTGGTGTCGCGCTGTTGGAGTGTTTCCAGATCGCAGTCAATCCAGACAGTTCGGGTGAGATCCGATTGTTCCTGCAGCCATTGGCGCATTTCTTCATACGGGTTGATAGCAGCCATAAGAGCGATCACACCGTTGCGGGCATGCGTGATACCTATACAACCAAGTCTTTGGATATTTTCCAGACGTCCTGCACGCGAAAAATCGAGGTCGCTGCACAGATGCTGGCGGTAGGCATCGCCGTCAATGATCTTCACGCGATAGCCCAGGCCTTGCAGTTGCTGTTGTACATGGCCTGCGAGGGTGGATTTACCTGAACCGGAAAGCCCCGTAAGTTGAATGAACATCATAGCAATGTGGTTATATTTTATCCCATATGGCAGGTGAAAGAATAGTGTTGAGGCGATTGCAGATCAGACTGGTATCTACCGTTAGGCGATGCAGATAGCGGTGCGGACTGGCGTAATGCCTAGTATTTTGGTCTATGGAGGCATACACGTCCTCCATAGCGGGGTGGTCGATTCCGAGGAAGCTGTAGATTTCTTTAAATACCCGTTTTGGTTCCGTGGTCAGGAGTTGATAGTAGGCCGTGTAGCCCCTTTCGCCAATAGTGGTTTTCATCACGTGGTCGGCGTGCAGGTACCAGTCCAGCAGGAGATCAGTCGTTTTTTCCGCAAGCGGGAACGTGTTGCCGGCCGAGGTAAAGACGGCGTGAATCCTGGCATTGAGGCTAACCGTGGAGGGGATGGCTTGCAGGGGCGATCGCAGGGGATAAATGAATTTTGCCCGATCAAAACGCATGGCGATCGAGTTCATTTTCGGCACGAAGCAGGGGTTTTTGGACAGGAAAAAGCGTTTGCCAAGGCGGTCAAAAACGTATTGATGGCGCTGTACATAGCGGTAGTAGAAGTTGATGTTGGCGGTTTTGATTTTCTCCGGGAGCATTTCATCGAATCGAAGTACGTTATCCAGGACCGGAGTGTCGGGGTAGAAAAAATGGAGGTACACGGAGGAGAAGTTGTAAAGGAAAAGCACCTCGTCTTCTTCAGGTTTGCTCAGACCCATTTCATGGATTCCCCGAAATTCGCCGAAGATGACCTTATCGAACCATAAGGACAAGCGGTAGAGGGGATTTCCTATATGCCGGTCGAGCGACTGCACGCATACAAAAAAGTATTTCTGCAATATAGATGGTGCAAACACCAGTTCCCAAAGTTTGAAACAATGGAAATGGCGGGTGTCGGCGGCCAGAATTTTATATAGAAGCGTGGTGGCGCTGCGCGGAATACCGATGATGAAAACGGATTTCGAGCAATCGGTTTTACGATAGGCCGGGAAAAGCACTTCATCGAGCAGCAGAAAAAACCAGTTAACCGAGAAGAGCAGGGCAAAAACAGGATAGAAAACCAATACGGCCATGACCCTTCTCCCGGAAATGAAGCGCAGATTGCCGCGCCGTAAAGAAAAGGTGCTGCCCATCAACCGGAAAAATATGCCGAGGTTATACATGGTTAATAGATAAATAAAACCCCTCCAATAGAAAACCCGGCCGCTGTGCCGGTAATCAGGCAAAGTTGTTCCCGTTGCAACTGCCCACTGGTGATGGCGTCGTACAGCCCCATGGGGATAGAGGCAGCAATACAATTACCGTGGGTTTCGAGGTTGGAAAAGACCTGATCATCGCGGAGTGGATACATTTTTCGGAACATGAACAGACCCATTTTGCTGGCTTGATGCGGGATGATCAGGTCTACATCAGCTAGGTTCATGGATAAGTCTTGGAAAAATACGCTGAAGAACTCGGGTATTTTCCGGCAGGCCAGTTTCAGTAGATTTTTACCCTTCATTTCGAACGAATGCAGCGCAGGATCGTAAGGATAATCCTTTAAAGCAAACTTGTTTCCACCACCGCGGATGATAGAGTAGTCGAATCCTTCCGTGTACGTTTGCGTATACGCTTTGATTATACCACTTGCACCGGTGGGGTCTTTTTCGACGATGACCGCCGCTGCGCCGTCGCCAAATAAGGTTACTTGCTCCTGGTTGGAGGGATTAAGGCCTTTTGAAGAAATTTCTGCGCTTACGATGGCTATTTTTCGATATTGCCCGACTTGCAGCATGGCCGCAGCCACTTCGAAGGCGCTGACAAAGCTCAAGCAGGAGGAAACGACGTTGATGGTGGGAATATGAAGTTCATCTGCTGCCGATAATTCCTGCAGGGTGGCGGCGCCCTGATGTGGCAGGATGTAATCAAAAGTAGCCGACCCACAGATGAGCAGATCTAGATCGGTAGCCTGAAGCCCTGCGCGCTGCAAAGCTTCCTGCAGCGCCATCGCGCCCAGATAGGCATTGCTTTCGGTGGATACGTGGTAGCGCTCCCGTACGCCGGAATGCCGGATCGAAAAACCTTTTTGAATCCCAAAACGCGCTTCCAGTTCGTCTGAACTTATTTTGGCGTCGGGGAGGAACTTCCCGATGCCTGTAATCCTGATGTTTTGGATGATATTCATTGGCATTCTGTTTAACGGGTCAAAAGCATCACCATTCAGTTGTTTACCAGCCTGGCGGTTTCCGGACAATGCGTGGGCAGGATCAGTATTTCCGGATAGTCCAAGTGAAAGCAATGCAGATGATCGATCGTTTGGATCAGTTTTCCATAGTCATCTACAAAAAGAGAAACGATCCGTTGGGGGTGTATCTGTTCCCGGTAGGCCCGCGATGACCACACGGCATCGGCGCAGAGCAGTAAATCGCCCCAATTGCTGTTTTTTATGAGTAGCCCCATCTGGCCTCTGCAATGGCCGGGCAGATCGACAAAAATGAGGTCGTCCTCCCATTGCCAGCAACGGAACGGTCCGAGCATTATTTCCGGGAGATGCCTATCGGGATGCATAGCCCGCTGGCCGAGATCCCTCGGTACCAAGGGTTTAAGGATACCTTTGAAAACGCCGTTCCTATTACTTCGTCGCCCTACGAAATCCAACGCGGCTTGCGTACACCAGACCGGGATAGTGTTGAAATCCAGGAGTCCGCCAATATGATCGCCGTGAAAATGCGAAATGACGAGGTGCCGAACGTCATTAATGGCGATCCCGTTTTGTTCCAGTCGTTCCAGGCAGGATTCGCCGGAATTGAATTTTACGGGTGTAGCCCAGCGGTACAGGCGGTTGGGCCACGTCGAAGTGGCTTCAAAAAAGCGTTGGCTATAACCGGTATCAAAGATGATTTTTCCCAAACGCGGATGCTCGATCAACGCCCAGGTGGCCAGGAACGGGATGGCCCGGGCTGCTGCTGCGGGATGGATGTGGCGCTCATTGGCCACGCAGTAGCCGCTCGAAAAAAGGCGGATTTGCGTTTGTTCAGACCCTTTTTTCACGATTATAGTAGGTAACAAATTCATCCATATTTTGATCCGTAGTAATAACCGGCATATAGTGCAGAATTTCCCTCGCGGCACTAATCTCCATGGTTAAGGAGTATTTCAACACGCCGACCCCGTAGCGGGTAAGCACGGGTTCTTTTTGACTGATCCTATTGCTGTACCATTCGCCGGTGGCAGCTGCTGCATACGCGATGGTGTAGGGAATTTTGGACAGTTTTCTATGGCAGCCCAGTTTACGCAGCGTTTGTTCAATAAAGGGCCAGAGCGGACGGGGTTCGCCGTCGGTAATGTTGAAGATGCGCCCGTTGGCTTCCTGACCGGCGTTGAGTGCCAGGTACACGGCTTGCGCAAGGTTTTTAACCGAAGTAAAGTCGGAAAGATTCTGGCCGCTGCCGATGATTTTCAGTCGCCCCGTTGCATAGGCCCGCAGGATTCGGGGCATGATCACCGTATCGCCAGCGCCGATAATAGCCCTGGGACGCAATACTACGCACTGGAGTTTTGGGTATTGGAGTACAGCTTGTTCTGCCAGGTACTTGGTGGCGGTATAATGGTTCACGAAGCGTTTGGGCAGGGGATCGCTTTCCCTGATATTAATGCGGTCGGTATAATTGAAATACAGACTGGGCGTAGAAATGTATACCATTTTTAGCGCAGTATCTATTCCCTGGAGGATGTTCAGGGTGGATAGCACATTATTGGTGTAAAAGTCACGGTATGCACCAAAGGGCGACGACAATGCTGCACAGTGCACGATGTGGGTGAATTCCTGTAGTTTTTCCTGCACAAAGCCTGCGTCGGTCAGATCACCCGTTATCATTTGGAAACCTTGTTCCTGCAGCGATTGGGCGCGTTCCACATTCCGCCCGGTTCCACAAACCAGCGGTATGCCGAACTTTTCGCCTAATATCTTTAATATCCATCCGCCTGTAAATCCAGTTGCTCCAGTGACCAGTATTTTCATGCCTATGATAATTAGGATGCGCTATTTTTAAATTGTTTCCAGGTAAGGGCCAGCACGGTAAACACGTGAAAAACACTCAATGTCAGCAATAATAAAATTAGTGCCGGTGCTGAATAAAAGTAAATAAATAGGAGATTGCCAATACAAAAAAAGAGCACCCAACCTGCAACACCCCAAATTTTTCCCTTCGAGAGCCCATAAACAGAAATCGTACTAATGAAAATAATAAGAAACAGATAGGATAATCTTACGTTATCCCAACTCTTTTCAACCGAAATATAAAAAATTAGCCATGCAAATAGCAATAATCCCGCAAAACCTATCCAAAAGTCAGGTAAGTTATAGAATTGAAATCGGCTTTTGGTAAAATCTGGCGTTTTTACCTTAAAAAATTTCAGAAATGCCAGGTTATTGATCCAAAAAGGGTTATCAGATGGAATGGATTCGTCAATTCCTAATTGAATCGGAACATCTTCCAGTTTCTCCTGAAAGGTTCCAAATAATTTATCCCAAATAATAAAAGAACCGGAACAGTTTTTACCTCTGTACTCCGGATTTCTGGCATGATGCAATATATGATGTGTCGGAGTCACCATAAAACTTTCCAGCCAGCCGGATCTTTTAATTAAATGATTATGATTGTAGAATTGAATGAAATAATGCACTGAACCCACCACAATAAACTCCTGAAGCGGAGCGCCAATTATGGCCAGCGGGATAAAGAAAGGTAGCGATGTAAGGGAAGAGTACCATGAATTACGAATGCCAAGGGATAGACTAAAGTGTTCCCCCTGATGATGTACTACATGAACGTTCCATAAAAATGAAATATCATGATGCATGCGATGGGACCAATAAAAACAAAAATCCCAGCCAATAAAAACAATAGCCCACTGCAAGGCCGGCGGCCATTGTTCCACCCAGCCCAAAGAACAATGTGTAAGTATTGCTCCGTATACTAATACTGCAAGACTTCTTCCTACCCACATGAAAACATGTCCGGAATTAAGATTCAAGGCTATTTCCTTCCATGGCAATGATTCCTTTAACTTAAATCGAATTATGATCATCTCTATGATCACCATTATATAAAGAAGTAAGATTCCTGCATGTGCTTCCATTTTTGCAACTATTGCTCTTCCAGCTCCAAGCGGTACAGGATGGCTATTTTGAACACCAGGCCGTCTTTGAAATCGTAGTTCAACTGCCGGCGATCGTCGCCCAGTTTGAGCAGTGAGATGCCCAGATCGATCTGATCGCCCTGGGCATAGCTGCGGTAATGCCGGCCCACCGACCGGCTCAGGGTTCCCACGAAGTAAATCCGGCCGAGAGACCAACCCATATAGACGCCAATGTCATTGCCAGCGGCGGATAAATACTGCGGAATCCCATTAAGATGTTCGTTTAGCTGAAAGCTCCTAATGGAACCATTGCAACGCAGGCCCAGCCGAAACAATGGGGTCACCCGGTAATTAATGTCTACGATCCTGGGGATCAGGAGGTTGGCTTCCCACTTTTCCCGTTGATAATACAGGCCCAGCAAGGGCGTGATGAAATGCCCAAACCGGTCAGTATTGAAAAATGCGCCGAATTTAAAGTGGAAGTTTTTGCGTTTCGTGTACTTCAGCAGCGCCGCTGCTCCAATTTGGAAATCCTCGCTGCGGTACTGCTTTAAATCCGATGCATATTTCGGAAGCAACAGGTAGCTCGCCGACCAGGTATCGGAATAGATGTGGTTTAAACCCAGTTTAAGGTTGAAGGTACTTACCCTTACCGGCGGCTGGTCAGCGTACAGGGACACCTGCACATGCTCGTATAAAAATCCAGTGAGTAAAGTGTTTTCAGGCGACAACCCCACGGGCGCCGTGACGTCGGCTACCCATTCGTGGACATCGGAAGTGCCGGAGCCGGATTTAAAATCATTGCCCAGACTGCCAGAATATTCTATCCGCAACAGATCGATATAGGGCTGGCCGAAGCTGGGCATACCCCAAAAGAGGCCTGACACAATCAGGAAGACCTTCAGCAGGGAGGGGCTGGTTAGTATTGAACTATCCTGTATCATTTTTTCTTTGCTGATGTAAAGAATATACGCAGAGAAAATGGAATTATACAGATTGGAGCCGACAACTATTGGCCTGCTTCATGTTTGCAATTCCCATTTCAATGCTACCATCCACGGCGCTACCGCATTTGTTCCGACAAAACGGGCAAGCGTGCATTTCACCGTCGGTATCCACATACAGGAAGCGTTTGCCGGCGCCAGCACAGCCGACCTGCCGTTGGTTGGGTGCATAGTACTCCACCACAGGGAAGTCGCGGTAAGCCCGTTCTCGCTGGATTTTGCGCACAAAATCTTCCAACACGGCTATTTCTGCCGGTCGCAACAAAACATCGTGGCCAGCAAAATGCCCAACGGGTATAGGTTCGAGGATGCGGATGAAATGCACGCCCCATTCCCGGGCAAGCTGAGCGTACCGCCATAGGTGTTCAGGGGTACAGAATTCGCGCATGGCGGTGAGCGCCAGGCAAACGGCCAAACCGGCCGCCCTGGCATGTTGCACCGCTTGCCGTGCCCACTCGAAACTCCCTTCCATGCCCCGGAACCGGTCGTGTGCTGCGGCATCCCAGTGGTCGAGGCTGACTGCAGCGCCGATCATTCCCGCTTCGCGCAACGCCACCGCCCTTTCGGCGCTCAGGCGGTAACCCGAGGTGGTGATCCAGAAATCCGTTTGTTGGGTATCGCTTTCCTGCAGAATCCGCACCAGATCGCTAAAACGGTTCAGCGGTTCGCCGCCGCCCAGTTCGATGGTGCCTACGCCGTTGACCTGAAATTTTCGAATGATGGTCAGGATGTCTTCCGCAGTGAGGCTCTCGCGACCATTAAGGGCATCCCATTCGTAACAGTGGGCACATTGGAGCGAGCATTTTTTAGTAATCGCCAGCAGTATCTTCGTTAAGCCGGGTTGATGCCCCGGGATGGGAACATTTTTATGCAATTCATTGGTAACTACTGCTGAGGCTGCCGGACTGAACAGCTGTGGAAATACCATTTGTAAGTAAATCCGCCCATTGATGCGTAAGGCCTTGGTGATCTGGCAAGCACTTCTGTACTGCAGGTTTACGGAGATTTGCCCGCGCATCGCTTGCCAGGCCTGGTAAGGGTGCCCATAGGAACGGAATGCTACCCGGGCCATTTGGCTGAGCAGTTTCAACTCCAACAGCCGGTACCGCCATCCGCTGATGATACCGGATGTAGGGGCAGAAGAAACGGTTGGCCGTATAGTGGTCATCATTTTACGATTGATTAGTGAAATAATCGTTCATTGTTTTGCCGTCAATTGACTGCCCTCCTGCCAACGCTCCTGCGACAAGCGAGGCAAGGCGTTTTCCTTATTCCAGGACATCAGTTGAAATACGCCTGGCCGACCCGACATCGGTTCATGGTAAATTTCATAGTGCCCTTTGGCGTGCAGGATCAAACTGCGTTCCTGGCCGGCTGACAGGGGTGGCGCGGCAAAGGTCACCCGCGCTTCGTCATCTATATTGGGTTGATTGTAATACGCCGCATCGTCGCGGGCGAGGGCCTGGGTGACGTCCACGCCGGTATTCGTGATGGCCGACGCCGGCGAAAGGGTGTGCCGAAAGACGGGTACGTCGGGCGAAAAATCGAGCGCTGCGTAATCGATCTCCCAGAAATGGAACCCGTATTCGAGCCGCAGGCGCAGCGAGTCGCCCTTCACCCTGGAGAGATCGATGACCAGCACGTCATTTTTAAAGGCGATGGAGCCGGCGCCCTGGAAATAGTCGACTTTTTCCCATTTGCCCGGGGTGGTTTCCAGCCAGACGGCGAGGGGCATTTTTTGCCGTTCCATCCAGTCGAGTAGCTTGTCGGCGGATTTTTTGCTGGATTTCTGCCGCATTTTGGGTCCGTATGCACCCAGTTCAACCTGAAACTGGTGATACACAGTACTCAACCAGTCCGTGGTTTTGGCATGGATCAGCAGTTTGGCCTGCCGGGCTGTCGCGGGTTTGGCAAAAGTGAGGGTGAGGCGTTCGGTGGCGTCGGGCCGGTCGTTTTGCAGGTCGCCCAGGAAAATGTTATCGTCTTCGGCCCGCACTGCTGCAAGCGCATCAGCGCCAGAGACGTTGGTAGCTGTGGCTGGCGGCTCTAAATGGCGGAGGGTATGGAGCCGTCCGTATTTGTCGAACAACGGCTGGATGCCCGGCGCGTGGTCGATCACTTCCAGTTCGAGCAGGTTGGTGTGTTGGTTTTCGGGGAGTTTGTTAGCCATTTTGATCCGGTACTGCTGGTCGACGGTTTGCAGGTTTTGCAGGGGCAGCCAGTCGTGGCGCTCCAGTTGGGGATAGGCCGCGCCGGCATAGAGTTCGCCTTCCAGTTTTATGCCGTCCGGAGTTTCGGTATAGACGTAGGGGCAGCCACAGGCAATCAACACAATGATGAAACCGATGGCCGCTGCCCCGGCCATGCTGCCCAGCACTACCCCGAAGGTCTTGCCGGCATCTGGCTCAAAGACTTCGATTTTGGTAATGTCGGCGAAAGTCAACCGGGTGCTGAGCGTATCGCCATAGGTTTTTGCCATTTCCGGTTCGATATGCAGCAGGACTTGGTTCCGGTGGCCTTTATTCTTAAGTGCATAAAATTGCTGCACAAAAGCCGGTGTTGCCCGATCCACCCGGGCCGAAATCCACCTCTCTTCGACTTTTACCTTGGAAAGCAACCACATGTTGGTCATCGGCTTTTGGGGGTCCATGACGATAAACTGCAGGTCTTGGAAGCTGAGTTCGGGAAGCCTGGAAGTCTGCATTGGCCGGCGGCTGTAACAACTCATGGTTCCCAAAGCCATTAACAGCGCGAGGAAACAAGCAAAGACGGATTGGTAATGACGGATTGTATTCATCTTGGGTAGTGCCAATTTGTGAGTGATAATCTTGCCTGCTTTTCGTGGCTACCGTGGGTTGTCATTTAGAGCGTAGCGATGAATCTGAGGCCGAAGACCCTAATATGTTTTTGGTTCAAAACTCGGGGTCTTGCCCTGAAACAGGCTGGATAAATCTCCCAAAGATTCGGATTTTTCTCCCAAAATGCTACATCTGCTTTCTAAAGCCGCTCGGTGACATACCAAACCGTTTTGAGAACGCCTACACCGATATTTTTGAATACATCGAAATTTACTTCAACCGAAAACGAAGGCATTCAGGAGTTAATTACCAAATTACGGATCAGTTCGAGCAAAAGTGGGACTATCGATCGGCGGACTAACCGGAAGAAACAGGAAAATGAGTAGCAAGACGTGTTTTCCACTATTTCAACCCCCTTTTGCCCGACAAGGCGGTTGAAATGTGGAAAACAAACCCTCAAAGGCAAAAACCGACTGATTTTTTATTTACACAAAACCGTGCGGCTAAATTGACACTCTCACGGTAACTGCCCGGTATAGTCGTGAATCAGATCAAACAATAACGTTGTACTGGCACAAAACTCAGAGACTCCAGTCTATCCCGGCTGGATAAATCTCCCACAAATCCGGATTTTTCTCCCAAAATGCTACATCTGCTTTCTAAATTCGCTTGGCGATACACCGAACCGCTTGGAAAAAGCCCGCGAGAAATAATCCGGGTCTTCAAAACCGCAGTCGAAAGCGATTTCAGCGATCTGACGCTGGCTTTGGTCACTGAGCAATTCTTTTGCTTTTTCAAAGCGCATAGCGGTGATGATTTCAATCACGGGTTTACCGGTGACGGCAGTGAGTTTGCGGTGGAGTTGGCTGGAACTCACCCCGATGTCACGGCAGAGTTTTGGGACGGAATACTGGGAATCGAAAGATTTTTTGGTTAGTATTTCGTATAACCGGGCCATGAATAATTCATCAGGCGTGGGCGCCGGCAATTCATTGTTCGACTTGGTGCGGTGGTCTGTCATGGTGAGCCAGTTAAATAGATTCAGCATCGGGTGAATGTTGTTTGGTACGGTTTGGTTACTAAGACTTTTGGTAAACCGTGAAACTTCATTTGATTTTGATGCTACAAAGATCAGGCGACATGGCAACGCACACAACTGCATAAAGTAGTGGTTATGTGTAACTTATGATGTAGTACAATGGCTAGTGCCCGGCAGGAAAGATGTGGCGGGCGGGTAGTGTCAGGAAGGAAAGATGTGGTAAGGCCGGTAGTGTCGGCCGGATGGGAAGGGTCCAACAAATCTAAAGGGCGCCACCCTGGTCACTTGATCAGGATGGCGCCCTTCGACGCAAAAGTTATGATAGTATAATCAACGCCCGCGCACTAACTGCGACCGAGAATTGATATGCAGCGCCCGATAAATATTCTTAATATGATACCGCACGGTATCCATGCTGATGAAGAGTTCGTCAGCAATCATTTTGTAACTAGCCCCGTCCATAAGCAGTTCCAGTACTTCGCGTTGGCGGTCGTTTAGTCCTTCTTCCCCTGGTAGTTGTGACTTGCCTTTATGGGCGAGCGTCGGCTGTTCCCGGAGAAATCGCAGCACCTTGGTAGCGACGGCAGGCGTCATGGGCGCGCCACCCAGCCGCGCTTCGCGGATGGCATCGAGCAGTTGCTCTTTGGGCGTGGATTTAAGGATGTAACCGTTAGCGCCAGCCAGAATAGATTCAAATACCTTGTCGTCGTCTTCAAAAATGGTCTGCATCACAATCGTCACCTGATCGCCCTGTTGCCGGATTTCCCGGACGGCTTCAATACCGCTTTTACCGGGCATATTGATGTCCATCAAGATCACATCGGGTCTTGCCACGCCGACTTGCTGCAAGATATTGAGGGCATTGGGTAATGCGCCTACGCAGACGAAACCGGGCGATTCATTGATCAGTTGGAACATGCTTTCCCGCAGGGAATCCACATCTTCCGCGATGAGTACGCGGATCGGGGCTTCGTTGGCAATCATCGTTTATGCATTGAAATGTGTTTGGCCTGAATCAGACCATGTATGGAACACTAAAATTTGGTGCAAAATAACGCCCTATTTTACTACCGAACTACTACATCTTTGGGTGGTTTCGCAGATAAGTCACAACTCCCAGTCAATCTCCACGACGGTTCCTTCACCCGCTGCCGAGTGCAACTGTACGGCGCCACCCAACGCTTGCGCGCGCTCCTGCATGGTGCGCAAGCCGTTACCCGGGTGCGTCTGTTCAGGGTCAAACCCTTTTCCGTTATCGCCTATAGTAAGCCGCATACTGCCATTATTTTCTTCAAACTCGACGCGCAACAGGCTTGCAGCAGCATACTTACTGACGTTATTGACCGCTTCCTTAAAAAGGAGGTAGAGCTGCCAACGCCGGTCCGGTGTAATGGGCAGTGTTTCCAGGGTATCGGAAACTGAAAAACGGACGCGGGTATCAGTACCGGAAAAAAGTGAAAAAGTGAAATTGCGCATCCGGGCTACTAAGTCGCCCACTGTATCAATATTGGGATTGACCGACCAGACGATATCACTAATACGCTGCACCGTGTCGCGGGCAGTATTTTGGATGGTTTCGAGGGCCTCGACGACAGAAACAGGCAGATCATTTGATTGGCGACGTGCCAGTTCACTCATGACCGCCAGGCTATTGAGGGTGGAGCCGACATCGTCGTGTAAATCACGGGTAATGCGTTCGCGTTCGTCTAACAGGTTTTTCTGAGCCTTTCGTTTTGCCAATTCGCTTATTTTAAACTGATAGCCAAGCCCGGACAAGAAAAAGAACGTTTGTAGCATCACCCCCAGATAAAAAGCTACCGCTGCGTAGGGGATGACCGGTAGTCTGTGTTCAAGCCGGTATCCGCTGGTCATCCAAATAAATGCGCCCACAGTCACTGCCAGGCCCCCACAGAGTATAAAAATGTAAAAAGGGGGACGTTTATAGGAAACGTCCAGCAGCGCATATACACCAACCGCGAGCAGTGGAAATCGCAGGAGAAAAATCGAAACTGCCCAGTCGTGCCGATTGAGCAGGTAGTAAACGATGAAGTGAATGATAAACAGGAAACTGGAAAATATCGCTGTGGAATTTGTCACCTTATAAAGCACCGGCATGTGCTTTTGCAGCCTGAGGAAATCATTGATAAACAGGAAATAGAACGTGTGTCCCAGATAAGTGGTGATAAAATCGCCTTGGGAGGTTAAAAAAGCCGTCAACTTCGTTACCGGTACTGCAAACTCACTTTCGTAGCGGTAAAAATTGGCAAGACAGGAGAGCAGAAAACAGCCATAGTAAAGGAAAACCTGTCGGCGGTAAAGCGCCCACTGCATAAAGGTGAAAAGGCTGACAAACAGGAGGATTCCCGTCAGGCATACCATGAAATTTTGCGCCAGGCGCATGTCGTAATATCGAACGGCTGAACGATCACGCCAGCCTTTCATAGACATCACGCTCGGGCTGAAATTATTGATTCTGAAGGGGAAAGGCCGGATGCGAAAATACCAAGTGGCCTTTGGTTGCGCAGATCGTTCAAACGGCAGTAAGAATAAGGTTGGTAATGGTTCCCCATTGGCTCTCTGCCCCCATCTATACTGCTCGATTGGTTCGTTTTCCCGCACCACGAATCCTTCGATCAGCGTATGTCGAAGATTGAAATGCCAGTACAGAGGGGTCGTATCAGCGCTGCTGCGGCTTAAGCTGTCGGTTAGGCAGCGTAACCACACCCGGCAATCGTTGTTTCGCAGGATGCCGAGCGGGTATTGGAAGCTGTCCAAAGGAACAAAGATTGCCGGGCGGACATCGCTTAAACTCATCTGTCCGGACGGATCATAAAACCCCGAGAAATTGTCCTTTACCGAGACATCGAGGTACCCATCAAAAAAGCTCGGCAGCCGCAAGGGGGTCTGACTTTCGGCTGTTCCGGCAATGATTAGTAGAAAAAAGAGTGTAGGGAATGTTTTCATGTTGTTGGTGATGGTGGTTTTTTCCGATCAGGAAATGATCTTATCCCATTCCACCGCATCATTATGCGAGTGCGTAAAGCCGATGGCGCGTTCCTCGGCGATGGTCTGGGCGTCCCGGAAAGCGATGATGTAGGTTTTGCGCCATTCATCGGTCAGGTTGCCCGCCGAACCGTGTACAATGCGCTCGTCATGGATGGTCAGGCTGCCGCGTTTGACGGGCAGGTACAGGATTTCGTCGCCCGGTTTCATATCGATGACCAGGGTATGCGATTCATCCCGGCTGACGGTTTCCGTATTCTGATGGCCATAGTCTTTGGGCCGATGCTGCCGCAGTTCCGGCTCCTTGTTGCTGCCGGGCACTACCTGCAGGCAACCGTTTTCCACGTCGGCATTACTCATGGCCAGGGAAAAAGTGGCGGTCCAGGTGTTTTTCGTTTTCGGCCAGTAGCCCAGATCCTGGTGCATGGCAAATTCCGCCTGCGCCTTATTGGGCTTTTTGGCGAGAAACTGTTCGTAGTCCATGGCGGCCCGGCCAGTGGGGTACAGTTGGTCGGCTATATTTTGCGCCACTTGCTGGTAGATGTTATTGGCCAGTTCCGGGCGGTATTTGCTGGGCAGCATGGCGTTGACCAGCTTAAATTCTTCTACCGGCGTGCCGTAGGGCTGGCTCATATCGCAGAAATCCCGGCCCATATTTGGCTCCCGGCCCGTCACGAAGTGCTCGAACCAGGGGTCCAGCTCCGCCACTTCCGCTTCGGTGAGCACCTCGTTTAATATCAAATAGCCTTGTTCGTTGAACTGCTCGATTTCTTCCGGTTTGAGCCGGTAAGTAGTTCCATTTCTGCGGTGTTTACCGGAATCAGGATTGCCGGCTTTTTTGATAGAATTTTCCATGGTATTACTTGAAAGGTGGGAAAAATCACTTCATCATTTCATAACTTCATCATTTCATAAAAACTGCTCACCCCTCCTCCCCTTCCTTCTTTTTCGCCGGTTTTCCCTGTTTAATGCGGTAATTAAACGTCAGGTTCACCTGCCGCCGCCGCCACTGATAGGTGCTTTCGCTGCGGAAGTCAGGGCCCTCCGTAATGCTGCGCCATTTGCGGCTGTTCAGCAGGTCGCTTACGTTTAGCGTCAGCGTGCCTTTATTCTGCAAAATATCTTTGCTGGCGGCCAGATCCACGAAGTACAGGGCCTTTCGGCTGCCCTGCGCGGTCTTTTGCGGCGCTTCGTAGTTACCGCGTACCTGAAAATCAAAGTTTTTCGGCAGCAGGAACTTGGAAGTCATCCGGGCAAACCAGCTGTAGGTGCTGGCCTGGTAGCCCGTTCCGAGGTTACTGCCGTCGATGTCCGTGTGAAAGAAGTTAAAACTACCGTCCAGTTTCCACCATTTTTTGGGGGAATAGGCGGTGGCAAATTCCAGGCCCAGGGCGTCTTCCGCGCGCAGATTCTCCGGCCGGGTAGCCGCATTACCCGCTGCATCGAGCCGGCGAATACGATCGATTTTATCCCGGGTATGCCGGTAATAAAGCGATGAAGACAAAGAACCCTGATTAAAGTAAACCAGGTGGCCCACTTCCAGCACATCGCTGAATTCGGGGTCCAGATCGGGGTTGCCGCTCCAGAAATTGCGGCTGTCGGTATAGGTGGAAAACGGGCTCAGGTCATTGTACACCGGCCGCCGGACGCGGCGGCTGTAACTCCACTGCACGGCATTGTTGTGCGGCAAATTATAGGTCAGGTGCAGGCTCGGAAAGAAGTTGAAGTAGTTCCGCGGATTACGTTCGTTGGTTTCCTGAAGCAGGGTCTGCACGTCGGTATGTTCAGCCCGCAGTCCACCCTGCCAGGAGATTTTACCCTGTTTATTGCCGTAAATGAAGTAGGCGCCGTTGATGTTTTCCTGGTAAAAGAAGTCGTTATCCAGGCCGGCCACGGTACTGAACGAGCCATCGGTATTTTCCTGGGTGACCACGTAGTCGTTCTCCATGTTCCGGAAACTGCTGCGTACACCGGTCTCCATTTTACCGTCTTTTCCCAGCGGGTGCAGGTAATCGACCTGTAGTAAATACTGGTTTTCATACTCATCGTTCAACGATTTCTGAAAAAGTGAACGGCTCAGGTCTTCCGTACCATCGGCAAAAAACGTTTGCTGGGGAAACGACTGATCCGAATGTTCCCAGTAATTCAGGTACTTGGCTTCGGCGGTCAGCTCGTGGCCTTCCGTGCTGAATTTACGTTTATACACCAGCGAATACTCGGAATTGGGTTCGTCCTCGATTTCGTCCTGACTACGAAGCGTGTAGCCCAGGGAGTTTTCCAGGTTGAAAAGATAGTCCTCGTAGCGAATATCGCTCAGGCGCCGGGCATCGCTGCGCCGCCACAAAGTCGAAGCAGTCAGGATGCTGTTTTCATTAAAATAATAGTCGAGCCCGCCGCGTACATTGTTGTTCAAACCCCGGAATTCGTTGTCGGTCGTCTGGCGCAGTAAATAGGTGGTGTCGCCCGCCGAACGCTGCTGAAACAAGGAGCCGCCACCCGGTGAATTGCGGTAGGAAATGCCGTAATTAATAAAGAAATTGATCTTGCCTTGCCTGTAATTGAGGTTGGCCGCCGCACCGAAATTGGTGGGCTGACCGGCAATGAGCTCGAAAGAGCCATTAAAGCCCTGTTTCTGGTCTTTTTTCAGGATAATATTGATAATGCCGGCCGATCCCTCTGCTTCATACCGCGCCGAAGGGTTGGTGATGATCTCCACGCGCTCGATCATGCTGGCCTGTAGTTGCTGCAACCCGCTGCTGCCCTTGAAACTGACCAGTCCGGAAGGTTTACCGTCGATCAGGATGCGCACATTATCGCTGCCGCGCAGTTTGACGTTGCCATCCGGGTCCACCGTGACGGAAGGAATATTGGTCAGGATGTCGCTGGCCGAACCGCCGGCATTGGCGAGGTCTTTCCCGACGTTGAAGATCTTTTTATCCAGGGCCAGTACCATCGTGCTTTTCTCGGCGGTCACCTCCACTTCCCCGAGGGCCGTGGCCGTGGCGGCGAGTTGCAGCGTGCCGAGGTCGAACTGCGGCTGTGCGGCCGTCAGGGAAAATTCCGGACTACTAATGGTCTCGAAGCCTATGAATTCCACTTCCACCAAAAAATTCCCTAATGGCAGCGCGATGGAAAATTTTCCCTGCTCGTCGGTCAGCGTGCCGTCCACTAAGGTACGTGCAGGCAATTGTAATACGCGGACGCTCGCATAGGCCAGCGGGGCCGCGGTGGCCGCTTCGGTGAGTTGGCCCCTGACGACACTATGCTGCGCCCGTAAGCTGCCGGAAGCGAAAAAAGCCAGCAATAAAAGACTGGAAACACGTAGGATGGATGGATAAAAAGGAATCATGGTGATAGATAATTATAATCAATCCTGATGCTCAATAGTCCGAATAAGACGTCGGGTGCAGCAGATAGCTGTCAATATGACTGACGTTTTTTATCTGGTATTCGGGCAGGGTGTTCATTTTCTTCCATTCGGGACTATCGACGAAGGCTTTCCAGTGTGCATCCCGGGCGGTCGTGTTATCGAAACCGATCATGTACACCAGGTTGGGCATGTGGGCGCCGGAAAGCGCCGACCCGTAGAACATGGCGTTGAACCCGAGCCGGTCAAACAGCCCGATCTCGTCGGCCGCATTGAACATCTGCACTTTGTTAATAGCCAGTTTCTCGCTCGGGCTTTCATAACTTCGTATTTCATAGATCCGTTCACTGCGCGGCGTTTTAATATCCGGCAGGGTGAAATGCCGGTGGCCGCTGAAAGCCGTTAACCAGCTGACTTCCATGCGTTTATAGGGCGTATTTTCCTGGGTGCCATTCTGGTACGCCGGTGCGGCCAGGGCATACGCGGCATCTTTTTGCAGCACATCAGGCAGGCCGGCCAGGGCTTCCAGCGAGCGGGCGGGGATCAGCACGTACACCCGTTTGCCGGCATAGGCGGTGTCGCTGTCGATGGGTTTGAAAACGCCGATATTGGACCAGCCGGCGCGGTGCAAGGTGGGCAGAAAGGCCTGCTGCAGGTAATTATCTACGTTTTGCTCCTGGCTTTTATTCTGTATATGATAGGTGCGGAGTTCGTAGAAATCGCCGGCAGCGGGGTTTTGCTTTTCCATTTTGGAAGAAGCGCTACAGCCGGCGAACATACCGGCCAACAAGAGGGCGGCAAACAAACGAAAGGGGGAATGGAACATAGTGCGTCGTTTCAATTAGTGATGATCGCGTAAAAGAAAGAATAGTCCGGCTGCTTTCAATCATACTGCCCAAAAACTTCTATCAAATTTAAACCAGCCGTAAAATCTGACAGAAAGCCCATCTTTGCGCCCTACTCTGCAAGCATGAAAAAGACATTAAAAGAAGAGGCGCTGTACTACCACGCCAAAGGCCGTCCGGGCAAGATCGAAGTGATCCCTTCCAAGGAAACCGCCACCCAACGCGACTTAACCCTCGCCTACTCCCCCGGCGTCGCCGAACCCTGCCTGGCCATCGCCGAAAACCCCGAAGACATTTATAAGTACACCGCTAAAGGCAACCTGGTCGCCGTTATTTCCAACGGCACCGCCGTGCTGGGACTGGGCGACATCGGTCCGGCGGCCAGCAAACCGGTCATGGAAGGCAAAGGGCTGCTGTTCAAGATTTACGCCGACATCGACGTATTTGACCTCGAATTGGACACCAAAAATGTGGACGAATTCGTACGTACTGTCAAGATCCTGGAACCGACGTTTGGAGGCATTAACCTGGAAGATATTTCCGCCCCCGAGTGTTTCGAGATCGAAGAAAGGCTGAAAGCGGAACTGAATATTCCCGTCATGCACGACGACCAGCACGGCACGGCTATTATCAGTGCCGCCGCCCTGCTGAATGCGCTCGAACTGGTTGGCAAGGACTTCGCGACCGCCAAAATCGTCGTCAATGGCGCGGGTGCTTCGGCTATTTCCTGCTCCAAACTCTACCACAGTCTGGGCGCGAAAAAAGCGAATATTTTCATGTTCGACTCCAAGGGTTTGCTACACCCCAGTCGTACCAATCTGGACGGTAAGAAAACGGAGTTCGCCAACGACCTGATGCCGGCCGAAACCACGCTGGCGGATGCTATGGTCGGCGCGGACGTCTTTGTGGGTTTGTCGAAAGGGAATGTATTGAATCAGGATATGGTCAAATCCATGGCGCGGGATTGCGTAGTGTTCGCCATGGCCAATCCGACGCCGGAAATCGCTTACGAAGAAGCGATGGAGGCCAGAAAAGACATCATTTTTGCCACCGGCCGGAGCGACTATCCCAACCAGGTGAATAACGTACTCGGTTTCCCCTACATCTTCCGGGGCGCGCTCGACGTGCGGTCTAAGATCATCAATGAAGAAATGAAACTGGCCGCCGTATATGCCCTGGCGGGTCTGGCCAAAAAGCCCGTTCCGGATATTGTGAACATGGCTTATGGGAAAGACAACCTCGTTTTCGGCCGGGAATACATCATTCCCAAACCCGTAGATCCGCGTTTGCTGACTACGGTCGCCGCCGCCGTTGCCCGGGCCGCCATGGAAACCGGCGTAGCTAAATTCCCGATCGAAGACTGGGAGGCCTACGAAAGCCAGTTATCCAAACGACTCGGTCAGGATAATACGCTCACCCGGGCCATCATCAACAAGGCCAAACAGGAACCCAAACGGGTCGTACTGGCCGATGCCGAAAACCTGGCCGTACTGAAGGCTGCCCAGCAGGTCCGTCAGGAAAAGATCGCCACGCCTATTCTGCTGGGTAATGTCCAGCGGATTAAAAAACTGATCGATGAAAATCAACTGGATCTGGCAGAAGTGGAAATCATTGATCCGATGAACCCGCAGCAGGAGCATGAACAGGCAAGAATTGTCAAATATGGCGATCTGTTTTTTGAAAAACGCCAGCGTAAAGGTTATAACCGGGCCGAAGCGCATAACCTGGTTCGCCGTCGTACCTACTACGGCTGTATGATGGTCGAAATGGGCGATGCGGACGCCATGATCGGTGGCATGAGCCGGAACTATCCCGACACTATCCGGCCGGCCCTGCAAGTGGTCGGCAGACAGGCGGGGGTCAAAAAGGTTTCCGGCATGTACATCCTGATGAGCCGTTTCGGACCGCTCTTCCTGGCCGATACCAGCGTTAACTTCAATCCGACCGCCGAGGAAATTGTGGAAATCACGGAACTGGCGGCCAAAGAAGTGGAGAAATTCAATATTACACCGCGTATTGCGCTGCTCACCTACTCCAATTTCGGCAGTGCCGACGGGGAAGATGCCATCAAAATGCGCCAGGCGGTCGGTATGCTGAAAGCCAAACACCCCACGATGATCGTCGATGGTGAAATGCAGGCCCACTTACCCTTCGATACGGCGCTGCTGAAAGAAAACCATCCCTTCAGCGACCTGGCGGACGGTAGTGCGAACACCCTCATTTTCCCCAACCTGTCGGCTTCTAATATTGCCTACAACCTGGTCAAAGAAGTGGCCGGTATTGAAAAAATGGGCCCGATCCTGATGGGTTTGAAAAAGCCCGTGCACTTGCTGCAACTGGGCTCCACGACCCGCGAAATCGTGAACATGATCGTGATCGCGGTGGTGGATGCGCAGTTGAATAAGTAGTGGTAGTGTGGCCGTCTCATAAGTCTGGTTTAGAGGGGTTTAGAAAGTTTAGAGGGGTTTAGAGTCCGAGTACATAGCATTGATTATCAATGATGTGCCTTTTTTTTCTAAACCTCTCTAAACCACCTAAACCCCTCTAAATTGTACTTGTGAGACAGCCACACTAGAACGAAGAACGAAGAACGGCCACCCTTCATCAAGGATGGCCGTCAACGTTTAATATACCTAAATTGCTAACCTACTTCACCTGGATCATTTTCTTCGTTGCGTGATCCGTCGCCGTTTCCAGTTTGTAATACAGTAAACCTGTTCCCTGCGGAATAACCACCTCAGCGTCGATGCCAATCGCGTTATACCCCTTCGCGAAGTCACCTTTCTGCGTGAAGAGTACCCGACCGCTTTCGTCATACACCGTCAGCGTGGCCGTAGTGGCCGCCGGCAGGTGGAAGCCGATGCTGGTCTTGCCCACGAATGGGTTCGGCTGGTTCTGGTACAGCTCGAAGCCGACACCACTGATCGTGCTCACTTTGCCCTGATTGAAGCGCAGCGCTACTTCCTGGCGCTTACCGGACATCGTGTAGCTTTCCGCCTTCGTGATCCGGCCCGACAGGCTCAGCATGGTGCTGATCTTACCGGCTTTCGTCGCCCGGAAGTGGACCGTGAACTCCGAAGCGCCGTCTACCGAAGCGGTTAAAGCGTCATTGAATACCCCGAAGTTCGAAGCGTCTACGTTCAGGCCTTTCTCAATTTCCGTTACCATCAAACCATTTAAGGAAAGCGTGAACTGGAAGCCTTGAGCCGCCTCGGCGGTTTTGAACGTCACATCGAACGTTTCACCCGCTTTAACGGAACGGTCGCTCACGTCGATCAGCAGCGTGCCCGTCGTGCGATCCTCCGCTGCCTGCTGGGCATTGGCGATCGCGTTCTGGTTCACGTCCCCGATTTTCACCGCCACGAAGTTTTCCGCCAGTTGGCTGGACTGTATATCAGCAATGCTGATGTTCTCCGGGAAGACCGACTGGAACGGGTTGTTGATGTTCGGGAAGCTGAAGGCCTTGTCCACGAATCTCCACGAGGTGTTGTTCGGCAGTTCCTGGTAAATCCCCAGGATCAGTTTACGCAACTCCACGATGTCGAACGTGGTGATCGAGCCGGACTTGTTGGCGTCCGCAGCGATCATCTTGTAGGGGGAGGTCAGGGGTTCCAGTCCGAGGATGTGGCGGCTGATGAGCACCAGGTCATAGGTACTTACCCCGTTGAGCGGGTTGTTGTCCTTGGTCGGCGTTACCGTCACGTTCGAGCCGGTCAGGATCAGGTTCGGGAAGGAATAAGCCCCCGTATTGTCCGTCATGTCCAGCAGGTTAAAGGCAGGTGTCGTCGGGTTGGAACCCGTCAGTTCGACCGTGCCTTCTTCCAGTCCGTCGCCAGCTTCCGTCTTCAGGCTACCCGCAACGGTCGCGTGGTCGGCGACCGGGCAGTTACCGTTGTTGTCCTGCACGATCACATAGGTCTCGCAGTAGTCGGCGTTACCGGCCAGATCGATGGCCCACAGTTCGACCAATTGCGTGCCCAGATCCGCACAGGTGAAGACCACGCTGGTAACCGGGCTGCCCTGGGCATCGAGCGGGAAGCCCGTACCCGTACCCGATTTGCGAATGCCGTATTTGATCAGGTTCGTCGGCGTGCAGTTATCCTCGGCATATTGCAGGAAGTCGCTCGCCCACAACTGGACCATTTGCGTCGGCATGATGTTCACGCTCAGACCGTTTACACAAACCACCGTCGGCGCTTTGCAGTCTTTGACTTTGAATGTGTACTCGCAGGCGGCTTCGTTGCCGCAACCGTCCTGGGCAAACCACTTAATCTTATAGCTTCCGTAAGGCAGTTCCGGAACCGTGTACGTGTTCGGCGACTGATCGGTGTTCCACATCACTTTGGCCGTTTTGCTATTTGCGTTGACGACCGTCTGCAGCGCAAAACGATACTTCTGGTTGGCCGGCACGGCGCGGTTATCGAAGTTGTACGGCGTGCCGCCCGCGTAGTTCGGGTTTAGCGCGTTGCCGTACATCACCGTGTTGGCCGCCGGCGGGTTGTTCGAGTTGATCACCGTTTCCATCACGCCGTCGGCGTTCAGGTCCAGGAACAACAAGTAGTAGAAAGTCACCCCGGTCGGCGCACAGGAATCCGTGGCCGTGACCGTCAGTACGCTCGGCGCTTCGCACAGGTCGTGGGAAGCCGTCACCGCGTCGAAGTAGTAACTCTGGTTCCACAAAAGCGACTCGTTCGGCGTTTCATCGCAAAGCGTCACCAGCGTATCTGGGCAGTTGGCAAACACCGGATCCTGGGTGTCGATGATCTTGATGATCTGTTTGTAACGGTAGCAGTTCACATCCTTGACCGCCGGCACGGTGATGGTCGTCAGTACGCCGCCCACCGTCGTTTTGTAGGAACCGCCCGTGTAGAACACCGCGTAGTTCGTCGCCGTCGGATCTGCCGGATCGATCTTCACCGAGGTCGGGTTCCAGCCCGTGATGCCGTTGTTCGGCGCTGCGATGATTGGTCCGGGCAGGTTGCTCGGGTGGTTCACCGTGGCGTTCGGACTCGCATTGGGGATGTACACACAACCGGCATTCGGGTCATACGTGCACCAGTTGATCACCGTCCAGGTCCGTTCGATCTTGAAGCAGGCATCGGGAACCACCGTGAAGACCTGGTCTTCAAACGAGGTGCCGAGCAGTTCGCAATCTTTTCCGTAGAAGGAAGGTTCGCCGTAGTTACCCGTACCGTCGCAGACCGTGATGATCTTGTCGTCCGGGAAGCGGACGAAGTAGTCCTGCGTGTAATCCACCACAATACGCTGGGTACAGCTCGTCGACAGGCCGTGGCAGTCGAAGGCGCGGAAAGTGCGCACGATCGTACCGCGGTTACACACCGTATCGAACTGGTTGTAGCTCACCGAATGCTGCAAACCGCACTGGTTCTGGTACACTTTGGACGTGTCCAGGCAGCAGTTGTCGGCAATCACCGGCAGGCCGTAGGCCCACAGGCTCGGGTCGAAGTTCGTGCAGCTCACCGTCAGGTTGGCCGGCGACTGGCAGACCGGTTTGATCTTGTCCTGCACCTCCACCTGGATCATACATTCGTTGAAGATCGGTTCGCCGTCCAGGCCATTCATGATCTGGCCGTTCACATCCGTCTGGTACACCCGCAGGATCACCGTCTGGGTGCTGCCCACTTCGCAGCAGTAGAACTTGATCGAATCCGATTCCGCCGTCGCCACCTCGTATTCGCTCGGTTGGCCCGGTGTGCAGGGATCATGGTCCAGTCCGTTTATGCAGGCCGAGTACGGCGCCATGCGGCGTACCGTGTAGAGCAGCGTGTTGCAGTTATCGTAGGAACCGTCGTTGAAATTCAGGGCCGGTACCCAGGTGACGCCGGCTCCGTCGCAGCCGTCGGCCGGGGTGTAACAATCGAAAGGATCGTTGCCGCCGATGCCCACCACCGTCGTCTCGTCGCAGCTCGCCACCGGCGGGACCAGGTCGGCCACCGTCAGGGCAAAAGCGCAGTTGGAGAGGTTACCGCACTGGTCCTGCGCCGTGTATTTCACGTTGTAAACGCCCACCGGCAAACACTGGGTGTAGGGGAAAATCGCCAGTGTATCGGGATTCCAGTAGTTATTGCCGGCAAAATCGCCCAGGTGACCAGGCACCGTGAAGGTGATGATGTTGCCGTTCACGGGGTTGGTTCCGGTCACTTTGGCCTCCAGATCGCTGATATACGAGCAGCCTTCCGAGATGATCACATCCGGCAGGGCCGCCGTGGCACAGCAGGCCGACGGATCGGTGCTGACCGTGATGTTTGCCGGACAGGCAAAGACCGGGGCGCCCAGATCCTGGATCTGGATAATTTGCGTGTGCTTAATTGGATTGCTGAGGCTGATAGGCAGACAAGTATTCCGGACGATCCACTCGCGCAGCAGCTCATAGCTGCCGGGGCAGATTTCCAGACGGGTATCGGTGAAACCGATCGAAGCCGTACAGAAACCGCCGTTACCGATCGGGAAGCCGTTGATACTTGGCCGACCCGTTTGATCGGGCTGCGTCGCTCCGGGGTTCAGGTAGGTGTTTTCACAATTCACCGTCACATCGGCCGGGAAGACCACCGTGGCCAGATCGAAGGGCACGATGGTGATCGTTTGCGAGCAGGTCGACTGGTTACCCCACACATCGGTCACGATCCAGGTACGGACAATCTGACCGCGCGGGTTGGAGCATTGACCAAAGTCGGTGTACTGGTCGTCCACTATCGTAGTGGTTGCCGAGCAATCCTGCACCCCTATCTGACCCGTGTTCGACGCTTCGGTCGATTCCGAGCAGGCGATGGTGACGTTGTTCGGGCAGGTGAGCGCTGGCGCCAGTTTATCCTCAATAGTTATTTCGCCCCAGCAGAGGTTCCCCCCGATGAGGTGGTTGACCCGATAGTAGTACGTTTTACCAATATCTGCGGCGTTCACGACACCCGGCACCCAGGGACCATTTCCGAAGGGCGGCGTTTTATCCAGCTCGACCGAATAGTCATCGTAACAATAATAGGTTCCTTCCAGCACCTGATCGGCGTTCAGCGTTTCGGTACAATCGGCATCTAAGGCTAAGTAAACGTGGTCATTACAGTTGACCTGGCTCGGCGTACCCACGATTTGCACCAGCACGGAAATCGGCTGCTGGCAACCCGGATCCGCCAGCGCGGCCGCATTACTGCCCTGCACCACCACCCCATTGACGATGGTAAATGGCTGCGCTGTTCCGGCATCGAAAATAGCGCTGACCGTGTGAACGCCTTCCCCTAAAGCGGCGGCGTTGAAAATATTGGTCAGTACGCCGTTCACCCGAATTTCAATCACCGTGCCCTGTGCGCCATTTACTTCGCCCACCTGGATCGGGAAGGCCGCTGTGCTTAGACAAAGCGGATCATTACCAATATTCAGGAATACCGGCGTGGGATAGTAACAGGTGTTGCCCACACTCAGGGTTTGGCTCAAATTATTGACAAATGTGGCCGTATAACCAATAGCTTCCACGTGACGGGCCCGCAAGGTGTAGTAAATATTCTCATTCGCCTCGTCCGTTAAACCGTCTTCATCATTGTCGATACCGTCCGCAGTACCGGCCGAAAGGGCCGTACCAACCGGCAGCGGTATAGGTGAAGCCGGTGGATTCGGGCTGTTAACCGAGTATAAACCAGTTACGGCCTGTATCGTCCAGGTTTGACCAGCGAGGGCTTTAATCTGGATCAACTCGCTAAACTGGCCGTTGGTCAGGGTGGTCGCGTTATTCAGACAAACGCAGGGATCCGAACCGGCCAGATCATAAATGGGCGCACAGGGAGCAATGCCGGCCAGTACCGTGATGACGGCTGTGCACGTGCTGCTGTTGCCGCAAGGATCGGTGACGGTCAGCACGACGGTGTTCGTTCCGACATGGCTGCAATTGAACTGCGTTTGCGACAAGGTGTAGGTCAATAAATTGGCTGCCGTGCAGTTATCGAACGAACCATTGTTCACCTGGGCCGGTGTCAGCGTAGCATTCCCAAAGGCATCCAGCGTCAGGCTAACGTTCTGACAAATGGCCGTTGGCGCTACAAGGTCAACCACCGTAATCACCTGGGTATGAACTAACTGATTACCCGCCGCATCGGTGACTTTCCAGGTACGGGTGAGGCTGTAAGTACTGCCGCCGCACTGTCCGGCTACGCCCTGGGTGCTGGTTTGGGTGAACATAATGACCAGGTTGGCCGGCGAGGTACAGTTATCATGTACGTCGTTGTTGGTCAGTACGAACGGAGGAGGCACCAGGTTGCAGGCCACCGTTAGATCGCCCGGCATCACGATGTCGGCGTCGAATTCCGGGTGCTGGGTATCGATGATCTGTACCTGGAACTGACAAATACTCGTGTTGCCGGCACCATCGGTGGCGCGGTAAATAATGGTTTGCGGAGCACCGACCGGCAGGTTAGAGCCGGGGGCAGGACCACTGGTTTGCACCACCGTCACGGCCGTACAGTTATCCGTGGCCAGCGGTTGCGGCCAGTTGATTTTGCCGCTGCACTGGTCCGGGTCGTTGCCGATCATGATCATGGTGGTCGGGCAGTTGCTGAACACCGGCGGCGTTACATCCAGAATGGTAATCGGCACGATGCAGGTAGCCGTCAGGCCATGGCTGTCGGTCACCGTAATCGTGACGTTGACCACATTACCATTAGCATTGCCGAAGTCGGTACCGGCGACGGGATTTTGGGTAACCGAAGCGACTCCGCAGTTATCGGCAGCATTCGTTACCAGGGCCACCACGTTCGGCACGAGCTGGTCACAGCCACTGACGGTTTGCGGAGCCGGGCAGGTGAAAGTCGGCGGCAGGTTATCGATCACCGTGACGGTGGCCACGCAGGTTGCGGTCAGGCCGGCGGCATCCGTCACCGTTAGTGTAACGTTGTTATTCCCGACGTTGGCACAAGTAAAGCTGCCATTACTGATCGCCAGGATCAGCGCGGCATTGGCCGTGCAGTTATCCGTACTACCGCCATTGAGTTGGGCGGCGGTTACACTAGCCAGACCGGCAGCATTCAGGTTGACCGTGGTGTTTTGACAAACCGCGGTCGGCGCCTGCACGTCATTTACCGTAATGGTAAACGAGCAAACGGCGGTGTTTCCATGTCCGTCATCGGCCGTATAAACCACCGTTTGTGTACCGACATTTTGGAAAGAACCGGGGAATGCGCCATTGAGCGAAATGGTCACGCTGCCACAGTTATCCTGCGCCGTGGGTGCTGCCCAGATTACGGTTGCGCCGCACTGGTCTACAGTGGTGCCGAAAGTCAGGTTGGTCGGGCAACTGCTAAAGACCGGCGGTGTACTATCGTCGATGGTGATGGTAAACGTTGTGGTCGAAACGCAACCGTTCAGGGTAGCGTTCAAAGTAATAGTGGCCGTTCCTTCCGTTAAAGCGGCGGTAAAGGCCGGTATAAACGGATTTATACCGCTGCTGCTACCATTTACCAAACCCACTGCGGCACCCCCGGTCCAGGTAAAGACGGTGGCCGGATTGGCGGGACTGGCGTTTAACAAAATAGCGCTGACAGCAGCACCGGGGCACAGGGCATTCAGATTACTGATGGCGCTCAGGCTAAGGCTCGCGCCCTGTCCGATCACTACATTGATGGTGGCGGTACAGGCATTACCATCCTGCACGGTGACATTATAAGTGCCGGCGGCCAAACCGGTTTGCGTAGCGCCGGTTAACCCGCCCGGCCAGGTAAAGACATAAGGGGGTGTGCCGCCGGCAGCCGTTACGGTGGCGGAACCGTCAGCAGCACCGTTACAGGTGGTGTTCTGAACGCTCACTACCTGCATAGTAAGTAACGTTGGCTGCGTAATGATCACGGAAGCCATTGACGTACAAGCTTTTGCATCCGTCACTGTGACAGTATACATACCGGCGCCTAAACCGGTAGCGGTGGCCGTCGCCTGGTTATTGCTCCACAAATACGTGTAGCCCGTGGTGCCGCCAGCGGCCGTGACCGTGGCCGAACCGGTTGATCCGCCGTTGCACAGGACGTTGGTTTGCGCAGAAATGGAGGCCGTTAACTGGCTTGGTTCGGTGAGGGTGATCTGTTTGACTACGGTGCAGCCTTTCGAATCGGTTACCGTCACTTCATACACCCCGGCCGCTAAACCGCTGATCGAAGCAATGGTTTGACCGTTATTCCACAAGTAAGTAAAGCCGGGT
>JANPIN010000039.1:0-36996 GCA_031425035.1 Saprospirales bacterium | reverse complement strand
CGGACGACTTTTTTGTCGTCCGACCGCTAAGGCGATTTGTTGGTGTGCTTAAGTTTCGGCAGGTCTTTGATGGAGGTTGTGTGGGAACTATTGGTCCGACGACTTTTTTGTCGTCGGACCAAGGGGCCAGGCAGCGATTTTTCCACCCGGTGCATCTCAAAAACGCGTACCTTCGATTTACCCCGAACCGGCATACACATATCCAGATACCAACCGTTGAGCGAAACTGAAATCATCCGGGGTTGTCTGCGAGGGTCAGCGCAGAGTCAGCGACTTTTGTACGAGCGATTCGCCGGCAAAATGTACGCGGTTTGTCTGCGCTATGCCCGTTCGCAGGCGGATGCGGCAGACATTTTGCAGGAGGGATTTGTGAAGGTGTTTACCAAGCTGGGGCAGTTCCAGTTTCAGGGTTCTTTTGAAGGCTGGGTGCGGCGGATCATGATCCACACGGCGTTGCGCAGTTATCAACGCCAGCGTTTTGATATGGAGCAGTCGGGCTATGAGCAGTTGCCGGAAGCGCCGGTCGAGCCGGATGCGCTGGCTTTGCTCTCGGAATCGGAACTTTTGCAGCTCATCAGCCAGTTGCCGGATGGATACCGGGCCGTTTTTAATCTCGTGGCCATCGAAGGCTATTCCCATGCCGAGGCGGGGGAAATGCTGGACATCAAGGAAAGTACCTCCCGGTCGCAACTGACGAAAGCGCGCCGCTGGCTGGTGGACCAACTGGCGGTACTGCAAAACACCGGACTTGGCAAGACGATGGAGAGCCATTGAAACAGGAAGGGCAGATTGGAAGGGTTTGAATATAATTACTTTAGCGTTAACTACCGCATACCAGACGTCCAAAGCACGACGACTAAGCATTCATAATGGAACAACCGAATAACATCGACCAGCAATTCCGCGACCGCCTCCAGGGCGCCGAGGTACCGCCACCGGCTTTCGTGTGGCCCAACGTGGAGCGCGCCTTGCAGCAACGCCGGCGCCGGTTGTTTTTCTGGCTGTGGTTCGGCCTGGGCCTGACCGTAGCGGGTGGCTGGGCCTTGTGGGCCGGCCGGCATTCCGCGGCGCCCGTGGGAACGATGCCCATAGCGGCTGCTCCAAAAACGGAGACCAAACGGATCACCGGGGTCGGCGCTACCGCCGGCCGCGACGAAGACTATAGCCGCGTTTCGCCAGCCAGGGCAAATACGCCATCGCCGGTCAATCAGCCACAGCACAGCGCCAGCCGGGCATCCACGAAAGGTATATTTGCCAACGGCAAAAACTTTAAACAGTCTTCTGTAACGACTGATCTTCCTGCACAGTCAGCTATATTCTCTAATACGCTTATACCAGACGCGGCCCCTTCGGTAACGACCCAACCGGCAGACATTTCTCTCCTTTCCGCTTCCACGGCTTTCCAGCCGCTGCCGGCCGGCGAATACGCTTTGCTGAACAAGCCAATGCCGGTCCTGCTTTTGCCGCCGGCGAAAATTAAAAAAAGAGCGGCGACTAATAAAAACTGCTACGATTTTGCGCCACACGCTAAAGTCTGGCTATTCGACGCCTATGTGGGGCCTTCCCTGCCAAAGCGCGAATTGAACGCCACACGTCCGGACTACGAAAACTACCTCGGCCATCGCCGTACGACGGAGCAGGCCGACTGGGCTTTCCACGCGGGCCTGCGGGGATCCCTGCTGCTGGGCCGCCATTTCCTGCTGCGCAGCGGTCTGCACTACGAACAAATGACCGAGGTGTTCGAATATGCGGATCCGGATTACATCCAGGTCACCATTCGGCAAACCACGAAAATCATTGATAATGTACCCGTTACCGTCATCGATACCATTGGCATCGATTATGGCGAACACTATGTAAAAACCTACAATCGATACGGCCGTTTGGATGTGCCGCTCCTGGCAGGGGTGGAATTCAGGAAGGGCCGGGCGGGCCTGAGCCTCCAGGCGGGGGCCTCGCTCAATGTTTATTTCTGGAAAAGAGGTACGGTGCTCGACGCCCAGTTGCAACCCCAAAGTTTTACGCCGGATGATGCAACTGGAAAATCGCCCGTATTTCGTCAACGTGCCGGATGGAGCACGACGGCCAGTGCGCAAGTGTTTTATCACCTGCGCCCACGGTTACGGGTATTTGCCGAACCGTATGGCAGTCATAACCTTCGCCCCCTGACGCTCGATGGCCAACCCATCAGCCAGCGTTACACCACCTGGGGTTTGAAATTAGGCCTAACCAAAATTTTAGACTGAAAAACAGGCAGCGATTTTAGCTATCAGCGAATCTTCGTTGCAGTACGGTCCCCAGCATGACGGGAACCGTGTGATAATACCCCCAACCCAACATTTAATTAAAATTTTTATGTCACGTCTCCTACTCACTGTCAAATACGCCTTGCTGGGCGCGCTGTTCCTGACCGGAGCATGGAATTGCCGTAAGGATGTGGAGGAATTCCGGCCCTATAGCTACGAGCCTTCGCAAAGCAGTATACAAAACCTGCTCGGTCAGGTCGCCGCACCTGCAGCCGTCTCCACCTTTATTTTGAAAGGCGTGGGTCAGGATACTACGCTGACTACGGCCAGTGGTGTACGCGTGGTCCTGACGGATCCAGACGAATTATTCGTCAATGCCGATAACCAGACCGTAGCGGCCAGTACCTGTCAAAACCTGCAAATAGAAATAATAGAAGTGCCGGATAAAGGCGACCTGCTTGGACAAGGCCTGCATACGGCCATGTATCCCGACGGTCAATTACTGGAAACCGGCGCCATCGTCCACGTACAGGCCAGTTGCGATGGCGCACCGCTCCAGTTATTGCCAAATCGCGAACTCAAAGTGCAGGTGCCGGCCAACGCCCTGAACAACGACCTGCTGGCGTATAACGGGCAGCTTCAGGGTGCAGCTTTCCTGGGCTGGCAGGCTACCGGCGATGCGGCTTATCTGGCCGAATGGGTAACGAATGGAACGACCCGGCATGGCTATGAACTATATCCCAGCCAACTGGGCTGGATCAGCGCAGGACGGCCGGTAACGGAACAGACCTCCGGTTTCTGCGTGAAACTACCCTCCGCCATGACCGGCGAAACGGCCCAGGTGTTTGTAGTTTTTAAGGGACTATCCACCGTGGCTACCCTGGTGTATGATGCCGGCAGCCAAAGTTTTTGCTTCGACCAGGCGCCCATCGGTTATCCGGTGCAGGTATTGACCATCAGTAAATTAGGGGAGCAATACTGGCTGGGCAACCAGGAGACGGAAATCGGTACCAACACCGTGCTGCAGGTAGAACCACATAAAATGACGGAGGCTGCGCTGCTGGAATATTTAAAAAATCTTTGAATAAACTTCGAGCGCAACGGTTCCAGGCTGCCTAGTGTAGCCTGGAGTTGTGTGATCGGATTAAAATACCGTGTTTAGTAATTCTCGCTTTAAGCCGAATCGGAAAAGTCTGGTTCGGCTTTTTAATTTTTTACCGATAAAAAAGGAATAACTGGACTCCGCGTATTAAAAAAATAGCATGAATTTGGTCCGGGCGCATTAATATTTGTAAAGCCATTTTATATTTGTCGCGAAGAACCACATGAAAGCGTCTTTGAGCCTTCCCGTCCGGCATTATACGGGAAGGCTCCCTTTTTTTATTCAGGCCCGAAGATGGCAACCTAAGCCTCCTGTAGCTCGATGTCAGAACTTTCCAGATTTATTGAACACACCCTGTTGAAACCGGATACTTCGATCACCGAAGTACGCCAATTATGCGCGGACGCACGGCAACACGGTTTCTATGGCGTTTGCGTGCCACCACTCTATGTGCGCGATGCCCGTCGTTTACTGGGAGAAGATGGTGCGATCCGCGTCGTAACGGTCATTGGTTTCCCTATGGGCTATACCGCCATTCCCGCTAAAAGTGAAGAGATCCGGCGGGCACTGGAAGAAGGCGCCGACGATGTGGACGTGGTGATCAACCTGGCTGCCGTCAAAAGCGAAAACTGGAACCACGTGAACCACGATATTGACAGCGTGGCCCGCGCTACGCACATGCGTGGCAAAACCCTGAAACTTATTCTGGAGTGCGGACTATTAAATGAAGCGGAAATTCGCCAAATTTGTGGATTCGCGGAGGATGCCCGGGTGACCTGGCTAAAAACTGGTACCGGCTTTCACGGGTATCCGGCCACGACGGATATGGTGCGCCTCCTGCGGGCCATCGCGCCGGCCAGTATGAAAATCAAAGCTTCAGGCGGTATTAAAACGGCTAAAGAAGCCCAGGATCTGCTGGATGCCGGTGCTGACCGCATCGGTACGACGGCTTCACTGGCCATTATCGGCGCGGCAACCCCGCACTGACCCAACCGACCACTCAAAAAACAAACACGCTGTGAAAAATTCAATGTCGATCAAAAATATAGTCTGCCTCCTGCTGGCCTGCTGGCTGCTGCAGGGAGCCGTTTTCGCGCAGGAAATTCAGATCAATGAAGATCCGAAAATCACCCAGCTTCAGCGCAACTGGGTGAATGCCAACCGCGCCAACCCCAAAGTAGACGGCTGGCGGGTGCAAATCATGGCCACAACCGATCGCAGCCAGGCGGAAGAAGGGCGTAACCGCTTTCGTCAGTTATACCCCGACGTGCCGGCCGACTGGGTGCAGGAGCGTCCCTATTACAAGGTCCGCGTCGGCGCTTTTCGCTCTAAACTCGAGGCCCTGGCCTTCGTCGCCACGCTGCTGGAATATCCGGGGGCTTATCCGGCGAAAGATGCCGGCATTCATCCGCGCGATTTTCTGGAATGAACGAGTTTGACTACCTTTGAACTATTCGATCATCGAGCGTTCCGGCGGTAAAATCTCCGCTCTCCAGCAATGGCTACTTCCAAACAAACGACTATTCAATTCGGCGAGGTCGACCGGCCCCTCCTGCTGCTGTACACCATTCTGGTGATAGTGGGCTGGTTAATGATTTACGCGGCCACCTATGAACCGGCTTCGCCCTACGGCTTCTTCGATCTGGGGCATACGGCCGGTAAGCAGTTGTTTTTCATCCTTTTATGTTTCTCCATGATCTTCGTGATCATGATGGTCGAGTGGTCCTTCTGGCGCACCTTCGCCCTGATCATATACATCATTTCGCTGTTGCTGCTACCGGGAACCCTGATTTTCGGGCGGGAGATCAACGGCGCCCATGCCTGGTATCAGTTCGGCGGTTTTTCCATACAGCCCTCCGAACTGGCCAAATTCGGCACCTGCCTGGCCATGGCCGGTTATCTCAGTTCTACCGGCGTGAATTTAAAAGAATGGTCCAGCCGGCTGGTCGCCTTCGGTATTTTTCTGCTACCCATCGGCATGGTGATCCTACAGGAAGACGTGGGTTCCGCGCTGATCTTTTTTTCCTTCATGATGGTGCTGTATCGCGAAGGCCTGGCCTCCATCTGGTATACGCTGGGCTTTGGCGCTGCGGCCATGGTGATCCTGGGCCTGCTCTTCCCGCCGGCGTACGTAGTTGCCGTACTTATGCTGATCCTGAGTTTTCAATTGATCGGCCGGTTTCGGGAGCGGACGCGTATTTGGTGGATCCTTTGGACCGCTTTAATTCCGCTGATTTACTTCTGGCCGAGCGTATTTAACTGGGGAATGACCCTGGCCAAACAAGACCCACAGCAATTTGCCACCCCGGCCAACTGGGTGCTGTTTCCCTGCGGACTGTTTTTGATGGCCACTTTCCTGCCCAATTATTTACGCAAAAACAACATGATCCAGACCCAGCTACGGACCTGGATGCTGCTGCTCGGTTTGGCCGCCGGACTGGTTTTTGCGGCCAATTTCGCCTGTTACACCTTGCTGGCCCCGCACCAGCAGCAGCGTATTAAAATCTGGCTGAACCCTTCGGAAGCCTCGGCCAATGCGCGCGGCTCGGCTTACAACCTGCTGCACTCCCAGATGGCCATCGGTTCCGGCGGTCTGCTGGGAAAAGGTTACCTGGACGGCAACATGACCAAACTCAAATACGTACCCAAACAAAGCACGGACTACATTTTTTGTACCGTCGGTGAGGAACAGGGTTTTATCGGGGTGGTGGCTATTATAGCGCTGTTTTCCCTGCTTTTATACCGTATTACGCTCATTGCGGAAAGGCAGCGCTCCAACTTTTCCCGCATTTATGCCTATGGAGTAGCCGGCATCATTTTTACCCACTTTTTTATCAATATCGGGATGACGATGAACGTGTTCCCGACTATCGGTATTCCATTGCCGTTCATCAGTTACGGCGGGTCGTCCCTCATCGGTTTCTCGCTCATGATCGGCGTACTGCTGAAACTGGACAGTAACCGAAACCTGGCCTGACCTATGCGGATCCTGCTGATCGAAGACGAAATCAAGACCCTCCAATCGCTGCAACAAGGCCTGGAAGAGCAACACTGCACGGTAGATGCCGCCACCGATGGATCAAGCGGGCGGGCTTTGGCCGATCAGCATGTGTATGACGTGATCGTTTCCGATATTACCATGCCGGGTATGAGCGGCCTCGAACTCTGCCGTTCGCTGCGGGCAGCAGGAATAAAAACGCCGGTCCTGCTGCTTTCCGCCCTGGGGGAGACCGATGATAAAATAACGGGGCTGGAAGCCGGCGCCGATGACTACCTGGGTAAACCCTTTGAATTCCGGGAACTGCTGGCGCGCATCCGGGCCCTGGCTCGCCGCCCGGCCGCTATTCCACCGGCCCGCATCCTGCAATTTGCCGACCTGCGTATGGACCTGGAGGCCAAAACCGTGCAGCGCGAAGGAAAATCCATTCTGCTGACCCCCCGGGAAATGGCGCTGCTGGAATTCTTTCTGCGCCAGCCCGGCAAGGTGCATTCCAAGACCGAAATTGCCGAAAAAGTCTGGGACATCGACTTCGATACGGGCACCAATGTGATCGAAGTGTACGTCAATTATTTACGCAATAAGGTGGATAAGGGCTTCGAACGTAAGTTGATCCATACGCAGTTCGGCCAGGGGTATATTATGAAGCTGGTGGAGGAATGAAGGGATTAATCTAGTAAAAAGGAGTCCTTCCAAATTTTGCTAACGATGACCTCGGAGAGGTCCAACGTTTGTAGCATCTGCATACCAAAGTAAAAACGATGTCTGCAAAAAGCCCGTACAACCGCCATTTAGCCTATCAACTGGCAGAAATCCCCCTTCAGTTAGCGCACCACCTGCGTCGCTCCCAGCCAATGAGCCGGCCGGAAAAACACCACTTTGGACCTTCCTGGCGGCAATACCTGCTCTTTTGGATGCCGCCTGCAGATATTCCCTTGAAAAACAGTGTGGTCATGTTCTACCATGGTGGCGGCTGGCGGGTCGGGTCGCCCGGCATGCACCCGACCCTGACTGAATTCTTTCTGCGACAGGGTTTTCCGGTGGTCATGCCCGCTTACCGGCTGGCGCCCTGGGCCTGGCATCAGCAGATGCGCGAAGACATCGGCCTGGCGCTGCAGACCACTTTGCGGCTGATGCACGAAAAAAATCTCGGTACTAAAAAAGTGCTGATCGGGGGGATGTCGGCCGGTTCCACGCTGGCGGCCCACCTGGCTTTCGACCGGCCCGCACTCCAGCAACTTGGGCTCACGCAAGCCATATTTTCGGGCTTCCTGTCTTTCGCCGGCCCGCTGGATCTATCGCAAATGCCGGCTTTCCGGGCGGTCCGCAACTATGCCGGCGGCCGACCGGGTACCGCCGCTTTCGACAACGCCAACCCGATGCGCTACCTCCAGCCGGACGAGCACCTGCCCCTGCTGCTGACCCATGGCACGACCGATGCCATTGTACCCTTCGCCTGTTCGGAATCATTTTTTCAGCACTACAGCGGACCTAAGGTGCTGTATCCGCTGGCGGGCAAAACCCACCTCGATTCCCTTCGTTTTGCTACCGATGACCTGGGAACGTCGCATTTATTGCAAAAATGGCTGGCGGATAAGTAATTAAGTGGCCAGACAGGCGAAACAGTTTTTTAGGCATGGGATTCTTTATTTAACCAAATACTCTTCGGCTAAATTTTGTTTTGGTAAAAAGAAAGGCCACTATGGCGTTGAACATTCTGCCGTTTCCTTGTTATTCCACTGTTTAAAAAAATGCGCTTAGAATATCGTTTGGTTTTGGGCATCTAAAAATCCTTTATTGCAAACTATCTTTGCTGCGTTCAAAAAATTTTCATCCAACTCCCAACCGAGATATACCTAACATGGTCAAAATATTGGTCAATGACGGCATTCACCCCGATGGTCTTCTCCTGCTGGAAGAAGCGGATTATCAGGTGGACGATACTAAAATTCCCCAGGAGGACCTGATCAACCGCATAGCTGAATATGATGTACTGATCGTACGTTCGGCTACCAAAGTGACCAAGGCGATCATCGATGCGGGTAAGAACCTCAAGATCATTGCCCGCGGCGGCGTTGGTCTGGACAACATCGATCTGGAATATGCCCAAAGCAAAGGCATTCAGGTCTATAATACCCCGATGGCTTCTTCACGTGCCGTAGCCGAACTGGCTGTGGGGCACATGTTTTCCCTGGCCCGTATGCTGCACCGCAGTAACCGGGAAATGGCGACCGGCGGCGATTTCAAGAAATTGAAAAAAGCCTATGAAACTGGTTTCCAGATCAAAGGCAAAACGCTGGGCATTGTCGGTTTCGGCCGCATCGGTCAGGAAGTCGCTAAAATGGCCCTCGGCCTGGGCATGACCGTTCGCGCCCACGATCCTTTCGTGCAGGAAGCCGACATCATGATCCAGTTGAACGACTTTTCGGACGTTCGTTTTGGGGTGAAAATCCGGACCGAAAGCCTGGATAAAATCCTGAAAGACGCCGACTTTATCACCTTCCACATTCCGGGTTCCGGCCAGCCGTCCATTACGGCCACCGAAATTGCCAAGATGAAAACCGGCGTGTTCCTGATCAACACGGCCCGTGGCGGCGTGATCGAAGAAGAAGCCCTGCTGGCTGCCCTCGATAGCGGTAAAATAGCCGGCGTCGGTCTCGACGTTTTTGAAAATGAACCGACTCCGCGGGAAGCCCTGCTGAAAAACCCCAACGTGAGCTGTACGCCCCATATCGGCGCCAGCACGGTGGAAGCACAATCTTACATCGGTATGGAGCTGGCAGACAAAATCATTTCCTTTTTCGGGGACGACAAGTAGGCTTTTTCCAAAAAATAAACACCTGCCCGGCTTGTCGCGTTCTCTGCGGCAAGCCGGTTTTGTTTTCCAACCAATCCATAATTAGGCAACGGCAAGCGTTGCCCCTACCATCCACCCATGTCCATCCTCCGTATTGCCATTCAAAAATCCGGTCGCCTGTTTGAAGATTCCACGGCCCTGCTGCGCGACGCCGGTATTTCTTTCGGGAGCAGTCCCAACCGTATGCTCCGCGCCCTGGCGGATAATTTTCCGCTGGAAATCATTTTTCTGCGCGACGACGATATTCCCGAGTACGTGGAAGAAGGCGTGGTCGATGCCGGAATTGTCGGCGAAAACGTGCTGCTGGAGAAAGCCAAAAACGTGCGTACCATCGAGCGGCTGGGTTTTGGAAAATGCCGCATGAGCATTGCCCTGCCTAAAAACACCCCCTACACCGACGTGCAAAGCCTGGCCGGCTGGCGGGTAGCGACGAGTTATGTCCGCATTCTGGAAAATTTTCTGGCCGAAAAAAACGTCACCGCCGACATCCATGAAATTAGTGGGGCCGTGGAAATTACGCCTTCCCTGGGCCTGGCCGACGCTATTTTCGACATCGTGGGCACCGGCAGCACGCTGCTGGCCAATGGCCTGCGCGAAGTGGAAACCGTGCTGGAATCGGAGGCCATGCTGGTGGTACATCCCGGGCTGTCGGCGGAAAAACAGGAAATCCTGGATCGGCTCATGTTCCGGATCACCGCGAACCGGAACGCCAAAAATAACCGCTACATCCTGATGAACGTACCGAACGACCGCATCGACGACATTATCGCCCTGCTGCCCGGTATGAAAAGTCCAACGGTGCTGCCGCTGGCGGTCCAGGGCTGGAGCAGTCTGCATAGCGTGGTGCGCGAGGAGGTATTCTGGGATGTTTTGGAACAACTCAAAGCCGCCGGCGCCGAAGGTATACTGGTGGTGCCGATCGAACGGATGATCCTTTAACCTGCGTACCACGGACTTTTAGTCCGTCGACTCGCGCCGTGAACGGACTGAAAGCCCGTTGTCGCCGTCGGTTCGCGCGAAAAAGCGGACTGAAAGTCCGCTGTATGTCGAACATTAAAACACTGATTAACATGCACATACATCACTTTCCAGATTTTGCGGAGGCGGCCGAACTCCTTGCCCGCCCAACGGACATCGACTCGTTTGCCCGCCGCGAAAAAGTAGCCTCCATGCTGGCTGCCGTTCGCGCCGAAGGCGATACGGCGGTGCGTCAGTTCTCCGCCCAGTTCGACGGTTTTGTGCCGGATGCACTGGAGATCAGTGCGGCGGAACTGGCTGCTGCCGAAGCATTGGTCCCGCAGGAGTTACAGACTGCTATCCGGCAGGCCTACGCCAACATCCGCGCTTTTCATGAGGTGCAGCGGGAGCAATTGGCCCCTGTAGAAACCTTGCCGGGCGTGCTCTGCTGGCGCAAAAGCCTGCCCATCGAACGGGTAGGCCTGTACGTGCCGGGGGGGACGGCGCCGCTCTTTTCCACGGTACTGATGCTGGGCGTGCCGGCGCAGATTGCCGGTTGCCGGGAGGTGATATTGTGTACCCCGCCCCGCCGCGATGGCAGCGTACATCCGGCCGTCCTGTTTGCGGCGCAGCTTTGCGGTATTCGGCGGGTGTTCCGGCTGGGCGGCGTGCAGGCCATCGGCGCTATGGCCTACGGCACGGCGACGGTTCCGAAAGTGTGGAAAATATTCGGTCCCGGGAACACCTGGGTGACCCTGGCCAAACAACTGGTCAGCCTGGAAGATGTGGCCATCGATATGCCCGCTGGACCCTCCGAAGTGGCGGTACTGGCCGACGATACGGCCAATCCGCGTTTTGTGGCGGCCGACCTGCTGAGTCAGGCCGAACACGGCGCCGATAGCCAGGTGCTGCTGGTGACCGATTATGCCGGTTTAATACCTGCCGTAAAAGCGGAAATCGACATCCAACTGGCGGCCCTGCCCCGGGTGGCCCTGGCGGCGGCGGCCCTGCAAAACAGCCGCGTGATACTGGTCAAAGATCTGCTGGAAGGCATGGCCTGGATCAATGCCTACGCCCCGGAACACTTGCTCCTGCAGGTGGAGCACCCGGGCTACTGGGCTGAACAGGTCGTGAATGCCGGTTCGGTTTTCCTGGGTTCCTTCACCCCGGAAAGCGCGGGCGACTATGCCTCCGGGACCAACCATACGCTGCCGACGGCCGGCTATGCGCGGGCCTATGCGGGTGTTTCCCTGGATAGTTTCGTGCGCAAAGTCACGTTTCAACAGATCAGCCGGGAAGGGTTGGAACGCCTCGGCCCCACGGTGGTGACCATGGCGCAGGCGGAAGGGCTGGATGCGCACGCGCAGGCGGTGACTTTGCGATTGACGTAAAATAATAGGTGGGTTTTTTTACCCGAAATATTAGTGCTTTGTCCATAAGTTTAAAAGATCATGGAGAAAACTAAAACGATTCTGATCATCGGCGCTACTTCCGGCATCGGTTATGCCCTGGCCGAGGGGTATGTGCAGGCCGGCTGGCGGGTCGGCGCGACCGGGCGCCGGCACGAACTGCTGGAACAATTGCAGGCCCTGCAACCCGACCGCATATTCATCCGGCAACATGACGTCACGGCCGGTAACAGCATCGCTGTGATTGAAGACCTGATCGACGAAATGGGGTCGGTGGACGTGGTGGTTTACAATTCGGGCGTCGGTCTGGCCAACAAACACATGGATTTCGAGACCGAAAAACGCACCATCGACGTGAACGTGACCGGATTCGTGGAGGTGGCTACCTGGGCCAACCGCTATTTCCGGACCCGTGGCGGCGGGCAGTTCGTGGGTGTTTCCTCGGTGGCCTCCATCCGGGGCGGTCGTACGGCGCCGGCTTACCACGCATCCAAGGCTTTTATGGTCAATTATATGGAAGGCCTGCGGCAAAAAGCGCGTCACCATAAAATGCCGTTTTACGTCACCGATATCCGGCCCGGGTATGTAGCGACGCCAATGACCGAGCAAAACCCCAACATGTTCTGGGTGGCCAAACCTGAAAAGGCGGCCCGGCAAATGATGGCCGCCATTAATCGCCGCGCACGGGTTGCTTACGTGACCCGCCGCTGGGCCCTGGCCGCGCTGGGTTTTCGGCTGGTGCCCAGGGCGCTGTTTGAGCGGAATTGATTTATTTGTAGGAGAAGGGATTCTTAAGAAGAAAGATGGAGCTGCGCGCTGCCTCAAAACATTTACAAGGACCATATTCCCACTTCTTCTCCATCAGAAAAAATATTATTCTTTCCGGGAACCAAAGGCGGGGGGTACGCAGTTGTTTATTTGGTAAGCCAAAGCAACCACTACGTAGCCCCATACGTATATAACCGTCCTAACCTTCCTGCCATGCTGCGCAAATTTTATAATCACTGGCGAAACTCGTACGCCGGAATTCCCGCTACTATCTGGTTTTTGTCGGCCGTGAGCCTGGTTAATCGCTGCGGTTCCATGGTGATCGCTTTCGTGACTTTATACCTTACCCAGAAACTGCACTACAGCATTCCGGATGCCGGTTACGTCATGGGTTGTTTTGGCGTGGGCGCCATGCTCGGCGCTTTCCTGGGCGGGCGGCTGACGGACAAGCTCGGTTATTATCCCGTACAACTCTGGAGTCTGGTCCTCAACGGCGTGATGCTGTTGCTGATGATGGTCGTCAGCGATTTCTGGTGGATGTGTATCACCGTCTTTGTGCTGAGTCTGGTTTCGGAGGCTTTCCGGCCGGCCAACTCGGTGGCCATTTCTCGTTACAGCGACCCGGCCACGCGCACGCGTTCTATCTCGTTGTACCGTATGGCGGTGAACCTCGGCTGGACCATCGCCCCGGTGCTGGGTGGGGTGCTGATCACGGCTTTCGGCTGGCCTTCGCTTTTCTGGGCGGACGGGCTGACCTGCATCCTGGCGGCCCTGTTGCTCCGCTGGCGCATGCCGCGGAGTCTGCCGGAGGCGGAACCGGTGGCGGGGGCAGAAGCAACAGCGCCGGCGGTCGTCCTATCGCCTTACCGTGATCGGCGTTACCTCTGGTTCCTGCTGCTGACCGTGCTCAACGGCATGGTGTTCATGCAGATCATGTGGACCGTACCCGTGTTTTTCAAAGAAGTGTATCACTGGACGGAAGCCCAGATCGGCCTGACCACGGCGCTCAATGGTTTCATCGTCTTCGCCGTAGAAATGCCGCTCATTTTCCGGCTGGAAGGCCGTCGTTCGGCTTTAGCCTGGGTACGGGTGGGGCTGGTCTTATACGCCCTCGCCTACCTGATGTTCGTGTTGCCGGTGGCGGGCATTGTGGCCGGCGTCCTGTTCATGATCGTTATTTCCTTCGGGGAAATTTTCGTGATGCCCTTCAGCAGCAACTTCGTGTATGCCCGGGCCACGGCCGGCAGCCGGCAGGGACAGTATATGGCTTTATACACCGTGGCGTACGCGGTGGCCAATATTGTGGCGCCTTTATACGGTACGCAGATGATCGCCCACCTGGGTTATACGCCGCTGTGGACGTCTTTGGCCGTGATCGTGGCGGTGGTTTGGGTAGGGGTATGGCGGATGGATCGGCCTATGGAGGAAGAAGAAGTGGCGGTGGAACTAGAGCGTGAAAAGGTAGTGGCGTAAGAAATTTATGACGCGCCCACTGCTTATGCGGCGACCTAGCGGGAAGTTTCCCGGCAGGTCGCCGCTTGTATTTGAGCCTTGCACAGGCTGGTTCCTCACATCTCCTCCGGCCCTTCTCCCACCCAGTCCAACTGCACATAACCTTCCTCGCACAACTCCTCCAGATCCCGCTCTATCCAGGCCCGCACTTCATGGACGATGTCGCCCGGATAGATCAGGTGCACATTCGGACCAGCGTCCAGGGTAAAATAGACCGGGTGACCAGTGGCGGCGCGGTAAGCACGGATCTTTTCAATAATGGCCAGCGTGTTCGGATGCAGCAGCAGGAAGTTCGGATTGCTGCTCATCATCAGCGCGTGCAGGGTAAGTGCTTCGTCTTCGGTGATTTTACCGAAGGTGGCCATATCGCCCGTGCGCAGGGCTTCCAGGAGCTGGGCTAAACGGGTTTTGGCCTGGGTGTAGCGGACTTCCGCATAGGGGTGGCCGTCCATCAAGGCATGTCCGGCGCGGCTCGAAACCGATTTCTCCGACTGGCTGACGATCAGAATATCATCATGCAAATCCTTGAATATTTCGTGGATCTCATCGCCCATCGGTATGGCGTAGTCATTGGAAGAACCGGCTACCAGCGGCGTTTCGCCCCAGAGCGCGGCATGCGGAAAAATGCTGCGGCTGGCGCTGCCACTGCCCAGACGCGCCAGATAAGACGCCTTCCGGTCGAATTCGGCTGGTTCCTGCAGGGTTTTGAACAGTTTATCTTCCAGCGAACACAGGCAAAGTGCCAGCGCCGACATACTGCTGGCCGACGAGGCAATACCCGCCGAATGCGGAAAAGAATTGCCGGTACTGATGGTCAGTTGCAGTTGATTGAGAAAGGGAAAAACCGGCAGCAGGCTGGTCAGGTAGGCCAGTACCTTTTCGCGAAAAGCGTCGTTGGCTTCCCCGTGAAAATAAAAGGCCAGGTCGATGCCCTCTTCGGCGCCCTCTTCCTTCATTTCATATTCCAGTTGCGTATCGGTGCAGGAGGCCGCCAGCGTCAGGCTCAACGAGGGATTACGGGGCAGTTGCTGGCCGTATTTACCCCAGTATTTGATGATGGCGATGTTGCTCGGACTGCGCCAGGTGATGCTGCCGGCTTCGGGTGGGGCAGACGAATCGAGGAGGAGGCGAGGATTTTCGTACATGGTCGATTTTTAAAGATCAAGGAGAAAGACAGGGGTAAAATATAACTTTACCCACCGGGCAGTCCGCAAAGAAAGAGAAAGCCTTGCAAACCGGTATGCGCGTTTCGCCGGGGAATTCTACTTTTGCACGGTCAGCATCCACTAACCACCCTATATATGCAGCAAACGTTCCTCCAGCGGCTGTGGCAAAGACTCCGGCGATTCGGTTTCGAGCTCTACGCTTTTTTTACCGCCCCCTTTGTGGCCAAAAACCTGTTGGGCATGATCGGGCTGGTCACCGGGTTGTTTCTGCTCACGTTCTGGTGGCTGAAATGTTACACCAACCACGGGGAGAGTTCGCAGGTGCCCAGTTATGTCGGCATGAGCTACCGCGAAGCTGCCCGCAAAGCCGCCGCCCGGGATTTCTCGGTGGCCGTCAGCGACTCGCTTTACGTGCCCGGCAAACCACCCGGCGAAGTGCTCAGCCAAAATCCCCGCGCCGAAAGCCGGGTCAAGGAAGGCCGCACGATCTACTTCACCGTAGCGAAAAACAACCCGGACCTGATCAAACTGCCCAGCCTGAGCAGCGGCGACGATTACGAGATTTACAGCCGTAAACTAACCCGGCTCGGACTGAAACCGCGTATTCTGGCCCGTATTGCCGATCCGAAACTCGACCCCAACACCATCACCGCCGTTATTTATCGCGGCGATACCATCACCCGGAAAATTTCGGGCGGCTTTACCGTGGAAATGGGCGGCACCGTCGATTTCATCGTCAGCGAAGAAGTTACGCTCACCGTCAATATTCCCGATTGCAGCTGCCAGACGCTGGATGCCGCCCGATTCCTGATCCAGGCGAGCAACCTCAGCGTCGGTTCGATCATCAAAGACGGGACAGTTACCGACGATCAAAATGCTTACGTTTATCGCCAGGCACCGCGTTACGATCCCAATGGTACCATGCGGGTCGGCGAACAAATCGACCTCTACCTGACCCAGGAAAAACCGAAAAATTGTGACGGGAACTGAATGCGGAATACGGAATGCGGAGTGCGGAATGGGAGCTGCGGGGGCAGTGAATGCGGAATATGGAATGCGGATTACGGAATGGGAGCTGCAGGTTGATCTTTGGTATTTTTATACATATAATGGTTTGAATAAAGGCGGTTTCAAGGTGCCTTGCCAACCAACAAACCAACAAACCAACAAACCCCTTCTAACCAACAAACCAACTTTAACCACTTAAAAACTCTAGAACATGGATATCACTGTACAGGAACTTCGCCAGAAACTTGAATCGGGCGAGAAATTCGTCTTCATCGACGTGCGGGAACCCTGGGAATACGAGGAATTCAACCTCGGTGCGCAACTCATGCCGCTGAACAGCCTGGTCAACTCGATGTATGAACTCGACGACCACAAAGACGAGGAAATCGTGCTGCAATGCCGCTCCGGCGCCCGCTCGGGGATGGCGCAGGGCATGCTGCAGGCCAATGGATTTACCAATGTGCGCAATTTAACCGGCGGGATTATGGCCTGGGAAGCAGCTTTTGGCAAAACCAAAGTGTGATTCTACGGCTAAGTGGCTTTACAACCATACGCATAGAGATTTTACCACAGAGGACACATAAGAACACAGAGAAAAAAGGACTGCGTATCCGGTAATATGTAGCCTGCAAAATGCATCTGAAAATGTAAGGCTTCCTACTTTTCGTTGTATTCTTATGTGCCCTTTTTTGTAAAACCCTCTTTCATTTTGCGGTTAAAAAGTAAAACATACAGTTTTCCGGACATTCACCGTCTTTGTGCTCCAGTATTCGGTGCAGCCGTTTTCGGTTATTTGCTGCTGTGTTTCGCCTGTTCTCCCTTACGTACCGAGCAGTTTTTTCCGGAAAAATCGCCTGTTACATCCACCCGCCGGCTAGTTGGCCCGCCGCCTTGCGAAGACTGGCGCAATTATATACCCGATCCGGCCCACCCCGAGTACCAGCCGCTGCGCATCTTGCGGGTCAATTTCCATATTGTCGACAGCCGCGACAGCAGCCATAATTTTCACGCCCGGGAAGGCCGGCTGTTCCTGAAAAAACTACTCGACGCCGCCAACACCGCGCTGGATACGAACGTACGCAACTGGCGCTCGCCGGAAGGCACGGCGGTGCTGCCCAAAGGATACCGCTACGTGCTGACGCCCCAGCCGGGCGACGACGGTTTTTACTTTCACTACGACGACGACTTGTACGGATTCGTCTCTTCGGGCAAGTATGCAAATAATTACAACCGCAAGGTGATCGATAAATACAGCGTCGGCAAAGACACCATATTCAACGTGTTTCTGCTGGTGCATCCCGACGACAGTATCCGCTCCAAAACCTATCGGGCTAATGGCCAGGGTATTGCACTCGGTACGGCGCTGAAAATGGCCGGCGTTTACGAAAGCAAAGGCGCGCCGGAAGGATTCGTCGGGCTTTTCAACCACGAGATCGGCCACCTGCTCGGTCTGAGCCATGCCTGGATCGAGGATGGGTGCCCCGATACGGAAAGTCACCCGAACCGCTGCTGGGAATGGACCGAAACCGGACCCTGCAGCAAACTGGCGACGAACAACATGATGGACTACAACGCCTATCAATGTGCGCTCACGCCGGCTCAGATCGGGCATATACAAGCCACGTTTGCTACGGAAAGCAATCCGGTGCGCCGCTGCCTGCTGCCCACCTGGAATGAACGCCGGCCCGGAGCGGACGTCGTCATCCGCGACTCTGTCGTCTGGTCCGGCGCCCGCGACCTGGCGGGTAACCTGACAATTGCACCGGGCGGCTCGCTGCGGCTCCAGTGCCGCTTGTCCATGCCACCCGGTAGCCGTATTACGGTGCAGCCCGGCGGCCAACTCTGGCTGGATGGTCCGCGCATTCATAATGCCGGTGGTCGCAACTGGCGTGGTATATTTACCGAAAAAAATAAACAGTCTGCCGGCCAGGTCCATGTGCTGCGGCCGCCCGTACTGGAAAACTGTCCGACCAAGGCTCAAAAATGATGAAAACAACCCTGTCAAGCTGGAAACAATCCATTCCCCCCGAGCGGCTGTGGCTGCTGGTATTTCTGGCGCTGGCCCTGATCCTGTTCTGGCCCGCCCGTCACGCCGGTTTTGTCACCGATTGGCTGGGCGGTCAGGAGCGATATGAGACCGGCACTTTTATGCAGGCCTTTCACAGCTTCGGCTGGGTAGCCATTTTGCCGGTGCTGTTTACGATCAATTTGGCCTTGTTCAAACTTTTCGGGACCGCCTGGCTGCCCTGGTTTTTGATCTTTACGGGCCTGCATGCCGTGAACGGCTGGCAGTTGTTCCGCCTGGTTTCGCGTTTGCTGCGTCGCGACATTCACCCCAACGTGCAGTGGGCGGCGCTGGCGACCGGCGGCCTGTTTTTGCTTTCGCCGTATGCCGTGGAACCCATTGTCTGGAAAGGCTGTATTCAGTACCCGCTTTCCCTTTTGTTCCTGCTGATTACGCTGCAGAAAACCCTGGATTTCATAGAAAAACCGCATTGGCGCAGCATTTTATGGATCCATGGTTTATTCTTAACCGCTATTTTTCTCACCGAGTGGAACATCATCGTACCGGCTATTGTCGGGTTACTGGTTTTGGTCAAAACCGCGGAAAGAGGCGATTGGGTTCGCCTTGGCATTCGTTTACGGGTGCTGGTGCTACCGCAGCTGGTCCTGCTGGCCGGCTGGTTTGCGTTGAATAAATTTTATCTGGGTCACTGGGTAGGGCACTATGGTTCCGCTACGCATTTGCAGGTTCAGCCGGCGGTGATGTTCGGCACCGGCATGAAGTACTTCGTGAAATATCTGGGTTTTAGCCGTTATATGGAGCATCCGGTGAAAGTGCAGCTCTTCAGCTGGTTCGATCAGCCGGGCATGCTGTGGTTGTCGGCGGCTTTGCTGGCCCTGATGTTTGGTGCCTGGGCGTACTTTTTCCCGAAATTAAATACGCGCCAACGCTGGGCGGGTTTTGGTCTGGCCACTTTTTTTCTGGCTTTGATCCCCGTTTCCAACCTCTATTTCTACCTGCTGCAATGGTCCGAGAATGACCGCTATGGCTATTACGCCTCCGGTTTTTTCTGGATGTTTCTGCTGCTGGCGCTGGCGGGTTTACCCAAACTCATTTTTCGCGGACTAGTCGTTTTGCTTGTAGCCGTGTCTTTATTTTTCCAAATAAAAATGACCGTTTTATGGGGGCAAGCCGAGGACGTGTACGCCAGTCTGGTCCGGGATTTCCGCTGGTACGACCGCGACGAAGTGATCATCCTGGCGTCGCCGGATAACTTAAAAGGCGTTTCTATCCTGCGCATTATTGGGCAGCAGAGCGGTTTCGACGAGGCGCTGTCGCTCCGGCTGCATAAACCCTATACCGGGAAAATGTGGGAAGTCGCGCAATTTAACATGGGAAAACCTACCGACGGCGTCAAAGTGGAACGCGATTCCAGCGGACTTCTGCTGACCGCCAGCTTCCGGCAGGAGGGCAACTGGTGGTGGCGAAATGGCATTGGCGCCGAGAATTACAGCACGGACCGTTATACCTTTCGCCAGAATGAGTGGAATGTCGACACCCGTTTACTGGAAAAACGCCCGAATACGGCCATTATTTATCCGGTTGGCGGTCGTTGGCTGGAGGTGCCGCAATGAAATCCGGTTCGCTCCGTTTCTGCCTTTTATCCAAACATGCTTTCACCCGGCTGCTGTACGCACCGCCCTTATTTTTAAATTTAAACATGAAAATCTACCGTATTCTCCCTTTTCTCCTGCTGTTATGCGCTATTACGCTGGTGGCGCCGGCCTGCAGCCAAAAAAGTGGCTGTCCCGCGAACGAGAGTTTGCAGGCGAAGACCAATAAAAAAGGCGATTTAAAGAAAAGCCGGAAAGGTTCCTCCGGACTTTTCCCTAAAAAGATGGCCAAGCGGATGAAGTAAGGCGGCTTACCTATTGGCAGGCATTAGCGAAATCCATGTTTCCATTTTTGAGCAATCGCCAGTGCCGTTTCCAGCATGCGCGGGTCCCATTTTTCCACTTCCCACTCGCTATGGGCCAGGTCGGATGATTGCAGCATAGTTTGCGCTGCATCAAAATTAGCGGCGGTTTCCAGGATGTCAGATAACTGGACCTGTTGGGCATGTAGGCGCTCATTTTCCAGGGGGAAAGCTTCTATCAGGGATTTGGCTGGCGGCAGAAAAGGGTTTGCCGGCTGGGATGAAATCTGGTTACTGCTCCGGATAATTTGATCCATGTGCAGAAAATCCTGCTGAAACAAACTTCGACTTTCTGCGGTGAGCAGACCGGAGCCGAGTTGCTCCAAAACAACATATTTCAGATTCGGACACTGGCTAATACTGTGTTCCAGCAATGCAAAAACCTCGTTCGGAACGGCGTCGTCATGGGTATCCCGCCTTATTTTTTCCCCGGGAACAATCAGGGAATCCTGCCAGCTGCCGCCGGAAATATGCACTTCTCTAACCCGGTGCAGCGGGTACAAAGCCATGATTTCTTCGAATCCGATATCGAAATTATGAATCTGGCAGTACAGGTTGTGCAGGTCGAGAATAATGAACCCGTTTACGCTTTCCACAAGTCGATTTAAGAACTCCCCGTGCCTTTTTACCTCGTCGATAGAGTAAGAAAAAGCCAGGTTTTCCAGTCCGACCGGACAAAGGCAGGCGGCCTGAATTCTTTTCAACCGATCCTGGCCCAACGCCAGGGTCGTAGCTGTATAAGGAATACTGATGGGGGCGCCTTTATGGAAATCCTCCCCGGTCATAAATCCGAAATGCTCGGTAATATGGTCAAAGGAAAACTCTTTGGCGAGCACTTCCAGCCGGCGCAGCCAGTTTTGCTGTTCGGCAGACCATTTCCCTGAAAAAAGAGAAAAGAAAACACCGTGTCCGATCAGCCGGTTTTGATCGCTGAACTCTTTAATGAGTGCCAGGAACCAGTCGGGTACTTCTTGCTGTTTAAAAAGCGTATCGAAAGACCATTCGACCGCTTCGATTTTTTCCGCCTCCAAAAGCGGGAGCGCAGCCAGCAGGATATGGGGATCCAAATTGCAGGCAATAGAAGATAAGATTTTGGACATGAGGCGTTTATGGCAGATTTATTAATAAAAAAGCCTGTTGTAATGGGCTTTACAACAGGCTTTAGCAAGTACAGATTCTTCTTAACCCATGCCACAACCCGGACAGTTGTAACCAGGATTGACCTGTTTTTCCACTTTATCTTTTATCTTCTCAATAGCGTTGGGCTTGGTGTCATCCTTGGTGCAGGACTGTAGGGCGCCGACGGTGACGGCAACGGCGATAACCTGGAGCAGTGACTTGGAGATTTTCATACGTTTGATTTTTTAAGTGATGCATTTATGATACTGAACGCCACCTGGAAGGCAGCATATGTGGTCATACTGAGCGCTGATTATCAAAGATTTAGGCCAAAGGCCATACCTAAGCCATCCAGCGCGAAGTAAGAATACACACATACAGACGCCTTTCGATTGATTTTAGTTGGGCGACCTTCCATTTTTGCTTTCCCTACTGCTTCACCAGCTGCCTGGCGGCAAAATGTTTCTCCGGCGCCGCTGCATCCCGGATTTGCAGCATATAGATTCCGGCGGCCAAATTTCCCGTAGCAACTTCTTGGTTATTAACCGTTTGCCAGGGCAGTACCATCCGGCCGAGCAGATCGAACGCAGCGGCTTCCGGCCGGAGCATCGTGGTAGGCAGGGTCAGTTGGATAACCGCACCCGCCGTAGGATTGGGCGAAAAAGACCAGTTTTCGGCCAGGGCCGTCTCATGGGTACCGGTCGTAGCGCAGGTCAGGGATTCGAGCAGCGTACTGGCCACCACCCAGAAAGAGTCACGCTGCGGTTTGTATACCGCGCTGCTATACAAGTTGGTATGGCCCGCTCCCGGTACGGTTTGCAGGTAATTCCAGTTGCCCACCGCTTCGGCCTGCACATGCAGCAGGCTGCTGCCCTGCAAATAAGCGATGTTCGCGGCCAGGCCATACGTATAAGGCACCGTGGCATCGGCCGTGCCGTGAATGCTCACCAGCGGCACTTCATTCGGATCGATCCAGGTGCTGCGATAAAGCCCGCCGGACATGTTCACTACCGCATCGGAATGCGACGAGTAGGTCCTGTTGCTGGCCGAACCGCTCTGGCCTTCGAAGCCGCCGTTGGCCGTGACCAGCGTTTGCAGGAAAGCGGGGATTACATCAGTTGAATCCAGGTAAGCGGTGTGCAGGGCGGCTACGGCGCCTGCGGAGTAACCGCCGATGAAAATATGATCGGGGTCGGCGCGAAACTGGTTAGTCGTGGCCGCATCTTCGCGGAAGAAACGCACGGCGGCCTTCATATCGCCCAGGGCTTTGACGGCCGTATCAAAAATTTTGAGGGAATCTGGAGCACCCAGTACGAAAACAGGGAACAGCCGGTACTGGATGGAGGCGACCACATAGCCCTTTTTGGCCAGCAGTTCAGCCCAGACCTGCATGTCGGATTTATCGCCGAAAATAAAACTGCCGCCATGGGCCAGTATCACCACCGGGCGTTTGCTGATCAGGTCGCCGGCTGGCTGATAAACGTCCATCGATAGGGTAACGGCCTGGCCCGTGTGGCTGATGCTCGGGGCGTAGGCAACGGTGGTTTTGGTCACCGTCGAAAAGGGATCATTAATGTAGCGGGAGCCGTCGCAACCGGGGTTTTGAGCGGAGAGGACGCCGATAAAGGCGAAAAAACAAAAGAATAGGAGGGAAACGGGTTGCTTCATAGTTCACAAGTTTGAACAAATGTATAAAAACTCCCTTTCTGCCGGGGAAATAGAATCCGGAAAGAGTTAATCCAACTGTTCTAATTTTGATGACCAATATATGACCTTGCACTTCTTAAAATTTTAACACTTCGTGCAACCTGCCCTCCAACTTCCTGTCTTTTCAATCAAATAACGCAATGGACGCAACACAAACGCACCGCGACCTGATCGAACGCTGCCGGGAAGGGCGACGCGATGCGCAGTTCGAGTTGTACCGCCTGTATTCCAGGGCCATGTACAACACCGCACTGCGCATGGTACAGCATCCCCACGATGCGGAAGATCTTTTGCAAAGCATTTTTATCGAGGTGTACACCAAACTGGAAAGCTTCCGCTACGAGAGTAGTATTGGGGCGTGGATCAAGCGGATCACGATCAATAAATGCATCAATTTTCTGAAAAGCCGGCGTTTAGCCTGGTCGGAATTGACGCCGGGCATTGATCGCATGGAGGAGCCGGAGCCGGAACCCGCGTCGCCCTACACCGTGGAAAGCATTAACCGGGCCATCGAAGAATTGCCCGACGGTTACCGGGTGGTGTTCAGTTTATACGCTGTAGAAGGCTATGACCACGAGGAAATTGCGCAAATTCTCGGCGTAACGGAAGCCACCTCGAAATCACAGTATAGCCGGGCAAAAGCGAAATTGCGGGAGAAGCTCGGCGGGAGATGAAGAAGGGTTGATGAGGTTGATAAAAGGTTTATAAAGTTGATAAATGCCCAACCAAATAACCACCACACACAAAAACATGCAGGATTCCATCAAAATATTCATCCAACAGCAACGGGCGGCCTTCGATACGGCGCTGCCCGGCGCACATGGCTGGCCGGACCTGAGCAGGGTGCTCGACCGCTGGCCGGCTGCGGACGGACTGGAGCGGACGCTGCTGGAAAACCGGCTGCTACTCGATACGGCCACGCCGGACGCGCAGTTGTGGAGCCGGATCGAAGCGGAATTGAATGCGCAACTGACCGTCGACCCACTGGAACGGTTCATCCGGGACAACCGGACAGAACTGGATGCCGCGCTGCCAAAAACCAATATGTGGGAACAGCTCGAAAAGAGCCTGCCCACGGCCTCACCGGCAGCGAAACGCGTCCATCTAAACTGGCAAAAAACGCTGCTGCGGGCCGCCGCCGCCGTGATTCTGATGGCCACCGGCGCCGGATTGGGCATCTGGTATAGCCAGCAGTCGAACCAGGCCGGGATGGCGATGAGCGAAGTGTCCCCGGAATACCGCGAGCTGGAACAGTTTTATCAGCGCGATATCCGCAGTAAACAGCAGGAACTGGCCACCTTTACCGGTAATCAGCCCGAGGAAGTCCATGGCGATCTGCAGCAAATCGATGCCGCCATGCAGGAACTCCGCGACGAACTGGCCGACGTGCCACCCGGCAACCGCGAACAGGTGGTGCGGGCGATGATTGAAAATTACAAAGCCAAAATGGCTATCCTTCAACGGGTTTTGGAACGACTGGAACCAACCAAAACCGATCAAAATGACCATAAATATCATGAAACTAAGCACATTTAACCGTTTTTGCCTGCTGGCACTGTTTGGTCTGCTGCTGGCCCAGTGCGTTCCGGTGTGGGCCGGCGGACCGCGTCAGGAATTCAGTAAATCCATCAACCGGGAGTTTACCACTAATGCCAATGGCATGACCGCGCTGTACAATAAATACGGCGCCGTGAATGTGAAGTCCTGGACCAATAACTCGGTGAAAATCAACATCAATATCGTCGTGAACGCCAATAATCAGCGCGATGCCGACAAGATGTTCGATCGTATTCAGGTCAACTTTACCAACACCTTCGGGTATGTGAAAGCCGAAACTATGATCAGCGAGGACAATGGCTGGTGGCCAAAAGGCAACTGCCAGGATTTCAAGATCAACTACGAAGTGTGGATGCCGGTCGGTAATCAGCTGGACCTGAAAAACCGCTACGGCAACGCCAATGTGGGCGACCTGAACGGCAAACTCACCGCCGAGATCAAATACGGCGACCTGCGAACCGACGTGATCAACAATGATGCGGACCTGAACATTGCGTATGGCAAAGCGTCGATCACCAAAGCCGCCAACATCAGTGGTCAGGTGAGTTATGGCGCGCTGTACGTGACCGATGCCAGCCAGGTGCAACTGGACAGCAAGTACTCCGAAGTGAAAGTGGATCGCGCGAACACGCTGCGCATTACTTCCCGCTACGATAATTTTACCCTCGGCACGGTGGACGACCTGCGTTTGCAAACCAAATACGCCGACGTACGCCTGCAAAGCGGCCGGCTGGCCTACGTAACCGCGCAGTATACCGACGTGAAAATCGGCGCCCTGAGCGAAATCGCCGATGCCGATCTGACCTACGGCAGCCTGCAGGTCGCGGCACTGAGCAAAGGCTTTTCCGGAGTAAATGTGGTGGGCAAATACACCGATGTGGAAATCAGTATGGAACGCGGGACCGCCTCCCGCTTCGATGTGGTGGGCGATTATGCCGATTTGCACCTTTTATCCGGAATGATCGTGCGTACCCACCAGAAATCCGGCAGCCACGAATCCAAGGAAGGATATATTGGCGATGCGAATGCCCGGGGGCTGGTGAAAGCGCGGCTGAATTATGGGGACCTGCGGGTGAAGTAAAGTTGATGAGGTTGTGGTGCGGCATAAACTTATGCCGCTATGATTGACAGATAGTTTTGCCTCTTAGTTCTTTGAATAGACGGTCATGTTTTTAATTTTATCGGCACTCAAGTAATGAGCAGGGGTGCTTTTGATAAAATCTCCATTGGCAGCGTAAGTTTCCCAGTGGAGGGTGAAGGCATTAAATTTAAGGCAAACGGCCTGCCCATAATATGCCTTGCCAATGGACATTTTGTGGGCGAAATGACAGATTTGTCCGCCTGAACTTACTTTTCGAATATACTGTTTTTGAGCTAAATAGTCGTACACGCGTTGGACTTCAAAAGTGGCTTGTTCCCAAGGGCGCTGTTTTTCCAACAGTTGCGGAAAAACTTGTAATCGTGTTTTTCCTTTCAGTCTGCTTACCGGGTATTGCTCGCGCTGAATGATTACGGCTTGCTGGACTTTTAGTTGGGCTTCCTCCAAAGTTGTGCATCGCTTAACCTCTGCCCAGCGCATGGAAGTGCCCTGTTGTCGTTCTACTTTTCCGTTTTGCTGTGGTACACCGGGGCGGTTAGTATGTACAATAATTCCATAAGCCATCAGACAAAGAGCTAGTGCCGAAGTGGTAGAAGGCTTGTTTGAAGCAAGTGGTTCCCCATTGTCTACCCGTAGATATTTGGGACAACCCCAGCGGCAAAAAACCTGTTCTAAGGCAGTAAACATTTGTTGATCACTAACTTGGCTAATCCGGTGCTGAGGAAAAAAAAACGCCTTCCAGTGCACTGCCGCTGTGTTCGTCCACAATACTCAGGTAAGAAGCCACTTGTCCATCCCCCATGGTTAGTCGCTCCTTGGCATCAACTTGCCAACAATCATGAACGGCATCACCCGCTGCCACCGGCGCTGCCAATTTACGCTGACGCGGTTCGCTTAGTCCCCGGCTGCGGAACCAACGCTGCATCTGTCGGACACTAGGCAACTCGCTCTGCGTGTAGCGTTGGGATAACTGCAAATGAATGAATGGAGCGCCCCAGTCTTTATGATGCCGCTTCAGCCAACAACTGGCCCGGTAGAAAAAAACTGTACTCCGCAACTGCCCTTTGCCGCCGCATCGCCTGTAATCAGGACCCAGTCCTTCGGCACCGCCATCACGGTGTCGCCGCAGCAATTGTCGGGTGGTCCAAAAGGATATATCCAATTCTGCCGAAATTTCCTTGGTGGTATAACCTTGAGATTTGAGCAAAACCATACGTTCTCGGATGGGATAATGGATTGGCTGACCCATAATATAGTGTTTTGACCGTCTTTCAATGAACTAAGGTAAAAAGGCATAAGTTTATGTCCAATACCCACGGCATAAGTTTATGGCGCACCACAAGGTTTATGAGGTTTATAAGGTTGATAAAATAACCACTTGGTCCAAGTGGTTATTTTATCAACCTTATAAACCCTATTCTATCAACCTTATAAACCTTTTTCTATCAATCCTATCAACTTTATTTCCTCTTCACCTCGTGAGCACGATATAGTCCCGCAGCAACGTTTTCAAAAACTCGATGCGGTTGGGTGGACGTTTATCAATGTCCAGAATGGGCATGAGGTGGGAAACCAGGTCTTCCACCACGTTATGATGGGCGTCGTTGGGGTACTGCTGATACCGCGAAATCGTGTTTTTAATAAAAATCATGTCCCGTTCAGACAGGTTACGGACCTGCGGAAACAGGGGCTGGTAATTTTCCAGCGTGGAAATGCTGAGAATATCCTGCAGGCTAAACTGGAAACGAGTGCTGCCAATTTTGATGACCGTGGTATTGGCCGCCATATCTCCCAGGCGCTGGCTTTTCGGCGTGGTTTTGATCATCAGCGTACCGATCACCCCCAGCGAAAACACGGAGTCTACCAGTTGCAAAATGACCCGCAGCACCACGTCGCTCCATTCCGGGTCTTTGCCGTCCAGCCGCACCACTTTAATGCCCATGGCTTTTTTGCCCACGGTTTGTCCGCCATTCATGATCTCCATCAGGATGTGGTAGGCAAAGAAAATTACAAAAGGCATCAGCATCAGCAGGCGCATCCACATACCGCTATCCATGCCCAGGTTGGCAATGATCAGCGAGAAGATGGTGAACAGCAGTAAATACGCAATCAGCAGCAGGAAACCATCCAGCAAAAACGCCAACGCCCGGTCGCGCAGGCCGGCCAGTTCGTATTCTATGGTGACGTTTTGCGTCGTACGGATGTCAATCGTCTTTTGCATGGCAGGCGCAATTTATCAGTTTATCTCCTAAAGACGAGGCCGTCTCATAAGTACATTTTAGAGGGGTTTAGGTGGTTTAGAGGGGTTTAGAAAAAAAAGGTACATCATTGATAATCAATGCACTGTAGTCGGACTCTAAACCCCTCTAAACTTTCTAAACCCCTCTAAACCAGACTTAGGAGACAGCCTCGTCTGATCTCCTACACATCCACCTGAAACTCGCGCAGCGCCTCGTTCAGGCTGACTTTTTTATCCGTACTTGGCTGGCGTTTACCAATGATCAGCGCGCAGGCCACCTGGTAAATGCCCGCCGGAAACTGCCGCGGATAGGTCCCCGGAATTACCACGGAGCGCGCCGGTACGCGACCTTTATGCAATATAGGCTCCGGGCCGGAAACGTCGATGATGTGGGTACTTTTGGTCAGTACCACGTTTGCGCCCAGCACCACCTCGCGTTCCAGATGGACGCCCTCCACCACAATGCAGCGCGAACCGATGAAGCACTCGTCCTCGATGATGGTCGGCGAGGCCTGTGGCGGTTCGAGTACGCCGCCGATGCCCACGCCGCCGGCCAGGTGCACGTTACGGCCGATCTGGGCGCAGGAACCCACCGTCGCCCAGGTATCGACCATGGTACCGCTGCCGACCCAGGCGCCGATATTCACGTAAGAAGGCATGAGAATGGCGCCTTTTTCAATGAACGAACCGTAACGGGCGATGGCCTGCGGCACTACCCGCACGCCTTTTTGCGCGAAACCCGTTTTGAGCGGAATTTTATCGTGGTACTCGAAAGGGCCGACTTCGATGGTTTGCATTTCCTGGATCGGAAAGTACATCAGCACCGCTTTTTTAATCCAGTCATGGGTCAGCCAGTTGCCGTCCGGCTGCGGCTCGGCCACGCGCAGTTCGCCGGCATCGAGGCGGGCCACTACTTCGCGAACGGCTGATCGTACGTCTTCTCCGGCCAGCAGTGAACGGTCATCCCAGGCGGCCTCAATTATTTGTTGCAGTTGCATGTAGTCTGAAAGGTAGAAAATGAGCGAATAAGTGCGGCGAAGGTAGGTCTTCGGGGCGTTTTGCTCCTCATAAATCGGTTGCCGCTTTCCACTGTTTATAGGCGGCGATAGAGTTCGGTGTCGCTTATTTCGGTATGTTTGATCATGTTCAGGCCTGGGTGCAGTACAAGTTTTACAGCAAAAGTAAAGTGGACGCCCCCTGAACGTCCTGATCAGGCGGAAATCCGGCAGCGCTGTACTTTCACCGGCTGCCCATTCAACTGATAGTCAATGCTTTGCTGATCTTTATAATTAAAAACCTGCCCGTTTTTCCGCACAGCTTTGATCAACTCAAAATCGAGGTCCTGTACCAGCCAGCCCGGTTCCTGCGGCTGGCTTTGCGCTAATATGCCCTCCGGCGGCAGACCCAGATCCGGCGGGCTGTACATAGCCGCGTATCCATAGTTGATATCCACGGCGGGCGACCACAGCGCTTCGCCGACGGTTTGCGACACGGTTACGTAGGCCTGGTTTTCCAGCGCCCGGGCCCGCGCACCGACGTGGACCCGCGTGGCGCCGCGGATGGTTTCGGTACAGCTGGGCGCTAAAATCAGTTCCGCGCCGGCCGCCGCCAGCCGCTGCGAACCAATAGGAAACTCCACGTCGTAACAGATCTGAATGCCGAAACTGCCCCAGTCGCATTCAAAAAGTTGTAGCACCGGCGGTCCTGCCTGTACGCCCCATTCTTCGTCTTCAAAACGGGTCATGAAAAATTTATCCTGAAAACCCGCCAGACCCTGCGGAGAAAAAACGAACACCCGGTTATACACCCGATCACCCTCCCGGACCGGAAAACTGGGCGCCACGATCAGCACGGAATGCCGCCTGGCCAGGGCCGCATAGGTATTCAGGAAATCAGCTTTTAAACGCTCCAGCCCGCTGACTTGCTGGCGCAAATCACTCCTTGCTTGCCCGGGCAGCAAACTCGCCAGCTCCATGGAACCATACTCCGGAAAAACCAGCAGCCCGGCGTTTTGCCGGACCGCATCGGCCACCCAGCCGGCCGTATGTTGCTGCCAGTCAGCTAGTTGCGTGAAGGCGGTGATGGGGTAAAGGGCAGCGGCGAGGCGAATGGGCATATTTTTGTGTTTGTTTCAGGGGAGTGGACGCAGCCAGTAGACCATGGGTTTATAAGTAGAAATCGATTCGCCTACATCCAGCCACTCGAACTGACTTTGCAAATCCGGCACTCGCCGGTACCCGCGTTTTGTCCAGAAGGCATCCAGCGGCTGGTAATTGGCCGGGCGTTGCGGGTGATCCTCCGGGCGTTGAACGGCGCAAAAACAGGTCCAGGCATACTCCCCGAAACTGGCGGCATGGGCTTCGCGTTCATCAAAAAAACGGTGTCCCAGTCCCCGGCCACGGTAAGCGGGCAGCAGGATACTTTCTCCGAAATAGAAGATTTTGGACAGGTCATAACCCGCTTTTAAAAAAGGCGCCTGCACGTCTTCCGTTTCATCGCCGAGGGGAATGCAGGTTGTGGCGCCCACCATTTGATCGCCGTCCAGGGCGGCAAAAAGCAAGGCGCGCTCCGCGTTGGCATAGGTTTGCAAATATGTTTTTTCGTAGTCGACCGAACCGTCATACAAGTACGGATAATCCCGGAACACGCTGATCCGCAAGTGGGCCAGCGCATCGAACACCTCGCTGATTTCCCGGCCCTGTTTGCGCTGAAACGTCAGATTGGAGGCTGCCTCCTTCATTGGGAGATCAGTTTCAGCCACAGCGGCAGGTTATAATAGGTGGTCACCCGACGAATTTTGCCTTCGCGGACTTCCAGAAAAGCGCCGGCCGGCAGTACATACTGCTGTCCGATGGCCGGCGGCAAACCATCATCGGTCTTTTTATACACGCCATGCACCGTGAATTCGCAGGCAATGCGGTTGCCGGTACTGTCGGACATGAAAACCAGGTCGGTCAGGATCTCTTCGTAACATGCCTCCATGTGCTGCAAAAAAGCGCGGTAATGTTCCAGGCCTTGGTGCGTATCGCCCTGATTAGCATCGTGTTGCACGTCCGTGTCGAGGCAGGAAAGCATGCCTTCCCAGTTGCGGGCGTTGAAATAACCATAGTACTGGCGGACGAGTTCGAGCGGGGAACCGGGTTGTTCTGGCATAAGTAGTCGTTAATAATGTTCGGTCAAAGCGGCCAAGATCAAACTTTTTTAAATACTGTAAATCCGGCTTGTGCCATTTTTAAATAGTTTTACGCAGGGTTCTTTCCTGACTTCTGCCCAAAACAAAAATTTCCAGCGCATGGCTTTTAGAAAATCAACATGTACGGCAGTTTTTCTGCTCTGTATCTGCTTTTACGGGCTGCAGGCCCAAACCGCCCCGACCCTGCCCCGCTCGGTACCCGAAATGGAAGGCGTCCGTTCGGCGGGCATTCAGCAGTTCCTGGAAGCGGCGGCCAAAAGCAACCACGAGTTCCATAGTTTCATGTTCCTGCGGCATGGTAAAGTGGTGGCCGAGGGCTGGTGGAATCCTTACCAGCCGACCATAAAACATACGATGTATTCGCTCAGCAAGAGTTTTACCGCCACGGCCATCGGTTTTGCCGTCAGCGAAAAGCGCCTTTCCGTAGCGGATAAAGTCCTTTCTTTTTTCCCGGAAGACGCTCCCAATCCCCTGCCGCCCTACCTGGCGGAGTTGCGGGTACGGGATCTGCTCAGCATGTCGGTCGGCCAGGAACCGGACCCTACCTTTACCGCCGTCAGTAAAGACAGCAACTGGGTGAAAGCTTTTCTGGCGGTCCCGATCTTGCATACACCTGGCAGTCAATTTTTATATAACTCGCTGGCTACCTATATGTTATCGGCCATCGTGCAAAAAGTGACCGGTGAAAAAGTGATCGACTATTTGCGGCCCCGGCTGTTCGATCCGCTGGGCATCGTGGATATGGACTGGGAAACGGATCCCTACGGCCGAAATGCGGGCGGCTGGGGACTGCGGGTGAAAACCGAGGATATGGCCAGATTCGGGCAGCTGTTCCTGCAAAAAGGCCAGTGGAACGGCCGGCAGGTGCTGTCCAAAGACTGGGTGGAAGAAGCGTCGACACTCAAAATTATTCAGCACCCGGAACTGCCGCAGGCCAAAAAAGAGGCCAGCGACTGGGAACAAGGCTACTGTTACCAGATGTGGCGCTGCCGGCATAATGCGTATCGTGGCGACGGAGCTTATGGTCAGTACATCGTGGTCATGCCCGATCAGGATGCCGTGGTCGTGATGACCAGCGAAACCAGTGATTTACAGGGCGAACTGAATCTGGTCTGGGAGTATTTATTGCCCGCTATGCAAACGGATCCATTACCGGTTAATAAATCGGCTAACGTAAAATTAAATCAAACGCTGCATGCATTGGCGTTGCCATTAAGTACAAAAACCACAATTTCGCCTATTAGCAAAGAGCTTTCCGGGAAAACATTTTCCATGTCCCCGAATGAAAAGTTTATACAAAACATGGCTTTTCAATTTAAAGGAAACACCTGCCACTTACTAGTAAAAACTACAACAGATTCTTTTAAAGTTGCTTTTAGCGGCGATAAATGGCTGGTCGGCGAAACGCATCGGCCCGGCCCGAATTTAATAGGCGCGGCTAAAAATGGCCAGGTGGGTATAGGCCCTTTTAAAGTACTGGGTAATTATCGCTGGACAAATGACAGTACCCTGGAATTAGTGCTGCGTTATATAGAAGGCCCGCATCGGGAAACGTATACCTGCCATTTTAAAAAGGATGCGGTCAACGTGGACATACTCACCAGTTTTAATCGGAACAAAACCGTTTTACAAGGGAAATTAGTCACCTCCCGCCAGCCGATCCGCTTGATTGTACGCGGCGACGACATGGGTTTTTCGCATTCCGGCAACGTCGCCCTGATCGAGGCTTACCGCTCGGGGATGGAGAAATCCATCGAAGTACTGGTGCCCGCCCCCTGGTTTCCCGAAGCCGTTCAAATGCTCGCCGAAAATCCGGGGGTGGACGTGGGCATTCACCTGGCCCTCACCAGCGAATGGGATAATGTCAAATGGCGCCCCCTCAGTGATTGCCCGAGCCTGAAAAACGCGGATGGTTATTTTTATCCCATGGTGGTGCCCAATCCCAATTATCCGGGCCAGTCCATTCAGGAAAATAAGTGGCAGATCGCCGATGTGGAGCGGGAATTTCGCGCGCAGATTGAATTGGGGCTGAAAAAACTGCCCCGCGTCAGCCACCTGTCGTCGCACATGAACTGCACCCACCTGAGCGAAGACGTGCAGGCGCTGACCCGCAAACTCGCCGCCGAGTACAAAATCCCGGTCGATCCCGACGCCGATTACCGCGGTTACGTGACCTATGTCGGACCGCATAAAACGGCCGCCGAGAAAAAGCAAAGTTTCCTTTCGATGCTGCGTACACTGGAACCCGGCCAAACCTATGTTTTTCTGGATCATCCCGGCCTGCACGACGCGGAGTTGCAGGCTATTCACCACGTCGGTTATGAAGAGGTGGCCGCTGACCGGCAGGGCGTGACCGACTTATTTACCGACGCCGATATTCAGGCTTTTATTCAGCAAAATGGTATACAACTGATTGGTTATAAGGATTTAGTGGGCACCAAAAAGTGAGAAATCCGTTTTAATCCGCGTAATCCGTTTCATCCGTTCTACCATCCCTCTACGCGTACGCACTAGATGGGACAGAAGAACGGATTAAACGGATCGAACGGATTAAAACGGATTTTAAAAAAGGTGGAGTAGTTAGCGTTTCGTTGTTGGCGGCACGCCAACATGAAAGATCCGTTTTAATCCGCGTAATCCGTTTCATCCGTTTTACCATCCCTCTACGCGTGCGCACTAGACAGGATAGAAGAACGGATTAAACGGATCGAACGGATTAAAACGGATTTTAAAAAAGGTGGAGTAATTAGCGTTTCGTTGTTGGCGGCACGCCAACATGAAAGATCCGTTTTAATCCGCATAATCCGTTTGATCCGTTCTGCCATCCCTCTACGCGTACGCGATGGGATAGAAGAACGGATTAAACGGATTGAACGGATCAAAACGGATTTAAAAAAAATTTATCGCTTCGTAATATTCTTAATAAACGTTACCTCCTCCTGCGAAAACACCGACCCATCCGGCCGGAAAATATCGTGGAACCAAAGCTTCGGCTCCTCGCCGCCCGGCATAGGATCATCCCAGGCATAGATGGTGTTCGTCTTGCCCTTGACCAGTCCCCAGTTGATCGCGCCCACCTTATATTTCTTGAAAATCGGCAGGCAGCCCTGGAAGGTACTCTTGTGTTTGCGGGCCATATACTCCGAGCAAATGAGCGGGCGCTTATAGGTCTTTTGCAGTTCCAGGATCTGCTTTTCCAGGTTTTCCGGGTCGCGGTAGTTGTGGAAACTGATCACGTCGGAGTGGCTGAACATATACTCGTTCGACAGTGGGTGATCATGCCACCAGGCGGCGGTAATGGGCTGCGAGGGCCGGGCCTGCCGCGCCCATTCGAAAGATTTGCGCAGCAGCGGCATCACGGCATCCATGTAACCGGAGTTGGAAGGTTCATTGAACATATCCCATAATAGGATGCGCGGATCGCTGGCAAAACGGGTGATGACCCCTTTCTCATACGCTTCCAGTTTGTCCCAGGTGCGCGAATCGAAGAGCATGGCCGTACCAGGCGCCCGCAACCAGCCGGAATTATGCACGCCGAGTTTGGGTTCGGGCTGCGGCCCGGGTTTCGGATCATCATTCCAGCAACTGTCGAAAATGACGAACATCACTTTAATGTGGTGACGATCAGCAATTTGCAAAAACTTATCGATGCGGTTCAGGAAGCCGGTCGGATCCTGTTCATAGGCCAGATTATGCAGGTACACGCGGATAATATTCATGCCCAGTCCTTCGGCCCAGCCGAGTTCTTTATTGATCGTCAGGGTATCGAAGGTAGCGGCCTGCCACATTTCCAGTTCATTGATGGCGGTACTGGGAATGAAATCACAGCCGACCAGCCAGGGCTGCTTAGCGTACCATTGATTGGCCTTTTGGGCCGTCCACATTTTACTGGTCCGGACCAGCGGAGGGGCCGTCTGGGCGGGGAGAATGCCCGGCAGGAGGAAGCCAAGCAGCAGAAAAAGCGCAAGTAGTTTTTTCATAACGGGAGGGAATGGTTTGAAACGTTGTCAGCGGGTTTAGGGCTTTTTACTAATGTCGATGTAATCAAGTTCGCCATACCAGGTGCTGTGGCGAATGCTCAAGGTATGTATCCCGGCGCTCAGGTCGAACTCTACGGTGTATTGATTCCAGTTATCCCAGCCGTTGCGGTCCACGGCATAGGTCTTGGCACTGGCTACGTCGCCGTCTATGTACACGATGTGGGTAACGTCGTTGAAATCGGTACCGGCGGCAATTTTAAAAATATAAGTACCGGCCGCAGTAATATTTAACGGCAGGTCGATGCCGCTGGCCGGATCATCGATAGCGCCCACTTTTTTGCCGCCGGAAGCCGTGGGGTTATCCACCACTTTCGCCAGCCCGCGCATTTGGCCGTCCTCCGCTTCTACGCGCGCGCCCACAAAGGCCTGCACGATCGGACTGCTGCTGCTGTTGCCAGCCGCATCGGTGGCTTTGGCGGTAAATTCCAGCACCTGCCCGGGCATATTTTCCGTCACCAGGTAATCAAAGGTAAAAGGCGCGCTGGCCTTTTCGCCCAGCTTAGTCGCGCCCTTGAAAAATTCCACTTTGGCAATGTCGCTGCCACTGAATTCATTGGTCACAAAAGCCGCCAGTTTCAAGGTCTGGCCAGCAAGCGCAATACCGTTGCCGGCGGTCAGGCTGACCTGTGGCGCGAGGGTATCGGGACCGTTGTTATTGTCATTGTCTTTGTCGCAACCGACCGCCATAAAAGTGCATAAAGCACTGATGGCGAGCAAAAAGGAATAAGAAAATATTTTTTTCATGGTGATGTTTTTTTGAAAGTGAAGTAAACTCATTCCCCGGAAGGCACGGCTAATTTCGCGCCGACCGCCATGGGCTCCCCGAAGTCCGGCGTACCATCGGCGCGCCAGATAAAAGGCTGTATCCGAATGTTCCGCTTGTCGCTGCAGCCGTCGCCGCTGTTGGTATTAGCATGGTAAATAATCCAGTCCTCCGTCCGGTCGGGCGATTTGAAAAAGGCGTTGTGGCCGGGTCCGTAAGCGGAATTCTGCGGTTTTTTCACAAAAATCGGCTGCGGGCTTTTCGTCCAGTCCGCCAGTTGCAGTGGATCGCCGCCGCTTGTAAGCCGGAGCAGACCCACCGTATAATCATCCGTCCAGCAGCCACTCGCCGAGTAAGTGATCAGCACCTGGCCCTGCGGATTGATCAGTACTTCCGGACCTTCATTCACCGGGCCGCCCTTGGTTTCCCAGGCCAGTTCGGGTTTGCTGAGCAGCACGACAGGCCCCTCCAGCGTCCAGGGATTGCTCATTTTAGCGATGTAAATGTTCTGGTTCTGAATGCTCAGATCCGGCCGGCCACTCCACAGGAAATAGCGGCTGCCCTGATAGTCCAGCACCGTACCATCGATGGCCCAGCGGTCAAAACTGGCGGTATACATCCGCCCCTTATCCACCCAGCTGCCTGCCGTTGGATCGGGGCTGCTGTTTTCCAGCACCCACAGGCGCTGCGTGCTGTCGGGCCCGGCGCCGGCGGTGTAGTACATATACCATTTTCCATCCAGCCGGTGCAGTTCCGGCGCCCAGAGGTTCTGGTGGTGCGTGCCGGCGCCGGTCGGGTAGTACACGACTTTACTGGCCACATCACGAAGCTTGGTCATCGCCCGGGTTTTCCAGAGTTCGATGCGGTTGCCCAGTGTGGTCGTGAAATAGTAGGTACTGTCCTGCTGATACACCCAGGGGTCGGCGCCCTCATATACCGGATTGGTGAACGTGCGGCTCACCACCGGATTCGGGTCAGGCGTTGTTTTCTCCTTTTTGCAGGCCGGCGTGGATATTAATACGACCAGCGGAAGGAGTAAAAGACTGTGAAATATACTCGTGGTGGACTGGGTCATGGTGGATGGGTGAGGGTGATGAGGGTTTATGAGGTTTATAGGTGTTTATAAGGTGGCTGTCTCACAAGTACAATTTAGAGAGGTTTAGGTGGTTTAGAGAGGTTTAGAAAAAAAGGCACATCATTGATAATCAATGCTATGTACTCGGACTCTAAACCCCTCTAAACTTTCTAAACCCCTCTAAACCAGACTTATGAGACG
>JANPIN010000038.1:0-75484 GCA_031425035.1 Saprospirales bacterium | reverse complement strand
GTCAGGGAACAGGAAAAGAGATTATGAGGCGTCATACACAAATTCCTGACTCCTGACTCCTGTTTCCTGCCCCCTGTCTCCTGACCCCTAACTCCTGTTTCCTGTTCCCTGTCTCCTGTCCCCTGTCTCCTGATTCCTTATTTCCCGCCAGTCCACCGACCGATAGGCATCTACCAGCAGCACGCCGATAACGGAAAAGAAAAAGGCGGCCAGTACGGCTCCCAGCACGATCAGGCTGCGTTTCGGGCGGCTTTTAATACGCGGCGTTTCAGCCACTTCCACGATCTGCAGGGCCGAAATCTTCGTGTTAAACGCGGCTTTGATCTGCATATATCTTTCCCGGTCAAAACTCAGTTGCTTGCGGCCCTGGTAGTGCAGGTCGCCGATCAGGTTGACTTTCGGGGAACCTTCGTTGAAGTTTTTAATGGACAGGTCGCTGCTTTGTCCGCCGATGGTTCGTATCAGGCTTTCGCGCTGGCGTTCGTACGCCCGCAGGTTGGCTTTGATATAGGCAATGGTATCGCGGGGAATAGCGGGGTTTTTCTCCAGCACTTCCAGTTTGGCTTTCGAGCGGATGATCTGTCCTTCGGCATTGGCGAGCTGCAGGGAAATCTGCTGAGCCTGGTCGCCTACGCTGACAATATTATAGTGACCCATCAGGTAGGCCAGACTATCGGCCAGGTGCTGCAACTCGTTTTCTTTATTGCGCATATTATCCTCATAGGCGGCCAGTAACTGGGCCTGATTGTCCTTGATGAGGCGCTGGACCAGGGCATTAATGCGTTCGCGGGCGGCATTGGCCATGGTAGCGGCCAGTTCGCGGTCCACGTCTTCCATGTTCAGCTCGATGGCGTCGTTCTTGTTTTTCAAGGCCGAGTACAGGCTTCTGAAAGTTTCGCGCACTTTATTGGGCCCTTCTTTCGACGTAGAATCGATGCCGTAGTGGTCGTACAGGTGGAACTGAGCGATCATATAATCCACCACGCCGTTGCTGTTGGCTACCTCCGCCACCCGGTCCAGGTCATGGTCGGTACCGAAGTAATCGGTTACTTCCCCGGCTGAACCAAAGATCAGTTCCGGGTTCGCGAGGTGGGCGCTGGACGGGTAGAAAATCGTCGTGGCCTGGTAGTAATTTTTTAGAAACAGAGAAAGGACAATGCTGCCTACGAGGGTCACCAAACAAATGTTCCGAATCGTTTTTCTCCACCGATAAATTGCCGACAGTACGCCGAGCAGGTTGTCGCGGTTATTCATGTTACTGGGTTATAGCCTGCACCGTACCCGGGCGAAGCCGATTTTTCATGCTATGCGCTGCCATCATGTTCCGGGAGTGGAATTCCACTTAAAACCGACAGCGCAACGTGTATTTGCCGTTGCTTAAACGCCTCTAAAGCCAAAGGCGGCGCAAAAGTAGGACTTCGCGTACATAGTGAACGTACGCAGTGGCGAAAAGGCTGCCTATGAAATTCAGGCCGTATGGGTAAGGGGAATTTGCGGCATAGAAAAGTCTGATAAACAGCGCTTTATACGGACTGGCCGAACAGCGAAATATCAGTTAAGTTTTAATGGAGCGGCCATCCGGAATTCGGGAATAGCTACTTCGAAGAGGGACTCGTTATCCTGGCGGATCATGAGGTAGGTGCCGGACATTTTGCCGATTTCCGTACGCAGCGGGCAGTAGGAGGAGTAGGCATGGCTTTCGCCGGGAGCCAGCACCGGTTGCTGGCCGACCACGCCATCGCCTTCTACTTCATGGACCTGCCCATCCGAATCCTGAATGATCCAGTGCCGGCGCAGCAGTTGCACCGTATGCGGGCTGCCGTTTTCGATGGTAATATGGTAACCAAAGATAAATTTCTCCGCCCGCTGGTTGGAATGTTCGGGTAGATATTGCGTTTGTACGCTCACCGTAATGCCGTTCGTAGTCAAGGTGTCCATCATCCTGTCAATCATTTAAATAATAGGAGGCAACGGTTTTGGCAGAAAATTTAGAAAAACGCTGCTCTTCCTTGAAACCCCTAAAACTGTGCATTGTTCCCACTAATTACCGCCGTCACCCGGTTTTTTTTGGTCTTCCGGTTTATGATTGAAAATACGGCGGAACAAATTCCCGTCCTTTTTATCCCCTTCTTTATCCTTGTCCTTGTTTTTGTCTTTATCCTTGTCCTTGTCAGCATCCTCGTCGGTACCTTCTCCACCGGGTGTTTTATTAGACCTGGAGACGCCGGCCTGCTGCACGGAATCCCGGAAAGTAGAATCCTGCATGCGGCGATTAAAGGAATCCGGATTGATGCCCACCCAGGGATAGCAGCCGAATAGCGCCTGTACTTCGGGTTTGGGGTCGGGGAATTTTTCATTCAGCAGTTTGCCTAATTTCTTGTCTGCGGCAATTTTGGTCCAGAACGTGGCCACAATCGGCAGGGCCATCGCGGAGCCTTGTCCGAGATCCATGGAGCGGAAACGCACCGCCGGACTGGGTGCGCCGACCCAGGCGCCGGTTACCAGCTGCGGGTTATAACAGATGAACCAACCATCGGCCTGGTTCTGGGTAGTGCCGGTTTTACCCGCGAAATCACCCTGTAAAGCATAGCGGTTGCGAAAACGCGCTCCGGTACCGGAATTGATCACGTTTTGCAGCATTTTGGTCATTGTCGCCGCCTGATTAACCGTCAATGCGCGTACATGCGGGCCGATATCCGGGTTGGTCTGTAGTTGTGTTTTGTAGTCATACAACACTTCGCCATTACGATCCGTGACGTTCAAAACCATGACCGGTTCAGGCCGCATGCCCTGATTACCCAGGGTACCGTACACCTTTATCATGTCCAGCAGATCAATATCGGCCGCGCCCAGGCTGATGCCGTATTCTCTTGGCAGTGTGGAAGTTACACCCATTTTGGCCGCCAGATCGATGGTTTTCTGAATACCTACCTTTTCAATCAGCTGGGCGGCCACCACGTTGACAGATTTGGTAAGTGCGCCCATCATGGTGTACCAGCCGCCGTATTTTTCATCGGCATTATGCGGCTCCCAGTCCACTATTTTTTTAATATGGTTGTCAAAATAGTCGCAGGGTTTGATGCTATCCTGCAAAGCCGCCGCATACACGATGGGTTTGAAGGTGGAGCCGACCTGCCGCTGACTGAGAATGTGGTCGAATTTGAAGTATTTGAAATTGGTGCCGCCCACCCAGGCCCGTACAAAGCCGTTGCGGTGGTCCATGGCCATAAATCCGCAGTTCAGCATGCAGAAATAATAGCGTACGCTGTCGATGGGCGCCATCGTGGTATCCACATCGGAACCGCCGTTTTTCCAGCCAAAGACCGTCATACGCACCGGCGTTTCAAACGCTTTTCGCATATCGGCTTCACTCAGACCCGCGTCTTTTAACCCATCCCAGCGGGCACTACGTTTTACCTGCTGTTCGATCCATTTATCGTCGCCCCAGGGCTTGTCCTTCTTGTAATTTTTCCAGTGCTGGTCAAACTTCTGCTGTAAGTCCTGCATCTGTTTCTGCACCGCTTCTTCGGCGAAGAGTTGCATTCTGCTATGCAGGGTAGTGTATATTTTCAATCCGTCGGTGTACAGGTTGTACTTGGTACCGTCTTCCTTCGGATTATTGACCAGAATATCGGGCATCACCTCCGTCCGCAGGTATTCGCGGAAATAAGTACCGAGGCCATCATTGTTGTTATCGACTTTGTAGTTCTTGGCGCCAACCGGTTTTTTGCTGAAATCATCGAACTCGGCGCGGCTCAGGTCGCCATTGTTCACCATTTGCATTAGCACCACGTTACGGCGCTTGCGGGCATTTTCCGGGTTACGAACCGGGTTGTAAATCGTGGTGCCTTTCAGCATGCCGACCAGCATAGCGGCCTGGTCTACGCTGAGGTCTTTGGGCTTTTTATTAAAAAACTGCCGCGACGCCACGTTGATCCCGAAGGCCTCGTTGCCGAAAGGAACCGTATTCAAATACAGATTCAGCAGTTCCTGTTTATTATAGATCTTCTCCAGGCGGATCGAGATGAAATTCTCGCGTATTTTACTGACAATCAGGCCTAAGCCGGGTATCCAGTACTTCTTGCGGGGATAGAGGTTTTTCGCCAGTTGCTGACTCAGGGTAGAGCCGCCGCCGGTTTCCTGACCGACCATCATGCCGTAACCGACCCGTAACCAGCTGTGAATATCAATACCGCGGTGGTCAAGAAAGCGGCGATCCTCCGTAGCGATCAGGGCGCTGACGATGTAGGGCGACACGTTCTCCAGTCCGACGTCCGTCCGGTTCTCGATGAAATATTTGCCGATGAGTACGCTGTCGGCCGTGTAAATTTCCGTGGCCAGCGGGTTTTCAATGGCCCGGAGTTCTGCGGAGTCGGGCAGTCGGCCGAAGAAACCCAGCCATACGCCGCTAATGAGCAGAATCAACGCTCCTAAACCAAGGCCGGCCAACCAGCCGAAAATGCGCAGCACGTAGGCCAGCCGGGGACTGGACTGCCGAAAACGACCCCAACGTTCGCGCAGGGGAGCCGTTGCCTGGTTCCAGCGACTGGTTAAGGGCTCAAAAAAAGTCCGGACGGGCGCCATGGTGGTACTCATCCAGCGGCGGGCGTTGTATATATTTTGACGAAAAGAATTTAACAAATTACTCATACGAGGGGACTATCACTTTAAATCGGCTTTCACGCTGCGGATCAGCGCGAACAAACTGCAAAGGCCGGGCAAAAATTGTAAAGGCCGGAAAACCATGGCTGGCAGCCGGTCTTTTTAGAAAAGCAAAAGACCCAACCGGTGCCGGCCACGTTTAATTTTCACCTGCTTTACTTGGGATGGGCGAAGATAAAAAAAATGACCGGGACCCGCACTACCCGACTTTTTCTCCACGCCCGCCCGCTGATCTTTACATGCGGTACTGCACGTCGGGAGCCACCACCGCCGCCGGTCCGCGCACGCCTTCCAATACTTCTTCTTCGATAACCGTTGCCCCGCGCTGGGCGGTGGCGGTAGGGAACAAGGTGTCCCGCTCGTCGAACCAGTTCAATAGCTGCTCTACTGATAGGCTTTCACCGGGTTTGGTATCGTACTGCTCCAGGTTGTTGACGCCCAGCAGATCGGCGCCCAAATACTGGCCGAGCTGGTAGTACGATTCCCATTGAATATCGTCGAAAAACTGATCGCTCGTGGACTCATGGGGAAAGTCGGGGTGGTAAATCTTGTATTTATAGGTGCCGTATTTCAAATAATCATCCGTTTCCGACAAAAAAGGCTTGCCGGCCGGGGCCATGACCGACGACTTGACGTACACGAAAGTCCCCACTTTAAATGGCGTATCGAAGTTGGTGATCTTCAGCGTTTCCAGGCCGGTCACCGGGTCGATGATCTTTTCATCCTCCCAGCATTTCCAGATATCGGCGATGGCGTAGCGCTGCCGCGAATACACCTGCGAAGGCCGCGGGCGGATCAGGTCTTCGGGTTGCTGATCGGCGCGAAAACGAATTTCCAGGCCCAGTTCGTTGCGCGCCCGGATGATCAGGTTGTTCAGATCGGCAAAACTGTACAGCTTGTCTTCCCCGGCATCTACCGAAATAATGAGGCGGCAGTTCCGGCGCAGCAGTTCGTACACGCCCAGGTTTTCAATGTGGCCGCCGTCAGAAATATTGATCATTTTATTGGACAGCCCGATGCGGCCCAGTAGTTCTTTAAAGAAATAAATAGGCCACCAGACGATCGCGTAGGCCCGCTGCAGCGTGATCGGATTGGACACCCAGAAGCCCAGCCGGGCATTGAAGATGGTCATCATGATGCTCAGCATTTTATTCGAATAAACGCCCATGCCGGGATTCATCGCCGCTGCCGAAATGGTCACTGCAGCCGGCAGCGTCATTTTTTTATAGTCCCGGTAGCGATCAGTGGGGACGTAGCAGGTCAGTTTGGAACCGCAGAACAGCGGGCTGAGCAGGAAATAATCGCTGGCTTTGGAGCCTTTGAACTTTTCGCCGCCGCCCGGATTCTGCAGATTCAGGCAGGTGTTGATCAGCGGGTAAGGCGCCAGATAGTCTTTGCGTTCGCTGGAATGGACGTTAAAAACGTCTTTCAGCGGAATGTTTCGGTGTTCTTTGACAAAACGCAGGAACAGATCGGCCAGCTGTTTACGGTAAAAGCGGTGAAAACTAATGGCGTTTGGGTTGGTGAAAAAACCCAGCGAAAACAGCAGGACGGCGTTGATCAGGTAGTCCAGACGCACACTATTCGTCAGGTGGTCCATCGGTTGAATACCCGACAATACAATCCAGGCGTAGAGAAAAACCCCGATCACGGCCAGCACGGATTCCACCCGGTTGAATTGTTTGGAAACGTTCAGGTTGAAATTCAGGACGGTGTTGATCAGAAAATGCGCGACAAAAAGGGCGCCGGCAACGTACCAGGCCCAGTTACAGCACTGCAGGGCGAAGGAATTGGTGCCGAAAACCGGATTGGACGTGAAACTGATGATCAGCTGGAACAGGTAATAAATAATGCCTGCGACTAGGATGGGGCTGACCAGGCTCATCAGCCAGCTGACCAGGAAAGCCACCATGAGCAGGAATAAATTGGCGCGTTTCCAGAAGCCCTGGCCGGGAATGAGGTATTCCCCGTTCTGCCGCAGCGCGGTAATTTGTTCGCCGGTAAACAGCTCGTTGAAATCATTTTTTTCTTTGGCGGTCTCCTGCACGTAGGCGTGGGTATAACCGCCGCCCGACACCGAGCTCAGGTAATCCGCGCGCTGCAGGATGCCGAATTTATTGAGCGTACGCAGTAGTCCCAGATTTATGATGGCCGAACGAATGCCGCCGCCGCTGAGGGCGATGCCAAACCAGTTGGCCTGATCCGGCGTGCCGTGTTCCTGACCAAGTTTCTGCCGGCGTAAGCGCAGTTGTTCCTGTTCCTGGCGAATAATTTCTTTGTAGGAGAAGGTGCTCATGGAAATCGTTTAGATCGGGTTTAGAAAAAATTTAGCGGGGTTTAGCAGGCTAGGGCGTCGTCGCCAAAGAAAAAAGCCCTGGCCAGCAGAGGCTGACAAGGGCTTTTGAAGAAGAGGTTTCCAGCGGATTCGAACCGCTGTAGCAGCTTTTGCAGAGCTGTGCCTAACCGCTCGGCCAGGAAACCGTTTTCGCTATAAGAGCGGGTGCAAAGAAAAGACTTTACTTTGGAAAAACAAAGCGAAGCGGGAAATTGAAATTTTTTATCCACCCGGCTACAACTTGCCGACCTTATATATATTTGGGCGGCCTTAGAAGCCTGCTTTTTTTATTTCGTTCCTTATTTCCTTTTTAACCACTCATTTTGAACGCACGCATTTCTGCCCCTCGGCTAGAAAAATACGGCGGCTAAAACAATCACACATGGGCAACCAATTACACTACTGGGATTTCGTCGTTTTCCTGATTTATTTCGTCATCGTAGCAGGTTATGGCTACTGGATTTATCAGCGAAAGCGCAATGCGGCGGCCAGCGCCAAGGATTTTTTCCTGGCCGAAGGGTCGCTGACCTGGTGGGCCATCGGCGCCTCGCTTATTGCTTCCAACATCAGCGCCGAGCAATTTGTGGGTATGTCGGGTTCCGGTTTTGCCATGGGTCTGGCCATTGCTTCCTATGAATGGATGGCGGCGGCTACGCTGATCGTGGTGGCGGTGTTTTTCCTGCCGATTTACCTGAAGAATAAAATTTACACCATGCCGCAGTTCCTGGCCCAGCGCTTCAGTCCGCTGGTCGCAACTATTATGGCGGTGTTCTGGTTGCTGGTGTACGTATTTGTCAACCTGACGTCCATTCTTTACCTCGGCGCCGTGGCGGTGAGTAAAGTGGCAGGACTTGATTTTACCATTTGTACGATCGGTCTGGCCGTTTTTGCGGTGTTCATCACCCTGGGTGGCATGAAAGTCATTGGTTACACAGACGTGATCCAGGTGGTCGTCCTGACTTTCGGCGGCCTGCTCACGACTTATATCGCCCTCGATATGGTTTCGCAGCATTTTGGTGGCAGCGGCGCCCTGGCGGGTCTTGGTTTTTTGAAAGAAAAGGCCAGCGACCACTTCCACATGATTCTGGAGCCGGGGCAGATCATGATGCCCAATGGTAAAAATGGGACCGAAGACGCCTACGCCAAACTACCTGGTCTGGCGGTGCTGTTCGGCGCCATGTGGATCGCCAACCTCAACTACTGGGGCTTCAACCAGTATATTACGCAGCGGGCCCTGGGCGCCGATCTGCCGACGGCCCGTTCGGGTCTGCTGTTTGCCGCTTTTTTGAAATTGCTGATGCCGGTGATCGTGGTGCTGCCTGGTATTGCCGTGTTCCTGCTGCACAAGGAAGGCGTGGATATTTTTCAGCAAAGTATGCTCAGCCCGATGCTGGATGCCGCCGGCAAACCGCTGCTGGACCCTAATGGTCGGGCCATGATGGCCCTGGTGCCCGATAATGCTTACCCGGTGCTGCTTCGACTGCTGCCCATCGGGATGAAAGGTCTGGCCTTTGCCGCCCTGACGGCTGCTATTGTGGCTTCGCTGGCCGGTAAAGCCAACAGTATTTCGACCATTTTCACCCTGGATATTTATAAGAAATTTTTCAACCGCGACGCCACGGAGGCACAGCAGGTCAGAACCGGCCGCATAGCCATTATTGTGGCGATGATCATCGGCGTGGTGGTCGCTCCTCAATTGAGTAACTTCGGTCAGGCCTTCCAGTTTGTGCAGGATTTCACCGGCCTGGTTTCCCCGGGTGTGGTGGCTATTTTCCTGCTGGGTATGTTCTGGAAACGGACGACGGCCAGTGCGGCGCTGGCGGGCGCTATCGCTACCATTCCGGTGGGTTTATTACTCCAGGAAGCCCTGGTGGATCTGCCCTTCCTGCACCGTATGGGTTATGTGTTCCTGATTCTGGTCGCGCTGATGATGCTCATCAGTTTCTTCGACGTACAGGGTCAGAAACGGGTGCACAATATCGAGGTGGATACCAGTATGTTCCGCACGTCGCAGGGTTTTGCGATCGGCGTGGTCATCGTACTGGGGGTCATTTCCGCGTTGTACCTGATTTTCTGGTAAAACCAGGTTAGTAGAAATTTCAACGGCAGTTGGTGGCGCAGTCCATCAACTGCCGTTATTTTTGCCCGGCGTACGACTCCCATTTCCTACCTTAAATAACATAAAACCATGCGTAACCTCCTCTTTACCAGTCTGCTGCTGCTGCTGCTGTTCACCGGATTTATCTGCCACAAAAGCAAAACCACCAGTGGGGTGGAAATGGGCACTTGGCAGTTGAAAACCATTGTCGACGGCGGCGCTACCCAGACTATACCGCTGCTACCAAGATCACCGCCAGTTTGAAGGAAGGGACGATTACGGGAAACGGCGGTTGTAACGGGTACAACGCGACGTATTCGGTCACCGGCGATAAGGTGGCGTTCGGACCGGTCATGTCAACCAAAATGTACTGCCCGGCCAATAACTGGGAATCGGCTTACTTCAAAGTGCTGGAGGGCGAATTTTCCTGGCGCATGGAGAAGGGTACGCTGACCTTCTACCGCCAAAATGCTTCGCTGGTGTTCATGAAACCCTGATTTTACACCAGGCGTTTCGCCGTAGTGGCCGGGCTGACCTGGCCGCTCTCCATCACTTGCAGGAGAACGAGCCCCGGCGTTTTGCCGACTTCCAGGCTGCCCAGCGTATCTTCAAAGCCCAGTGCTTGTGCGCCGTTCAGCGTCGCCCAGCGCAGGAGGGTGTCTACCGGCACATAACTCTGGTAGCGGGCAATGGTCTTCATTTCTTCCAGAATAGAAAGCTGCCAGTTGGAGGTCAGGCTATCCGTGCCGATGGTCAGGCGGGCATTTTCGTTGATAAAAGTCCGGTAGTTCGGCAGGCGGTTTTCGATGTATAAATTGGCGTTGGGGCAGGTGGCCCAGTAGACGTTCGGGCTCCAGGTTTGTGCGGCCTGCACGTCGTCGGGGGTACTCAGGGTATTGTGTACGAACAGCGTGCGGTTATCCGGGTTGAGGTGGCGCAGCGCGTAGTGAATGGCGGTTTGCCCGGTGGCTTCGAAGGCGTCCAGGGAAATACCGAAGCGGCCGTAGAAATCGAGGAAATCGCCGGTTTTTTCCAGGAAAAGCAGGTTCTCCGGCGGCGTTTCCTGGTTGTGGATGCTCACCGTTATGCCGGCGGGCGCATTGGCCTCCCGAATACGACGGAACAGCGCCGGACTCACCGTATAAGGCGCATGCGGCACGTAACTGCGGGCGGCGCCACCGGCGAGGGTGAGTTGCTCATAAACGGCCAGTCCCTTGTCGAAAGTAGCGTCCGCACCGGTCGCCTGCAAAAAGTCGAACATTTCCAGGAAGGTGTAATACCGCAGTCGTCCCTGCGCCTTGGTGGCGAAGGTATCCGGCGCGTTGGAAATGTCGCCGACCGCGACGATGCCGCCGGCCAGCATCTCATTTTCGGCCTGGGTAATGGCTTCGTGAATGACTTCGGCCGAGGCGCCGCGTTGGGTGACCACGTTGGTAATGAAGGGAATAAGGCCGGTGCCGGTGTCCACTTTCCCTTTTAAATGCGAAAGTTCGAGGTGGCAGTGCGTATTGATAAAACCGGGGACGAGCCAGCCCGCATGCACTTCCAGACTGGCCGGATCATGCTGGTCGCGGTTTTCAATGGTCAGTATTTTACCCTGATCGTCGGTGATGACCACGCCCTGGGCAATGGGTGCGGAGGAAATGGGATGGACCCAGTCGGCAGTTATTTTTCTCACGGTAAGGCAGTTAATGGACGGCAAAGGAAAGGCAGTTCGTTTAAAAAGCGGCCATCATTTTTTCGCGTTCCACTCGCGTTTGAGCAGGGCGTACTGATACTCGCTGCCCCATTGGCCTTTGAAAAAGATGTTTTCGATGAAATGACCTTCCTGCCGGAAACCGCAGCTTTTCAATAAATTGATGGAGGCGATATTTTCCGCATCGACGGTTTCGACTACCCGGTGCAGGCCTTTTTTATCGAACAGAAAGGCCAGAATACCCAGCATGACTTCTTTCGCGTAGCCCTTTTGCTGTTCGAGGTGGGAAATAGTGATCCCGATCTCGGCTATTCTGGGATCGCTGCCGTCCAGTTTAATGGCGCAGTCGCCAATGAGCGTGCGGGTTATTTTATTTTCAATACCGTACTGCACCCATTCGCCGGCTTTACCAAACTGCTTATCCAGTTGGCGGGCGATAAAGGCGGCCGCTTCCTCCAGCGTCATCACGTCGAAACCCTGGTATTTGGTCACCTCCGGGTTGGAGCGGTAGCGGTGGAAATCGGCCAGGTCGCCGGGCTGGAGGTTACGGATCTGGAGGCGGGCGGTGTGGATGTGTAAGGTTTCCAAGATTATTTGCCTGATTTTTTATGGTACCCTTTCTCTTCGTATGGCTGTAGCTCCTCCATATACAGCTGGGTCAGCAGTTTAATTTCCTTTTTCATATCCAGCCCGGGTTGTTTTTCCAGTTCAGCCAGGATTTCAAAGGAGAAATTTTCTTCTCCATAGGCCTTCCAGTCTTTTTGAAGTTCCGTATTGCGGTGGTTGCCAAAACCCAGTTCCACTCGGTGGCGGTTCCAGATTTTATCCAGGTTGGAAGTACCTTCGATGAGGATTTTATTATTGACCAGGTTCCGGACCTGGAAGACACCCTGGCGGAATTTGGTGTTTTTATACTCTTCGGTAAGTTCTTTGCGCGTCATGTAGATTCGTTTAGCGTGGTGTAGGATGGATAAAGATTTTAGAATTGAGCGGCTATAGATTGCGGTTTTAAAGCTTAAAAACAGTCTTTAAAGTCTCCTCCATCTTAACCCCCGTTCAAAATGGATAGTTCAGTGTTTTTAAAATTACTTCCACCAAAGCTTCACCACGTCCCAGCCGAACCGCAGCACTATCCCTGCTACCACCACGATAAACACCTTTCTGATAAACGCATTGCCCCGTAAAATGGCCAGTCGGCTGCCGGCATAGGAACCGCCCATGTTGCAGACCATCATTGGCAGCGCGATGTGGAAAAGGATGTAGCCATGAAATAAAAAGAACACCAGCGACGAGGAATCGCCGATCACGTTGACCATTTTAGACAGCGCGGAAGCCCGTAAAAAACTATATCCGATCACGCTGACGAAGGCAAAAACCAGCAGGCTGCCGGTGCCGGGGCCCACAAAACCGTTGTAAAAACCCAGCGTCATACCAATGGCCAGGGCATACCACGGCACTTGCTCCGCCGCCGGACGGATGTCTTCGTGCTGGCCGAAATTCTTTTTGCGGTAAGTGAAAATAGCGATGGCCACGATCAGCACCAGAATGATCGGTTTGAGCGCCGCCGAGGGCAGCAGGCTTTGTACCGTCGAGCCGGTGTAAGACATGGTAGCCGCGCCGACGCCGGCAAAAAGCACGGTTTTCCACGGAATGGTGACGGTCCGTGCATAGGTCCAGGCGGCTAGTGCCGTGCCGGCCGCCGAAGCCAGGCGGTTGGTGCCAATGATCTGGGGGACAGACAGTTGCGGAAAAAGTATGAAAAATGCCGGCACCTGCACCAGGCCGCCTCCGCCCACAATGCTGTCAATAAAGCCGGCTAAAAACGCAAAAAAACAGAGTAAGTACAGCTCCATGCACCTTAAGAGCTAGCCCTTTTCCCGGCGTTTCCCGGTTTTTCCACTTTGGGCTTTTTACCGATGTGCAGCGCAATCCAGCCCGGGACCACGATGGCGCCCAGCAGCAGGTAGCCATAGTAGGCCATGCCGCGCCAGAGCAGCGCCACCACCAGGCCAATGCCCTTGGGTACGTAGTCGCTGGTGAAATCGACGAGGGCCATTTCCGCCAGTCCTGCCCCGCCGGGCGTCGGACTGAAGGCCATAATGATGAACATGGCCACCAGCCGCGCATAAATAAAGGCCTGCGTGGCGCCATCGACCGGCGTACTGGGCACGATGGCGATGATGAGGCAGTTGATCATGATGAATTTGCAGGTCCAGGCGCCGACCGTTCCGATGATCACCCGCAGGTGGTAGCGCCAGTCTTGCTGCTTCATTTCGTCGGCGGCGCGGGCAAATTCTTCGCCGATACGGCGGAGTTTGGGCGCTACTTTTTTCAGAAAACGGCGCCGCGCCAGCCAGTCCAGCGCGCCTTCGGCATATTGGGGTTTGACGAACAGGAAAAACATCAGCACGATCCAGTAGACCAGCATGATGGCGTAGGTGGTGAAAAAAGCCACGTTCGCCAGGTTCAGGTCGTTGAAGGAATGCATGCCGGGATAGAGCATCGGCGGACCGTAAAGTGCCAGCCACAGCGGCAGGGTCAGGACGAAAAAGCCCGAATCGAGCACCATGGCGTAGATCACCGCGGCGGCCGTGCGTCCGGCGGCCAGTTTTTCCTTGGTCAGCACGAACATCATGACCAGCGGCCCACCCTTACTGGTGGGCGTGATCGCGGCGCTGAATTCCCATAAAATGATGAGCTGAATACACTTCCACCAGGTAAAATAGCCGCCGGTGAGGTAGTACAAGCGAAAGGAATAAAATAAATGCCGGAGGATCAGCAGCCCGAACGCCACCCCAATCCAGCCGAATGCCCGCCAGCTCCAGTGTATTTCCCGAAACTGTTCCAGATCGAACTGCCGGTAGAACAAATAACCCACCGCCGCAATGCCCAGCAGAATGGGCAGGATCATGCGCGACGCCCGGAAGGAACGCAGGGTTTTCTGGGTTTCGGCGTCTATTTCAGCCTGGTTGTGAATGGCAGGTTCTTGCATGGTGTGAATGGTCGGGCGAATTAGGGCAACAAATTAGATGGCTTGCTGGTTCAGGGTTACCCCTCATCCCACACATCATCGCAGTGATAATGCTTCTTCTGCGGGGTCGGTTTTTCCCCGCCGGCACTGCCTTTTTTCACGTTTTGTAGTTTCTGGATCAAGCGGGCGCGTTCCTGGCGTACCCAGTCCTGCTGCTGCGCATCCAACTGGCGATCAAAAAACGGGATGCCATCCACCCAGGTTTTTTCGGCGCGGGCGTAGACGGAAAGCGGATTGTCGTTCCAGAGCACGAGGTCGGCGTCCTTACCCGCTTTTACGCTGCCCACCCGGTCATCCACGTGCAGGAGTTTGGCCGGGTTAAGGGTCACCATTTTCCAGGCATCTTCTTCTTTCATGCCCCCGTAGAGCACGCTTTTCGCCGCCTCCTGGTTGAGCCGGCGCGCCATTTCGGCATCATCGGAGTTGATCGCGACGACCACGCCGCGGTCAGCCATCATTTTGGCATTGTAAGGAATGGCCTCGTACACCTCGTATTTATACGCCCACCAGTCGCTGAACGTGCTGCCGCCGGCCCCGTGTTTAGCCATTTTATCCGCCACTTTATACCCTTCCAGAATGTGGGTAAACGTGTTGACCCGAAAATTGAACCGCTCGGCCACCCGCATCAGCATGGTGATTTCCGACTGCACGTAGGAGTGGCAGGTGATGAAACGTTTGGATTCCAGGATCTCCAGCAGGGCCTCCAGATCGAGGTCGGTGCGGTAGGGTTTGCCGGATTTCTTGATTTTCCCATACTCCTGAGCGCGGCTGAAATAGTCGACGTACACCTGTTCCACGCCCATGCGGGTCTGCGGGTAGCGGGTGCGGTTGTTATCGCCCCAGTTGGATTGCTTCACGTTTTCGCCGAGGGCAAATTTGATGAACCCGTCCCAGTTTTGGAATTTCAATTGCTCCGGCGCATATCCCCAGCGCAGTTTGATCAACTGGGTCTGTCCGCCGATGGGGTTGGCCGAACCGTGCAGCAAATGGCTGCTGGTCACCCCGCCCGCCAGCTGGCGATAAATGTCCACGTCCTCACAGTCCAGCACGTCGCCAATACGGACTTCGGCGCTACTTTCCTGGGTGCCTTCGTTCACCGAGCGGGCCACGGCGATATGCGAGTGCTCGTCGATGATGCCCGCCGTGAGGTGTTTGCCGATGCCGTCCACCACGACCGCATTGTCCGGCACGGCCAGTTGCCGGCCGATTTTCTGGATTTTACCATTGCTGATCAGAACGTCCGTATTTTTCAGCACGCCTTCTTTTTCGTTGGTCCAGACGGTCGCGTTGCGGATAAGCACCGTTTGCGCCGTCGGGCGTTCCTGCCAGCCGAAAGCGGTAAACGGGTAGATCATCACGCCGACTTCGGGTTTGACCACCGGCGCTTTTTTGGGCGTTGGTATGGAATCATTGGCACGAAGGAAAGTGGCCCGCCAGTCCGTCCAGCTGCCATCGGGCCGGGTGCCGCGTCCCAGCCACTCCCGCGTACCGGGCGTTCCCGAAAGTGCGAAGTAGCCTTTCGCCAGGGTATCCGGCTGGAAGGATAAAGTGACCAGGCCGCTGGGCAAATAGCTGAAATTTACTTTCACCTTACTGCTGTCCGTTTTAACGATCTGGGCCTCGGGGGCATCGCGTTTTCCCGTAATTTTCAGGGTGTAGGCATCCGGGCCAACGTTCAGGTTAAAAGTGCCGAACAGATTGGCGGGCAGCGATTTATCCAGGTTCACGTCATAGCCTTTGCCGCCGGCCCAGTTCTGATAAATTTTGGTCTCGGGCTTAAAAATACTGCCGGAGGTAATGAGAAAATTCGCGCGTTTGCCTTTTTCCAGGCTACCCACCTGGCTTTCGGCATGCAGGAAAGTGGCGGGTTGCCAGGTCAGCGCTTTCAGGGCCATTTGTTCGCTCAGGCCATATTCCACGGCTTTGCGCAGATTTTCCAGGAATTTACCTTTATCTTTTAATCCGTTGGTCGTCAGGGCAAAAGCGATGCCGGCGGCTTCTAAACGGCCGGGATTCGAGGGGGCCATTTCCCAGTGTTTCAGGTCATGCAGCGATACGTTCATCACGTCGTAGGGGTCGCGGACATCATACCCTTCGGGAAAAGCCAGCGGCACGATCAGGCCCTGACCGGTGGCGCGCACTTCGTCCAGGCGCTGGTATTCATCGCCGACGGTTTTGACCAGGTATTTGACGCCGAATTCCTGCCCGATGCGGGCAATGCGCAGGACGTCCAATTTATCGGAGGTTTCAAAGATCTGTGGCAGGTTTTGCTGGGCGAGCCAGGCGTCGAGCGACAGGTTTTGTTCCATTTGGCGGCCTTCGGTCTGGTACCAGCGGGCATCCAGGTAGGTCTGCCGGATGAGCGCGATGCAACCCATTAACGAGGACGGGTAGTTCTGGGTACTCGAACCCTTGCGGAACGACAGGTGGTTACTGGCGATGGGGAGCAGCACCGACTCGTGTTCGCGGTGGTCGCTCAGATCGACCAGTACGCCGGTGCCGCGGGCAATGCCATCGGCGCGGTGACTGAGGACGGCACCGAAGCCGAGTTTGCGCAACTCTTCGGCGGCTTTGGTATCCACGGTGAAGGCGTCGGCGGCGCTGAATTCGGGGCGCAGCGCTTCGTTCCAGGCATAGGCGCCCTTTTTACTGGTCAATGGTTGTGGCTGCTGGGATTGCCCGGCGCCGGCAGCCTGTCCGGGGGTGATGCCGTATCCGGCGGCGTAGAGGTCGATAAAGGCGGGGTAAATGGTCTTGCCGGTACAGTCGGTGACCACGGCATCCGGCGGAACGACCACCTGTAGTCCGCAGGCTTCAATGCGGCCGTCGCGGATGAGCAGGGTAGCGCCGTCCAGGTGGGTTTTATAATCGACGTAAATAGTGGCGTTGGTAAAAGCAAAAATGCCCGGCCGTTCATCGGAGGTGGCGGCTATGGGGAAAGTTTTCTGGGCAAAGGTGAAAAGGGGCAACAGGCTACAGCCAAGCAGCAAGGACAGCCGGATCAAAAGTTTCATGCAGCAAATATTTTGGGGGTAAATGTAGGTTTTGAAAAATAAAAACCAGCGCCCGGCTGCAAATGCTGAATGAAATTGGCGCAACTCTTCGATAATCACGCACACGTAGCCGGATGGTAACGCGGATGCAACGGATTGAGCGGATTTTCACGGATTTTAAAATCCGCGAAAATCCGTAGTATCCGTAAAATCCGTGTTACCATCCGGCTAAGTATGCATCATACAATCCCGGATGACTCCTACTTTTCCTGCGTCGGCTCCGTGGATGTTTGAATTTTCACCTCGCGTTTCGCATCCTTCAGCGCCTGACTAATGATCCATTCCAGGTGGCCATTGACGCTGCGGAATTCATCGGCAGCCCATTTTTCGAGCGCCGCGTACATGGCTTCGTCCATGCGGAGCACAAAAGATTTCTTTGCGGCCATAGGGAGGAGTGGTTGGTAATGGTTGATATGGTTGATGAGGTTTATAAAAGGTTGATAAGGGTTGATAAGGTTTATAAACCTTATAAACCTCATCAACCCTCATCAACCCTTTAATCAGTGATGCAGCGTGCCCGCATTGACCACCGGCGATACGCTGCGGTCGCCGCATAACACCACCAGCAAGTTGCTGACCATGGCCGCTTTACGTTCCTCGTCCAGTTCGACGATCTGCTTTTTCGAGAGTTGGGCCAGCGCCATTTCGACCATACCGACGGCGCCTTCCACGATGGTGCTCCGGGCCGCCACGATGGCCGTGGCCTGCTGGCGCTGCAACATGGCGTGGGCAATTTCGGTCGCGTACGACAGGTTATTGATCCGCGCTTCGATGATTTCCATGCCGGCAATATTCAAACGCTCGCTGATCTCGTGGGCCAGCTGGTGGTTCACTTCATCCACCCCGGAACGCAGCGTGACGGTGGCGGTTTCGTCTTCCCAGTTGTCATAACTATACATGCCGGCAAGTTTACGCACGGCCGTTTCGCTCTGGATCTTGACGAAGTCGGCATAGTTCTCCACCTCGAAAATGGCCTTGAAAGTATCCCGGACCCGGTAAGTGACCACCGCGCCGATCAGCACCGGATTGCCCTGTTTGTCGTTCACCTTGATGATGGGCACGTCGAGGGTCACCGCCCGCAGCGTCACCAGCTTTTTGGTGTAAAAAGGGTTCGTGTAAAAAAAGCCGCTCTCTTTAATGCTGCCAACATAACTGCCGAACAGCGTCAGCACACGGGCCGTATTGGGACTGACCGCAATAAAACCGGGTGCAATGACCAAAGTAGCGACGACGATCAGCAGTACGCCCGGAACGGGTTGACGCATAATCAGAAAGGTAATACCCAGGCCAACAAGCAAGAAAAACACCAGTAACATGGCCCAGCCGGAAGTAGGTTTGATTGTCTTTTCCATTGATTTCAAATTTTGATGTGATATCATTTTGATTGCAAATGTATAGCATATCAAATCGAAATAACAACAGGCAAACGACAATCAACGACGAAAGCACGTCGGCGCTGGCTGAACGACTTCAAAAAGTCGGCCGGGCTACTTTACATATCCCTTCAGATCCGGGTATTTCACCACCAGACTCGCCGCATCGGCCTTACTCACCCGCACGCCATTCACATACGCCACGATAAAAGCTTCGTCAAAACCCTGCTGTTTCAGTTCCTGACGAAGTTTCAGCGCCTGCTCAAACTGCTTTAAAAACCCCGCCGTGTAGCGGTACGATCCCGCACCGGGCTGGCTTTCGATCATCAGTTCGGTGAACATGGCCAGCGCGTCATTGCTCAGGATCTGCCGGGTAGTGGCAACTTCCACTTTATACGCCAGCCCTTTGGAATACTGGTCCAGGCGGGCGGCGCCGGCGGTGGCCATCACTTCGGGTACGGTCGGGCGTTGCAGAAAAGCCGGCGTCGGCGCATCGTCGGTCGCACTGACCAGCGTAATTTCCAGGCGTCGGTTGAGGCGTTGTCCGGAAGGGTTGGGCGCTGCATCCAGCACGTTGCGGGCCAGCGCGAAATCGGGACCGACGCTGCGCAGTAGGATCTGGCCGGCGGGAATACCGCGATCCGTCAGCGCTTTGCCCACCATTTCGGCCCGTTTAATACCGGCGTACAGATCGAACTTGGCAGGGCCGGTTTCATCGGTAAAGGCGGTAACCAGCACTTTGGCCGACGGATTTTGCCGGGCCACTTTGGCAGTCCGCTCTACAATTCTCAGGTTATCGGGCGACAGTACATCGCGGTCGGCGGTGTAAAAAAGAGGGTCCAGGGCCACCGGTTGTATTTCTACCGGGGCGGCTTCACTCCCGGCTTTTCGCAGTTCCGAGAACAGCACCACCGGGCCGGCCGGGTTTTGCTCGGGTTGTTGTTCTTTAAAATAAACCAGGTATATATCGCGCTCGCCGTAGTTGTCATTCATTCTGTCCGACGATAGAAACGCCTGTTTGCCTGCTTTATCCAGGCGGAAATAGGCATCGTCGCCCGGCGAATTCACGCCGTTGCCCATGTTTTGCGGCGCTTCCCAGGTGTTCTTTTTTTCGTCAAACACCGTTTTGAAAATGTCCAGTCCGCCCAGTCCTTCCAGGCGGTTGCTGCTGAAATACAGCGTGCGGGCATCACGGGCCAGAAAAGGCGTGGTTTCATCGTAGGCGGAATTGACGGTAGGACCCAGATTACGCGGCAAACCCCAAATGCTGTCGTGGCGGGTGGTGAAATACAGGTCCAGCCCGCCGTAACCACCGGCCTGCCGGCTGGCGAAAATGACGGTCGTATCGTTGAAAAAATAGGGCGCCACATCGCCGTTCTCCGGCTGCAGCGTACTGCGAAATATGGGCGGCATCACCGCATATTCATCCTGGCGGTTGGCGGTATCGGCCAGAATATCCCCGGCATACAGCGTAAAACCGCGAAAAAAGTACAGGATCTGACCGGCATCATCAAAACCGAGGGCGACTTCGTGCCGGGAAGTATTGAGCAGGCCGCCAAAATCGCCAGCGTACTGCCAGCCGCTGGCATCCAGGCTGGCGGCAAACATATCGCTGCACCAGCGGCCACTTTCTTCGTCGGCATATCCGCTGTCGTTACGCCGTCCGCCAACCGCACCCGGGCGTGCGGCGGAGAAATATAAGCGGTCGGCATAGTTCACCGAAGGAAGCGGCGCAAATTCATCGCCGGGGGTATTGACCCGGTCGCCGAGATTTTCCACCAGCGCTACCGCGTCATTCGTGCCTATACTTTGGGCATTTACGCAGCGGCGAATATTATCGACCACCCGGGCGCGCAAGGGGTGTTTATCACCGCAAACCCGCAGGAAACCCTTGTAGGCAAGAATGGCCTTTTCGTAGTCCTGCTGTCCATGCAGGGTGCGGGCGTAGTAGTAGTGCAGGTCGGCGTCGCTGCTTTGTGGATTGCGGCCCAGCACGTATTCCAGGAACTGACGGGCTTTATCGGCCTGGTGTAACTGATAATTGGTGATCCCCAGTCTGGTCAGCACGGCCATATCGCCGGGTTTGGCCTGCTGGTAATTGGTGTACTCGGTGAGCGCTTCCGACCAGCGACTGGCGGCAAAATAGCGATCGCCATTCCGTTTGCCATCGAGCGGTTTTTGGGCGGAGAGGCCGGTTGCCAGCAGTAGCAGCAGAGCAACAATGGCTGGCCAGGCCTTACGAAGGGAGCGGCGCTGCCAAACAAGCGGCTGGACAAAAATGGATATGGTACTTTTGATCATGGTTCAATTTTAGGAGGCTGCCGGAAAAGGGGCAAACTGAAAATAATGGCGTGATTCATATCACGCGGCTGCGTTGTTTGGGGTGCAACCTCAAAAACAATCCTAAAAACGCAACCCGTAAATCATTAGTTTAAAACCCTCAAGACTTCAACTCCTCCAGCCGGCCTGCCGATTTCAGCAACTTGACCACGGCCAGCCGGTAAGCGAAAGCCTGTTGCCAGTAATTGGCTTCGGCGTCGACAATGGCGGTCTGGGTATTGAGCAGTTCCGACAGGGAAACTATGCCTTCCTGATACTGCAGCAGCATTTTATCGGAAATTTCCCGGGCCAGCACGACGTTCTCGTTTTGCATGTCCAGACTGCGCAGGGCGTTGAGCAACTGTTCGCGGGCCTGGCGGAACTCCAGGGTTTTGGCGCCTTCCAGTTGGACGCGGTCGGCTTCGAGTTTTTGTTCCTCGATGTTCAGTAACTTGATTTTATGCAGCCGCCGGAAGCCGTCGAAGACCGGTATGTTGAGTTTGACACCCACCACAGCCATACCGTACCAGCGCCGCCCGATATTCAGCACATTGGTCAGACCGGTGCGCTGGGCCTGGTAGTAACCGGTCGTATAAGCGCTCAGGCTGGGCCAGGCTTCGGCCTGGATGCTGCCGGCCTGGATGCGGTTGAGTTCGATGTTGCGCAGCAGCAACTGGTGTTCCGTGGTGGTTTCCGGCTCGATGGTCAGCGCCAGCCAGCGGGCGGAGTCGCCGGCCGGACTACTCATATCCACCGTTGGTTCGAGGGGCTGTTCATAGGGGATGCCGCAGAGTAACTGCAGCGTCTGGCGCAGGGAACTGATGGCGCCCAGCAGGTTTTGGCGCTGGGTTTCCAGGTTGGTGCGGGCCACCCGAATACGTTTAACGTCGGTCGGAATAGCGTAACCGGTACTCACCTGCAATTCGGCCATGCTCTTCAGGGTGTCGAGTTTCAGGCTGTTGGCATTGATGGTCCGCAGCAGTTGTTCGGTTTGCAGCATTTGGTAAAATACGGTGGCCGTGAGGGACATCACTTCCTCTTCCGAACGCTGGGAAAGCAGATCGTACACGCTGCGGGTCACGTTGATGGCCGCACCGCCACGCCGGGCGGATTCGTTATAAAGCTGCTGCTGCACATTCACCTGGGCCGTAAACTGCCAGGGCATGTTGAACTGTACGGGTATGTACGGCTCGTCCTGATTGAACAAGGAACCCGGGATAAGCTGGGTAGGCAGTTGCGGGTAGTAGTCGGCATGGAGGCCGGCCGTGATCTGCGGATAGGCGTTGCTGCGGCCTTCCCGCACGCGTTCCTCGAAACCCTGGCGGTCCAGCCGGGCTTTTTTGAGTTGGCCGCTGTTTTCAAGGGCCATACTCAGCGACTCCCCCAAAGTGATGCTACGAGTAGAGACGGAAGACTGGGCGGCCATTTTTTCCAGGAAAAACAGCGAGAAAACGAGTAAAAACAACTGTCGCATAAGGAAAGCAAAGATAAAACGAAATCGAAGGTACAGCACACAAGCTATACGGATGCATCGACAGTGGAAAATGAAAATTGTTCGACGGCACTAGCGCAGCAGGGTGACGTCGCCGGTAAAATCTTCGGTGCGGCCATCGGTATAGCGGACGACGGCGTGGTATACATACACATCCGGCAACAGGGGTTTGCCCCGGAAGGTGCCATCCCAGCCCATGGCCGGATCGTTGGGCTCAAATTGCTGACGATCAAATATCGGTCGTGCTCCCCGGTCGAAGATCTGCAGGCTTTCCACCCGGGCCACGCCGCCGCCGGTATAGACGGTAAACATGCGGTTGGCCTGATCACTGCTTTCCGGGGCGAAAGCATTGGGCAGGTACACGTCGCGCAACCGGTGAACCGTCAGGGTAATTTCATCCGTCGCGATGCAACCGGCCGTATCGGTGGCGTAGGCCCGGAAAGTGGTGGTGGAAAAGGGGAACAGCCGGGCATTATCCAGCGGCAGGTTCTGCGCGTAGCGGGCCGGCGACCAGCGCACCGAATCAAGCAACTGGTTGGCCGTCAAGTGATAACGCAGGGTGTCGCCGGAGAAGATCGAGGTATCGGCGCCAATGTTAAACGTGAATTGCGTGCCCACCGGCAGTACGGCGCCGGCCTGTTGGGTGCAGCCCCGGGCATCCACAATGGTCAGGAAATAAGGGCCCGGCGTCAGATCGGTCCAGAAAGTCTGGCTGCCCGGCGGCGTATTATTCAAGGCGTATTGATAGGGGGGGACGCCGCCATTGACCGAGGTGATCGACAAGCTGCCGGCGTTTTCACCGGCACATTTTTCCCCCAGCGCCGTAAAAGTCGACACTAAAGCCGGGGGTGAATTCAGGGTGCTGCTGACGAAGGTTTTTTTGCCGTCGGCTTCATAAAATACGAAGTCGTAGTTGCCGCGAAACAAACTGTCCAGCACCACCACCTGGCCGATGGTCGCGAAAGCGCGGTAACCGTACTCGCCGTTATCCACGTTTTTCCAGTAAATTATGACCGGCACCGTACCCGCCAGTAATTTAACTTCAAAAATCCCGTCATTTCGGTCGAAGCACGTTGCGTCCGCTATTTCCAGGCCTACCTGTACCGTGCCGTTTTGCGCACGCAGCCCACTGAAAAGCAGGAAACAGCAACACCAAAGGGATAGAAGTTTTCTCATGGTTAAGTACGGGCGTAAATATTAACTAACGACTTTTTCGTCGGTACGGATTTTTACCTTTATCACTTCATCACTTTATCATTTCATTACTTCATAAAAGGTCTTCCCTTCACGCATCATTTTCCGCAGCATAGGGCTACAGCGGTAGCGGTCTTCCAGGTATTCCACGTAGAGGGCGTCCATTTTTTCCACTACTTTTTCGATACCGATCTCGTCGGCCCAGGCGAGCAGGCCTTTGGGATAATTTACGCCCTGGGTCATGGCCATATCAATATCGTCGCGTGTGGCGATGCGCAGGTAACAGGTTTCGGCGGCTTCATTGATCAACATGGCTATAATACGACTGGCGATTACTTTGCCCAGGGCTTCGTCCTTCACGGCTTCCGGGTTCACGGCGCCTTCGCGATAGTCGTAAAAACCGCGTTTGGTCTTTTTGCCGAAAAAATGGGCGTCCACCAGACGTTTTTGGGTAAAAGAAGGGCGGTAACGCGGATCGTAGTAGAAATTCTCGAACACGATCTGGGTCACCGAGTAATTGATGTCGTTGCCGATAAAGTCCATTAATTCAAAGGGCCCCATGCGAAAACCGGCCAGATCGCGCATGGCCCAGTCGATGGTCGCGATGTCCGCAATGCCCTCGTCATAGATCCGCAGCGCCTCCCCATAATAGGGCCGGGCGACGCGATTAACGATGAAACCGGGCGTATCCTTGGCCAAAACGGTGGTTTTACCCCAGCCTTCCACCAGACTGCGGGCGCGCTGCACGATATCCGGGTCGGTTTGCAGCGCCGGAATGATCTCCACCAGCCGCATCTGGGGTGCAGGATTGAAAAAGTGGATACCGAGTAAGCGCTCCGGATGGCGCAGGTGAGCGCCCATCGCCGAAATAGACAGCGAGGAGGTGTTACTGGCCAGGATGGTTTTATCGTCCACAATGGCTTCCATGCTTTTGAAAGCAATCTGCTTTTGCTCGACGTCTTCCACAATGGCTTCGATAATCAGGGAGCATTTGCGGAATTCGCTCATGTGGTCGGTGAAGCGAATGCGGCTGTTGAGGGAGTAAGCGTCCGAGTCCTCCATTTTGCCGCGGTCCACCATCGATTTCAGCGAAGCCTGGATGTTTTTGCCCGCTTTGGCCAGGGCGATGGTGAGGTTGTCACAAATTACCACATTATGTCCGGCTGCTGCGGCCACCTGTGCTATACCGCCGCCCATTGCTCCAGCGCCTAATATGCCGATCGTATCCATGTTTTGTGTTTTGTCGTTTTTGTCGGAAGCTGCAAAAGTAGCGCACCCGCCGAACCTAGCCGCCTTTTTTTAATCGGGCCGGTTTTTTCTGCCTGCCGTACTTTCGCAGCATGGAAGAACAAAAAACCCGCATTCTGGGCATTGATCCCGGGACCAATGTGCTCGGCTTTGCGATTATCGACGCCACCAAGCTGGGTATGACCGTGGTGGAAATGGGTGTGGTCACGTTCGCCCATATTGGCGCCGAGCATACCGAAAAACTGCGCTACATATTCGAGCAGGTGCAGGATCTGATCCGGCAGTATGAGCCGACGCAAATGGCCATCGAGGCGCCGTTTTTCGGGAAAAATGTGCAATCCATGCTTAAACTGGGCCGTGCACAGGGCGTTGCCATCGCTGCCGGCATGGTCAACAAGCTGGAAACGACGGAGTATATGCCCAAGAAAATCAAAAAAGCCATTACGGGAAACGGCAATGCTTCCAAAGAGCAGGTGGCGGCCATGCTGGAAAATATCCTGAAAAGAACGTTTACGGAAAAATATTTCGACGCGACCGATGCCTTAGGCGCCGCCGTTTGTCACTGGTATCAATCGTCGAATAAAAGTCTGGGCGGCCAGAAAACGCATAATGGCTGGAGTGGATTTTTGAAAAGCAACCCCGACCGGGTAAAGTAGAGTTGTTGCAGGTTCTGTTTGGGCAAATTGTTACCTTTGCGCCCGTTTTTTACCCCGTAACCGTCTTCATCCACCACCTACCACGCAAATGCAACCAAAAGAATTTTTAAAGAAACTGGGCCTCAAAACCCGCAATCAGGGCGCCTGGACCGGCCAGCAGGATGTGACCGGCAGCCGTCGTTACCTCGATTCCCACTCGCCAGTCGATGGGGCCTACATCGGTTCGGTGAGCATTACCACCCGCGAACAGTACGATACGGTGATGGCCACGGCCGAATCCGCTTTTAAGGTCTGGCGGGAAATGCCGGCGCCCAAACGCGGTGAGATCGTGCGGCAGTTCGGCGACGTGCTGCGCCAGTACAAAGAGCCGCTGGGCCGCCTGGTCAGTTATGAAATGGGCAAAAGCCTGCAGGAAGGCTATGGCGAGGTGCAGGAAATGATCGATATCTGCGACTTCGCGGTCGGACTTTCGCGCCAGTTATACGGCCTGACCATGCACTCCGAGCGCCCCAACCACCGCATGTACGAGCAGTGGCATCCGCTGGGCATTGTGGGCATTATTTCGGCCTTCAATTTTCCGGTGGCGGTCTGGTCCTGGAATGCCTGCCTGGCCTGGGTTTGCGGCGACGTCTGCATCTGGAAACCTTCGGAAAAAACGCCGCTCTGTGCTATTGCCTGCCAGAATTTATTTCAGAAAGTGCTGAAAGCCAATGATTTGCCCGAAGGTATCAGCTGTATTATCAACGGCGATTATAAAGTCGGCGAATACATGACCAAAGACGGCCGCGTGCCGCTGGTCAGTGCGACCGGCAGTACGCGCATGGGCCGCATAGTGGGTCAGGCCATAGCCGGTCGACTCGGTCGCTCATTGCTCGAACTGGGCGGCAACAACGCCATTATCATCACGCCATCGGCCGAAATGAAAATCGTGCTGACCGGCGCTATTTTCGGGGCGGTCGGTACGGCTGGTCAGCGCTGCACGACCACGCGCCGCCTGATCATCCACGAGAGCATTTATGATAAAGTAAAAACCGCGCTGGCGACCGCTTATCCGCAACTGCGCATCGGCGATCCGCTGAATCCGCATAACCACGTGGGGCCGCTGATCGATAAACATGCAGTAGAAAACTACCTGCACGCCATTAGTGAGGTGAAAAAAGCGCGCGGCACCTTCGTCGTGGAAGGCGGCGTACTGGAAGGCGCCGGTTATGAAAGCGGCTGTTACGTGAAACCCTGCATTGCCGAAGTGGAAAACCACTGGGACATAGTGCAGCACGAAACCTTCGCGCCCATCCTTTATTTATTGAAATACAGCACGATCGAAGAAGCCGTGGCCCTGCAAAACGGGGTGCCACAAGGCCTGTCTTCGGCCATCATGACCAATAACCTGCAGGAAGCCGAGCGCTACCTCTCGGTGAACGGTTCCGACTGCGGCATTGCCAACGTGAACATCGGGACTTCCGGCGCGGAGATCGGCGGCGCTTTCGGCGGCGAAAAAGAAACCGGCGGCGGCCGCGAATCGGGCTCGGATGCCTGGCGGGCCTATATGCGCCGGCAGACGAATACGATCAATTATTCGGATACGGTGCCGCTGGCGCAGGGGATCGAGTTTGCGTTTTAGGGAGCGCGGATTTTAATCCGCGTGAAAAGTATAGATTTGACGGTCAGATGGGCGAGGGCTTGTCTGGCCGTTTTTAATTTATCCCTTAACCTACGCCGCCACTCCCGCCCCCAGCAAAAATCCCACCACCGTTTCCGGCACGCCGTCGCCATTCAGCCGGTGGCCCTGGCTGCGCGTGGTTACCAGACGGGCCTGTGGCCAGTGTTCGGCGTACAGCATAGCGTCGGCATAGGGCACGGTGGCATCGTTTAAATCATGGACGATCAGTCCATCGATGTGCAGAGCGCTGGCCATAACCGGTCCCGAAAGCTCATGGAATGCCCGCCCGAAACGCCGGCGGAAAACCTGCTCCATGCCCTGCATTACCCGCTGGCTCAGTCCCAGCAGGCGCTGATAACCGGCCACAATATTCGTCATTTCGGCCGGGGTGCCCAGGATGGCCAGTTGCTGCACCGAAGGCGCCTCGCCGGTATGCAAAAGAAACAAACACGCGAATCCGCCAATGGAGTGACCGACCAGGCTCTGCGGCTGGTACTGCGCGACGACCACTTCCAGCATGTGGGCATACAATACCGCGTTGAATTGCCGGCTACCGGACTTACCATGGGCCGGAGCATCTACTGCGACAATGTTGAAATCTTTGGCCCGTAACTGGCGAATGACCCGCTGCCAGCGCGCCGCATTACTTTCCCAGCCATGCACCAACAACACGGTTGGACCAGCGCCCCGCCAGTGATAGCAACGCACGTTTAAGTCGTTGACAAACAGGTCTTTCTGCTCGTCGGCTGTATTCAGGAAAACCTGGTCCTTTTCCCGTATACGTCCTTGACGCGGCGTACAGAAAATTTGAAAAGCAATTTCACCGGCTTTCACCGGGCTAAATACAGCCAGGGTGTTCAGGTAAAGCCGAAGACCTTGAATGGTCAGTTGACGCTTTATATTTTGCATAATGTTACAGTTTCAATAGGTAAAATGCTCTGCGGTCTGACGGCTTTTTTGCCGTCCGACCGCTATGTACGCGGCAATTACTTCCTTGCTCAGTTCTTCGCAGCCAAGCGGTCGGACGGCCAAAAGAGCCGTCAGACCGCTACCACTTCCTGCTTCGACAACTTCCCAATGACATTTTCCGAAAAAACCTCCAGACCCGCCAGCGCTTCTTTACCCAGTTGGTCGGCGATGGAACTATTCACCCGTTTCCAGATCTTATGCACCCGTTTGGCCTTGGTATATCCGTCCTCCGTCAGCCGCAGCCCGTTTTTCATGTCGGGTGCCAACCAGCCGGACTGCACCATCAATTTCACCTCCAGCGACAGGGACGACTTATTAATATGGTGCCGCTCGGTGAATTCCTTCATTTTCAAACCCGGTTCCATGAACACATACATTAAAATGCCCGCCTGGGAAATAGTCACCTTTTCCTCCGCATACGCCCGGTTGTAGGTAGCCGTGAGAATGCGGGACAGGGTGCGGACTTTAAAATTGATGCAGTATTCGAACATGGGAGCAAGAAAGTTTTATATAAAACCCAAAGATCGGGCAAAAGTTGGTTTTATATAAAACTTTTAAACTGAAAAATTTCAGAGGCTGTGTCACAAGTTTAGTTTAGAGAGGGGTTTAGGTGGTTTATAGGGGGTTTAGAAAAAAAGGTACAGCATTGATAATCAATGTTATGTATTCGGACTCTAAACCCATCTAAACTTTCTAAACCTATCTAAACCACCCTTATGAGACAGCCTCTAAAAATTAACAACTCTATTATTTAATTCAGCAGCTTGTTCACCTGCGCATACTGCAGCAGAATCACCGTTTTAGCGTCCTTGATCTCGCCGCTTTGCATCATTTCCACGGCCTGTGCAAAAGGCATTTCCAGCACTTCGATGTTTTCCTGTTCATCTGCTGCGCCGCCGCCGTCATGGGTTTTCATATCGCTGGTATATTCGCCGACGAAAAAATACAGGATTTCCGTCACCGAGCCCGGCGACATATACAGCTCGAACACCTTGCGTACATCGGTGACCCTGTAGCCGGTTTCTTCTTCCGTTTCGCGGCGGATGCAGTCTTCCGGATTGTCCTTGTCCAGCAGGCCGGCGCAGGCTTCGATCAGCATGCCGCTGGTATTGCCATTGAGGTAGGTCGGCATGCGGAACTGCCGCGTGAGGATCACCGTTTGTTGCTGCGGGTTGTAGAGCAAAATAGCGGCGCCATTGCCCCGGTCATACGCTTCGCGACTCTGGGTTTCCCAGGTGCCGTCCTTTTTTTGGTATTCAAAAACCACCTTGCGGAGCGTGTACCAGTTATCCGCAAGGACTTCAATGTGTTTGATCTGAACGTTGGTGTTGGTCATTTTTACAAATTTAAGAGCAGCAAATATCAGCTAAAAACCCTTTCAAAGGCCTCCGATAATCAGCTTCCCAAGCCCTGAAAGGGCGCCATCATCATCGACGGCAGCGCCCGTCTTTTAAAACCCTTTTCAAAGGCCTCTCATAACTGCTCCACTACCTCCCCGCTCCCAAGCCCTGAAAGGGCGCCATCATCATCGACGGGCAGCGCCCGTCTCGCGCACCCGCCCCCCTACCGTCGCGTTGGTCGCCCCCTGCCCCCTGCCCCCTGTCTCCTGTCTCCTGCCCCCTGTCTCCTGCCCCCTGTCTCCTGCCCCCTGCCCCCTAAAACCCCTATCACTTTTTCTTTCCGCCCAAAAATCCGATCTTCACCACCGAAACAAACCCAATCGATCGTGCAGTCGCCTTCGTCCCTGAACATTGAAGTCATTTCTGCCGGCGCCGGCAGCGGCAAGACCTATACCCTCACCGGACGTATGGTCGACCTGCTCGAAAGTGGCGTCCGGCCTTCGGCCATCATGGCCACCACTTTTACCAAAAAAGCCGCCGCCGAACTCCAGGAACGCGTGCGGGTCCGCCTGCTCGAGGCCGGCCGCACCGAAGCTGCTAACGAACTCGGCAGCGCCCTCATCGGCACCGTGCACAGCATCGGCACCCGCCTGCTGCAGCGCTTTGCCTTCGAGGCCGGCGTGTCGCCCCTGGTGGAGATCATTGCCGATGGCGACGAACAGCGGCTGTTCAACGAATCGCTGGCCCAGGTGCTCACCGAAAGGCGGATCGAAACGATGAATCAATTAGCCGATCGCCTCGGCCTCACCAAAAAAACGATGGGCGAGCCCTATGACTGGCGGCGCGAAATCAGAACCCTCACCGATGTGGCCCGCGCCAATAATTTTTCCATGGAGGTGCTGCAAGACAGCAAGCTGCGCTCCTGGCAAACTTTTGAACGCCTGTTGCCACCCGCACAAACCACGGATACCCTCACCTGGCAAAACCGCCTGCTCTCCGCCATCGATCAGACGGTAGCCGCACTGGACGAACACGAAGCCGATACCACGAAAACCACCCGCGATGCCGCCGAAACCCTGCGTGGTATACAAAATCAATACAAGTGGCGGGGCGAATTGCACTGGCATGAATGGGTGAAAATTGCCAAAACCAACGTGGGCGCCAAGAGCCGGCACCTGATGGAAGACCTCCAGGCGCTGGCTTTGAGCCATGACGAACACCAGCAGTTCCGCGACGATGTACGGGGCTTCACCGATCTGGTTTTCGATATTGCCATGGATGCCCTCGGCGAATATGAAAGTTATAAAAAGAAGCGCGGCCTGATCGATTACACCGATATGGAAACCTACGTCAGCCAGCTGCTGCGCGATCCCGCCGTGCGCGAAACCCTGCGCGGCGAACTGGATTTACTATTAGTGGATGAGTTTCAGGACACCTCGCCCATCCAGCTCGATATTTTCTTGCAGCTCAGCCGCCTGGCCAAACACTCCATCTGGGTGGGCGATCCCAAGCAAAGCATTTATGGTTTCCGGGGCGCCGAACCAGCCCTGATGCACGCCATTATCCGCGCCACCGGCGGCGTACGCGACGAGAATATTTTGAAAAAATCCTGGCGCAGCCGCTCCGATCTCGTGCACGCCGTAAACGCTATTTTCACCAAAGCCTTCCCGGATCTGCCCCCGGAACAAGTAGCGCTGGAACCGGCTTTTTCCAAAGAAAAAGAAAACACCTTTTGGAATGCGGAGTACGGAATGCGGAATGCGGAATATCCGAATGCGGAGTACGGAATGCGGAATGCGGAATATCCGAATACGGAGTACGGAATGCGGAATGCGGAATTGGCGCATCCCCCCGGGATGGCCGCTCCTGCAACCAACGAAACTCAGGAAGAAGCAACTAGTCATCCTTACCCCCCCATTCCGCATTCCGTAATCCGAACTCCGCATTCCGCTCCCATTCCGCATTCCGCACTCCGCATTCCGCATTCGATAATTTGTTGGCATTTTCGGTCGGAGATCGATGAGAAAAAAGTCCCGGGCCAACCCTGGCTGGACAATTGCATCGCCGACCAGATCCGCATTTTACTGGAGCGCAAAACGTTGACTTTCAATAAAAAAAGAACGGCCACGCGGCCCATCCGGCCAGGGGATATAGCGGTACTATGTCGTAGCAACCGCGCTTGTCTCAGCATGGCCGAAGCCCTGCACCGCGCCGGACTACAGGCCGCCATTGCCCGCGCCGGACTGCTCGAAACGGCCGAAGCACGGCTCGCCCTGGCTTGCCTGAAATATTTACTGACGGCCTCCGACGCGCTCAGCGCTGCCGAAATCATTCTGCTGACCGGCGGCATGACGCTCGAGCAACTCGTCGATGACCGCCTCGAATGGCTGGCTTTTAAAGACGGCCGCGCCCCCGAGCCTGCCGGTGGCCGCTGGGGAAATACCCCTTATTTACGCTTACTGAATGAACTGCGTCCGCGGACCAGCGACCTGTCCGCCTCCGAAATCCTGAACCTGCTGCTCGAAGAACTCGACCTGCGCCGACTGGTGGTCCGCATGGGCCATCACGCGCAGCGCCTCGATAACCTCGACCGCCTGCGTCAGTATGCCCTCGATTATGAATCTGCTTGCAACCGCCTGCATAGCGCCGCCTCGCTGGGTGGGTTTCTGCTATGGCTCGATGAGCTGGTGCGGAATGAAAAAGACGTGCAGGGCAGCGGCGACAGCGATAATGCGGTGAAAGTGATGACTTACCATGCCAGTAAGGGTCTCGAATTTCCAGTCACCATCTGCCATGGACTGGACCAGGAACTAAAAGAAAAAGTATGGGGACTGAACCTGGTTTCTACCGGTGCCGAACCGGACCTGGATAACATCCTGGCCAACCGCTGGCTGCGCTACTGGGTGAATCCTTACAGCGATCAACTGGGCAAAACCCGCCTGGAAGAACGCCTGCACCAAAGCGATGAATGGATGCAGGCCACCCGGGTCGGACTCGAAGAAGAAGCGCGTTTGCTATACGTCGGTCTGACCCGCGCCCGGGACTACCTCGTTTTTCCGACCACGGCCAAAGGTTCCAAATGGCTGAACCTCGTTTTCAACCACGGCGACGAAACCATCACGACGCTCGACCCGTATTCCGACGAAACGCCCTTTTACTGGAACGGCGAGGTGATTTTTTGCGAAAATGAGCCGCTCTTCAAGCCCAAGGATTTCCCGGAGGCGCTGCCCGACGACAGCCCCGTTTACTACCATGCGCCACGCAACGGCAAACATCCCGTGCAGCGGCGGTCGCTACTGATCGATCCGATGCAGGAAATGCCGCCTGGTTTTCAGTGCCAAACGGCAGAACCGGTCGTATTTGCTTCTTTGCTGGAGTTTAAAGACGATTATTTGCCGGCGCTGGGCAAAGCAGTCCATGCCTTTTTAATTGGCGATGACCCGGCTCTTAGTCAGCCGGAACGGATAGCACTGGCGCAGAAACAATTGTATATTCGTCAGGTAGCCGAAAGTATGCCGGCCGGCGCCTTGGTTCGGCAGTCAGTTGCTTTTCAGGAATTTATACAAAACCGTTTTCAGCCGCAGGAAATACAGCGCAAATACCCGGTAGAAGTCTGGAAAGACCAGCGCCTTTTGAAACTGGAAGCTGATTTTTATATAACCGGCCAGGACGAAATAGGCGTGGTGCTGCTGTCCGGATTTGCCGAAGGCATGAAAAAATGGAAACAGCAGGTGCAGCAGTGTGCCCCGGTGCTGGGCTGGTGGCGGGAAGCGCTCAGGCAACTGTCACCCGGCAAAAAGGTCAGTTTCTGGGTCGTATTTCCCATAGAAGGGCAGGCGGTACAAGTGCTTTTTTAACCCGGATAGATTTGTGCCATGGCGAATGCGAAGATGGCGAAACCGATCGAGCCAATCAGTACACCCAGCGACATGGGCCGGTCATCGCTGGTTTTCAGCATGAAAACACCGGCGACCACACCGCCTATCGCCAGCAGATGCCAGGGGATCAGGTATTGCAAGCCGCAAAAAATGGCGAACACAACCACCGTGCGCAAGAGAATGGGGAGGAAAGAGGACATAAGACGGTAATTTGAAAGATGAAATAGTGCGCGCAGCCGGCACTACCGGTTTTTTATCAGGGCCGTTACTAACTGCTCTCCAATGAGCCGGTGGCCTTCTTCCAGCACGTGCAGCCGTACATTCGGCAAACCTTCTACCATGCGCTGTAAACTACGCAGCGTGACCACCTGATCGCGGCTGCCGACGTAAACCTCCGTCATCAAGCCCGTTTCGAGCAAATGCGCCCTGATTTTCCGGCGACCCAAATAAAAGGAATCCATCGACAACCAGCAGCCGAACGTACGCTGGAAGCGATCCGGACGCGTCAGATTATTGGTCAGAAAATGGTGGAACATCGGTGGAACTACATGCATACGATGCCCCACATTCAGAATGGACACAAACCAGCCGGGCTTTTGCAATATTTGAAATAATACCCGCCGCACCCACATGGGCGTGTGGGTAGCCATACTCATGCCCTTGGTACTCACGCCGTCGGGCGCCAGCAAATACAGGCGATCGAGCTGCGGCGTCAGGTCCGGCAACATAGCCTGGGCCAGCCGGGCGCCAAAACTATAAGCGAGGATACTGAAACGGGGTTTGTCCATTTGCACCGCTATTTCCCGGATAATGCCGAGTAAATCAGCTTTGGTAAACGCCCGGCCAGCCCATTCCGTCTGCCCGTGAAAAGGCCAGTCGATGGCGACCACCGTGTAACGTTGTTCCAAAGCGGGCTCGAGCAGGGCAAACATGCGCGCGCGATCGGCGAAGCCGTGTAAGGCGAAAAGCAGTCTGGGCCCGGTGCCAAATTGCAGGTAGTGCACCTGATGATTGTGATACGTTAGAAATCGGCTTTGCATGTAAATTCAACGCATTAAGCGATGTGTGAAGTCGGGCGGTTTAAATTGTTGGTTAAAAATTATATTTAGCTGTTCTGGGTGTTTAACTGTTTAATGGGCAGAATGACATTGAATACTGCGCCGTTTTCCGAACTGCCAAGTGCATCCAGATCCCCATTGTGATTAAGCGCTATCTTTTTGCACATGGCCAGGCCTATTCCCGTACCTTCATATTCCGACTTTCGATGGAGCCTTTGGAAAATATTGAAAATTTTATCAGCATATTCTTCTCTGAATCCTATCCCATTATCCTGAAAGGTTATTTTAATGTATTCCATTGAGGGATGCATGAATGATTGGCCGGTTTTATCTGCCGTTATTCTACTGGTAGAAATAGTAATTACTGCTGGTTGATCTTTCCGGGAAAATTTCAATGAATTTCCAATTAAATTACTGAAAAGCTGCAACATCTGCAGGGGTATGGCTTCAATTACGGGCAGATTTTCGCATGAAATGACTGATTTTTTCTCTTCCAGTAATAAATCATAATCGATTTTAATGCTTTCTACAAGGCTATTTAAGTCGACAGTGGTAAAAACCTCGGTAGCCTTATCCAGCTCGGAATAATTCAGTACGTCTCTAATCAGTGTGGTCATTCTGGCGGAAGAACTACGGAGCTTTTGAAAGTAATTTTTTGACTGTTCATCGAGGTGCTCGCTTAGTCTGTTTTCCAGTACTTGGGCGAACGTACTGATTTTGCGCAGTGGCTCCTGCAGATCGTGGGAAGCTATATGAGCAAATTGAGCCAGATCAGCATTAGACTTTTGCAGATTATGGATGGCAGCTGCCAGTTCTTTGGTACGTTCCGCCACAATTTCTTCGATTTTTTGCCGGGCAACTATTTGTGCTGTTACATCTACCGCAACCGCCAGAATGCCGGATATATTACCGCCGGGTTCCCGGTATGCTTTATATACAAAATTGACGTAGACGGTTTCCACCTTCCCATTGCGCGGCAAAGTAATTGGAACGCCCTGCGCAGAAAAAGTTTCGCCAGTGGTATACACCCCATCCACTAAGTCCTCAAAACCCTGATTCTTTGCCTCCGGCAGACCTTCAAAAATGGGTTTATTCATCACCTGCTCCGCAGTTTTACCCCAAAGTTCAAACATACGTTCATTCGCCAGCTCGACCACATGATCGGGTCCTCTGAAAATACACATGGCTACCGGGGCCTGTAAAATAGTATTTCTCAGGTTTTGCTCGGTTTCTTTCAGTTTTTGTTCTGCTTCTATTTGTTTCGTAACATCTGTATTGCTCCCGAACCATTTATTTATTTTGCCTTCCTCATTATAAACCGGCAAAACCCGCGTGAGGAACTGTCTGAAACGCCCATCGGCCCCTTTAATTGGAAATACCATTTCAAATGGTTGGCCATAGGCAATGCTTTCGCGCCATTTAAGCAGCACATCGGGTAGTACTGCCGGATCATGAACTGATTGCCAGCCCCATCCTTCCATTTGTTCGGGCGTAGTATCCGTATATTCATACCATTGCCTATTGTACCAGAATATCTCACCATCCGCATTCGCCATCCAGGCCAGATTAGGAATATTATCACTCATATTTCTAAACCTCTCTTCGCTCAAAATCAAGGCCTCTTCCGCTTTCTTTTTATTGGTGGTTTCAATAACGGTGACTAATACGCCGCCAACCTCGCCATCTTCTTTTCTAATAGGACTATAAGAAAAATCAAAATAACAGTTTTCTACAAACCCATTTCTGTTCAAAGGCAACATGAAATCAGGAAAGCCAACGGGTATTCCCTGCATCACATCATCGAACATGGAACCTATTATGTGCCATATTTCAGCAAAAGTTTCCCTGGTACTTATACCTAATGCCTGCGGATGCTTACTGGACCCCAGAATAGGACGATAAGCATCATTATAGAGTTGCGTATAATCTTCGCCCCAGGCTATATACATGCCAAAAGGGCTTTCAAGCATGACCGCAACCATGGTCTGCAAACTTTGCGGCCAGCCTTTCGGATCTCCAAGTGATGTTTTACTCCAGTCTGCTGCCCTGATCAAAGCACCCATTTCTCCACCGCCAGCCAAAAAGTATAAATTACTAGAGTCAGTGGATGTCATGCTGATCGAGGTTTAAAATCAGTGGCATAAAACAATGGAAACATTATTAGAATGTAAATATCAGCCTTTATTAAATTTTACTTCACATTAAATACAGACTAATAAGCTTTGGGCATCAATGTATAAAGGCAGAAAGTATAAGTACAAGTTCGTCAAAAGAACCAGGTTTGGTTATAAAATCGGCTGCTCCCAGTTCTTTGGTCAGCTTAATTGTAGCTGCATGTGCAGAAGTCGTAAATATAATGACCGGAATATGTTTGACATCTGCGTTCTCTTTAATGGCGGCCAAAAACTGCTGTCCGTTCATTACGGGCATGTTAAGATCCAGGAAGATGACATCGGGTAATATTTCGAAGTCACTTAATTTTTGTAATGCAAGCGTAGCATCGCTAAAGGCAACGCAATTAGCCGTTCCAGATATTTGTTCTACGGCTAACAGAAATATTTCTTGATCATCATCATCATCATCGATCAGCAATATGTTTTGATACAGCATCGACTTCAACTTTGGACTTTAAGATATGCATTAACCTGTTAACCATTCAAATAACATACTCTACCTTAATCATCCACCCGGAACTTAAAACCCACGCCATGGATATTTTCCACCTTGATACGGTCGTCCTGGTTCAGGTATTTGCGCATCCGCGAAATAAAAACGTCGAGGCTCCGCCCCAGGAAATAATCGTCTTTGCCCCAGATGGTCTCGAGTATATAAGAACGTTTCACTACCTGGTTGCGGTTCTCATTGAGCAGCCGGAGCAGATCGGCTTCCTTCTGGGTTAGCGTCTCGGCCTGTTCGCCAATATGGGCCAGACTCAGGTTTTTATAATCAAACGTGTAATCCCCGATGACGACCGGGGTGTTGGTCCGTGCCGCCGCCGTAAACCGTGTTCGGCGCAGGAAAATGTCAATTTTGAGCAGCAGCTCTTCAATGCTGAACGGCTTGGTAATATAATCGTCCGCGCCCAGCGTAAGGCCGTGGATCTTATCCTGTTTCATACTCTTGGCCGACAAAAATATGATCGGCACCTGCTCGTCACGCTTGCGGATTTCCTGGGCCAGCGTGAAGCCGTCCACTTCCGGCAGCATCACGTCGAGAATACACAGGTCGAAACGTTGGTTCGCCCGGATAGCGTCGAGCGCCTTTTGACCGTCTTCGAAGTAAGTCACCTGGTAGCCGTTCAATTCCAGGTTATCGCGGGTTACGAAGCTCAGACTCTCGTCGTCTTCTACGTATAACAGGTGTGCTTTTGCGTCGGGCATAGTTGCAGCATGGTTTTGAAAAACGGCCACAGCCAAAGGCCGCAGCGGTGGCAAACATAATCAAGTTTTTGCTTTCAAAACTTTTCCGTCAGGTACTTCCAGTAACGCCTGGGTACGTGCTGCAAATGTAATTTCAAGTTACGGCGTTCGGGAATATTGACGCTGCCAAAATAGTCCCGCCATAAAACCTGATATTGGTCCTCCTCGGTGGAAAGCGCATCCTTCACCTGCTGGCGCAAACGGGTATGCATATCGGCGGTACAGGTAATAAAAGTGGTGTGCTGTTCATCATAGTACAGGCCAAAATGACGACGGCTATCGTAAATCATCCATCGCTGGGCGGCATATCGCTTTTGGAAATGATCGCCGATCAGCGGCAGTACGTTGAAATCCGGTTCGATCACGGCAACGAACAACCCGTCGCTGGCCTTTTGAAAACGTACAAAAGCGTGCATCCGATGCACTTCCCGGCCAATTTGCTTGTTCAACTGGTTCAGTTTCAACACGCAAGGCTCGAGGTAATTTTCCTCGATATTATACTTGCTGGCCATAGCCAGTTGAATAAAACGGTAAATCAGCATTTCCACCTCCGCATGTTCGGAGTGAAAAGCACGGTATAGCATGGTCTCGGCCTGCGGCGAAGTCTGGCGGATCAAACCCGCTTTTACCCGCTGCACGTGTTCGGGCGACAGGGGAACGGTAAGCGGCGCTTCGAACAGGTCGCCGGAAAAATCAGGCTCCGGCACAAATGCGCTGGCCACGAGCCCCAGACGGTAACTCTCGAAAATGGCCGACAGCAGACCTTCATAACTGCCGTCGTAAAGAAATTGTCGCTGGGTCTGAACCAAAATGGTGTTATTCTAAGGAAAATTTAAGTAAACGGCTGCCCCCTGTCACCTATCTCCTAAAACAAACTCAACTGCAACTGAGCCGGCTTGGTCTGCACCAACTGGCGGCGAACCAGCATCGGATCCAGCCCGGCCTGCACCGGAATACGGTCGGCACAGGTGAGAAAATACTTCGCCCGCTTGAGCACCACCCCGAATTGCTGCAAATGCTCGTAGCGTAAGCGACCGAACCGCCGGGCTGCAATGATTTTATTGGCCGATTTTACCCCCACGCCGGGAATACGCAAGATCAGCGCATATTCGGCTTTATTAACGTCGATAGGGAACATAGCCGGGTTGCGCAGGGCGAAAGAGAGTTTCGGATCGACCTCCATATCGAGGGAAGAATGCAGATCGTCCACCAGCTCGCCGACTTTATAGCCGTAATAACGCATCAGCCAGTCTGCCTGATAAAGCCGGTTTTCCCGCAGCAGCGGCGGGTGTTGCAGGACCGGCATCCGCGCATCGGCACTAATCGGTATATACCCGGAATAGTACACGCGTTTCAGGCCCTTATCCTGGTACAGGCTGTCGGCCAGACGCAGCACCTGCAGGTCGTTCTCCGGCGTAGCGCCCACGACCATTTGCGTGCTTTGTCCGCCAGGCGCAAATAAAGGCGCGTGTTTAAACACCTTACGCTCCTCTTTATAGGCGGTAATATGTTCTTTCAGCATGGTCATCGGCGCCAGTACTTCGGGATAATTTTTCTCCGGCGCCACCTTCTTCAGGTTTTCTTCGGAGGGAATTTCAATGTTCAGGCTGAGCCGGTCGGCAAAAAGACCGGCCTCCCGGATAAGTTCCTCACTGGCCCCGGGAATAACTTTCAGGTGGATATAACCGTTGAATTTATGCACCGTCCGCAGTTCTTTGGCCACCCGGACCAGCCGCTCCGTGGTGTAGTCGGCATTTTTAAAAATACCGGAACTGAGGAACAGGCCTTCAATATAATTACGCCGGTAGAAATTCATGGTCAGGTCGACGACTTCCTGCACGGTAAAAGCGGCCCGTTTTACGTCGTTGCTGCGTCGGCTCACGCAGTAGGCGCAGTCGAAAATGCAGTGGTTGGTGAGCAGGATTTTCAACAGGGATACACATCGCCCGTCTTCGGTATACGTATGGCAAATACCCATGCCTTCGCTGTTGCCAATACCACCGGGTGTGTTCGCCCGTTTGCCGCCACTGGAAGCACAACTGACGTCGTATTTAGCGGCGTCGGCCAGTATTTTGAGTTTCTCCTGAATTCGTTCCTGCATCGGGCAAAATTAAAAAGCGTCCGAGTTATAAACGAATTGTTGGTTAAATAAGTTTTAAAAAACAATTAGTTTTCATTGGTGGAGATTGGTTTGATGGTTTGTTGGTTGGAACACTCCCTGAACATCCGATTTACCAGGCAAACCCCTCAAACCAACAAACCAACCTTCCGCACCAGCATTATCCCATCCCGAATCGGCAGCAGAATATTTTCCACCCGCTCATCCTGCTGAACCAGGTCATTAAAGTCGCGCAGCACCTGCGTCGTCATGTCCTGGCTATCGCCGAGGGCCACTTTCCCGTCCCACAGCACATTGTCTACCAGCAGAAAACCACCCGGCTTCATCTTGCTAAGGGCCAGTTCATAGTGCCGGGCATAGTCCAGTTTACCGGCATCAAGAAACACGAGATCGAACATTTCCGGCAGGGTAGGTACAATGACTGCGGCATCGCCGAGGTGCAAATGAACTTTTTCCGTTAGTTCTGCCTTCTCTAAAAACTGGCGGATGAGCCAGCCGAGTTCGTCATTTGCTTCGATGGTATGCAGTTGCCCGCCGGCGGCTAAACCTTCGGCCAGGCAAATGGTGGCATAGCCCGTAAAAGTGCCGATTTCCAGCACCCGCTGCGGGCGGATCATCTGGCTGATGAAGCGCAGTAGAGTACCCTGATAGGGCCCGGAAAGCATCTGCGGACTCAGGGTACGCAGGTAGGTGGCGCGTTCCAGTTCCATCAGCACTGCGCTGGCGGGCGAAGTATGGGCCTGGCAATAGGCTAAAGTTGGGTTGGACATAGGGGTAAAAAGACGTTAAAATGGCAGAAAGCAGGCGGATTCAGGTGGTTTTGGGTGCAAACCTCGCTCGGCGGCAAACTTCTTCCTAAATTTTACTCTTTTTTTTCAAAATAGTTTTTCCTTCTTAGAGTAAAGAATTACTTTTGCACTCGCTTTTCGGGAGGGGTATGTTTTTCCTTGAAAGTAATGTTGTTTGAGGTCAAAATTTAGCCTGTGGAGGCACTATACAAGCCACTGTAGCTCAGTTGGTAGAGCAGCTGATTTGTAATCAGCTGGTCGGGGGTTCGAGTCCCTCTAGTGGCTCAATGCATGAAGAGATAAAAGGATAAAGTAATGAAGTGATGAAATGATCACTCTATCGTTTCATCACTTCATCGTTTTATAAAAATTTATATTCTCTCCACAAGGGGGTGCGCCGGAGCCGGAGAGCCGGGCCAGACTGTAAATCTGGTGCTTTAACGCTGAGTAGGTTCGAATCCCACCACCCCCACTATTAAAGATGAAGTGATGAGTGATAAAATTATGAAGTGATGACCGTCACTTTATCGTTTCGTCACTTCATCACTTCATAATTTGCTTGCGGTGGTAGCTCAGCTGGTAGAGCGTCAGCCTTCCAAGCTGAATGTCGCGAGTTCGATTCTCGTCCGCCGCTCCGAAGTAGGAAATGATGAAGTTATAAAGTGATGAAGCGATTGGCTCAGAGCAACTTTGTCTTTCATTTTCAAAGTGATAATTACCGAAATGACCGGGTGGCCTTAAAATCACTTTATTATTTCATACCCTTTATCACTTCATTAAATAAGCCGTTGTAGCTCAGGGGTAGAGCACTTCCTTGGTAAGGAAGAGGTCGTGAGTTCAATTCTCATCAACGGCTCCATGTTAGTCTGTTCTGTTCAATTATCGATACCTTGATATTTTTTTGCTTCCTGTCAAGTCGTCAGCACGTTGGATGTTCAAATTGCAATATTTTTTTCACAAAAGTTTGATACTAAACAGTTTAAACCAATGGCAAAAGAGACATTCGTCCGCTCTAAACCGCACGTAAATATTGGTACGATCGGTCACGTTGACCACGGGAAAACGACCCTGACTGCGGCCATCACCCATGTTCTTTCGCTGAAAGGTCTAGCAAAGAAGACCAGCTATGATGCCATTGACGCTGCACCGGAAGAGAAAGAGCGTGGCATTACCATCAATACGGCCCACGTCGAGTACGAAACCGAAAAGCGTCACTATGCACACGTGGATTGCCCAGGCCACGCCGACTATGTGAAGAACATGATCACGGGTGCCGCCCAAATGGACGGTGCAATTGTGGTCTGTGCTGCTACAGACGGCCCGATGCCACAAACCCGCGAACACATCCTGCTTGCCCGTCAGGTAGGTGTACCGCAAATCGTGGTTTTCATGAACAAAGTCGACCTCGTGGATGATCCCGAGATGCTCGAACTGGTGGACATGGAACTGCGCGAGCTGTTGAGCTCTTATAACTTCGATGGCGATAATGCCTCTATCATTCAAGGTTCTGCCCTGAAAGCCCTGGAAGGCGACCCAGTCTACTCCCAGCGCATCATGGACCTGATGGATGCCTGCGACAACGATATTCCAGATCCAGTACGGGAAGTGGATAAGCCATTCCTGATGCCGGTGGAAGATGTATTCACGATCACAGGTCGTGGTACAGTTGCTACCGGTCGTATTGAGCGCGGTGTGATCAATGTCGGCGATCCAGTAGAGATCATCGGTATGATGAAGCCGGAAGACAAGCCGCTGAACTCGACCATCACGGGTGTGGAAATGTTCCGCAAACTGTTGGATCGTGGCGAAGCCGGTGACAACGCCGGTCTGCTGCTGCGCGGTATTGACAAAGAGCAAATCAAACGCGGTATGGTTATCTGCAAACCAGGCAGCGTGAAACCACACAAACACTTCAAGTGTTCGGTGTACGTCCTCTCGAAAGAAGAGGGTGGCCGTCACACGCCGTTCTTCAACGGTTACCGTCCACAGTTCTACTTCCGCACGACAGACGTGACGGGTGATTGCAAACTGCCGGTGAACGTAGAAATGGTGATGCCGGGCGATAACATCGAGCTGGAAGTGAAACTGCTCAACACCATCGCTATGGAAAAAGGTCTCCGTTTCGCTATTCGCGAAGGTGGCCGTACGGTGGGTGCTGGTCAGGTAACTGAAATCATCGACTAGAATAGGTGTCAGGAGATAGGAGTCAGGAGTCAGTGGGTAAAACCCTGCCTCCTGCCTCCTGCCTCCTAATTCCTATAAAGGGGCATAGCTCAACTGGTAGAGTGACGGTCTCCAAAACCGTAGGCTGCGGGTTCGATCCCTGCTGCCCCTGCAAATACTAAATACGTGGTTCGTCCGTGGTTAGCTTGCTTATGCAGGCAAGTTCGTCGTCCGATTTGCGGTGACGGGCTTTTTTGGCCAAAGAAGGACACGTGTTCATTTTACCCGTTTGGATAAGACGGTCTACAACGATTCGCGATGGAAAAATTGACGCTTTACCTAAAAGAAAGTTACCACGAACTGGTGAAAAACGTGTCCTGGCCGACTGCACAGCAGTTGCAGGAAAGCACGACCGTGGTTCTGGTAACCGCTGCCACGCTGGCTATTCTCATCTTTCTGATGGATCTGCTGTGCAGTGTAGTATTTAAAAATATTTACGGCGTCTGGGGTCAGTAAACTTCGTTCGTTCCATTTATCCTTTCCCGGCAACCATGAATCAAGAAATTGGTACAGGGACCCCAGCGGCCTCTGAAAATAGAAAGTGGTATTCCCTGCGTGTTATCAGCGGCAAGGAGAAGAAAATCCAGGAGCGGATTCTGTTGGAGATCGAACGTTCCAACTGGAAAGACCTGGTCTTTTCGGTGGTCGTGCCCACGGAAAAAGTGTACAAGATCCGTAACGGAAAAAAAGTCATGCAGGAGCGTAATCTCTTGCCAGGCTATATTCTGGTGGAAGCTGTCGGTGGGAGACTAAATGGTGATATTGCGAAAGTGATCAGCGATATTCCTAACGTGATTCACTTCCTCGGCAAAGAAACGCCCTTACCCATGACCCAGGTGGAAGCCAACCGGCTGCTGGGTAAAGTGGATGAGAGCACGGAAGCCGGCGAAACACTGAGCGAGCCATTCCTGATCGGGGAAACGGTACGCATCGTAGACGGCGCTTTTGCCGATTTCGTAGGTGATGTACAGGAAGTGAACGACGAAAAGAAAAAACTCAAAGTGATCGTCAAAATATTTGGTCGGGGTACGGAAATGGAATTGGGTTTCATGCAAGTTGAAAAAATCAGTTAGTACAGTCCTCCTGATGCCCGCTTCTCCCGGGCTCGCTTCTACAAAGACGGACTAGAATGGTTGATACAGGTTTATAGGGTTTATAAGGTTTATAAGGGTTGAATATCAGCTTTTTATCAACGTTATCAACTTTTTATAAACTTCATAAACATTACCTTTCATTCAAGATTATCCTGATCAAATCGGGACAGAAATTCTGGCACAATGGCAAAAGAAGTAGATATTTATATTAAACTCCAGGTGAAAGGTGGTCAAGCCAACCCGGCGCCGCCAATTGGTCCGGCCCTCGGTTCCAAAGGTGTGAACATCATGGAGTTCTGCAAACGCTTCAACGCGCAGACGCAGGAATCAATTGGCAAAATTCTGCCGGTCATCATTTCGGTGTATAAAGACAAAACATTTGACTTTATCATCAAAACGCCACCGGCTGCTATTCAGCTGTTCGAAGCCGCTAAACTGGCCGTCGGTAAAGGTTCCCCGGAGCCTAACCGTAAGAAAGTCGGTTCGGTGACCTGGGATCAGGTGCAGGCTATTGCGGAAAGCAAAATGCCCGATCTGAACTGCTTCACGGTGCAATCCGCCATGAAAATGATCGCCGGTACTGCCCGCAGCATGGGTCTGACCGTCACCGGTGATCTGCCGAAAGGACAGAACGAAGCAAACGAGCAGAATAACTAGATCGAATCGGGTCATTCCGCATTCCGTATTCTGAAATCCGCATTCAAATAAGGGAGTTCCGCCCAACGGAACGCTGAACCTTAACACTATAATTTAATGGCACAAGTAACAAAAAAACGTAAAGTCGTTGATCCGAAGGTGGACCAGGACAAACTCTACTCGCTGGGCGAGGCTATGGGTTTGGTCAGAGAGGTCAACACCACGAAGTTCAACGCCTCGGTTGACGTGCACGTTCGCCTCGGGGTGGACCCACGTAAAGCCGACCAGGCGCTGCGCGGTACCGTTTCGCTGCCGCATGGCACGGGCAAAACCAAGAAAGTACTGGTATTCTGTACCCCCGATCGCGAAGGTGAAGCCATTGCTGCCGGCGCTGATTTTGTGGGTTTGGATGAATACATCCAGAAAGTGACCGAAGGTTGGATGGAAGCCGATGTGATCATCGCTACACCCAACGTGATGGCCCAACTCGGTAAAGTGGCCCGTATCCTCGGCCCACGCGGCCTGATGCCGAACCCGAAGACCGGTACCGTTTCCAACGACATTACCTCCGCTGTCACGGAAGTGAAAAAAGGTAAAATCGCTTTCCGGGTGGACAAATTCGGAATTGTGCACGCTTCCATTGGTCGCGTATCCTTCACACCCGAACAACTGGTGGAGAATGCCCACGAACTGATCGCTACTTTGGCCCGGATGAAGCCATCGAGTGCAAAAGGCGTTTACATGCGTACGGTCTCCGTGGCCAGTACCATGAGCCCCGGCATTTCGGTGGATCCAAAATCCATCAAGGTCTAAATTGGGTATTACGGAGAAATCATTCTCCGCTATAATACTCATCAACAACAATCACTCAACATTTCAATAACATAGAAATGACCAGAGACGATAAAACGGCAGCGATTGCGGAACTTCGGGAAGAACTGGGTAACAGCCCTTTCTTTTACCTAGCGGATTCTTCGACCCTGCCGGTCGCTAAAATTAATAAATTCCGTCGGATGTGCTTCGAACAGGGCATCACGATGAAAGTGGCTAAAAATACCCTGATTCAGAAAGCATTGGAAGATGCCCCTGAATCGAAAGGTTACCAGGCTCTCTTCCAAGCATTAACCGGTCCGACGACCATTCTGATTTCCTCGAACCCCAAGGCTCCGGCTAAGTTGATCGAAGACTTCCGTAAGGCCGACGCGCGCCCTTCCCTCAAAGCCGCTTATATCGATTCTTCGGTGTACATCGGTGATGAGCATCTGAAAGCGCTGACGACCCTGAAGAGCAAGGAAGAAATGGTGGGCGAAATTCTGGGCTTGCTCCAGTCGCCTGGCAAACGCCTCGCCAGCCAGTTACTGGCTTCCGGTGTCAAAATCGCCAGCATTGTCAAAACCCTGGAAGAGCGCGAGCAGTAATAAAATGATAAAGTAATGAAATAATGAAGTGATCACATCATCACTTTATCGCTTCATTAAAAGAGGCTTCCAAGTACGCGCCATTATGGTGCACGCTTTTTTATACACCCCGAACAGCAGTTTTTCATCACAACATTTTCGCAAACAAAAATTTAAATTCTACTACAATGGCAGATTTGAAAGCAATGGCTGAATCCCTCGTGAACCTCACGATTAAAGAAGCCAACGAACTGGCCAATATCCTGAAGGATGATTACGGCATTGAGCCTGCAGCAGCTGCTGCAGTAATGGCAGCACCTGCAGCCGGCGGCGCCGGTGAAGCTCCTGTCGAGCAGACTGAATTCGACGTGACGTTGAAAGACGCCGGCGCTAACAAACTGAACGTCGTGAAAGAGGTGAAAAACCTGCTCGGCCTCGGTTTGAAAGAAGCTAAGGATCTGGTTGACGGCGCTCCAAGCTCGCTGAAAAGCGGCGTGAACAAAGCCGAAGCAGAATCCATCAAGGCTGCTCTGGAAGCTGCCGGTGCAGTAGTGGAAGTGAAGTAAGGACCGATTGTTACGAGCAGCAGGCACATCGTTTAGAGCCTGTTTTCTTAACAGCACCTTATTTGACTCCGCTTATATGTACGGTAATTACCTTCATTTCAGATAATACGATTGGGCTTAACGCCGCTTCCTACCCTGGGAGGGCGTTAAGCCTATCGTTGTCTGTAGCGAAAGGATTGAACTTTATACTCGCTTCATGCGTTACATCGGGCTTACACACCACTTAGCTGCAAGCCCTGTCGGCGAAAGCGCTGGCAAATCTGCCAATCAGCATTCAAGCATACTTTGCAAAAATGACCAATAACGGCATCTCCAATGGGGCAGTCCAAAAAACTGGCGTTCAAGAGCGCGTCAATTTTGGCAAAATTCGCCTCGCCGGTCACTACCCTGACCTTCTTGAAATTCAGCTCAAATCATTTCAGGAATATTTCCAGCTGGAAACGACTCCGGACAATCGTATAAACGAAGGTCTGTATCGCGTGTTCCAGGAAAATTTCCCCATCACCGATGCGCGGAATATTTTCAACCTGGAGTTCCTGGACTATTTCATCGACCCCCCCCGCTACACCATCGATGAGTGTATGCAGCGCGGCCTGACCTACTCAGTGCCGCTCAAAGCCAAGTTACGCCTGTCCTGTAATGATCCGGAACACATTGATTTCCAGACCATCGTGCAGGATGTGTTTCTTGGTAACATTCCCTACATGACGCCGAAGGGTACCTTCGTCATCAATGGCGCGGAACGGGTGATCGTATCACAACTCCACCGGTCGCCAGGCGTGTTCTTCGGACAGAGTTATCACCCAAACGGCACCAAGATCTACTCGGCACGGGTCATCCCGTTCAAGGGCGCGTGGATGGAATTTGCTACAGACATCAACCTGGTCATGTATGCCTACATCGACCGGAAAAAGAAGTTTCCAGTGACCACGCTCCTGCGGGCCATCGGTTTCGATACGGACAAATCCATTCTCGACCTGTTCAACCTGGCCGACGAAGTCGCTACGACCCGCGAAAACATGGAAGCGTCTATTGGCCGCAAACTGGCCGCTCGCGTACTGAAATCGTGGACGGAAGATTTTGTGGACGAAGACACCGGTGAAGTGGTGAGTATTGCGCGGAACGAGATCATTCTCGAGCGCGACGCCGTACTGGATGAAGAAAATATCGAACTCATCCTCGACCCGGCTACCAATGTTACAACTATCATCCTGCAGCGCACGGAAGTAGAAGAGGATTTTGCCATCATCTACAACACGCTGCAAAAAGATCCGACTTCGAGCGAACTCGAAGCCGTGACCTATATATACCGTCAACTGCGCGGAAGCGATCCACCGGATGACGAAACAGCGCGTGGTATTATCGAGAAATTGTTCTTCTCCGACAAGCGTTACAACTTGGGCGAAGTAGGCCGTTTTAAGATCAACCGCAAGTTGGGCCACGATATTGCCGATAATAACCTGGTGCTCACGAAAGAGGACATCATCGCTATTGTCCGCTACATCGTCAGCCTGATCAATAATAAAGCCGAAATTGACGATATTGACCACCTTTCAAACCGTCGTGTACGGACCGTGGGTGAGCAATTGTACGCGCAATTTGGGGTGGGTCTGGCCCGTATGGCCCGTACCATCCGCGAACGGATGAACGTACGTGACAATGAGGTCTTTACCCCCGTCGATCTGATTAATGCCCGTACGCTGTCGTCGGTCATTAACTCGTTCTTCGGTACCAGCCAGTTGTCGCAGTTCCTCGATCAGACCAACCCGCTTTCTGAAATTACCCACAAACGGCGTATTTCGGCACTCGGACCAGGTGGTCTGAGCCGCGAGCGCGCCGGTTTTGAGGTTCGTGACGTACACTATTCGCACTATGGTCGCCTTTGCACCATCGAAACGCCGGAAGGACCGAACATCGGTCTGATCTCGACGCTGTGTACCCACGCCAAGATCAACAAAATGGGCTTCCTGGAAACGCCTTACCGCCGCGTAGTCGCTGGTAAGGTGGTGCTGGAAGGCGAAGTAGAATACCTGTCGGCCGAAGCGGAAGATTATATGAAGATCGCGCAGGCCAACTCGCCCGTCGGCGAAGGTGGCGCGTTCCTGAGCGACCGGGTGAAAGCCCGCGAGCACGGCGACTTCCCGATCCTGACGCCGGACGAACTGGAATACATCGACGTGGCCCCCAACCAGATTGTGGGTGTATCCGCTTCGCTGATTCCTTTCCTTGAGAATGACGATGCTAACCGTGCCCTGATGGGATCGAACATGCAACGTCAGGCCGTACCGCTCATCCGTCCGCACTCGCCTATGGTGGGTACCGGTCTGGAAGCCAAGGTGGCCCGGGATAGCCGGATGCTGATCAACGCCGAAGGCAGTGGCGTGGTGGAATACGTGGACGCTAATGAAATTACGATCCGCTACGACCGCACGGAAGAAGACCAACTGGTGTCTTTCGAAGATTCGCGCAAGACCTATACGCTGACGAAGTTCATGCGGACCAACCAGGGTACCTGCATCAACCTGAAGCCTATTGTTCGCCGCAATCAGCGCGTGGAAGAAGGTGATATTCTCTGCGAAGGCTACGCTACCGAAAATGGTGAGCTGGCCCTTGGTCAGAACCTGAAAGTGGCTTTCATGCCCTGGAAAGGTTACAACTTCGAGGATGCTATCGTACTATCGGAGCGTGTGGTGCAGGAAGACGTATTCACGTCCATCCACATCGAACACTTCGAACTGGACGTTCGCGATACGAAACTGGGCGAAGAAGAACTTACGCAGGACATTCCGAACGTCAGCGAAGAAGCCACTAAAGACCTCGACGAAAACGGTATTATCCGTATCGGCGCCTGGGCGAAGGAAGGCGATATCCTGATCGGTAAAATTACGCCGAAGGGCGAAACTGACCCGACGCCGGAAGAAAAACTGCTGCGCGCCATTTTTGGCGACAAAGCCGGCGACGTGAAAGATGCCTCTTTGAAAGTACCACCGAGTGTCAATGGCGTGGTGATCGACAAACAGTTGTTTGCCCGCGCCAAGAAGGACAAAATTCAGAAGGAGTCCGAAAAGGCTTTGCTGGATCGTCTGGAAGACGAAAACGAGGTTGCCCTGAACAAACTGAAAACCGTCCTGATCGACAAACTTCAGTTGCTCATCAAGGATAAAGTGACCAACGGTATTCGCAGTATTTATGGCGAGGAAATGGTGCCGAAGGGTACGAAACTCTCCGTCCAGGTGCTGCGTGAACAGATCGACTACAGCCAGGTGGATTACACCAACTGGACAAACGATAAACACGGGAACGTCCTGATCGGTCGCCTGCTGCACAATTACAGCATCAAGGTGAACGAAGAAGTAGGTCGTTACAAACGGGAAAAATTCAACATTTCCATCGGTGACGAATTGCCGGCCGGTGTGTTGAAACTCGCCAAGGTCTATGTCGCTAAAAAGCGTAAACTGAAAGTGGGGGATAAACTCGCCGGTCGCCACGGTAATAAGGGGATTGTAAGCCGTATCGTCCGTATGGAAGATATGCCGTTCCTGGAAGACGGTACGCCGGTCGACGTGGTCCTGAATCCACTGGGTGTACCTTCCCGTATGAACCTGGGTCAGATCTTTGAAACGGTACTCGGCTGGGCCGGCGAACGCCTCGGCGTGAAATTCGCTACCCCGATCTTTGACGGTGCTAAAACCGATGAGGTAGATGCCTGGATCAAAAAAGCAGGCCTGCCTGAATTTGGTCAAACGTATCTCTCCGATGGTGAAACGGGTGACCGCTTCCACCAGAAGGCGACGGTGGGCGTGATTTACATGCTCAAACTCAGCCACATGGTCGATGACAAGATGCACGCCCGTTCGATCGGACCGTACTCGCTTATTACGCAGCAGCCATTGGGTGGTAAAGCCCAGTTCGGTGGTCAGCGTTTCGGTGAGATGGAGGTCTGGGCACTCGAGGCTTACGGCGCTTCCAACATCCTGCAAGAATTGCTGACTTACAAGTCGGATGATATTCAGGGTCGTGCGAAAGCCTACGAAGCCATCGTGAAAGGTGATAACCTGCCGGAAGCTAATATTCCGGAGTCGTTCAACGTACTCGTGCACGAATTGCGCGGCCTGGCGTTGGATGTGAAGTTTGAGTAGATGCTGAGTGAGGGTCTTACTTCGAGTAGGACCCTCACTTTCAGCACATTACCCCTTTTTAGCATTTCAAATTCCCGACAGCAATATGCCGTTCAAAAAGAAAAGCAATAGAACCGACCAGAGCTTTGATACGATTATCATCGCCCTGGCCAGCCCGGACGAAATCCTGGAACGCAGCTACGGTGAAGTACTCAAGCCGGAGACCATTAACTATCGGTCTTACAAGCCCGAGCGTGACGGTCTGTTCTGCGAACGGATCTTCGGACCGGTCAAAGACTACGAGTGCTACTGCGGCAAATACAAACGTATCCGTTATAAAGGGATCGTTTGCGACCGTTGCGGTGTGGAGGTGACGGAAAAAAAGGTGCGCCGTGAACGCATGGGCCATATCCGGCTCGTCGTCCCGGTGGTACACATCTGGTTTTTCAAAAGCCTGCCCAATAAAATTGGCTATATCTTAGGTACGTCCTCCAAGAAACTGGAGACCATCATCTACTATGAGCGGTATGTCGTGGTCAACCCCGGCATCAAATCCGCCGAAGGGATGAACCGCATGGACCTGCTGACCGAGGAAGAATACCTCGAGATCATGGACGCGCTGCCGAAGGAAAACCACCAGCTGGATAATTCCCACCCGGATAAATTCATCGCCCAAATGGGTGCGGAAGCCGTTTACTCCCTGTTGAGCACCCTCAACCTGGACCACTTGTCGGCGCAACTGCGTCACGAGGCCCATAGCGAGACCAGCCAGCAGAAGAAAAGCGAAGCCAACAAACGCCTCCGCGTGGTGGAAGCTTTCCGGGAAGGTCTGGAAAATGCCGGTCAGCGCCCCGAGTGGACGGTGATTCAGTATTTGCCGGTGGTACCGCCTGAACTGCGCCCCCTGGTGCCGTTGGATGGTGGTCGTTTCGCATCTTCGGATTTGAACGACCTTTATCGCCGCGTCATTATCCGGAACAACCGTCTGAAACGTTTGCTCGAGATCAAAGCGCCGGAAGTGATTCTGCGTAATGAAAAGCGGATGTTGCAGGAAGCCGTCGACTCGCTGTTCGATAACTCGCGGAAATCAAACGCCGTGAAAGCCGAAGGTGGTCGCGCCCTGAAATCGCTGTCCGACATTCTGAAAGGTAAACAAGGTCGTTTCCGTCAGAACCTGCTGGGTAAACGTGTCGACTATTCGGGTCGTTCCGTCATCGTGGTGGGGCCAACGCTCAAACTGCACGAGTGCGGTATTCCGAAAGCCATGGCTGCCGAGCTGTTCAAACCGTTCATTATCCGTAAGTTGATCGAGCGCGGTATTGTCAAAACGGTGAAATCGGCGAAGAAACTCGTGGATCGGAAAGACCAGGTGATCTGGGAAATTCTCGAAAATATCCTGCGTGGCCACCCGGTCATGCTGAACCGTGCCCCGACGCTGCACCGTTTGTCGATCCAGGCTTTCCAGCCGCGATTGATCGAGGGTAAAGCCATTCAACTGCACCCGCTCGTTTGTACGGCCTTCAACGCCGACTTTGACGGTGACCAGATGGCCGTGCACGTGCCCCTGAGCCACGCCGCTATTCTGGAAGCCCAGGTGCTGATGCTGTCGAGCCACAACATGCTCAACCCACAGGACGGTTCGCCGATCACCCTGCCTTCGCAGGACATGGTTTTGGGCCTGTACTATCTCACAAAAGAAAGAAAACACATTCCGGAAAATCCGGTACGTGGTGAAGGCCGTCGTTTCTATTCCCCGGAAGAAGTCACGATCGCTTACAATGAAGGTCAGCTCGATCTGCATGCCGGCATCGAATGCCGCGTACCGCAGGACGAAAATGGCGTCATCACGATCAAACGTATTAAAACCACGGTTGGCCGGGTGCTTTTCAACCAAGCGGTACCGGATGGCGTGCCATACATCAACGAACTGCTTACCAAGCGTAACCTGAAAATCATTATCGGGGAAATTATCACCCGGACGAGTTTCAAGCTGACCGCTGAGTTCCTCGACAGTATTAAGGAACTGGGCTTCGGCTGGGCGTTCAAAGCCGGTCTGTCGTTCAACCTGGGTGACCTGGTCATTCCTGATCTGAAACGCAAGGCCCTCGAGGCCGCTCAGGTCGAGGTGGATGAGGTCTGGGAGAACTACAACATGGGTCTGATCACCTACAACGAACGGTATAACCAGATCATCGACAAGTGGACGTTTGCGGATAACCGGATTACGGACCAGTTGATGAAAGAGTTAAGCACTGATAAACAAGGCTTTAACTCCGTGTTCATGATGCTCGATTCCGGTGCGCGTGGTTCCAAACAGCAGATCAAACAGCTGTGCGGTCTGCGGGGCCTGATGGCCAAACCGCGGAAATCCGGTGATACCGGCGGCGCCATTATCGAAAACCCGATCCTGTCGAACTTCCTGGAAGGCCTGTCCGTACAAGAGTTCTTCATTTCGACCCACGGTGCCCGTAAAGGTCTGGCCGATACGGCTCTGAAAACCGCCGATGCCGGTTACCTGACTCGTCGTCTGGTGGACGTTGCGCAAGACGTGGTCATTCGGGAAGTGGACTGCGCTACCCTGCGCGGTATTGACACAACGGCCTTTAAAGAAGGTGATAAAATCATTCAGAGCCTGCGCGACCGGATCAAAGGCCGCTACAGCCTGCATGATGTTTACAACCCTGACACCGAACAGTTACTGGTATCTGCTGCTGAATATATTACGGATAAAATTGCCGCTGATATTGATGCCGCCCAAATCGAAATGGTCACTATTCGTTCGGTACTTACCTGCGAAAGCCGCCACGGTGTTTGCGGCAAGTGTTACGGTAAAAACCTGGCTACCGGCCGGATCGCCGAAATGGGCGACGCTACCGGTATTATCGCCGCTCAATCGATCGGTGAACCAGGTACGCAGTTGACCCTGCGGACCTTCCACACGGGTGGTACGGCTATGATCGGTCAGACCGAAAACGATATTACGGCCCGGACGGACTGCAAAATGGAGTTCGACTCTATTCGTACCGTTGACGGAACCGACACCAGCGGCAAGCCGGTGCAGGTAGTCGTATCGCGAACCGGTGAAATTCGTTCGATGGATCCGAAGACCGGCCGGGTATTGGCCAATAACTACATTCCTTACGGTTCGTTCCTGTTCGTCGTCGATGGCCAGGAAGTGAAACGCGGCGAGAAACTCTGCGAATGGGATCCATTCAACGCCGTGATCGTCAGTGATTTCAACGGGGTGATCCGCTACAACAACATGGAGGAAGGTACCAACTTCCGTATGGAGCGCGATGACCAGACGGGCTTTGCCGAGAAGATCGTTACGGAAAGTAAGAACAAGAAGAAAATCCCATCCATGACCATCATGCATCCTAAAACGGGTGAGGAAATGAAAACATACTCGCTCCCCGTGGGCGCTTATGTGTCGGTGGATGATGATGAAGAGGTAAAATCTGGCCAGCAGATCGTGAAAATTCCACGTAAACTGGGTAAGATTGCGGATATCACCGGCGGTCTGCCGCGGGTAACGGAACTGTTCGAAGCGCGTAACCCGTCGAACCCGGCCAGTGTGGCGGAAATCGACGGCGTGATCACGATCGGCGCCATCAAACGCGGTAACCGCGAATGGACGATCGAAGCGAAGGACGGACAGAAACGCAAATACCTGATCGCACTGACCAAACACTTGCTGGTCCAGGACGGTGACTTCGTGCGCGCCGGTACGGCCCTTACGGAGGGTACCATTTCGGTGAAAGACATTCTGGCCATTCGTGGACCGTTTGCCGCTTCTTCCTACCTGGTCAACGGCGTACAAGAGGTGTACCGTTCGCAGGGTATCAACATCAACGACAAGCACATCGAGGTGATCGTTCGCCAGATGATGCGCCGGTTGGAGATCGTCGATCCGGGTGATACGCACTTCCTGGCCGGAGAGCCGGTGGAACGTAACGAGTTCATCGATTACAACGACTGGATTTATGACAAGAAACTCGTGCTCGACGCGGGGGACAGTGGCAAACTGAAAGCCGGGGCTTTGGTGACTTTACGCCAGGTGCGCGAAGAAAACTCGTTCCTGAAACGCAATGACAAAAAGCTGGTGGAATACCGCGATGCAGTGCCGTCTACGGCGGTGAGCATGTTGCTCGGTATTACAAAGGCGTCGCTGGGTACGGAAAGCTGGATTTCTGCCGCTTCGTTCCAGGAGACCACCAAGGTCCTTTCGACGGCCGCTATTGCTGCCAAGAAAGATCACCTGATGGGCTTGAAAGAGAACGTCATTGTCGGTAAGAAGATCCCGGCAGGTACGGGTATGCGCCAGTACGATACGCTGCAGGTTACCGGTTCGGGTCGTCCGTTCCGCGATCAGCCGGATGGTGCTGCGGTAGAAGCAGACTAAGCAGCGTACCCAACGTTTTGTTTTTGGGTTCTGTCTAATAAGATAAGTGCGTCGTTGGCCGGAAGGCTGACGGCGCACTTTTTTTATATACCTTTTTCTTCCTACCCTTAAATTCAAATTACATGCGCTATTCAAGAAAATTACCCCTGATCATTTTGCTGGGTCTTGCCCTGGCAACTGCACTTCTAAATACGGCCTGCAAGAAAAGTGACGACGATAGCGGCAAAGTTTACCCGGGTCCGGCCGGGATAACAGAGATTAGTGGAACCGGCGCAACCGACTGTACCTTAGGACGTTGTGATGAGAATCGAAAGATCATTTTAAAAGCCGAAAATGCAGAAGGTACGGTCGTAAACCGCATAGATGCCGTAACGCAGGAAGAAAGATATTATATTCACGTAGCGATTCCAGGGGCTATTGATGGCTTTTTAAATGGAGATTGCTGCAATTTTACGGACCAGCTAAAATTACTCGACGGAAAAAAAGTCCAATTTTCCGGCGAATACCGGGATGGTTGCGGGCAATTGTTGCCCATGATCGGCGGAGAGAAAATCTATTTTTTGAAACTTTCCCAGCTAAAAGAGTTATAACTTTACACACAGTAAACTGGAAAACAAATAAGTGCGCCGCCGTTTCGGGTTTCCGAAGCGGCGGCGTTTTTGTAAGTATCAGGTCCTCACTATATTTCAATTCAATTCCTTAACTTTGTTTCTTAACAATAGTCTTCTCGAATGAGTGCTGACATTTTAACGAAAGAACCTCTCACACTGGAAGACCTGGCGGTGCACTATGGTCCTGTAGAATTGCAACGTCCATTGAGCCGGGAGTCTTTTTTAGGGCTTGCCGAAAAATACCCCGACCTGCGCATAGAGCGCGAAACCAATGGAATTACTACAATTATGTCACCTGTAAAAAGAGATTCCGGTAAGCGGGAATCTGTACTTATCGACTTATTGTATGCCTGGAATGCTCAATATAGTAGCGGAGAAGTACATGGCTTATCAAGTGGTTTCGACTTGCCGAATGGCGCTTTTAAATCTCCGGATGCCGCCTGGATATCACCGGAGCGACTTGCAGCCGTTCCGGAAGCTGATGAAGAGTCTTTTGTCACAATCGTCCCCGATTTTGTGGCCGAGGTTCGTTCCAGTACCGACCGCCTTAAAAAACGCCAAAGTAAAATGACCAATACCTGGTTGGTGAACGGTGTCCGGTTGGCCTGGCTGATAGATCCCTATGAGGATAAAGCTTATATCTATCGGGCTGGACAGGAAGTAGAAATCGTAACCGGTTTTGCCGGCAAAAACCTGAGTGGTGAAGACGTACTGCCAGGTTTTGAATTGCCCCTGGAAAACATGCGCAGGCGGGTATAAACGGTAACCTGCAAGAAAGCCGCCGCTTCGACTTCTCGAAACGGCGGCGTTTTATTGAGCGTATGAAGATCAATGACTTACGGCTCCAAAGCGTAGCTGTCCAAATCCGCCCGGTCCAGGTAATCCAGCCGGGAATAGCCATCTACGGCCAGGGTAGTGACCGATAAGTATTCTGCAAAAGCCGCTTTGGTACAGGCATGGCCATCGCAGGAGCCCAGTAAGTCGCGGGCTATAATTTCCTTGGAGAACACATTCCCCACGCGGGTAAATCCATTTTGCCCGTTCAGGATCAGGCCGCTGGTCGTGGCGGTGGCGACGCCGTTATTATTACCCTGTCCTTTCACCGTTGTGAAGGAATAAGCGGCCAGATCATTCGCATGCACCGCCCGGAAAGCGACCCGCACCAGATGCGCATCCGTATCATAGTTCAGGAAACCACAGCAGTTCTGCACCCGGGCAGGATCGGCGGCCAGCTGCACCGGCAGAATTTCCGCTTCGCAAACATGATTATCCAGCCGTACCAGCAAATGGAAAGCCTGCACTGTGCCGGGCGTTGCGCCGGGTATAGCATAAGGTGCGGAAATAGCTTCACTCGCCGTAGCATCGGCCGCTGTCGGCAGCTGAAAATTGAACGGACTCACGTCCACCAGGTTACCGCTGTTGTCGAACAGCTCCATTTTTATTTCAAACAGGCCGTCTTCCAGGTCGGCGGTGGGCAGGGCGATGCTGAGGGTGTTGTTATTGTCCCAACGCGCCGTGGCATTGCTGCCGCTGACTTCCGCGACGGTGGCTTCGGCTGGTGGAATCCGGTAAAGGCCATTGGGTTTGGGACCCATATCAAAGGAACGGGTCACGCGGTCATTCGGGTCGGGAGTCAGGGTGTTGGCCACCGTGTAACTCTTGGTCATCGGCGTGGTGATCGCATGCCAGCCATCCGCAACGGGCAGCAACCGGCCGGTACGCAGGCGACGATACGACCAGCGGTAGTAACCGATATTGGCATTGGGCAGCGCGTCGCCAAAGAGTACCCAGAAGTGCAGGTTGCCGCCAAACGGATGGATGGACTGCGCATCGCCCCATTTGGTCAGTCCAATGGTGCGGAATGCCTGGCCCTGCACGATTTCGGTCAAATCATTTTGTTCCACCGCCCGTACCGACAGGCTGCCCAAAGAACGAATCCAAACGCCGGTACCCGGTAACACGTCGCCGCAGGAAGTATAAGGCACGCGGCTATCGGTCACCTCGATGTTCACTTCCGTGCCGCAGCTGTAATTCCAGTAAATATGGCAGGGCAGCGCAGGGCGATACACCGTTGTCCATACCCCGCCGATCAGGTATTCTACCCAAAAGTACAGGTCCGGCTGATCGGCAACCGGGTAAATGAACGGTACATTGAAACGGCCGCTGGCATCGGTCAACACGGTGGCAATTTCCGTGCAGCGATATAAATAAGGCCATAACGAAGGCAGGTAACAGAAAATCGGATGCAGATGGGAGAAGCTTTTGCTCAGGGCCGACCGGATCAGTTCAGGTTCGCCGGACAACAGTTGTTCGCGCAAATTGGCATCCAGGGAAAGCAAATGCTGACGAACTTCACTGCGGTCCATCACCGGCGCCATAATGGTTTGAGCCATGGGCCGGGCAAAATTCGCCAGGGTCGGCAGGGTAGGCCGGCTGTTGAAGTATGGCCCCGGATCTGGCACCGGCGGGAAAGGGCGGCGGGTTGGGACGCGCAAAATGTCGCGGATCAGATCGGGAATACGAATGAGTTCGGGCAGTGGAATTTCCCAAAAAATACGGACGCGATCCACTTCGCAAATATGTACCCGCGCCTGGCAAAGCGGCCGCTGCTGCAGTACGCCATCGATGTTAAAACGTTTGCTGACCCGGCCAACAGCGCGGCAAAAGCGCCATTTCCACCATTGGATCGCGTCGATGGGCACGAGCAGTTCCGCAATGGGGCGGTCCAGATCGAAGACCGGCTGGAAGGGCCGAAGACGCTTGACGTCTTCCAGATTTTGCGGAATGATTTTCAGCCCCTGCGGAATGGGCGCAATGAACACCTGGGCAGTACGCAGGGTTCTTTCCGATAATTTAAAAGTAACCTGTTCTTTTTCAACAATTTGGCTTTCCAGGAGGCGGCCGCTTTGGTCGAACGCGTAGGCCATCAGGCGCAGGTTGTTTTCGGTAGGCGTGGCCAGGCCGATTTTGATCTGGGTGTGGTACTCTTGATCTTTTTGCATCGTGTTTTCAGATATGGAGGTGATGAACTTGGGAATAGTGTTCATTCATGTCCGCCAACTGGAAAACATATACAAGGCAAGTGTTAAAATAAAAAACTGCCACCCCGGAAGCCCGGAGTAGCAGTTTCAAATTAAATTTAAAAATCAGGAAACGGGTTCCGGCGCCGGAGTTACCCCCGTCATCTGCCGGATCACTGCGGCTTCCTTCGGGTCGTACACGGAACCATCCGGGTAAAAAATATCGTGGAACCAGACCACCTGGGTATCCGCATCGGGTACGGTTTTCCAGGGATAAATGGTGTTGGTTTTGCCGGCCACCAGACCCCAATTGATGGCTCCGATCCGGTGGCGTTTGAAAATGGCCAGGTGGGTATCGAAACGGCTGTTCAGCGAACGGGCCATGTATTCGGTGCAGATGATGGGGCGGCCGCGTTTTTCCAATTCCGTAATTTCTTCCTGCAGGTTTTCCGCATCCAGGTAGTTGTGGAAGGTGATCACGTCGGAGTTATCCAGCTGGAAAGCGTTCAATTCGGTAAATTCCGGGTTCCAGGGCGCCGAACTGATCGGCTGTGACGGCCGCACGGCCCAGGCCCATTCAAATGCTTTTTTCAGCAGCGGCAGGGATTGCAGTAAATAACCGCTGTTGCCGGGCTCGTTGTAAATGTCCCACAGCAAAATGCGGTTATCGCCGTCAAAGCTGTGCAGAATGTCTTTTACGTAGCCTTCAAGCGGCCCCCAGGTTTCGGGGTTCATCAGGCGTTCTTTACCGGGCGCCTGCAGCCAGCCGCTGTTGTGTACGCCGGGTTTCGGCTCCGGTTGTTTGCCGGGTTGCGGATCTTCATTCCAGCAGTCATCGAAAATAACGAAAATCACCCGGATATGGTGGAGTTCGGCCAGGTCGAGAAACACGCGCATCCGCTCTTTCAATCCCTCGGCGTCGGTTTCCCAAGCCAGGTTATGCAGATAAACGCGGACGGTATTCATGCCCAGACTTTCGGCCAGCGAAAGTTCGCGGTGAATAATAGCTGGGTCAAAAGTGTCGGCCTGCCACATTTCCAGCTCATTAATGGCATTGCTGGGAATGAAGTTACAACCGACTGGCCAGCCTTGTTGAGCGTACCAGGTAGTAGCCTGCTCAGCAGACCAAATTCGAGAATTTTGCACGGGATCAGCCATAGATTTTAGTAAACCAAATAAGGAAACACGTTCCTGGAATGACAAAAATTTGGTACTGGGATGAAGACTATAAGGCTTTGAAAAGTAACCTAAAGAAAGAACCTTAATCTTTAAGGAACCTTTAAAAATGAGTTAATTGTCTTTTGACAGGGGTTCTTGTTACCAAATCCTGACAGTTCATCCTTTTTATGGGCCCCAGGTACACATTGGCAGAATTGCCGGTTGGCAGCGCATAATCAACAAACAGGCCAATTGACAGTATAATTTTGCAGCCTGTTTGTTGCCCATAAATTTTTTTTATTTGTACTATCATCAGCGCAAGGTGATCTTGAAAAATGTCGGATTTCAGGTAACGGATAACCCTATATGCAAACTTGCTTATAATGGATCAGACATTTATGCCAACTTTGAGTCGGCTACCACGCTCCTCTACCACCCCTTTTATGCATATTGAAAAAATACATACCTCTACCGGCCATAAAGCGGCCTTGTATACGCTGAGTGCCGGACAAGACGAAAGATATTTCCTAACGGCCGGCGGCGATGGCTGGATCGTAGAATGGTCGCTGGATAACCCGGAACTTGGGAGGCTGGTCGTGGCGGTAGAAACGCGGATTTTTTCGCTGTTGCACCTGCCGGAGCGTCAGTTGCTGGTGGCCGGAAACATGGATGGCGGTTTGCATTGGGTCGATCTGCAGGACCCGGCGCGAACCCGCAACGTACAGCATCACCGGCTGGGGGTGTATGGGCTGCTGGTCGTTGCGGATTGGTTATACAGTATAGGTGGAGACGGGCTGCTCACCCGCTGGTCGGTGCGCGAAAAACGCAGTATGGAGAGTGTACAGGTGTCCGACCGGCCGCTGCGCGCCATCGCCTACTCGGCCCAGCGGCAGGAACTGGCCGTGGGCGCCAGCGATGGGCATATTTATTTACTGGACGAAAAAACGCTGGCGGTGCGCCGCATTATTTTGAATGCGCACCTGCCTTCGGTATTTACCCTGCTGTATAGCCGCGATCAAACCCAGCTGATCAGCGGGGGGCGCGACGCTATGCTGCGGGTTTGGGCTCTGGAAACGGAAGCGCCACCGCTGCTTGAAATTCCCGCCCACCGCTTTACTATTAATCACCTGGCTTTTTCGCACGATGGTCAGTGGCTCGCCACCGCCAGCCGCGACAAGACGTTTAAAATCTGGGATGCGCAGAGTTATGAATTACTGAAAGTGGTGGACACCCTGCGTTTCGGCAGCCATATACACTCCGTTAACCGGCTATTGTGGTTGCCCGATGCCCTCATTACGGCCAGCGACGATTATTCCGCCATGATCTGGCGCGTGGAATCTTAGTTTTTAGGTTCTTCCTTTAGGATTTCCACGTCGAAGCCGAGATCGCGTAATTTTTCTTCGCTCAGTTCTTCCAGGCTTTTGATTTCCAGTACTTTACCTTCTTTATTCTTGAAAGTCAGGATGATGTTTTCCCGGTTTTCTACGTTTTGCTGGGCGGTCTGGGCTTTGGCCGTCATGTCGTCGGCGCGCTGAATAGCGGTATGCAGTTGTTCTAAAGCGAGGTGTTCTTTATCCTGGGCTTCGCGTAGTTGGCGTTGCATTTCTTCTGATTTCACGATGTTTTCCCCCAGTGTTTTTTTCAATTCCTCCACCTGCTGTTTGGCGACAGCCGCTTCCCCCATCCTGGCCATGCGGTCTTCTTCGGCGCGCTGGGCGTCCAGTCGGGCGCGTTCGGCTTTTTCGCGGCGGGCCAGTTCTTCATTGTTAATCAAGTCGTTACAGTTCTGCAGCGACAGTAATTTCTCCAGGCTCACCAGGTCGACCGAGACGACATAGTCCAGTTTGAATTGATCGGAGCTGCTGTACACTTCTCCGCCAACGCTGAACACCACGCCACTGACGTCGGAATCGCCGGTAATTTTTTGAAAAGCGCGGGTGTATACCGTGGTGAGTTTAGCCGACCGCACGTAGTAGGTTTTCCGGCGCGTTTCCGGGCTGACGTTGGTGGACGCCCGGCAAATTTCCACGTATGGAATGTAGTCTTCCGGCAAAAAAGCGGAACCGACGTCCGTGACGATCAGTTCATTGATCACGTCTTTGGCAATTTTGGTGGAGCCAATACTGTAACTGCCGTTGAATTTGAATTTGGAATCAATTTTAGCGCTGTAAATCACGTCGGAAGTAGCCGCCATCACCACCGGTGGCCGGTCCTGACGAACAAAACGGGTTAGTACGGAAGTCTTATCGCCGTCGATGATGATCATGGCGCCCACCAACTGGTCAATTTTACTGGTGAAACCGGCCAGACCCTTAATAAAAGTGCGCTGTTTATAGGAAGGCGGCAGATCGAAGCCAATCGATACCGGCGTCAGTTTGATCTTTCGGGAAGTCTGGGCAAACGCCGGACAAGAGAATAAAGCGGCGGCGAAGAGTATAAAAAGGCGATTCGGCATAGTGATCAAGATTTTTAAGGCCCCAAAACGCAAAATTCGTCCGCTAATTTTATGCAGTAGCAGCGAAGTACAATCGTTTTTCCCAACGGGTGCTTTTCTATCTTTGCCGCTCTTTATTCACCATTATTAAGTCTAGGTCCTGTGTTTATTTCCGGTATTCAACAAATCGGCATCGGCGTCACCGATGTGCACGCTGCTTTCCGCTGGTATCGCCAAACCTTTGGTATGGACGTACCCATGTTTGAGGAAGCCGCCGTCGCTGGTCTCATGCTGCCTTATACGGGCGGCCAGCCCCAGGCGCGCCACGCCATTCTCGCGCTCAATATGCAGGGCGGTGGCGGTATGGAAATCTGGCAGTACACCGGACGCACGCCTGTGCCGCCCGTTTTTCAGCCCCAACTTGGCGATCTGGGCATTTTTGTGGCCAAAATAAAATGCAAAGACGTGGCCGCCTGCTTTCACAATTTACGGGAAAAGGGCGTCAACCTGTTGACTACGCCGCAAACCCGCGCGGACGGCAGCGAGCATTTTTTTTTGAAAGACCCCTGGGGACTGACCTTCGAAGTGGTGGGTGCAGAGGACTGGTTCACTAAAAGTGACGGCTTTCAAACCGGCGGTATGTACGGCGGCATTATTGGGGTGAGCAACATGGATCGCTCGCTTAAATTTTACACCGAACTGCTGGGGTATGACACAGTGGTCTATGATCAAACCGACAGTTTCAATGATTTACACGGTGTTGACGGTGGCATGGGACGTTACCGGCGGGTCTTATTAAGGCATAGCCAGCAACGGGTGGGGCCGTTCAGCCGACTGCTGGGCGCCACGGAAATCGAACTGGTGCAAGCCCTCGATCGAACGCCGCGCGCCATTTATGAAAATCGTTTCTGGGGTGATCTGGGTTTCATCCACCTGTGTTTCGATATTACCGGCATGACCGAAATGAAAGCATTTTGTGCCGAACGCGGTCATCCCTTTACGGTGGATAGCAGTGGCAGCTTCGATATGGGCGAAGCAGCCGGGTATTTTTCCTACATCGAAGATCCCGACGGTACGCTTATTGAATTTGTCGAAACGCATAAAATTCCGATTCTGAAAAAAATAGGCTGGTACCTGGATCTGCGGAAACGCCGTCATCCGGCCCGCCCCCTGCCCACCTGGATGTTGAAAACCCTGGGTTTCGGGCGGGTAAAAGACTAAATTACTTAATTACCGCTATGAAATTCCTGCTCTTTGCCTTCCTGTCGGTTTTAGCTCTCTGTACGTCGCCTTCCAAACCGGTAACGCCTTCCGGCGCAGCGCCCATTTTACACGAGCCCTCCCGCACGGCCAGCGAACCGATTGCCGGAAAAATGAACGGTTTGACCTTCGTCGCGCCGCCCCGTCAGTTAACGGAAAACCCGATTGTCGCCCTGCAAGCAATCGGCGCCAACTGGATCGCCGTAGTACCGTATGCTTTCACCCGTTTGGGCATGCCGGACGTCCATTACAATACCCATGGCAAACAGTGGTGGGGCGAAACCCCGGAAGGTGTACGGACCTGTATCGAAATGGCCCATGCGGGCGGGATGAAAGTCATGCTCAAACCCCAGGTATATATTCCCGGAAGCTGGCCGGGCAGTCTCGATTTTGATAAAACGGAGGACTGGGAAAAATGGGAAGCGGCCTACGAAAAATACATTTTGCCAATGGCTGTGCTGGCCGATAGCGCGAAGGTCGATCTGTTCTGTGTGGGGACGGAATTTGCCGTCGCGGTGGTCAAACGACCTGATTTCTGGCGCGGTTTGATCCGGAAAATACGCGACGTATACCACGGCCAGATCACGTACTGCGCCACCTGGGCGGATTACCAGAACACGCCTTTTTGGGATCAGGTGGACTACATTGGCCTCAGCGCGTATTTCCCCCTGGTGCCCACGGCTACCCCCGACGTGGATTCCCTGCGTTCTGCCTGGCGGCCGGTGCGCGAGCAGCTGCGGTCGTTCAGTGCGCAGCATGAGAATAAACCCATCCTCTTTACCGAATATGGTTATTTGAGCGTCGATAGTGCGGGTTGGCGCACCTGGGAGCTGGAAAATGGGGTCGAAAGCCGCGCCATCAACCAGGCGGCGCAGGCCAACTGCCTGGAAGCCCTGTTGTCGACGTTCCAGGCGGAACCCTGGTGGGCCGGCGGGTTTCTCTGGAAATGGTTTCCCAATATGCAGGGCCATGAAGGCTACCCCGAGCGGGATTACACGCCGCAGGGTAAACTGGGGGAAGGGGTTTTGCGTAAGTGGTATGGCGGTAAATAAGCCTAGTACGCCATCAACTTCCGCAGTTGTTCCCGCAGTCGTTCGATCGGAAAGAAATTCTGCTCCAGCGGTATGGCAAACGGTACCGGCGTATCCAGACTGGCCGCCCGCAGCACCGGCGCATCGAGGTGTTCGAATAAATGCTCGGTGATCCAGGCCGCAATTTCGCCGCCAATACCCCCGAAAAGCGTGTCTTCATGTAACACCAGCACCCGGCTCGTCTTTTTGACGGAGGCCGTAATCGCTTCATAGTCGAGGGGCACCAGCGAACGCAGGTCTACGATGTCGGCATCGATATCCAGTTCTTTGGCAGCCAGTTCGGCCCAGCGGACGCCGAGGCCGTAGGTCAGAATACTCAGGTCGTTGCCCGTACGTACCTGCCGCGCTTTGCCGATTTCCACGGTATAAAAACCTGCCGGCACCGGGCCGCTCTCCGAACGATACAACCCTTTGTGTTCAAAAAACATCACCGGATTTGGATCTTCAAACGCGGCCAGCATCAGCCCTTTGGCGTCTTCCGGTGTGCTGGGATACACGATTTTCAGTCCGGGCACGTGGGTAAACCAGGCTTCATTACTTTGCGAATGGAAAGGCCCGGCGCCGCTGCCTCCGCCCGTAGGCATACGGATCACCACGTCGGCGGCTTGTCCCCAGCGCCAGTGCAGCTTGGCTAAATTATTGACAATCTGGTTGAAACCGCAGGTCACAAAGTCGGCGAACTGCATTTCGACCATGCTTTTGAAACCACCCAGCGAGAGGCCCAGGCTGATGCCGACAATGGCGCTTTCGCAAAGCGGCGTGTTGCGCACCCTCTCTTTGCCGAATTCTTCCACGAACCCGTTGGTAATTTTAAACACCCCGCCGTAGTCGGCAATATCCTGGCCCATCAGGATCAGGTTCGGGTGACGCTGCATGGCGGTGCGCATGCCGTCCGACAAGGCATCGATGAAACGCGTCTCCGTTTTTTCGCCGCCGGCCGCGACCGGAGCCGGGGCTTCAGCGTAGACATCGGCCAGTTCTTCGGCGGTATCTGGCACGGGTTCCGGTTCGGCGAACATCACTTCCACCGCATCCTGAATGGTTTTTTTATAGTTTTTACGGAAATTTTCGGCCGTTTTTTCCTGTAAAACCCCTGTCTCCTGCAACCAGCGCTCGTAGTTCTCCAGCGGGTCTTTCTTGGCCCAGGTGTCCATCAGTTCCTGCGGGACGTATTTGGTGCCGCTGGCTTCTTCGTGGCCGCGCATCCGGAACGTCATACATTCCAGCAGGAAAGGCTCCGGATTTTCCCGCAATTCGGCCGCTACCTGGCGGATGGTGGAGTAAACCTCCAGAATATTGTTCCCGTCTATTTTAGCGCTGCGCATGCCATAGCCGACGGCGCGATCGACCAGGTCGCGGCAGGCGTATTGCTCGTTTTTGGTCGTGGACAGGCCGTATCCATTGTTTTCAATCAGGAAAATAACCGGCAGTTTCCAGACGGCAGCGACGTTGAGTGCTTCATGAAATTCGCCCTGGCTGGTGGCGCCATCGCCGGTAAAGGCCAGGCTTACCCGCTTTTCCTTTTTTAATTTATGGGCCATGGCCACGCCGGCCGACAGCGAAAGTTGCGGTCCGAGGTGGGAGATCATGCCCACAATGCCATGTTCCATAGCGCCGAAGTGGAAAGAGCGATCCCGCGCTTTGGTGTAGCCGAGGCGTTTCCCCTGCCATTGACAAAACAGCCGGTCGAGCGGCACCTCCCGGACGGTAAACACACCCAGGTTGCGGTGCATCGTGAAAATCACCTCGTCGGGCAGCAGGGCGGCGGCGGCGCCCACGGAAATACCTTCCTGCCCGATGCCGGAAAACCATTTGGATATACGGCCCTGACGCAGCAGATTGAGCATTTTTTCTTCGATGAGGCGGGGCTTCACCAGTTCCTCATACAGATGAAGCAGGGTTTCGGGCGAAATATTCTCCGCCTGGTAGTGAATGGCGGACGTGGTGGCAGTAGGCATGGTCGTTTTTTCTAAAGAAGCGCAAAGGTCGGAGATTTTCTTTGCCGCCTATTCGGAATAGCTACAAAAAGTGTGGTTTATAGCGCATAATTAGTCGGCAGTGCGCATTTACGCTATGAATAAAGGAGGAAATTTTAGTGCCCGGCTTGTACGGCTGGTCTATAGTTGGCAGGAATCTTTTTTTCTAAGTAATTTATGATCAACGGTTTACATTTTAAATAAGCTGTAAAATCGCGTACATACGATGTTGAAAAATGGGCTATACTGTCCAAGGTTGCCGTAGAAGAGGCTTTTACATTTGTGCTATCATTAAAGCAGAACAGCGTTACCAGACAAATTTTGCGGTAACCAAATACGTTCTGCCCACGGATAGAAGCGCTGCTCTAGCTCTTGACTACGCTGACTATCAAACTTTCATGCACGAGATTGATCGCCGAAACTGCATCACCCCCAAAAGCGGGGGTGGTGCAGTTTTATTTAATCGTGTTAATTAGTGTTGCAAAATCACTTTCACTACCCGGAATTTTTCGCCGGCTTGTAAACGCAGGGTGTACATGCCCGCCGGCAACTGGCTATAGTCAAACGTGCGCTTCAGGCTGCCGCTGCTGAAATTAATTGCCTGATTTTCAACGCATTGTCCCAGCACGTTGAAAAGCTGAACATCCAGTCTTGGCTGGGCGGTACCATGTATTTCGAGTTCGAAAAGCCCGGCGCTGGGATTGGGAAATATATGGAATTGATCGAGCCAGGATACTTCCCCGGTCGGCGAAGCAGCAATGGCCAGTACCGTTTCCAAATCTGCGCAACCTGTATTACGGGTGATCGCAACACTGTATCTACCTGGTTGGTCGACGTTGATCTTTGCTGTTTGTGCGCCATTTGACCAGTTATAGGCCGTTGCTTCCGGCACTGTTGCGTCAAGCAGCACGGACTGACCAGGTGCCAAATGCACGTTGGCCATTAAATTAACCGGGGGGTCTAAGGCGCCGGAGTTAACTAAAGTATGCAGTGCATGCAGGTCGTTTTGTACGGTGCCAAAAATATCCGGGCAGGGGAGCGGAATGTCGGGGTGGTAAGTAAAAGCAACCGAGAGAAGGAAAGTGTCGTTTGGCGCAAATTCAAAAGGGCCGTGGGAACCAATAACCCGGCGATCACCAGGCGCCAGATTTTGCTGACACATACTGAAACCAGTGGGGTCTGCCGGATTGTCTGGAAATTGGTAATCAATGGGCTGACCATTGTAAGTAGGGATGGAACCATCCAGCCATTTACCCTGTAAATAATTGTTGTATTGATCGGCATAATTCGGGTCGGTAGTACCGGGTGGCGGCGTCGGAGAACCACCAGCATTATTATAATAACTAAATTTTTCGAGGCTAACATTAGTAAAAGCAATGGAGCCAACCGGCACGTTGTTTCCGAAAGTAGGCGTACCTCCAGGGCAGGTTGTACCGGTTTGCCCGTCTTCCGGGTCCTGGTTATATACGTAAAAAGCATCCTCCGCCGGCAAAGAACCAATATAGTCATCATAGGCGCAACCCAGGTCGGGGTCAGACCAAATGCCGGCAAACATGGTTGTGTACAGGCTATTTGATTGATTGATAATTTTAAAATCAACGAATAAAGTGTTGTTCAGGGGATCGTAGGTTGCACAGTCATACAGGTACGCGGAAATGGCTATATCCACCAGCAGGGGGACACCATTGGTTCTGGTATGTAAAGTGTCATCTGTGAGCACCCACCAGGCCATCTGATCGCCTCTTATACGTGGATAATCGCCATCATACACAGAATATTTGCCATCGCCATTAATGTCCACAAATGGGGCGGGCAGTAAATCTTTATCCGTAGCGCTCACTGAAAAATCCAGGTTATTCCCGAAATCCGGGTTGCCCTTTGCCGGCCAGGTCAATAGATCGTATGGAACGTCCTGGTCAATTACACCATCGTCCAGCCAATCTTGTTGCAGTGTTTCGATATCCGACCGGCTGACGGACCATACGCGGTTAAAGTCAGCGGCCGGGGACTGTACGAGGCCCGACCGATAGTCCGATTTTCCGTCATTGGGATACGTGGAGGCGGCAAAATGCAGCAAGCTGTCCTGATCGAGGCCACCCACCCAGGGTGCCGCCGCAAAAAACAAAGTAGTCAAATCTGCTTTCGGCACGTAAAAAGTCGATTCGGTATTGTCAAAAAACAGCGTAGCAGAGGGGAAAAAAGTGGACTTCATAATACTGTTCTCCAGAATTTTCTGCCCCGGTAGCGGTAAGTCCTTATTCATGGCGGTCAGTCCGTTGTCATCGGTCTTGATCACTAAATAACGGTTACCGGCTAAACCGGTCAGCGCATACCCACCGTCGGGGGTGCGCAGCAGCGCAGTACCGATGCCAGTCTGGTAGGTTCTCCGCCAAGCCGTATTTCCATCCGACTGTAAATGGTGAAGTACAACGGTTGAAGAATCGGAGCGGCCCGTTACCGTAATGCTTCCGTCAGGTTCTGCCAGCAGGTATTCGTAGCTCTGATCCGGGAAGCTCTTCGTCCAGATGACCGTACCAGCTGCTGAAAGACGCATGACCGCCGCCGCGTAAGGCATGGCGGTGCTGCGCGTGCAAGCCAGGAAACCGGTATCTACCTTTTGAAGATGGGTGATATTAACCGGGGCCAGCTCATTCCACAGGATGTTTCCTTGAAAACTCAAAGCGAAAATATGTCCGTCCTGGGTGGTTCCCACAATACTGTCGCCGGTAATCACGCCGCTGGTCGGACTGCCAATAGCATTGGTGAGTTGCCAGTCAACCACCAGGCTATGATCCGTATGGTGCGTCACTTGCCGAAAATACTTTCTACCCAGAATAAAAAGTACGCTGTCATTGAGTGGTAAAACTAAAGGAGAACTTAATGGACTAAATGTCTCATCCAGGTTCGTTTCATTGATAAAACCGACGCCGGGATGATATTCGTTAATACGTAGTGTGAAGCTATTATTGGCCGAATAACCGGAACTCATCAGGAAGTAAGGTTTTCCGGTCTGCGCATCTATTTTTTCAGTGATAAATTCTCCATAACCAATCAAGGAAGGAATGGCAGGGCCCACGACCGTTGCGGTCAGGTTGCCAGCCTGATCCAGTTCTATAATTCTTTGCTGGCTATACACCAGAAAATGATCGCCGCGCATTTGGATTGACCCCTGAATAATACCACTTGCTGCTTTTGTTTTAAGCGTGTGGTTCCAAACGGGGATCTGACCGGGCAGTTGGTGGAATAAACAGAGAAAAAGGAAGAATGAGGTAAGGTGTTTCATCGTTATGGGTTTTAGAAATTCTAACGCTTAACAAACTTATCCGGCTTATCAAGACGTGTTTGTTCAGAGGAGGGTTATGCCTGGTGGATCATAAAGGGGCATATCAATAGTTTGTTTATAATTGCAATTGCTTTGAAACTACGATAATAGGCAAAATAGCTGGGTTTCAGATAATTAGGACTCGTTAAAAGTCTGTAATTTTTCAAGCAAGTGAAATTAAGTTTCCCCTACAACCGCTCCGCCACATCCAGCACCAAATGAATTAACTCGTTCGGATCATCCGTAATTCCGAATGCGCCCGGCGGTATACCCTTGGCCGGATCCATCGTGGAGACATAAAAAATCATCGGCACCGGCATCTGGCTTTGTACCTGCTGCAAAAATTCCAGTCCCGCCGTGTTCTCATTGCCCCGGTGAATGTCGGAAATGACCAGCTGGAATTTCTCGCGGCCCAGGCGATCCATCGCATTGCTGCTTGTCTTGGCAAATTCCACCAGCATGCCCAGGTTTTGCAGCACGCCGGATTCGTACATCACCGTGTCGGGATTATCATCCACCCAAAGCACCCGCAGCGACTTTTTCTGATAACGCGATAAGCGATTCATCAGACTGGAACTGGCCTGCACCCCGATCTTATGGGCCGAGCGCGCGGCGCTTTCAATGCCCTCGCGTACAAAAGACGCTTCGATGCCAAAGGCCTTGAAACCCGTGATTTTGGGTAAAATGCCTTCCACAAAAGCCCGGCGGTAACGCAGGAACACGATCAGAATGATCAGGTATAAAAGGAGGAGCGGGGTGATTTTGATGATTTCGATCAGGAGTTCTTTGTCCATCAGGTAATTCGTTTTGAAGATGGGACAAAGAACGGTGATGCCTGTCAGCTCTACTAGGTAAATGCAAAAAGGGTTGAACGATCAAACGTCCAACCCTTTGCAAATTTATGATATGTGCGCTTAGAGCTTACCCAGCGTCTGCGTCACAAATGTCGTCAGCGCTTCGCCGCGCAGCATGCCCTGTTGCAGCAAACCGAGATTGACCAAATACTGCGAAAACTGGCTGCGCTCGCCTTCCTCCTCGATCTTCAATAACTTCTGCGCCACCAGCGGGTGGTTGGTATTGACCACCACGTTGTAGGAATCGGGCATATCACCCAGCCCCATACCGTGCAACTGCTGCATTTCTTTCATGCGGCGCATGAACTCCGGCTTGGTAATGATCACCGGCTGATCGTCGGGCGATAGCGGCGACAGCGTGATGCTGGCCCCCGGCTGGCCCTTGACGGCGGCTTCAAATATCGTTTTTACCTCGGTCTGTTCCTTTTCAGACAGTACCGATTCGCGTTTTTCATCCGTCTGCACCAGGTTGTCCACCGTATCGGAATCGACGCGTACGAACACCACGCCCAGCTCGGAGCGGTATTCGAGGTGTTGCATCCAGTGGTTGTCCAGCACGGTATCCAGGCGCAGCACTTCGTAACCGCGGTTTTCAGCGGCCTTGATCGGTGCATTGTGGGCTTCCACGTCGTTGGTGTAGATCAGCACCGTTTTACCGTGTTTGTCGGTCTGGTTGGCTTTTACTTTTTCCTTGAAATCGGGCAGCAGGTCGAACGCGCCTTTCGTGGTTTCCACTAGGGCAAAATTCATGGCCCGGTCTTCAAATTTTTTGTCGGAAATAATGCCGTATTTGACAAACACGCCCAGGTCGCGCCATTTCTGCTCGTACGACGGGCGGTCGTTTTTAAATAACTCTTGCAGTTTGTCAGCCACCTTGCGGGTGATGTACTCGCTGATCTTCTTCACGTTGGCATCGCTTTGCAAATAAGAGCGCGACACGTTCAGCGGAATATCGGGCGAATCGATCACGCCATGCAGCAACAGCAGCCACTCCGGTACGATTTCGCGCACGTCGTCGGTGACGTAAACCTGATTGGAGTAGAGGTGGATTTTATTGCGCGTCGTTTCGACGGCGTTACCGAGTTTCGGGAAATACAGCACGCCGGTCAGGTTGAACGGAAAATCGATATTCAGGTGGATCCAGAACATCGGCTCGGCGGCCATCGGATACATTTCGCGGTAAAAAGCCTGGTAGTCTTCGTCTTTCAACTCCAGCGGCTGCTTTTTCCAGAGCGGGTGCGTTTCGTTGATGAAGTTAGGCGCCTCGTGGCTTTCTTCTTTGACGTCTTCGCCTTCGCCGGTTTCGGTATACTCGGTTTTAGTACCAAACTGGATCGGAATGGGCAGGAATTTGCAGTATTTCTCCAGCAAACCCTCCAGGCGTTGTTTTTGCAGAAAATCCTGGTTGTCGGCGTTGATGTACAGGATCACGTCGGTACCGCGTTCGGCTTTATCCACATTTTCAATGGTGAAGTCCGGGCTGCCTTCGCAGGTCCAGCGCACACCTTCCGCGCCGTCTTTCCAACTTTTGGTCACCACTTCCACTTTGTCGGCCACCATAAAAGCCGAGTAGAAGCCCAGGCCAAAGTGGCCGATGATACCGCTGTCCTCGTATTTCTCCAGGAATTCAGCCGCGCTGCTGAAAGCGATCTGATTGAGGTATTTCTGCACTTCCTCCTCCGTCATGCCGATCCCGCGGTCGCGGATGATGATCCGGTTTTCCGCCGGCTCCAGCACGATTTCAATATGCGTGTCGCCGATTTCGCCTTTTACTTCCCCGCGTTGAGCGAGTACCTGCAGTTTGGTGGTCGCATCCACGGCGTTAGAAACCAGCTCCCGGAGAAAAATCTCGTGGTCGGAGTAGAGGAATTTTTTAATGATGGGGAAAATGTTTTCCGTCTGGACGGAAATAGTACCTTTTTGCATACGTGCTTTCTTTATGCTGTTTGGACGAAGTTGAGTAGTACAAGGTTTGATCTGTAAAAATGGCACCGCCTGCATGCCAATTAAGTCGGCAAATTGCCCGACTGTTGGCCACAAGTGCCATTTCCCTATTTTTCAAAGCCTGTGCCAGCCCGGCTTGGGCTGACAAAATGTCTTTAACGGAAATGCCCTGTTTCAAAAAATTGGCATAGTAGTTGTCTTTTAAGTAATATCCGACCAGCGAGTCGGCGCTCTTTGTAAGATTCTAATCTCATGATATTTTAAGGTCAAATGCGGCCTTAAAACCCGTGGTCGAGAGACCAGTCCATCTGGGGGGTAGGGCTGGTCCTCTCCCCACATTTCCTTGAACTTAATCCTTTTTACATATCTCCATTAAAAAAAGCAGACGGCCTTCGCCGTCTGCTTTTTGTGTTTTATACGCCTACCATGGACTTTTAGTCCGTACTCTTTATTTCTCCGCCGTGGGAAAACCGAATAAACTCCTCATCTTGAAGTAAATATCCGTGTTGTCGAGCACGCCGTTGAACTGCTCGCTGCCAGGCCCGAAGGCAAAAACCGGCACCATGGAAGCCGTGTGGTAGTCTGTCGTGAAAGCAATGTTCAGGCTGTCGATGACCGAGCCTTCTTTAATGGCCATGCCGCCGGTTTCGTGGTCGGCAGTTACGATCACCAGCGTTTCCCCGTCCATTTCCGCGAATTTCAGGATTTCCCCGATGGCGGCATCGAAATCGAGCATTTCGCTTATGGCATCCTCGGCGCGGTTCCCGTGGCAGGCCCAATCGATCTGTGACCCTTCCAGCATCATGAAAAATCCTTTTTCACTGCGTTTTTTCAAAAAAACGGGCGCCAGGCGGGCGGCTAGGGGTAGATAATCGCGGCCTTTGGCGACGCTTTCCGGCTCTTCCCGGGCCGAAAACCAGCCGAAGGGATGGGCGGGGTCGGGCTGTAGCTCAGATAATTTTTTCTCGGAAAAATTGGACAGGACAAAACCTTTCGCGCTGAGTTCCTGGCATAAATTGCGTTGATCGGCGGTTCGCTCGTTGAAATATTTCATACCGCCACCGATGAACAGGTCGGGCGGTGTTTGCGTAAAAAACGTGGCAATTTGCTGCATATCGCCCCGGTCGGGTACGTGGGCGATGAAAGAAGCGGGGGTAGCGTGGGTGATGCTGGAACTCGCGACCAGCCCGACGGCCAGTCCGTTTTTCCGGGCTTCTTCCAGGATACTCGGGCAGGGCTTTTTATCGGGAAACACCCCAATGGCGCCATTGTAAGTCTTGCAGCCGCAGGAAAATGCGGTAGCGCCGGCACCGGAATCCGTAATCACCTGTTGGGCCGAATGCGTTTTCATGATCCCGGTGGCCGGAAAACGCTCCAGATTCAGGTGGTTGTCATGGGCATACAGACCGGCGCTGACCTGGGTCAGGCCCATGCCGTCACCGATGAGCAGAATGATGTTTTTGGGTAACTTGTTCGGCGCCGCCTTGGAAACTGTCGGGTTGCTGCTGCGGGTATGCGCAAAAACAAGCAGCAGGGAAAGCACTAAAAATAAAGATTTCATTGGGCGAATGTACAACGGAACGGGTTTGGATTTCTCTGTATACCCAGCAGTTTATACAGGGTCAAAGCGGGGAAATGATTGAAATTTCGATCTTTGGCCATGCATAAAAGCCTGCGTAGTCTGTTTCAACTGGCGGTCATCGTCAGCGCACTGGGGTTCTTCGTAGATGTCTACGACCTGTTGCTGTTCGCTATTATCCGCAAATCCAGCCTCGCGGGACTGGGTCTTACGCCGGCGCAGATCCTGTCGGAAGGGGAACTGCTGATCAGTGCGCAAATGATCGGTCTGTTGCTGGGCGGCATTTTGTTTGGCATCCTGGGTGATAAAAAAGGACGTTTACAGGTGCTTTTTGGCTCCATTCTGCTGTATTCCATCGCCAACATCCTGAATGGGATGGTCACCACCGTACCGCAATACATGGTTCTGCGCTTTTTTGCGGGCGTCGGTCTGGCCGGCGAACTGGGCGCCGGCCTCACGCTGGTCAGCGAACGCCTGCCGAAAGAGCAGCGCAGCATGGCCGCCGGATTGATCGCCGGCTTCGGCATTTTCGGGGCTGTTTTCGCTTTTTTCCTGCATCAGTTTTTCGACTGGCGGGTCTGTTATTATATCGGCGGCGGCATGGGACTGTTGTTACTCCTGCTGCGCGTACAGGTCAGGGAAAGCAGTTTATTCGTCAACGTACAAGCGAGCGGGGTGCAACGCGGCAATTTCGCCATGTTTTTTACCAACCGCCAACGCTTCCTTAAGTACCTGCAGGTGGTGGTGATCGGGCTTCCGGTCTGGTACATCATCGGTATTCTGGTCACTTTTGCCGATCAGTTCGGCCAGGCTTTCGGCATTCCGGACATCGATCCCGGCAAAGCCATTATGTACTTATACCTGGCGATTGGCCTGGGCGATTTTGCCGTGGGTTGGCTCAGTGAACGCCTGCAAAGTCGCAAGAAAACGCTGTACATTTTCCTGGGCATCACCATGTTCTTTACGCTGTTATACTTTTTGCAACAAGGGGGTAGTGCCAATACCTTCTACCTGTTGTGCCTGGGGCTGGGTTTTGGCGCGGGTTTCAACGTCGTATATTTGACCATGGCCGTGGAGCAATTCGGTACTAACCTGCGGGCTTCGGCGGCCATCAGTATTCCGAACATGGTGCGGGGTTCGCTGCCGTTGTTGCTGCTGCTTTTTAAATTTACCCGGAATATTTTTCAGGATTATTTGACTGGCGCCTGGGTGACGGGACTTATTTTATTTGTTTTGGCCCTGGTAGCCGCCTGGTCGCTGCCGGAAACCTATGGGAAGGAGCTGGATTTTCTGGAGGAGTGAGATGCGCGGTCCGACGGCTTTTTTGCCGTCCGACCGCTAATGGGTAGCCTGCTTGCTTATGAGCTGAGTGGTGGATTTACTCGTCAGACGGCAAAAAAGCCGTCGGACG
>JANPIN010000037.1:0-20458 GCA_031425035.1 Saprospirales bacterium | reverse complement strand
AACTATGAACTATGAACTATGAACTATGAACTATGAACTATGAACTATGAACTATGAACTATGAACTATAAACTATGAACTATGAACTATGAACTATGAACTAAATTTTGATTTAGATGGGCTAATAGCCTAAATAAAATGGGAAATATTTGTCTTTAATTAAAATCGCCCGTCGTAACCATGTTACGCCGGGCGATTTAATAAGTATAGGTTTTGAACGAAGTCAGGTTCTAAAATGCTGACGACCAGCAACTAAACCTCTCTCAACTTTCTAAACCTCTCTCCACGCAGAAGATCAGACGTCTGATTTTTCAGCCTCGGTTTTTTCGGTCACGTCTTTTGTTTCGGGTACCTCCGGCAGTGTTTCGCCAACCGGATTGACCGGTGGTTCTTCAATATCCCGAACTGGTTCGTCGGCGGGTTCATCCACCCCGGAAACAGGTTCGTTCGGGGCGGGCGCTTCATCCGGCACGACTGGTTTGATCACCTCGGGTTCGCTGACCGGAGCGGCCGGTTCATCGGCAGTTGCTTCCGCGATGGCCTCGTCCGCCCGGGCGGTGACGTCATCGGTTATTTCCTGGGCGCGGTCTTTTGCCTTTTCATAGGCATCGGCAGCTCTTTCGGCGACAACGCTGGCGACTGCTTTGGCCGTATCCAGGGCATCGATGGCTCTGTCTTTAGCTATTTCATAGGCATCGCCACCTTTGTCTTTAGCGACCTCATAGGCGTCACCGGCGCGTTCTTTGGCTACTTCATAGGCATCACCGGCTTTTTCAGCAACGACTTCCGCCATAGATTTAGCGGAATCCATGGCATCGCCGGCCTTGTCTTTGGCCGCTTCATACACGTCTTCGGCTTTGTCGGCGACCACACTGGCCACGGCTTTGGCGGTGTCCAGGGCATCGAATAAGAGATCGCCGATGGTGGTGCCCACCGATTCGAGCAGACTTTCTTCTTTTTCCGGAGCGACTGTTTTGGATTTAATACTGGCGGCGATTTCCGATTTAGCGGCTTCTTTAGCGGCGGCGAAATGCTGTTTTTCCAGTTCTTTTTCGGCACGTTTCGCCTCTTTATCCTTGGCGTTGCTGGCCTGACGCTCCACGTCGGCTTTCGTCTGGCTCATTTCGGCCAGTTTCTCGCGTTTGGAATTCAGGCGCTCCTCGATCATTTTGATCTTGGCCTGACGGATCTGGCTTTCGAGCTGGCCTTCGCTGGCATCTACTTTTTTACGCTGGAAACCCAGGTCTTCTTCATCGCGGCGAACGCTATCTTCCATGCGGCGCATGGCTTCGACCAAACCGCCCAGGCGGCGATCGTGGCGTTCCACTACGGAGCCTTCATTCGCGGAGGGACCAAATTTACGTTCCTTGGCTTTTTTGAAAGCGCCGTCGAGGCGATTCCAGAGTTTGTTGCGGTGTTCGTTGCTCATGCGTGCATCGCGGTAACGGCGCTGCATTTGCTTGAGGTCGTCAAAAACGCTGTTCAATTTAGCGCCGCCGGCCGCAATCCGGGCTTCAATATCATCGAGGGCTTTGTTAAACTCCTCATATACGCCGGCCGAAGCCGAGTTGAATTCATTCTGTACCTGGGCGCGCATTTTTTTCAGGTCATCGAACATGACGTTGATGTTATCGCGCAGGTTATCGGCATGCTCGCGGAAAAGATTGCGTTCCCGGGCCTGGTTTTGCACCTTGTCCCAGAAGCCGCGCAGGCTCTCCCAGAGTTTGCTGTCGTAGCTGGACAGAGCCGCCACTTTTTCCTTGAATTCCGCCAGTTCTTCCTGGTAGGCGGTGTGCAGCTTAGCCGAGAGGACGGCAAAGTGCCATTCCGTCTGGGCGCGCTGGATCAGATCGCCGCGTTCCATTTTGAGGTGGTCGGGTAATAGGCTATCAGTCACGCTGAGTTCGCGGTCGAGGGTCGTGTATCCTTCCGGAAACTCGACTTCCTTACCATTGCGCCAGTCCTGCATCATCGCATTGGCGAATTCTTCATTGACGATGGTTTCCGGGAACGTGTACAGCACCACTTTGTTGGCTTCCGCCTGTAGTTCCAGCGCGATCAGCACTTTTTCGTTTTCAGTGTTGGTTCCCCAAACGACTAACTTGTTCTTCATTTCGGACAGTTGACAGTGTATGGAATTGTGGACGGTATGCGTTGATGGCAATTGATGATTGATGAGGTTTATAGGGTTGTTGAGGTTGATGAGGTTTATAATCCGCCCCACCAAACGTCAGGTTAATTGAACGGTTGTATTATCAACCTCATCAACCTTTAAACCTTATAAACCTCATCAACATTTAGCAATTACCCCCCGTGGGAGGATTGCAAAACTATGCCACCGCTGTGGATTTTTCGGATTTTACCTTTAAAATTCCTTGTTCCAGTAAATATTCAGCGATTTGTACGGCGTTGGTGGCTGCTCCTTTGCGCAAATTATCGGAGACGACCCACATATTCAGGGTGTTGGGCTGGCTTTCATCGCGGCGCAGGCGACCGACGAACACGTCGTCTTTATCATGGGCCATCAGCGGCATGGGGTAGCTTAATTCGGCCACATTATCCACCACGACTACGCCGGGCGCCCGTTCGAGCAGATGGCGCACATCTTTCAGATCGAAATCGGACTCGAACTCGACGTTGATCGCTTCGGAGTGGCCGCCGATCACCGGAACGCGCACCGTGGTGGCGGTGATCCGGATGCTGTCGTCGCCCATGATCTTGCGGGTCTCGTTCACCATTTTCATTTCCTCCTTCGTGTAGCCGTTTTCGGTAAATACGTCGATATGCGGAATGAGGTTCATATCGATGGTATGCGGATAGGCGCGTTCCCCTTCCCGGCCGGCACGTTCGTTCATCAGCTGGGTCACGGCTTTGACGCCGGTACCGGTGACGGACTGGTAGGTGCTGACCACGATGCGTTTGATCTTGTAGCGGTCGTGTAAAGGCTTGAGGGCTACCACCATCTGGATCGTGGAGCAGTTGGGATTGGCGATGATTTTATCTTCGCTGGTGAGTACACCGGCATTCACTTCCGGTACGACCAGGCGTTTATCGGGGTCCATGCGCCAGGCGCTGCTGTTATCGATGACGACGGTGCCGACGGCGGCAAAGTGCGGCGCCCATTCTTTGGAGACGCTGCCACCGGCGGAAAAAATGGCCACATCCGGCTTCTGCGCGATGGCTTCGGCCATGCTGACGATCGGATAACTCTGGCCCCGGAAACCGATGATCTTACCCACGGAACGCTCGGAAGCGACGGGCAGGAGTTGATCGACCGGGAAATTGCGCTCTTCGAGCACCTGAAGCATTTTCGAACCGACCAGACCGGTGGCGCCGACGACTGCTACTTTCATTTTATTAGCGGGTGAGAGGTGAGAGGTTTGTTGGTTTGTTGGTTGGGGGCGGCAAAGATAGAGGAAATGATGTTTTTTGAAACAGCTATCCAGAAAACCCGGAAGTAATGAAGGACATTTTCCGGGCGGGATGCGTAATCGATAAACACCTTTTTCGATTACTGGAGGTAAAAAGTGCGACTTATCTTCCTCAAAAAATGCCCGGCCGAGGCGATGTGCGTCCAGCATTGGAATTCCTTGCAAAAGTCGGAAGCGCGCTCCCGGACTGCCGTATCTTTGCCACTGACGAACGAGCAAAACTATGAAATTTGAGGACTACCGCATCGCGCCGGAGATAAAACGCAACCTGCTGGAACTGGGCTTTAAAAAACCCACGGACATCCAGTTCAAATCCATACCAGCCATTCTGAAGGGGGAAGACGTACTGGCCATTGCCCAGACGGGTACGGGCAAAACGGCCGCTTTCGCCATTCCGGTCATCCACATGATCCATGCCCGCAAAACGTCCACGCGGGTGGCGGGGGTAAAATGCGTGGTGATGGCGCCTACCCGCGAGCTGGCGCTGCAAATTACCGGCGTGTTCGAGCAACTGGCCCGCCACACCAAAGTGAAGGTTTTTTGCGTGTTCGGCGGCGTAGAACAAGGCCCGCAGATCGCCCGGCTGGAACAGGGCATCGATATTCTGGTGGTGACGCCGGGACGCATGTTCGACCTGGTCAGCCAGGGCCACATTCACCTGGAACGTACCGAAGTCCTCATTCTGGACGAGGCCGACCACATGCTCGACCTGGGTTTTATCAAGGACATCGAGGACCTGATCAAGTTCCTGCCCCGGCAGCGGCAAACGCTTTTTTTCTCCGCTACCATCAACGATAAGATCAAAAAACTGGCCTATTCGCTGGTTCGGAACGCCATTCGGATCCAGGTCAGCCCGAAAGACCCGGTGTCCAAAAACATCCGGCACGGCGTACTTTTCGTAGGTATGGACGACAAGCGTTTCTTCCTGGAACGCCTGCTGAACCAGCACGAAGACAGCAAGATCCTGGTCTTCGTGCGCACGAAAGTCCGGGCCGAACGCGTGGCTAAAGCCATGGAACGTGTCGGTATTCCGACCCAGACCCTGCACGGCGACAAGGAGCAAATGGACCGCCTGACGGTACTGGAAAAATTCCGCTCCGGGGAAATACGCGTGCTGATCGCCACCGATGTGAGCGCCCGCGGCATCGATATCGCCAATGTGGACTATGTCATCAATTATGACCTCCCGGACGTGGCCGAAAACTACGTGCACCGCGTAGGACGTACCGGACGCGGCACGAACAAGGGCCAGGCCATTTCCTTCTGTGCGCCGGAAGAGCGGCCCATGCTGGACGAGATCGAGGAATACCTGACGCAACCGATCAATGTGATGCAGATCACCAAACGCGAGTACGCGGAAACCATCGAACTCACCCAGGATGTGCCCAATAAATGGAAGGCGGTGATGCAGGAGATCGAGGAAGCGGAAAAGTGGGAGGATAAAAAGAAGAAGAGGAAGAAGTAGGGGGCAGGAGTTAGGTGGCAGGAGTTAGGAGTTAGGGGACAGGAGGCAGGGGAACGGGTAAATTTTTTATTTTTGCGGTCGCTTAGCAAAATTACTTATCGACAACAAAAGTAGTTTTGGACGACGTGTCAATCAAACTCACAGCATACATGAAATTTCGCATCCATAAGGAAGGCCGCATTTTACTGGCCGTATTCGGGTTAATTTTAATTGCCATTAATATTGCGGTCACCCGTTTGGCGCCCTCGGCCCTGATCCCCTGGGTGCTGATCGCCTCGTTGATCATGTATACGCTGGTCCTGCAGTTTTTCCGAAATCCGGTGCGCACGGTGCATGTGGCGGATAATAACCTGGTATATGCGCCCGCCGACGGTCGGGTTTGCGTGATCGAGGAGGTCATGGAAAACGAGTATTTCCACGAAAAAAGGCTGCAGATCTCCATTTTCATGTCGCCGCTGAATGTGCACGTGAACCGCAATCCGGTGAGCGGCGTGGTCAACTATTTCCGCTACCACCCCGGCAAATACCTGGTCGCCTGGCACCCCAAAAGCAGTACCGAAAATGAGCGTACGACCGTCGTGTATGATAATGGCAGCGTCGAAATCCTGATGCGGCAGATTGCGGGCGCCGTGGCCAAACGAATTCGCTGGTATATTCAGGAAGGCGACGAAGTGGAACAAGGCCGCGATATGGGTTTCATTAAATTCGGCTCCCGCGTGGATCTGTTCCTGCCGCTCAATTCCGAGGTGGAAGTGACCCTGAACCAGCAGGTGAAAGGTAATAAGACGATTGTGGCGCGCCTGCCAGAGTAACCAGCTACTGACGCGGGTGACTTTATTCCTCGAAGGGTGTAGTGTAAAAATCCCTGAAAGCGTTCGCCGGAGCCTTCGAACCGTCTGCGCAAGCCTTCAATCTGTCCCTGCGACTAGGAAAACCTTAACTTGACTTTAAGGCTTACCCGATGAAACCATCCGGCTAACTTACCGTCTAATCCGCATTCACTTCACCTAAGCAAACTATTTCGACATGAAATTTCAATCAATCGTACGGACGACTTTGATCGCCGCCGCTGCGTTTTTATTTACACTCTCCCTGTCCGCTCAATCCCGCCCCGCTACTGGCGGCAAACCTAAAATGAGCCGGGAAGACCACCACAAAAAGGAAAGAGAGGAAATGGCTACCGAACTGAAACTAACGCCGGAACAGCAAGCAAAATTTGAGCAGACCGATAAGAAGTATGATGAGAAAGAACGGGCAAAAAAATCTGCCAGCAAAGACGAAATGGCGCAAATGCGCAAAGAACGTATTCAGGCCCACCGGGCACTGTTGAACCAGGAACAAGCCGCCCGTTTCGACAAGATTCAGGCCGACAAGCAGGCGAGAATGGCCGCGCACCAGCAAAAGAAAGCCGAAAAGGGCAAGGGTAAAGGCAAGGCGAAAGGCAAAAAAGCCGGAAAGCCGGAAAAAGCTGAAAAGCCGGAAAGATCCGAAAAGGAAAGAAACTAATGCGTCACGAACGCCCATAAAAAAGAGGCCGTCTCCTAACCGAGACGGCCTCTTCGTGTTTTATAATCACTCTTAATCGGCAATACTGAAAGTCGTATAAATACGTCCTCCCCGGTTCATAATGAGTACCTCCTGAGTATCGTCTTCATTAACCAGGGTAATAATCCCGTCCTGAATTTTACTTTTAATGACCACGCCATCCATCCATAACAGCCGGCCGATGAGGTAGGCCTCTTCCACGGTGGTTCCCTGATTAAAAGTGATCTTATACGTGGAGCCCCCTTCGCCGGTGTTGATCTCTACTTCGGCGCCATTCTTAAAAACTTCTTTATAGCGTTCGTAACGGGTCGCTTCCTTGGCTAAATTTACCCGCGGGCCCTTGAATTCCGAGTGTACGGCCATGAATTGCACGGGGCCGTAGAGGGTATCCTGCCCGGCTTTCAGTTGCAGATGGCCGGGCGCCTGAAAACGCGATAAATAACCGTCGAACACGAAACCTTCTTTTCCGTTGGTAGTCCGCACTTTCACCCAGAAACCGCGGATGTTGTAGCTTTTGAACTCGACTACCGAATGGGGCACCTTGCGTAGACTTTCCGGCAGTACCGTCACCCGGTCGCCGACCGCTAAAGTGAGCAGTTTTTTACCCTGGGGATTAGCGGTTTCGCGTAACACCAGACCGTTGGGCGCCAATACGTACAATTGATCCCCTGCCTGGTAATTACTGATGCACAAGCCGGCAGCCGGCAGCAGGAACAGGGATAGAAGTAGCAATAAGCAGTGTTTTTTCATAAAATAAGCGTGCGTTTACTTGTTAAGCCGGAAACAGTGGTGGATGCGTTGGTTCGTAAAGTCGTTGGGAATGGTTTGTTTCGTAATATCCCTGATGTTATGGGTACGGATGGTGGCCTCTTCGAGTTTGAATTTCCGGAAATTGGTGGAAAAAAAGATCGTACCGCCCGGTGCGGTGAGTCCCAGGATCCGGTTGAGCATCCAGGCATGGTCACGCTGTACGTCGAAGATGTTGACCATACGTTTGCTGTTGGAAAAAGTCGGCGGATCCACCACCACCAGATCGAACTGTTCGGAGAGCGGTTGCCCGAGCCAGGACATCGCATCGGCCTGCACCAGGCTATGGGCCGGTCCGCTAAAACCGTTCAGGGCCAGGTTGCGGTCGGCCCACTGTAAATAGGTGTTGGACATATCCACCGTAACCGTCGAAGCGGCGCCACCGGCGGCGGCATACACCGAAAAAGCGCCGGTATAGGCAAAGAGGTTGAGTACGCGTTTGCCGGCGCTGGCCTGGCGCACCATTTGCCGGGTGTCGCGGTGGTCGAGGAAAAGGCCGACGTCGAGGTAGTCGGAAGGGTTGATGATGAAACGCAGGCCGTTTTCCCGGACGATGTATTCCGAACCGGTACGGGAAAAGCGCTCGTACTGTTGCAGGCCCGATTGCCGCTGGCGGAATTTCAGGTAGATCAGTTTTGGGGAAATGTCCAGTACCTGACCGATCACCGCGAGGCAGCCTTCCAGCCAGGCCACGTGTTCGTTCGGCTCCATACCATGCGGGCGGGCGTATTCGGCCACGTGGGCGATGTTTTCATACACGTCGATGGCAAGGGGAAAATCGGGCATATCATCGTCGTATACCCGGTAACAGGTGACGCCCTGCTTGCGCGCCCACTTACCAATGTGCCGGTAGACCTTGGTGAGACGGTTGGCGAAGGCTTCGAATTTAGCGGGTTGTTCCATGCAGCAGTTTAAAATTGGGTGCAAGGACGGATTTTTCGCTGAATTACTGGCAGGTTTGCGCGGTTTGTCGGGTTTGTCGGTTTGAATGTTTCTATATTGTTTAAAGCAATTTTATTTTTGTGTCGCATATACTATTCCAATGAAAAGAATCAGGGTGTTGATTGTTGAAGATGAGCCGATTATCGCTGCCGACCTGGAAGACCGGCTGATTGAAATGGGCTACGTAATTGCCCAACAATGTAGTCGTGGAGAAGATGCCCTGGCATTTATGCTGGAAAATGTAGTCGATCTGGTGATTATGGATATTCAACTCGAGGGCCCGCTGGACGGGATTCAAACGGCACAGCTCATCCTGGAAAAACATACGCTCCCCATTATTTACCTGACCGGCAATGCCGACGACGCGACCTTCAACCGCGCCAAAAAGACCCAGCCGGCCGCATTTTTATCCAAACCATTCCGCGGCAAAGATTTAAAACATGCCATCGATCTGGCCATCACCCGGGCAGACCCGAACCCCCGGCCGCAGATCGCCCACGGGGACAGCGCCGACGCTTATTTATTCAAAGATCGCTTGTTCCTGAAGGTAAAAGACCGCATGATCCGCATCTTTTTATCGGAAATACTCTGGCTGGAAGCGGACGATTACTACTCCAAACTGGTCACCAGAGAGAAAGAAACCCTGATCACCCAAACCCTCAAGCAACTGGGCGAATCTATTGCCGGCCATCCTGAATTCATGCGCGTACATCGCTCGTATATCGTGAATCTGGCCCAGATAGAAGAAATCGGCGATCTGCACGTACAGATCAACAAGAAACACATTCCCATCAACAAAGCCTCCAAGGACGAACTCATTACCCGCCTGCAGAAAATATGAAACGACTAACGAGCCTTCTGGCGCTTTTTTGTTGCCTGTGTTACGCCGTCGAGGCCCAGACCGACCATAAAGACAGTATTAAATACCACTTTAATCTGGCCTACGATAAAGTGGAAGCCGGCGATATTACCGGGGGGACCGCCGAGTACCTCCTTACCCAAACACTGGCGGAAGCCGATCAAAACACGCGGGTACTGTGCATGATTCAGCTCGGATTGGGTAAAATAGCGGCCATTAGCGAGAACAATGGCGCCCTGCAACAGGCCGTCGCCAAAGGCGAACAATACTGCTCTGCCTGCCACGACACGGCTTTGCTGGCGCGGGTTTTCCTGCAAAAAGGCGTGTTGCAGATAAAAATGGCCCAACTGGACGCTGCCATGCAAAGCTTCCGCAGCAGCACCGACTACTACTTACTGGCCAAAGACACCCTGGGCGCTATGAATGCCCTGGCCAAAGTGGGTAATGTACTCGAACAACAGGGGCGTTATGAGGAAGCCAATGCATATTATCTGCGCTATTATGCGGCCGCAACAAAGGATACAAACAGCGCTAATTTTCTGACGGCCAACATCTTTCTCACGGGTAGCTATCTGTATTTGAATCAGTTACCGAAAGCCCTGGTTCATAATTCCAAGGTCAAGCGCCTGTCGCAACAACTGGGCGCGAAATACGAATACTCGCAAAGCCTGCGCTACGAAGCCGATATTTTCAGCAAACAGGGTAAAAATAGCCTCGCCTTTACGGCCCTGAATAATTACCTGAAATATTTTCAGGATACCCTGATGACCAACGACCGCCTGGAGGAAGTGGAACAATTAAAGGCCCAATACGAAACTGAAAAAAAGGAAGCCCAGATCGCATTACAGACCGAACAGATCAAGGAAGGCCGTTTCCAGTTCTGGGTACTGCTGGCCGGCCTGGCCATCGCGCTGGCCGTCGGGGCGCTGCTGTTCAACCTGACCCGCCGGCTGCGCAAACGCCATGCAGAGAAGGAGTTTTTGATCAAAGAAATCCATCACCGCGTTAAAAATAACCTGCAAATCCTGTCCAGCCTGCTGCACATGCAATCCCGTCACATGACCGATGACAATGCCCTCGGGGCCGTGCGCGAAGGCCAGAACCGGGTGGACGCGATGGGCCTTATCCACCAGAAACTGTACATGGGCGACCACGTGGCCAAGGTAGAAATGAAGGATTACCTGGAGCACTTCGGGCAAAACATGCTGGATTCTTTTGGCATCGAAAACGATCGGGTCAACATGGAATATCAGCTCGAACCGCTGTACCTGGACGTCGACACGGCTATTCCCCTGGGTTTGATTATCAATGAATTAGTGACTAATTCCCTGAAATACGCTTTTCCGGCGGATCGGGTGGGCACCGTCACCATCGCGCTCTGGAAAGATGACCGGCAGCGCCTGTGTCTGCAGGTGTCGGACGATGGCGTCGGGCAGGCCGAAGCGGCAGCGCTGAAAAACAGCACTGGTTTCGGCGTTAATCTGGTGCAAATACTCAGCAAAAAACTGAAGGGCAAAGCCGAGGTACTGCGCCCGGAGGCAGGATATGCTACCCGCATCGCTTTTGAGCACTATACGTAAGCGCGTGTTCCCTGACTTTTTCGATGTTTTCCCTGAATAAAGCACGGAATCTGACCCGGGTTTGATCAACTTGCGGCGATGATATGCCTCCGTATTCTCCTGGTTGAAGACGAACCCGTTATCGCGCAGTTCATGCAGTACGTGCTGAAAAAAAACGGCCATCAGGTCCTGCATGCGGAGGAGCAAGCCGATTTTCAGCCCGTATGTGCACAATTCCAACCCGATCTGGTCATTCTTAATTTCCGCCAACGCCACTGGCCGGATGGAATGGTCCTGGGCCGTAGCCTATGGCAAATGCTTTCGCTGCAAACATTGCTGGTAACCGGCGCCCGGTCGGGGGAAGTACGGGCTTCCCAAGCTTACGATGTCCGGATTCCGATATTGTATAAGCCATTCACCGGCAGGCAACTCTGCCATTCCGTGGATACCGTCGGCCGGGCCCTGGCGGCCGCATATTCAAAACCGGATCATTAAAAATCGCTTCCCTGATTTTTTCCTGCGCTTCACTGGCTAAATCCCCGCCTTGCCTGAAATAGCGGTACGGCCGAAACGCCGGCGGGTAGTTTTGCCTCCACGCCTGGTAACACGCGTTCGTACGACCCGTTCCAAGGGCTCCACTGTCTCACTTTTTTCAATATTTCCCATTTATGAAAGGTAATTTCTACACTGCTCCGGTCCTCGCCAAATTTGTTGTGCTGTTCTTCCTGGCGGCTTTTTCCACCGGCCTGTACGCGCAGGCTACCCTGTCTGTGCAAGGGGTACTGACCAAATCGGACGGCACGGCGGTAGACGACGGTACCTACACGGTCACCTTCCGGCTGTTTGATCAGCCTTCGGGCGGCAACCAGGTGCACTCCGAACCGATCGACGTGGAAACCATCGGCGGCGTGTACAGCGTGATACTGGGCAAGAACAATGCGTATCCCCTCACCGCTTCTTTCAATACGATTTACTATCTGGGCGTCATGGTGGGCAGTTCGGAATTGCTGCCGCGCCCGCAGTTGACCCACGCGCCGTACGCGCTGTCGCTGCTGGGGCAGAATAATAAGTTCCCCAGTACAGGTACCGTCATCGCCGATGCGATTACGGTCAACGGTGGCGCTTCCATTCAGGGTGCGGGGACAGTCGGTGGGGGCTTGACCGTAAGTGGTGGACAAACAGTTAATGGCGCCTCCACGATTCAAAACGGCCAAACGGTCACCGGTGGCCAAACGGTCAATGGTGGACAAACGGTCAATACCAGCCAGACGGTCAATGGCCCACAAACAGTTAACGGCTTACACACGATCGTAGGTGATGCTATTGTAACGGGACGATCTTTTTTAAATGGAAAAATACTCACGAAAAGTCTGGCCGGCGGTGGTGGCTACTCTTTTGACTATGATGGAGGTTATGACACCGATATGTTCGGCGCTTTTGATGGCGAGTTTGGCTTTTACGCTAACGGGGTGCAACGAATACTGATCGGTGCAAACGGTATTAATTATTTCAATTCACCCACAGTTTTCCAAAACGGAAATTTCAATGTGTATGGACTTCCTTTTGGTGATTATAAGAATATGCAGTACAACGACTCTGACGGCAAGTTTTACTGGGATAACTCTTCGCGCCGGTATAAAGAAAACATTAAATCATTCACCGATGATTTTAGCCTGATCCTGAAAGCCCAACCCAAAACCTACACGCGTCCGGGTAAGCCCAACCGGTGGGAGCTGGGGTATATCGCCGAGGAGATGGATAGTATTGGCTTAAAAAATTTAGTCGAGCATGACGACAATGGATTAATAGACGGCTTCAATTACGAAAAAATGATCCTGTACGTAACGGAAGTACTAAAGATCCAGCATGCCGACATTGAAAAGCTACAGGCGGAAGTGGCCGCACTGAAAACGGAAAACAACGCCTTGCGTACTGAAAAAGCAGGTTTGATGACCGATAACCGTCAACCTCAAACGGAGATGAGCGCCCAGCTGGAAGCATTATCCAAGCGATTGAACGCGCTCGAAAGCGCCCTCGGAGGGAATAACCGCAAATGAATTTGTGAAGAATGGTCAACCATGGCCAGTTGACAAACTGCTCTTTCCGCTTCACAACTTATCCTGCATTTTCATGAAAAAACTATCCAAAAGCCGGCTGCTGGCCGTGCTGCTACTCTTGGTTGGGTATATGCCCGGCGTCTTCGCGCAAAGCCAGCCATCCGACCCGGATTGCACTTTTTCTCCCCAGGGAAACATCGTCCCCCGCTCGGCCTTCTTCAATTACGGATCCGGCGTCAAGATGAAAAATAATACCCGCCGGATGAAACTGACCATCGGGCAGCCGGTGGTGGGCATCGCGCTGGGGGATGACAACAATATTAATTTTGGCTATTGGGCGGGTTTCCTGGTGGCGCCCTTTCCCCCGATGGTGCGGGCTACGCAGGGCGATCTGCTCGACCGGATCCAGATTTCCTGGGCGCCCAACCCCCTGGGCGCTTACGCCAACGGCGGTTTCAAACTCTACCGCGACGGCGTTTACCTGGTCTCGGTGGATAAAAATACCCGCAACTACAATGATTTCAACGTCATCGCCGGGCGCCCCTACCAGTACGAGGTGCGCGGCATCAATGCCTACGGCGAAGGTTCTGCGGGCAGGGCGCTGGGCTTCCAGGTACCCAATGGCGTGGTGACCGGCTGGGTACGTACGGTTAACGACAATCCCGTGCCGAACGCCATGGTGACGCTCATGCCTATGCAGGGTTTTTCCGCCTATTTCGGTCCCTTCGACGGCGCCTATGCCCAGGCGGATACCGGTACCGCCGGCAATTTCATGCCGGTAACGGACAGCGACTGGACGATGACCTTCTGGATCAAAAACCAGTCGGTGGCCAACAACCCGGTGGTAATGAAAATGTCGCCTTTAGACCTCACTATCCGGGCCTTGAGCAGCAACGGCATCCAGGTAAGCGGAGGCGGCGCTACCCTTTCCGGTATGTTCGGCGCCGACCCGACCAACTGGCATCACGTAGCCCTCAGTTACGCGGCCGGCCAGTACCGGCTTTACCTGGACGGCGTTCTGACCGATCTGAAAACAGGTACCGCCCTGATCCAGTCGGAACAATTGCTTATCGGCGCCAGGGCCGGCAACTCCATGTGGGAAGGCCGCCTGGATGAAATACGCATTTACCACCGCCGGCTCGACGAACTTGACCTGCCCGAAGTAATGGAAGGTACGGCCTCGTCGCTCACGCCGGGTCTGAAATACTACTGGAAAATGGACGAAGAACAGGGCACCAAGTCCTTCGATCTTCTGCGCCGGAACAAACTCTTCTTCTGCGGCGCCATCTTCGACGCTAACCGGCCGCCGGTACGCACCGCCGGCATAACCAATGAGGAAGGATATTACCGTATTGAGTCCGCCAATTACGGCACCGGCACCACCTTCCTGGCCGAGCCGATGAAGTCCTTCTACCTGCACCGCGCCCTTAAATTCGTGCGGGCCGAAGCGGACTATGCCACGCTCCCCAACTTCTCGCTGAGCGCTAAAGCGACCCTCGAAACCTGGATCAACAGCGCCGGCCCCGGTGGTACGCAGACCGTGCTTTCCAAAAGATGGTCGCCCAACAACAGTTTCCAGCTGCAACTGGAACCCAATGGAATCAATAGCGACATCGTGGTGAAACTGAATGGCCAGGCCCATAACTTCGGACCCCTGGGCCTCGGCTACCACCACCTGGCTATTACCATCGACAGTACGGGTACGGGCACAAACCTGGCCGCCTTCAAAGACGGCGCCCTGCTCGGCACCGTCGTCCTGCCCGCCGTCAGCGGCACCTGGTCCGACCCCGCCGAACCCTGGGTGGTTGGCGCACGTAAATCCGGGACAGATTTCGTCGATTACTACGATGGCCTGATTGATGAAGTAGCGGTATACGACACCACTTTAGCCGCCTCCGACATTCTCTTTCATACCCAAAACTCGCGTGACCCGCAGGAGCGCGGACTGCGGCTCTATTTCGCTTTTGACGAGGGCAATGGTAACCGCCTGAATAATGCCGGATCGGTGCTGCTCAACGGGCCGGGCATGACCTTCGGTACGTCGTGGACCATCATGGCGCCCAACCAGGCTACCACGCCCCATGAATTTGCGCCGAAAACCCGGCAGGTCACCCTCAACCCAAGCGTCACGTCGGTAGATCAGGTGGATTTTATCGACCGGTCCACGGTGCCGGTATCGGGCTTTGTACGCTATCAGAATACGGATTGCTTTGCCAAAAATGTGGAGATTCTGGTCAACGGCGAATCGTACAGCCCGGCCATTTATACCGATTCCACCGGGAAATTCGTCATCGATCTGGAGCCGGGCGCCACGGCTATCCTAACGCCAAAATTTGAAAACCACCAGTTCGTACCGGCCAACTGGGACGTGACCAATGTGGTCAGTCCCATCGCCGGCATCGTGTTCAACGACGTCACCACCCGCACCGTCAACGGCTTGGTAGCCGGCGGAGATTGTAAACTTTCCATTATCAGCAATCCCAGCTCGTTCATCGGTACGGTTTGTATTGTGAAAGTGCGCTCGCTAGACGGCTGCTTCGAGCGGATCATTCAGATTGACAATGAGGACGGGGAGTATGATTTCCTGAGCCTGCCGCCGATCCAAATGACCATAGCGGTGGTCGAACATTCCGACCCAACCATCAAAACCGCCTTCCAGGTCCTGGGCGGCAAACAGGTGGATTTGCGCGTCACCGACACCATCGTGAACTTCATTTACTACGCACCGCCGGAAGTGGAAATTGTCAGCGGCCTTGACCCTTACAGCCTGAACTGCCCGGCCATCGTACTGGAGCAGGGGGCGAATTACACCGTCGGCATTTCGCTCACGGAATTCTACTTAGGCGTGGGTTGTCCGCTTGATACCGGCAGTATCCGCATTATTAACGACGTATCCGGCGAAGTGAAGGACACTTTACTAAGCAGCACGGTGCTGGTCTATAAATTCAAGGCGCGGTTGCCGAACCCGAGTCCGCCATTTCTGCAAAACATCCAGATCATAGGGCGCTCCCTGAGCGGCAATGAGGCCAGCCTGGTCAAACAGGTTTTAGTTACAGGCCTAACCTCGAAGGCCAGCACCTTCACGACTCAACTCCCCGCCACACCGTCGGTGGTGCTGCGCGACCCGCCGGGCGACGGCAGTTATGCTTACTTAGAAAAAAATAAGTCGGTCTGCCAGGCAGTCACCTTTTCTAACGAAACTGCCAGTAGCAGTGGCGAAGATATCATCATAGACTTGGGGCCTGATGCCGATATTCTGGTATTTGCCACCATTCTTTCTGTGTCGAGTCAAATTGGCCCCACCATCTCCAACACCACTACGGTCACCAAAATCAAAGACAATTCGATGGAGGTTTGCAACAGCTTCAGCGAGCGGATTTCGACCAGTGCGGATGAGTTGATTGTGGGCTCGGCGGCCAACCTGCCCGACCAGGGCTGGGTGCAGGGCGGCGATGTGTTCGTGGGTTCGGGCCTGAATGTCGAATTCGGCTTGTCCGATAAAATTGGTTTCGATACCGCTGCCTGCGGCGGGGTGGTGCAAACGGTGGTAGCCGTTTCGCCCAAGAATTTCGGCACCACGTTCATGTATACGGATAATTACATCCGTAATAACGTGATCCGCTACCTGCAACTCATTGCCAACGACCCCGGTACTACGCCGGAGAAGCGGGACACCTGTCTGAACTCGATTGCGCTATGGACGACCATCCTGAGCAACAACGACCTGCAAAAGGCAACGGCTAAATTCAGGCGCAACCTCTCTTTTGCTTCGGGCACGGAGTATGAGTATGCCGAAACCAGCGACACGACTAATACGACCTCCACCTCGTCCGATACCACCAAACTCTTCGACTTTGCCTTCGATATTCAGGCTTATGTGCAAGGCATTGGCGGCGGCGCTACTATTCGTACCAGCATAGAAAACACCAAGGGCAAAACACAAGACAATTCGACGGGCAACAGTATTACGACCGGCTACGTGCTGACGGACAATGACCCAGGCGATGCCTTCACAGTGGATGTAGCGATGGACTCGGTATACAAGACGCCTGTATTCCGCACGGTAACGGGGCAGTCCAGTTGCCCCTGGGAGCCGAAAACGGCCCACCGCGACGGCACCGGCATTGCCTTCCGCGACGGCAGCGGTGCGGTGGCAGTAGATGTACCCTCCAACGAGCCGGCCATTTTTAAATTCACCCTCGGCAACCAGAGCGAGACGAATGAAACCCGCACCTACGCCCTGACTGCCGGCGCCGGCAGCAATCCCGATGGAGCGGTCATCCGCCTGAACGGCGCGGTGCTGGACGGGGCCATTGGTTATCAAATTCCTTACGGCTCCTCTGTGCCTATCACCATCACCGTGGAGCGCGGGCCAGAGAAATACGATTACGACAGCCTGGAAATCGCTTTTTATACCGAATGCGAAGACGACCGCGCAAATGCGCTGGGCCTGGCTTCAGATGCCGACGCCATCGCTTATTCCAATGTCTTCATCAGCGCCCACTTCATCAAACCCTGCTCGGAGGTGGACATTAATGTGCCGCAGCAGGACTGGGTCATTTTCCCGGATCCGATCACCCAGGGTCCGGACGAGATTATGCGTATTACTACCTCGGGGTATAATAAATCGAATAGTGACTTTGAAAAGATCCGGGTGCAATACCGACGATCCGACGGCGACGGGGCCTGGATCAATATTGTGCCGCCCGAGGATCCGCTGATCAACAGTATTCAGCCCGGCGCGGAGATCGTGAAGGCGGATCTGGGTAATGTATTTACCCAGTTTTACTGGAATACGACGGGACTTTCGGATGGCCCGTATGAAATCCGCGCGGTGGCCCTCTGCTCCGGCGACGTAGCGGACAAGCCCGGCTATTCGCACATTATTAAAGGGCGCATCGAGCGCCAGCCGCCGAGCCTGATCGGCGTACCCGAACCTGCGGACGGGGTCTACCAGGTCGGCGATGAAATTTCTTTTTCCTTTAATAAAGCCGTGAATTGTGCGAAGATCAATGCGCTGGATAACGTACTGCTCTTCGATGCCGCGACGAATCAGCCCATCGACATCGACATTACCTGTTATGAAAACAAGATTATCCTGGATCCGAATTTTCAAAATCAATACTTTGAAAACAGGATTTTGCGCGCCGAAATCCACGACATTGAAGATAAAATCGGCAATAAGCTGGCGTATGAACAATGGGAATTTTACGTCGACCGCAATGAACTGGCCTGGCTCACCGACAGCCTGGGCATGACCAAATACGAGGATCAGACCAAGACGGCGACGACTAATATTCACAACCGCGGCGGCTATCCGGTCCCCTTTACGATCACCGGCGTGCCGAACTGGATACATGTGGTACCCAATCAGGGCACCCTGGCGCCCAATGAGATCCGGCCAATCAGTTTCACGGCCGATTCTACACTGGCCTTCGGACTATGGTCCGACTCGATCATCCTGCATACCGTTACCGGCCAAAACCCATTTTTTATGGGTGGCGATGAAGGACTACCCCTGGGCGTCCGTGTTGTCTGCCGGCCACCGAACTGGAATCTGAACGCCAATTTGTTCGAGAACACCGAGAATATGGTGCTGGAACTGAATATTCAGGGCGAAACTTCTACCGACGTGGAGGACATGGTAGTCGCCTATATCGGCGATACGATCTGTGGACGCGCGCATGTTCAATATGTACCTGAGGTCAATAACTATCTGGCTTACCTCACGATTTACGGGAATCCGAACCATGTACTGTTGCCCCTGCGCCTGGAAATCTGGGATGCCTCCGCCTGCCTGCGCTATGCGGTGGTGGAAGACTACTTCCTCTTCCAGCCCGACGACGTGATCGGCGATCCATCCGTTCCGCAGGTAATCCATACCAACAATACCGTTTTACGGGAACTGCCGCTGGGCTTCGGCTGGAACTGGATGTCGTTCAACCTGGCTTTCCCGCATCCGGAGATCGATTCTGTGCTGGCCTCGCTACAGCATCCGCAGAATGATCTGATGAAGGGCCAGAATGCCTTCTCCGTTTACTACAACGGCGGCGGCTGGCTGGGTTCGCTGAGCACCCTGGGCAACACCTCCATGTATATTTACCGCGCCAATCAGCCGGATACCCTGCAGATGACCGGTACTGTACTCGATCCGGCTACTACGCCAATACCGGTCTCGGCCGGCTGGAACTGGATCGGCTATGTGCCGAATTATTCCCTGCCGGTCAATGCAGCCCTGTCTTCCCTGCCGGCGCAATCCGGCGACCTGATCAAGAGCCAGGTTTCATTTGCCCAGTATATTGCGCCTTACGGCTGGATAGGTAATTTGAAATACATGCAGCCGCCAAATGGTTACCAGCTCAAATTATCCGCTCCGGGCACGCTGGTCTATCCGCCCCCTTCGAGCAACTACAACGGCAGTAATGCGAGTTTGGCGCAGCAGCACCTTAGTCCGACGGCACGCGTACTGCGGGATGCCCGGCCGCCGGTCGCAAACTTCTGGACGGTAGACGCAACCCAGTATGAATACAGCATGACGCTGATCGGTATGCTGAAAACCGATGGGGTAAATGCGACTACGGCCACGATGGAACTCGGCGCTTTCGCCGGCAATGATAGCCGCGGTTCAGCTACGGCTATCTACATCGAGCCCCTGCAAGCCTACCTGTTCTTCCTGACCGTATATGCCAATGCGAGTGGCGAACAACTGCATTACAAGCTGTTCGATAGCGGCACGGGTGCGGTCCAGAACCTAAGCGAACTGATGTATTTCTCCCCGGATCTGCATCAGGGCAGTGTGGAAGCACCGGTACCCTTCACGCTCCCCACTTCGGGAACCCGGGAGTTGGTTTTCACGCAGTCTTTCGAGGTGCAACCCAACCCTTTCCACACCGAAACCATGCTTCGCTTCGCCTTACCCAAGTCGCAGGACGTGCGACTCCTCGTCACGAATACCGGCGGCGAAACGGTCTCCAGTCTGCGCATGGAAGCCCGGGAAGGCTTGAACACCCTGAGCTGGAAAGGCCAGACCAGTACCGGGGCGCCTTTGCCCACCGGGGTTTATTTCGTGCGTCTGCAAACCGAAACCGGCAGCGTAGTTAGAAAAGTCATTATGCAATAAGCAGATGCGCTGGAAACGGGCGGGTGAAACGGTACCTGTTTTACCCGCCTGCCTCCAGCAGAATAAGGATGATTATCATCAAAATTCACCAACCATGACCTGTTTTTACCGCACCATACGGCATGCCCAGCCCTGCCTCCCCATCTTCCTGCTGCTTATTTTCTGGCCGTTCGCGCAACCGGCAATTGCCGCCGAAAACCACCCTGTCCCGACCAGTCCCCCACCCGCCTGGTCCATTAACCCTGATGACTATGAGTTCAATATGAACGCGGTCATCCGCCTGAGCAATGTAGGCGTACCGAGTAATGCCGGCGGCAACATGGTCGGCGCTTTTGTGGGCAATGAGTTGCGCGGGGTGGCTATGCCGGTCGTGATCGGTGGAAACACGTATTTCTTTTTGACCATTTATTCCAATACTTACGCCGGGGAAACCGTCCATTTCAAGGCTTATTATCAGCCGGATGATGCCGTATACGGAACCTTCGAAGAAACTGTTTTCATCCATAATAAAAGCGTCGGCACTCCCGAATTTCCCTTCTGGATCGATCTTAATCCGAATGCCGATTTTCCGCCCGCCCTGGAACAGATCCTGGCCGATACCACGCTCCAGAGTATTCCCTTCGAACCGATTGTTTTGACGGACTATTTGTTCAGTGCCGATGGCGATCCCGTC
>JANPIN010000036.1:0-51718 GCA_031425035.1 Saprospirales bacterium | reverse complement strand
TGGGCAACGGCAAGCGTTGCCCCTACAAATCTTCAAAATACTGCCGTGCATGACGGTTCACGTTCGCTTTCATGGTCGTCGCATCCTGGGCATTATCGCCTTCATACTGTTCGCCGGCGTTTTTAGCGTAAAGCACCCGTTCCCAGCGTGGATTATTAATTTCGCCACGGGCGGTGGAATGCAGCAGGATGAAATCTTCACCGGCCAGCGAAGGATTATAGAACAGGAACTTCACGGTGCTTTGGTTGGTCTTAGGAAAACTATTGTAAATCCAGATCTCATAGGGTGGGGCGGAAGGATCATCCTCGATGTGGATCATATCATCCGGGCGGCCAAAACGCATAAAAGTACGGCCGCGCTCGGTCTCGAAACCGTACCGGAAACCGCTCTTGAATTTATTATCGGCCGCCACCGCCGCCTGCATATAGCGGTTATAAGCCTCCTCGGGGTTATTGGGGTCTTCGCGGGCAAAATGGCGGAACAGGTAAAAACGCATTTGTTTCAGGTCACCGCCGGAAAGGATATTTTTCAAGGTTTGGGAATCGTCGCCTTTGGCCAGTACCCCTACGGCCTGCAGGGCGTACCGCAGCGTTTTTTCATTTAAAGGCTGTACAAATTGCTGGGCCACCAGGTCGTCCGTGATCTCATTTTCATTGATCTGGTAAAGCGGATTACTGCGCTGGAAGGGCAGGGTACGGCTGGCCAGCAGCACATTGGTTTTACTGCGTAACTCCACCGTCAGGGCGTAGTTCCCGCTTTCGACTTTACGAATGTCCATTTGCACCAGAATGGCCGCGATCGGACCGGTTTTTTTGCGCTGGCTACCCGCAGAAATCATGGTTTTAATGCCATTCCCTTTTTCCTGTTCCAGAAAATACCGCACCAGGTAAGTCGAGTCGCTGAGGGATTTATCAGCATGATAAACCTCGGCGTAAAAGGCCAGGTTGGTCGCTATGCGGTCATAAAACCCAAAGGGTAGCGGCTCCATGAAATAGCCGTTTTTGGTAAAAATATTGTCCGATTTGTCAGGTTTGTAGCCGCCCAGTAATTGCAGTTCCGTCAGGTAAATGGTGGGCGGAATAGCGACCTGAAAGTTCCGGGTCACGGTGCGGGCATTCAACGAGTCATTGGTGTCCACCACCTGCACCTCCAGCACATAGTCGCCGGCGGGTAGTTCAAACCTTTTAACGTCCAGCAAGGCCTGCGGATACCGGACAACCGGACTACTGAGGATGTATTTTTGAAAAGCCGTCACCTGATCGCCTTTCTTCAGGAGCATCAGTACTTCCACGCCGGCCTGCAGGTGGGTGCTGTCGACGTGGCGGTACATGACCGTGCCGGCCGATACTTCGAGGTTGATTTCCACGTATGGTTTGTCGGGCGTTGCATATACGACGTACGAAACACCGATATCGAGGGCATGGGCGAGGCCGGGAAGGGCCGTCAGCAGAAACATGCCAAAGCAGAAACGCAGCGAATTTTTCATGATAAAGTGGTTGAACAGGTGAGGGGGCTAAATTCCGGTTTTTGGGTGGAACGAGTCCTAACTAGTTTTGATAAAAGTCAGGTTTCCGGACCATTTCAATTCCTTATATCGACCAACGTGAACGCCTGTTAAACGAATGACCAACCCGACAAATTTCACGGAAATTCAGCTGTCGCGCGGGGTTTAGTGTTGAAATATAAAGTAAAAAAGCATCAGCAAAAAGACCAGCAGCAGGTAGGGTAACCATAAACGGTACAGGCCTGACCTGGTTTTGACGACTGCCTCGCCCGCTTCAGGTATATTGCTGCGTTGCCGGGCAATATAGGTGACGTATAAAAAGCAGAAAAAGTTGATCCCCAGGGTCAGCATCAGGAAAATATAGGCCAGGTTCATCGAATCCGTAGCCGGCGATATCTGGACCAGATTGATAGAGTAGGCGACGGTAGCCAGGAAAGAGGTAATAATGAGCTCGCCGACTTCTTCATAACTCGCCTTATGGAAAAACAGCATGAAAATCGGCAGCGCGCTGAACATGAGAAAAGGCAGCACAATCAGGATAATAGCGCCCCAGGGCTGCCGGCTCACCCGCAGATGTATGTTCAGGGTCTTGTATTTTTCCAGGTACTTTCCTTTGTCGTCGGGGTCGAAAGTGACCTTGTTGGGCGACCCGAGCGCGTTCGTGATCTGGTTGTCGAGGGTTACGTAATACTCTTCCGAATCCCAGTCGTTCATTTCAAACTCCTTGATCTTATCCCGGATCTGTAGCCGGCTGTAGTCGAAACTGATCTTGATCTTATTGCTGGAGGTGAGCGCCGAAATGGGAATGATCAGTTCATGCTGATCGAAAGGAAAGTCGAACGATTTAAAATGGCCCAGAAATTTTCCGCTGATCCGGTGAATTCGCACCGTGTACTTGTCCGTATGTTCTTCGGCAATGAGGTAGCGGTTGGCTTCTTCCGAACTGATGTTCGCAAAGTCAATATACCCTTCTTTATCAATGTATTGCGAGTCGGCGATCACCCAGTACAACAGGTTGCAGTCGAAGGTGTTTTCGCGCACGTTCACGTCATTGATGTCCACAATGTCGATGCCCACGCGCAGGTCGGGCACCGGTTCTCCGTCGGCATTGATCTGTATGGCGCAACTACGGATCGTCCCCTTGCTTATTTCTTCAAAGCGGGGGTCCTGCTCTAAAATGAGATCCTCGTTAAAAGCGTATAACTCGTTGTAAATCGTTATTTTATGGTATTTCAAATAGTTTTTGAAATAGTTACTCATCTGCCCGCGGCTACTTGCGCCGACATGTAATGCGGATTCAAAAATGTTCATCGCGTCATAACAGCGCCGCAAAGTGTTGTCCGCCTGTTTTTCCCGCTTGCGTTGCTGCGCTTTTTCCGCCTGGCCCGCCTGCTCATAATCCGACCGGAAAAAAGCGTTGGGATAGCGGGCTTTGACGGCCTTTTTATCAAAATAAACTTCTTCGGGTAGGGCCTCTTCCCCACTCACGTAGCGGATAAAAGTATGGCCCGTGTTCAGGGAAAGTTTTTCCAGTTCCTGATCGGTCATGCTGGTTTGAATGCCCACGAATGTTTTGGGGGACATGAACTTTTCTTTTTCCAGAAACCGCATGATAGAATCCCCGTAACCGGCGTGGGTATTGAGCAAAATGACCGAGGGTTCGGCCTGCCCGAGCAGTTTGCGTAGACTTCGGCGCATGGAAGCCACCGAATCGCTGGGCACTTCCCGGTTGCGGATATAACTGCGTTGCCACAGACAGACCAGGTCGTACTCGAACTGGTTTGCTTGCAGACTTTCAATAAACCGGTCATGCAGCAAATAGTCGCATTCGGTCACAAAACCGACGTGTTTAGCCTTCAGCACGCTGTTGGTAAACTGCACCAGAAAGTTCGGCTGCGGGTCGCTGGGCGCCAGGAACACGGCATTTTCCCCAAAATCCCGCTTGTTTTGGTCCGCACTCAGCGAGATCACCGGCATACCCGTCGTGCGGATGATGCTGTCGGCCAGTTTAATGTAGCGGCCCCAGGTGTTGTCCATCACCAGCACAATGTTGGTATCGGCCACGATGCTGCGATACAACTGCCGGATGGTATCTTCCCGGAAGTTGCACTGGAAGGTTTTGAGCTGAAATTTAACGCGGGATAATTTCGCGCTTTCCCCGTCATTAATGCGGTCGAGGTAGTGCTGCAGCGCTACAATATGCAGCGAATCGTTATAGGAATTCGCACTGTCTTTAGCTACATCCAGGTAGTTAAAACCCAGGTAAGCGACATATTTTACCGGACGGCTCAAACGCGAGAGCCCGGTAGCGTAGTAGATCAGGGGCAGTAAAGCCAGGGTGGCAAGGCCGTAAAAAAGTTTTCGCATGGCGGGTGTGTTAAAACAAAAATAACCGGTAAACCAGGGAATAACCTTTTCAACGCACCGGCAAGATAATACCGGAAGCACCAAAATCCATGTGATTAATATGCACCGTCGATTTTATGAAATCGGCGTCTTTCGCTGTGTAAATATTGATGAACTGCTGCGGGTTGCGGTCGGCCAGCGGAAACCAGCTGCTTTGTACCTGCACCATCAGGCGGTGGCCCGGCAAAAAGGTGTGGGCTACGTCCGGCAGATTGAAATGCACGTTCGAAATGGTATTCAGGGCAAACGCTTCGGGCCTGGAAAAACCGTTGCGGTAGCGGCCGCGCATGATCTCGCCGCGCACCAGCATCTGATAACCGCCCAGCGGAACGCCGTTTTCCTGCCCGGTCAGGGTGTCCGGAAACACGTCGATCAGTTTGACCACAAAGTCGGCATCGGAGGTGCTGATGCTCACCCACAGGTCGGCCATCACGGTGCCGGTCACGGTTAGCGGCGCCGTCAGCACGGGGGTTTGATACACCACGACATCCGGGCGCCGGGCGGCAAAGCGCTGGTCGTCGGTCATGTATTCGCGGGTGCGTTGCAGATGAACATCTTCGGTATACGGCACCGGTTTGTTCGGGTCGCTCACGTACTCGTCGTAGAGCTGTTCCGGGGTCGAGTTATCGCTGATCCCGGCGGGTCGCGTCGTGCTGAGTCCGCCGCCGGCCTGGAAAAAATACTTGGTCGGTTTGGCGTCTTTGGGTGGCCAGGCCGGGTAACGGGTCCATTTATTCGAGCCCGTCTCAAAAATCAGCGCTTCGGCCAGGTCCATGGTGCCTTTATCTTTCAGGTAAAATTCAAAAAAAGGCATTTCCACCTCTTTCTGATAATAGTCACTCGTTTTCTGGCCAAATACCACGTTGCCCAGCCGGTCGCCGCTCATGCGGGCCCAGCCGCCATGCACCCAGGGGCCCATCACAATGCGGTTGGAGAGGGTCGGCGGGTTCAAAAGTTCTGCCGCTTCGTAGGTCCGCCAGGCGCCGAAACAATCTTCGGCATCGAACAGGCCGCCCACGGTAAGCATGGCCGGTTGCAGACCTTTCAGATGGGGTCTTGGGTTACGGGCTTTCCACCAGTCGTCGTAGTCGGGGTGGGCCATCAGGTCGTTCCAAAACGGTATGTTTTTCATGCCCAACCGCTCGCTGAAGTTGGATAAAGCGCCGGCCCGTAAAAAGAAATCGTAATTATCCGGGGTTTGCCAGTCGCTGAAACCTGGTGAGCCCTCCGTCGTCGGTTTCGGGCGTGGTTTGCCAAAACCCGAATAAAAAGAGAAAGCATCCATCAGCATGAACGCGCCATTATGGTGGAAATCGTCGCCCAAAAACCAGTCCGTTACCGGCGCCTGCGGGCTGACTGCCTTGATCGCCGGATGCCCCGCCAGGGCGGCCATGGTGGCGTAAAATCCGGGGTAGGAAATACCGTACACCCCCACGCGGCCGTTGTTCGCCGCCGCATTTTTCGTCAGCCAGTCCACCGTATCATAGGTGTCGCTGGCTTCGTCAAAGTCCTGATTCGATTTTTTCTGCGGATTGAAAGGGCGCACGTCGACAAATTCTCCTTCGCTCATGTACTTGCCGCGCACGTCCTGGAACACCCAAATGTATCCGGACCGTGCCAGCTGCATGTTCTGATAGGTCTTCACGAAGGCTTTTTCCCCATAAGGCGAGCAGGAATACGGGGTGCGCTTCATCAATATCGGGTAGGACTTCGATTGATCCTTAGGCGTATAGATGCTGGTGAACAGTTTCACTCCGTCCCGCATGGGGATCATCACTTCGCGTTTGGTGAAGTTGTTGCGGATAAAGGCAGAATCAGCTGCGGGGGTTTGTCCCACTAAATGCAAGGCATAAGTCAGCAGCAGCAACAGGCAAAATGGTTTCATACGCAGGTGGAAATTTTGCCAAATGTCCGAAAAAAACCGGGGCAAGCGGCGGTCAAATTTTCCATTGAACGGCAAGCAACTTTCTGTATGGGGTACTTGTCTTTTCACTTTATGCCGTGTTCTTTCACCAAAGTGGTTATATCTAAATTCATCAACATGAAATTCTCCTGCATCGTCGCGCTTTTTTGCGCGTTGTTCTCCACCATAGCGCCTGCTACTGTAACGGCAGCCACCCATCTTCCGGAAGTAAAAGTCATCGTCAGCGCCCGGCGCATCTGGCTGGTAGCCGATGAAATGCCGGTAAAAAACCTGACCGTGCAAGTCTTCAATGCCGCCGGTAAGCTCGTACTGGACCAGAAATTTTCCTCCAAAACGGCCGACTGGTCGCTCGACGTAACCAACCTGCCTGCGGGCGCTTACACGATCGTGGCAGGTAAACAGGCGCCGGTTCTTTTTAAGAAGTAAGGCAAAACACCTTACACTGTCGAGCCTTTCGGACGGGCCAGCACGGCATCCAGCGAATAACGGCCGCTGCCCAGCCAATAAATAGCCGCATAAGCCAGCAGATAAAGCAGTGCGTGCTCTTTATCGGAAAAAGGATCGTTCCAATGGATGAACAATACCGCTACCGCCATGGTAATAGCGGCCGGAATGACCGCGAAACGGGTAAACAAACCCAGGGCAATCAGGATTCCACAAACTAATTCGCCAATTATAGCCAGCGTCAGCGAGGCCGGAGCACCCAGTCCGATCGGATCTGCCCAGTTGGCGGCATCGGTCGGGTAAGACAGGAACTTGGACCAGCCATGGGTGAAGGCCATTACGCCGCCAAAGGTGAGGCGCAGGATCAAGGCTGCCCAGTCAGTGGAAAGCGGTAAGGGAGAACGCAGGGTTGAAAACATCGGATGGTTTTATTAATAAAGGATGAAATCCGGAAAATGGAGGCGTAAGGTGCAAAAAAATGAAAAGCTGACCACTCCGTTCAACCGGCTTTTTGAAATTTCGTTCGCCTGTAGACCAGGAAAGTGGCCTGAAAGGTGTAGTTTAGTCTTTGTATGCCAGCATCTTGGGCGGCATGACTTTTTTAAGATACTGGGCTTAAGGCCTAAATTCCGCTAAACTGTTTACCGATGAACGCTACGCTACGCTACGCCTGTTTGCTGGGCTTACTGCTCCTATTGCATCTTCATCCAGCCCGTGCCGCCGATGGTTTTGATAATAACTATATCGGCGGCGATGCTAATCAACTTGCTGTTACCATTAATGGATTGAACCAGGCCGTACTTTTTGGCCCCGGGGCCATGTCAATGGGTGGGTTTTTTATCAATATTCCCAATGGCGCCATGAATGACCAGGGTACAGTTAGTTCTTTTATCATTACCGGCGCCCAGTCTTTTCTGCGTTCCGCGTATTTGGACAGGGTACTGAGCACGAGGCTCTACTATCGGGTATACCTGGCTTCCGGTTCGGCGCCGGCCTGGTCCAGTCTGAGCTTGCAGCCACTGTCTTCTCTGAATCCAACTACCTGTTACACCCTTTCTCAAAGCAACAACTGGTCGGTTACGCAGTCTGTTGATGTATTACAGGGGCTTTCCAATGGCGACTACGTCCTGGAATTTTATATGCGATCCGAATTATATGATGTCGGCCTGGAAACCCCCGATCCCTGCACGATCAATGCGGAGGAGCAATGTCTGCAACCGAACCCTCATCCCGGCCGCTATATTAGTTCCACTTTTAACACCACGGACCCAACGGCCTGTGACCTGGCAAACATTATTGCCAATCAGTCCGTCCCCACGAAAATTACTTTTCACCTGGGTGGTTTACCCCTGGAACTAAGTTATTTCCAGGCCCGTCCGGAGGAGGAAAAAGTGCTTCTGGAGTGGGAAACCGCCCAGGAACAGGAACTCCGGGATTTTTTACTCGAAAGAAGCCGGGATGGCTTGCAGTGGATTCCTTTGGCCACTATAGACGCTTCAGGCAACACGCATGAAGATAAATACTATAATTATCTGGACGTACGACCTGCAACCGGGACCAATTACTATCGTTTAGCTGCCCGCGGTACGAACGGTCAGATCGATATTTCTCCGACGGTAGCTGTGGTGACGGGCGAACAGGGCGCATTTACCTTTTGGCCCAATCCGGCCCGGGAAACGCTTTATTACCAGTGGCAAACCCATGACGAAGGCCCGCTTCACCTGCGGCTTTTCAACAGCCAGGGCCAGCTAGTTTTGGAGCAAACCGATCTGGAAACATCCTCCAGTTTGTCGCTCAGTGGTCTGCGGGCCGGCCTGTATTTTTTGGAAATGCTGGATCAGGATGATCGGCGAATAGCTATTAACAGGCTGATAAAACAGCTATGAAAATGCCGTTTTTAGTCTTCATAAAAGGCCTTGTTTTCTAATTGTTAAGTAAATTTTAACCTTCCCGTTATTGTTTTACTAAGCACGCAGCGAAAATGATTGGTACGCCCGTTCTTACCGCGAACTAAAACTTTCTTCCTATGCGTATTAAAATAATTGCGTTTACTGTCGCCTTATGCGCAGTTTCTTATTCCAGCCTGCATGCTCAGGAAACGGGCAAAAAACACGAAATCGGTATTCTGGTCAGTGGCTTGGATTTTAACGGCTCCAACAGTTTTAATGTCCTGTACCGCAAACAAAAATCCGAAAATGTTTATCGGCGTATTCGTGCTACTTTTGGCAACTTAGGTTTGGAAACCGAAAATGAGAACACCATATTTAATTTTTCTGCCGGTCTGTCCATTGGCCGCGAAAAACGTAAAACCCTGGATCGTAAGCTGGAATTTTACCGTGGTCCGGAGTTTGGACTGGGTTTAGGTATACTGGCTGGCGATGTGGAGGACAATCGGGTAAATGCCAGCCTGCGGTTTGGCTATGTATTTGGACTTCAACATAGCTTCAGCGAATTCTGGGCCATTAATCTGGAAACCATACCCAGTCTGAGCGTCAACCTCAACGTTGGAGACTTTTCTGAGAACGACCGCTTTGGCGTGCGGGCAGCCGGCTCCAGTGCAGTGAGTCTGGGTATCGTCCGGAAATTTTAATTAAACAGCCGTTTGCTTATACCATTAAACAGGAGTCATCCCGGATTTTAGATGATTTCTTCTGCCAGGCTTAGCGTTGAATGAAATTAGCACGGCTAACAGGTGATTACGCACACGTAGCAGGATGGTAACGCGGATGTAACGGATTTGGCGGATAAAAACGGATTTTTAAATCCGTGAAAATCCGTAGTTTCCGTAAAATCCGCGTTACCATCCGGCTATGTATGCATCATAAAATTCGGGATGATTCTTTTTTTGGCTTACCCATTAGTTTATTTTCACCCATACAACCACTTCAGGGTGTTCCTGAAAAATATACGTTCTACCGTTGCCCTGGGCAACTGCATCTGCTCAATAAATTTTCCCACCTGTAAATCGCCCAGCGGAAAGGGGTAATCCGTCCCCAGGCACACCTTTTCATCGCCGATCACTTCCAGAATATACCGCAGCAGCGCCGGGTCATGGGTAGCGGAATCCACCCAGAAGCGACCCAGATACTCGCGGGGCGGCACCGGGTTATCTATCGCCACCAGATCGGGGCGACAATCGAAACCATGCTGAATGCGTCCGATGGTGGGAATAAAGGAGCCGCCGGCATGGGCAAAACAAAACCGCAGCTTGGGCAGTCGCTCCAGCACGCCGCCAAAGATCAGGGAGCAGGCTGCACGGCTGGTCTCGGCGGGCATCCCGACCAACCAGGGCAGCCAGTATTTTTTCATTTCCGCCTCGCCCATCATTTCCCAGGGATGGATCAGCACCGCCAGGTCGAGGGCGGCGCAGGCTTCAAAAATCGGGAAGAACTGCGGCTCATGCAGATTCAGCTGATTCACGTTCGAGCCGATCTGAATGCCGGGAAAACCCAGTTCCTTAATACGTTCCAACTCCTTGATCGCCAGTTCAGTATCCTGCATGGGCACCGTGCCCAGGGCCAGATAATGCTCCGGAAAATCGTCGACCACGCCGGCTAGGTGGTCATTCAAAAAACGGGATAGTTCCAGTCCGTCCGCCGGTTTGGCCCAGTAAGAGAACATGACCGGCACTGTGCAAACCACCTGCACCGGCGTTTGATACCGGGCGTATTCGCTGATACGCAGTTGCGGATCCCAGCAGTTTTGTTCGATTTCCCGAAAAAACACCCCGCCTTTCATCATCCGGGCAAAACCGGCGCGTTCGTGTTCGAGATGGATAAAATCCCCATAGCCAAACTTTTCCGCAAAACGGGGCAACCGTTCGGGCAGGAGGTGGGTGTGCATATCTATTTTTTGCATAGTGGTCGTATTCAGCCGCAAAGGAACGGCAAGCGCAGCAAACTGGCACCTGTTCGGTTCAGACAATCGGACCGAACTAAACCAATAAGGTTAAAGTGTGTTACCCGCAGGCTGTTTTTCAGCGAAAAGTAAAAGCACCGGAATGAAGAAGAACTACGTTATCGTCGGCGCCTCCAGCGGCATTGGTCTGGAAATAGCCCGGCAGTTACAGGCACAAGGCGAAAATATCTGGGCTTACAGCCGTCACCCGCTGCCTGCCGAAATGGAGGAGATCAACTGGTCAGCCTTCGACGTCTTACAACCCGAAGCGCAGCTGGAAAATTTACCGGAGGTGGTAGATGGACTCGTCTATTGTCCGGGCAGCATCAACCTCAAACCATTTCTTCGCATCAGTCCCAACGATCTGCGTAAGGAGTTGGAGATCAATGTAGTGGGAGCGTTTCAAGTCATGCAGCAGGTTTTTCCGCGTTTGAAAAAAAGTGACGCGGGCAGCGTCGTACTGTTCAGTACGGTGGCCGTGCAGACGGGCATGAGTTTTCATGCGGGCATAGCTGCGGCCAAAGGCGCTGTGGAAGGGCTGGTGCGGGCACTGGCTGCCGAATGGGCGCCCACCGTGCGTATCAATGCCATAGCGCCTTCGCTGACGGATACGCCACTGGCGGCTCAGTTGTTAAATACGGAAGAAAAAAGGTTGAATTCAGCGCAAAGGCACCCGTTGAAACGGATCGGCACAGTAGAAGATATGGCCCACGCGGCACTGTTTTTGTTGTCCGTTCAGGCGTCTTTCATTACCGGCCAGGTATTGCCTGTAGATGGTGGCATGGGATCGCTTAAATAAGGCCCGGCAGCCGTCAGGAGCAAATGTGCGCTTTCAATTGGTGTTTTCATCATGCAGGGAAAAGTTCTTACAACCGAACTGCCGGGCGGCTTGACAATCAAGTTGCACAAATATAAGGGGTATTTTGTAAAATAAAATTCTGTTTTACCACGATTTTTCAGGCCTTTACGGAATGTTTAATGACAATTTTTGTTTTATTAACAATTTACACTTGGTTTTCTCTTCTCTAGCTTTTTAGAAAAACTTACCTTTGCGGTTCGCTGGGCGATGGCTTCGTTTTTTGGGGAAATTGGTCTGTGCCGCGAAACTTTTTTTTCATCATTTTATCTCAGCCCCGGCTCCCGAATACCGACATCATTTTTCTATGCAAAACATCCGCAATATTGCCATTATTGCCCACGTCGACCACGGTAAGACGACCCTCGTTGATAAACTCATCCATGCTTCCAAGCTCTTCAAAGACCACGAGGTCTCGGGTGATTTGATCCTCGACAACAACGACCTGGAGCGCGAGCGCGGCATTACGATCCTGGCTAAAAACGTAAGCATTACGTACAAAGGATATAAGATCAATGTCATCGACACCCCCGGTCACTCGGACTTTGGTGGTGAAGTGGAGCGCGTACTCAACATGGCCGACGGCGTACTGCTGCTGGTGGATGCCTTCGAGGGTCCCATGCCGCAAACCCGTTTCGTGTTGCAAAAAGCCCTGGAAATGGGCAAAAAAGCCATTGTGGTCATCAATAAAGTCGATAAACCGAACTGCAACCCGGACTGGGCGCACGAACAGGTTTTTGACCTGATGTTCGCACTGGATGCCAATGAAGACCAGCTGGATTTCCCGGTGATCTTCGGTTCCGCCAAACAGGGCTGGATGGGGCATGACTGGAAAAACCCGACCGACAACCTGACTACGCTGCTGGACGATATTATCAAATACGTACCGGAACCGGAAGCACTGCAGGGCACGCCGCAAATGCTGGTGACTTCGCTCGATTACTCGAACTATATTGGCCGTATTGCCGTCGGTCGCCTCACCCGGGGTACCCTGACGGCAGGACAACAAGTTTCCCTCTGTAAAAAGGACGGGGTGATTCAAAAACACCGTATTTCCAAACTCTTCGTTTTTGAAGGGCTGGGTAAGAAAGAGGTGCCTTCAGTAGACGCCGGTGATATTTGCGCCGTGGTCGGTGTGGAAGGTTTTGAAATCGGCGATACCATTGCCGACTACGACAAGCCGGAAGCGCTGCAAACCATTTCTATCGACGAACCGACGATGAGCATGCTCTTCACGATCAATGACTCGCCGTTCTTCGGACAGGAGGGCAAGTTCGTGACCAGCCGCCACCTGCGCGAACGTCTGGAAAAAGAACTCGAGAAGAACCTGGCCATGCGGATGCAGGAAACCGGTTCTGCCGACTCCTTCCTGGTGTTCGGCCGTGGTGTATTGCACCTCGCCATCCTCATCGAAACGATGCGCCGCGAAGGCTATGAACTGCAGATCGGTCAACCACAGGTGTTGATAAAAATGATCGACGGCCAGAAATGCGAGCCGGTGGAGGAACTGACCATCGACGTACCGGAAGAAACCAGCGGTAAATGTATTGAATTCGTGACCCGCCGGAAAGGCGTGATGAAAAGCATGGAACCGAAAAATGATCGCTTCCTGCTGAAATTCGACGTGCCATCCCGCGGTATTATCGGTCTGCGCAGCAACATCCTGACCGCTACGCAGGGCGAGGCCGTCATGACCCACCGCCTGATCGGCTACGAACCCTGGAAAGGTGATATCGCCGGTCGCCAGGTCGGTTCGCTGATCGTAATGGAAACCGGTAAAGCCATCGCATACTCGCTGGACAACCTGCAGGACCGCGGTGTATTCTTCGTGGAACCCGGGGAAGAAATTTATGAAGGACAGGTAATTGGCGAGAATAACCGGGTCGGTGACCTGGTGATCAACGTCACCAAGATGAAGAAACTCACCAACCACCGGGCTTCCGGTTCCGATGATAAATCATCTTTGCCACCACCGCGCAACTTCAGCCTGGAAGAAGCCCTCGAGTACATTCAGGAAGACGAATACGTGGAAGTAACGCCGAAAAGCATCCGCCTGCGTAAAGTCTATCTCAAAGACTTCGAGCGGAAAAAAGCTTCCCAGAAAGGCGGAATGGCATTGGCGTAAGCCTGAGCAGCAGGCAATTGGACCCATGTTTTTGCTCGAAAAATCTTCCACTCATCAAAGAATCGGGAAGGGAACTTGACAAAAAAAACGGAACCTTCTTTCGTTTGCTAATAAAGTCTATTTTTGCAGCCATTTTTGAGGGCCTTCTCCTCGAAAATGGCTGCAATTGCAATATTAAGTTGGGTTCTAAACTACTGTAACCCATTTTGGTTCATTTACAGACGTTTAACGGTCCCAACCACGATGATTTAAAACCCGACGACCTGCCTTAATCATTCACCCGGCAGGTCTTCTTTCCTTGAAATATGCGCACCAAACTTTCTCAGTTTAATTTTAATTTGCCCAAAGAACTCATCGCTCAATATCCCAGCGAAGAACGTGATCAAAGCCGCCTGATGGTGGTTCACCGTTCGACCGGCAAGATCGAACACAAAGTTTTCAAGGATATCCTGGGCTATTTTGGCGAGGGAGATGCAATGATCTTCAATAATACCAAGGTTTTCCCGGCGCGTTTATTCGGCCAGAAAGAGAAAACCGGAGCGAAGATCGAAGTGTTTTTGCTACGCGAACTCAACCACGACGCCCGCCTGTGGGATGTGCTGGTTGATCCGGCCCGTAAAATCCGCGTTGGCAACAAACTTTATTTTGAAGACGAACAAGGCAATGACGCCCTGGTCGCTGAAGTGGTGGATAATACCACTTCCCGTGGCCGGACCATCCGCTTTCTCTTCGAAGGGACCGACGACGATTTTCAAAACGAACTGCTTAAACTCGGTAACACGCCGCTGCCTAAGTATATTGACCGGGAGCCGGAAGCCGTGGATCGGGAACGTTACCAGACCATTTACGCTAAAGAACTCGGCGCCGTAGCTGCACCCACTGCCGGTCTGCACTTCAGCCGGGAACTGATGAAACGCCTCGAATTGAAAGGCATTACTTTCGCTGAAGTGACCCTGCACATCGGATTGGGTACTTTCCGCACGATCGACGTGGAAGACCTGTCCAAGCACAAAATGGAAGCGGAGTACTTCCGTATTGACGCCAAAGCCGCCGAAACGGTCAATAAAAGCCTGCAGCAGCATAAGAAAATTTGTGCTATCGGCACCACCGTCATGCGTTCTATTGAAACGGCTGTGTCGGCGGAACAAATTCTGAAACCGGTGGAAGGCTGGACCAATAAGTTTATCTACCCGCCTTACGATTTCAGCATTGCTAATAGTATGGTCACCAATTTCCACTTGCCTAAGTCCAGCCTGCTCATTATGGTTTCGGCTTTCGGTGGATTTGACCTTACGATGGAAGCCTACAATGAAGCTGTGAAAGAAAAATACCGCTTTTACAGCTACGGCGATGCCATGTTGATTTTGTAAAAACCACAAAAATTTATTTGCTGAAACCATCGTTGTGCAGCAACTAAGCCGCTGGAAACCTGTTCTTTAGCACCTGAACCTTTCAACGAAACGAACTCTTACGCTTATGTATTGGACACTCGAACTCGCCTCCCACCTGGAAGAAGCACCGTGGCCGGCCACCAAAGATGAACTAATTGACTATGGAATCCGCTCCGGTTCGCCACCGGAAGTGATCGATAACCTGGAAGAACTGGATGACGATGGGGAACTCTATGAGAGTATAGAAGACATCTGGCCGGACTATCCGCGTCATGACGACTTCTTTTTCAACGAAGACGAATATTGATCTGTTAACCGGCCAAGCCCGAGTTCATATAATCGGGGCCATTGCAACTTGCAGTGGCCCCGCTTTTTTATGACAAATCCATTCAACCAACAAACCACCAAATCCACCCAACCAAATATGCCAGATAACCACAACAAACCCTACAGCGATGTGATCCTAATCGGTACGGGGATTATGAGCGCTACCCTGGGCGCCCAGCTGCGGCAACTTCAACCGGACTGGAGTATTCGTATTTTTGAACGGATGGATGAGGTCGCCATCGAATCATCAGAAGCCTGGAATAATGCGGGTACGGGCCACTCGGCATTTTGTGAACTGAATTACACGCCCGAAAAAGAAGACGGCAGCATCGAGATCAAAAAAGCCGTACAAATCGCGTCTTCCTTCGAAGTAAGCAAGCAATTCTGGGCCTGTCTGGTGCAAATGGGCATCATTCCCGACCCGAAGCTGGTGATCCGCCGTACACCGCACATGAGTTTTGTCTGGGGGGAAGAAAACACGACATTCCTGCGCAAACGCTGGGAAGCCATGCGCCGGCATCCGCTTTTTGAGGATATGCAATTTACCACTGATCCGGCACAAATTACGGAATGGATTCCACTAGTGATGGAAGGCCGCGATCCATCCCAAGCGGTAGCGGCTACCCGTATGGATATTGGAACGGATGTCAATTTCGGTACTCTTAGCCGTAGTTTATTTAAATACTTACAAGCGGAGGAAGCCGTGGAGCTGCATTGTCACCACGAAGTCCACGACCTGAAGCGACTGGATAACGGTAACTGGGAAGTGGCCGTCAAGGACCTGAGTTCCGGGGAAAATGCCCATTATATCGCGCCTTTTGTGTTCATTGGCGCTGGCGGTGGTTCGCTGCCTTTACTGGAAAAATCAGATATTCCGGAAGGTAAGGGCTACGGTGGTTTCCCCATCAGCGGTCAATGGCTGGTCTGTACCCGTCCGGACTTAATTGCCCGGCACGATGCCAAAGTGTACGGTAAGGCCAGTGTGGGTTCGCCGCCCATGTCGGTGCCCCACCTGGATATTCGGTTGATCGAAGGGCAGGAAGCACTGCTTTTTGGTCCTTTTGCGGGGTTTTCCACCAAGTTCCTGAAACATGGTTCCTACCTGGATCTACCGCTGTCGGTGAAATGGGATAACATCTGGCCGCTGATCTCGGCCGGTGCGCGCAACCTGGACCTGACGAAATACTTGATCGGCCAGGTCACTCAATCCGATGAAGACCGTATGGAAGCCTTACTTGAGTATTTTCCGCTGGCCCGCCCGGAAGACTGGAAGCTACAGCAAGCCGGCCAACGCGTGCAGGTGATTAAAAGGGGCGCCGAAGAGGGTGGGGGTGTCCTGGAATTCGGTACCGAGGTGGTCTACGCCGCTGACGGTTCCCTGGCCACCTTGCTGGGCGCTTCGCCGGGTGCTTCCACGTCGGTTAGTATCATGCTTGACGTGCTGCAAAAGTGTTTTCCGGAACGGGTAGTTACGCCGGCCTGGCAGGAAAAACTGCGGTCGCTGATCCCGACCTACGGCTCGGCTATTTCGCAGGATGCAGACTTATGCCGGGCGACGCGGAAGAGGACGGCCGAGGTGCTGGAGTTGTAACTCCTACCGCACAATTTCCAAATACCCGCTCAACCGGTCCGATCCATCGCCCAGATCAATAATATAAAAATACGTCCCGTCGGGCAGTTCTTTCCCGTTCCAGTCGCCATTCCAGGCATTGTCGTTCGTATACCCTTTTTGGGAGAGTACCCGGCTTCCCCAGCGGTTAAAGACCTGTACCTCATTTTTTGGGAACTGCTCGATCCCGGGAATATGCCAGGCATCGTTCAGGTTATCGCCATTAGGCGATAAACCATTGAAAACGATGACTTTATCGCAGGTAACCATGACCGTCACCAGTGCTTCGGACTGACGTCCCAACGTGTCCGTCAGGCGATAACGAATAGTTGCCGGACCGCAGTGGGCCGTGTCGGGTTCATAGGTTAGAATACCCAGGATGGACTCATAACTGAACGTGCCGAAGCCGGTTGTGGCCAGTAATTTTACCTGCACCGGCCCCTGATAGAAGTCATTGGCCAGGATAGCGATTTTTGCGTTGGCAATTTTAGTCGTAACGGCATTGTCCGCCACCGCCAGCAAGGTATCGGCCGGCGCTGGTGGAACGGCTACACAACTGAGGTAAAAATTGATCAAATATTCACAACTGCCGGCCAGCTGTTGAATCGTGAGCTGGTGATAACCGGTATCTAAAACCAGTCCCGCAAAACTTCCGCAGGGGGTAAAATTATTGAACACCACCCCATTGTCTTTGACCGCATAGTTGCTGATCAGGTTGGCGGGAATGCTGGTGCAAAAAGTGCTATCGAAATCACAGTTACTGACCGTCCAGCGGATATTGCCCAGGGCATCTGGTACATAAACATGGGCAGGCGGGCAGTTGGTGCAAACCACCTGCACGGTCATCGTATCGGCACAACCGGAAAGTACGCTTCGAAAGACTACCTGGTGTACGCCAATTACAAAATTCATGACGGTACCCTGCGGCACATACTGGATGCCGGCGTTGAGGATTTTCGTAATGCCGGCTGCCGAGGTGATCTTCATGCTTCCGTAGGTAGCGCCCGGACTGCCGCCTACGATGTAGGTATTATTATAAATATGCCAGTCGCCATTGATATCCAGGATGTTCAGCAGCGCCAGCAGTCCGTTCAGGTCGGAAAAGCTACCGCCGATATTCTGGCCGTTGACCAGCCACTGGTCCAGCATATAGGGGCCGGTCGGGGGAATTAAATTAATCAGGTAGGCTGTAAGCGTGTCATTATCGCAGGGGGAGAGGCCGGCCTGATAAATCTGGCCATTATCCAGGATGATATAATTATTGGTTTCCGCAAAAGGAAGGGGTATGCAGGTTTCCGCCCCGATGGCGCAGTTCTCCGTTTCCAGGGCCAGGTTGGTCGGCAATTGAACTGCACCCAGACAGGCCGACGGCGGTAAAACGGAGGGTACATAGTGGATGATCACACAGCGGTACGGGCTGCCGCCGCATACCGCAACCCCGATGTCATCGACGTTGTAACCCGACTGGCCCAGGGACTGGAAGGTGATACAGGCCGTAACCGGATCGATGTCATAATCACCGAAACTACCGCTGCTACCGCTCAAACCGCTGCTATTCAATAAGTTAATCGTCGGCAGTGGAATATTCGGCAGCGTCCCGCAGGCCGTGGCTGCGGCATTGGGCAGCAGCGAAAAATAAACCTCCTGCACGGTTGGTTCGGTAGCGGTAATACTCACGATAATGCAAAAACCCTGGTTCAGGCCGGGAAAATCTACGGTTTCATTGACACAAATGGTATCCAGGGCGTAGCCGGTGGTGTTTTTGGCGGTGTATACCAGGCAACCGTTGGGTTTTAATACCCAGCTGCCGAATGGCGAACTGCCGGTAGTACCACCACCCGCCAGCGCGAAATGGGCGTTCGCCGGCGCTACGCCTACCGGCAAATCCAGGCAAAACGTATCGACCGTGCCGGCTTTGATCACCCGGTACAAAGTTGTCGGTAGCGCGCATTGATGGGCGACCAGCACCGTATCCAGCGTGTACTGGCAAAAAAGGCTGTCGAAAAAGGTCGCCGAATAACGCCCGGCCTTTAGATTCAGGCGGTTCAGACCATTATCCGAACCGGGCAGATCGGCCCAGTCCGCCGTAAATTTTCCGTTGGCGCCACCGGGTGTGAGCAGGATCTGTCCGCCCTGCGTACAGGTCTCCGGCTGTACGGATTTTTGCAAGGTGAAAGGTGGCGGTTCCGTAATTACAAAGGACGTAGGGGGAATGGCACAGCTATCTGCGTCAACGATGTATAAGGTGTATGCTCCACTGCTCAGGTTACCGGGAAAAACCGGGGTCGTCTGATTGCCATTCTGGTCCAGCAGCAAAAAGGTAAATGGCAGCGCGAAATTTGCGCCGGCCGTTACGCTAAAATTGACATATCCGTCATCATAACCGGCACAGTGCACATTATAAAGGGTCAATTGCACGGTTCCGGTAACCGTTACCGGGTTAATGGTAAACATGACCGTATCGGCGCAGGCAGAAGTATTGTCCTGGATAATGTCCGTATAAGTACCTGCTAACAGGCCGCTCAACAGGGGCCCATTACCCAGACTGTAACTGTAATTGCCCGATCCGCCGCTCACGTTGAGTTGTACGGCACCCGTTGGGCGCCCGCATTTGGCCTGCTTGAGGATGGTGAAATCCGTATTCAGTTGATTGACACGCGGAACGCAGACCCGAAAGATGGAAAAACAACCGGTAGCGGGCTGGGTAGCGGTGACGTAATAACACCCGGCCGCCAGGGCTGCATTCACGGCGCCCGTCGTGCCGTTACTCCAGGCATAGTTCAGGTTGCCCGGCGTCAGGGTCACCTTGCCGTTTGCAGCCAGACAACTGGCCGGCTCAATACTCGCCACCTGGGTCGCCGGTCCATTTGAATTATTGACGATGATGGTTGTATCCAGCATGCAATCCGGCTGATTATTACGCACCACGTGTACGGAATAAGTGCCGGCCGACAGGTTAAAAGCGATGTTGCTGGTCGATACGTTGGGGGTCCAGCTAAACGTGTAACTAGCCTGGCCGCCCTGCACGTCCAGAATAATGCCACCGGTCCCGATCCCGCACTGGGTATTCAGAATCGTGACCGCATTCAACTGAATAGGGTTCGTACAGGCAAGTCCATTGCTGTCCGGGACGATTTTTTCGCCAGTCGGCAGGGTCATGCCTGCTGACCAGCCGGTAAAAAAGCAAAGGCAGGTAAAGAGTAAGGAAATTTTTCTCATACAATATTAAATAGCCGCTCAAAATAATAAAACAAACGAATGAAGACGGCAGCAGCCCAGGTTCAGGAACGGCAGACAATGCGGATTATATCTGATACGAACATCGAAGGTAAGGGCTAAGCCGGTGTATGCGGGTTTTTTTGGCGGTTTTAGCCCGTAAAATCATTTTAAACGTAAGCAAAAAATGTATATTTATTAAAACAAATGGCAGCACAAAACATTGAAATACAATTAGTTGAGAATGTATATGCTAATTGTAAAGAGGCGACAAATTGTCTAAATTGTCCTTTTGTCCGGCCAGGTCTGCCCGTATGTTTGTATCATTCAAAAGAGGTCATCCAACCGATTACACTCGATTACTGCGCAAAGCGCCTGCCATTTAACCGGAGGGGAAGCCCGAAATTTCCCTCCAGCCCCAATCAACTGAGTACTGGCACCTTATTCTTTTAATAAAAAAAACTACACCGCTTATGGATACGCTCAATAAAATGGAAGTTTTACGCAAATTGCCGGTGCTGGCTTCCCTGAACAGTATGGAGCTGGAGCAGTTGGCAAACATTTCTACCCTGCGGCGTACGCCCAAATACGCATTTGTGTTTATGCCGGATGAGCCGGCCGACCACCTTTTCCTGCTGCTGACCGGCCGGGTCAAGCTCGGTACTTTCGCTGATGATGGTCGAGAGGTCATCAAGGAAATTATGCAGCCACAGACCCTTTTCGGTGATCTGGCGCTGGCGGGCGAGGTCGTGCGCAGCGAATTTGCCCAGGCTCTCCATGACGGCGTTTCCTATTTGTCTATTAACCTGCACGATTTTCACGGCCTGATGCAGCAGAATCAACGCCTGGTGTTCGCTTGTCTGCAGCACCTGACCAATCGCCTGCAACGCGTCGAAGACCGTTTAGCGAAGTTGGTGCTGAAAGACGCCCGGGAACGTATTATCGAGTTTCTGGTGGATACAGCCGGCAAAGAAGGCCGCCGCGTGGGCTATGAAACCCTCGTGCAGCATCACCTGACCCAGCAGGATATTGCGAATCTGACCGGTACCAGCCGCCAGACCGTCACCTCGGTGATGAACGATCTGCGCAAATCCAACCTCATTTACTTCAACCGAAAGAGTATTCTTATTCGCGATCTCGAAAGACTCGCTTAACAAACACTATATCATCCCAACCGATGCAGGCCTTCCCTAAACCGGAAGGCCTTTTTTATTAATCCAGATAACGTTTGGTCAAACCGTCGTAAAAATCGATGCGCCGGTCGCGGAAGAATGGCCAGATCCGGCGTACATCCTCAGTGCGCTGTTTGTCAATTTGCACCACCACATTTTCTTCGCGGTCGGGCGGCCCCAGGTACAGCACCTCGCCCTGCGGCCCGGTCACGAAACTCTGCCCCCAGAACTGAATACCGCCGGTTACGCCCGACCAGTCCGGCTCATAACCCGTGCGGTTGGCGGCGATTACCGGCAGACCATTGGCAATGGAGTGGCCGCGCTGCACCGTGAACCAGGCATCATGCTGGCGGTTTTTTTCTTCGGCCGCATCACTGCTTTCCCAGCCGATGGCGGTCGGATAGATCAGCATTTCGGCGCCGGCCAGGGCCATCAGGCGCGCCGCTTCCGGGTACCACTGGTCCCAGCAGACGAGCACGCCGAGTTTACCCACCGAGGTTTGAATGGGCTGAAAACCCAGATCGCCGGGCGTGAAATAGAATTTTTCGTAGTAAGCCGGATCATCGGGAATGTGCATTTTCCGGTATTTTCCGGCGATGGAGCCATCTTTTTCAAAGACCACCGCGGTGTTATGGTAAATGCCCGGCGCCCGTTTTTCAAAAAGCGAAGTCACCAGTACCACGCCATGTTCCCGGGCGGCGGCGCTGAAAATGGCCGTGTCTGCGCCAGGAATTGGTTCGGCCAGATCGAACATACCAGTATCCTCGGCCTGACAGAAGTAAATGCCGCAGTGCAATTCCTGCAGCACCACGAGCTGAGCGCCCTGCGCTGCACACTCGGCAATGCCACGGAGTGATTTTTCAACGTTCGCCTGTTTATCGCCGCTGTTGGATTGCTGCACGAGACCGACCGACAATATGGATGTAGCCATGAGAATGGGTTAAGGTAGTTAGTTGTGTCAGGTGAATTTTTTTATAGCGTCACCCAACCTTTTGCCCGCGCTTTACGTGAATATAACAAACACTCAACATGCTTCTTAAAATTTCTCTCTCAGCCAACCACTCCAGCCGGATACTGCATCGTAACACAGTGCAAAGAGCCGTGCTGGAGAATGAGCGGGCGACAGTCTATACCCACAACGGTACGTTCGGGGAATATGTTCTGAAGAATGACGAGTGCTTCGGCATCCTGCGGTACGGCATAGGTCGGTACCAGTACGGCGCCGTTTATAATCAAGAAATTGGCGTAGGTAGCGGGCAGGCGCTGGCCATCCGTATCGTAACAGGCGTCGGGCCAGGGCAGCGGGATCAACTGGTAGGGATCGCCGCTGCGGGTACGGAAGCGCTGTAATTCCGCTTCCATCAGCCGCAGCGCCTCGAAATGTTCGTCGGCCGGATCGGGGCAGCGTACGTAAGTAATGGTCGTTGGGTTGCAAAATCTGGCCAGCGTGTCGATGTGGGAATCCGTATCGTCGCCGGCGAGGTAACCGTTTTCCAGCCACAAAAACCGGTCGGTACCGAACAAGTGTTGAAGTTCTTTCTCAAGTCGGGCTTTATTTAAATGCGGATTGCGGTGGGGCGAGAGCATGCACTCCGTCGTGCTGAGCAGCGTTCCCTGTCCATCGCTTTCTACGCCGCCGCCTTCGAGCACCAGGCCGCCATGGTGGATCGGCGCCTGAAACACACCACTATTATATAAGGTGCGCGTGATGGCGTTGTCCTTGCTGGCTGCGAACTTGAGTCCCCAGCCGTTGAAAACAAAATCGAGCAGTAATGGCCGACCGTCTTCTTCGACCGTGATGGCCCCATGATCGCGCGACCAGGTATCATTGGAGTCGGCGATGGCGAAATGAAGGTTTGCCGGTTGGGCATTCTTCAGCAGCGGTTTTATTACCTCCGGATCGTGGCAGACGATCAGCACGGGTTGGAAACGGCTGATCGTTTCGGCAATTTCTACAAAACAGGGAAGTACGGTATTCAACAATGGGCCCCAGTCGGAATCGGCATGGGGAAAGGTCAGTTGGACGGCACTTTGGGGTTCCCATTCAGCGGGAAAACGGCGGGAAACCGGGTTTTTAGCGGGCATATTCGTTTGGATTGAAGCGCAAAAGTAAGCATTGGTGAAAAAAAATTATATTCGGAATCGGCAAACAGGGCTAAATCAGTGAGAATGAGGGCCTTATTTTTCATTCCATAATAAAATTCTAAGATCGTTCTAATGCAAAAAATTTGAAGAAAGGCTTTGTTCGTATTACAGACGAATTACTACCTTAGCCCCGCCTTAGGGTGCTGACCACACACTGATTTGCCTAACGCCGCCCACTGTCCTACCAAATTAAATCCTGCTTACCTCTTTCGTTCTGAACGGGTTGCAGTGAATAATCCGTCAGTACCAGAGAACCCTATTGTAGGCTTTCACTTCCCAGTGAAGTAGATTTTTTTCACTAAACTAAACTCATTCTCGTATGAAGTTTTTGCACACATTTACCAAGTGTGGCTTCCTGATGGCAGTTCTTCTGCTCCTCAGCAATGCTGCCTTGGCCCAACGCGCCGTAAAAGGTAAGGTGACCGATGCTGAAAGCAGCGAAGGCCTTATTGGTGCAACCGTTACCGTTGTCGGCACCACGCGTGGCGCGGTGACCGACGTCGACGGTAACTACTCGGTCGAAGTACCGGAAGGCAGCACGCAACTGCGTTTTGCTTATACCGGTTACGAAGAGCAGGTAGTCGACCTCACCGCCTCCAACGTGGTGGAAGTTGCCATGAAACCCGGCTCCGTGCTGGATGAAGTGGTGGTAGTCGGTTACGGAACCGTAAAAGCAAAAGAGGTGACCAGTGCGGTAGCTTCCCTGAAAAAGGAAGACTTCAACAAGGGCAACATTTCCAGCGCTTCGCAACTGATCCAGGGTAAGATCGCCGGGGTGAGCGTTTCGCGTCCGGGTTCCGACCCGAACGGGGAGTTCACTATTCGTCTGCGTGGTCTGTCTTCGCTGTCCAACACCGGTCCACTGATCGTTGTTGACGGTATTCCGGGCGTAAACATCGGTTTGATCGACCCGAACGATATTGAAACGTTCGACGTGTTGAAAGACGGTTCGGCTGCCGCTATTTACGGTACACGGGCTTCGGCTGGTGTGGTGTTGATCACGACGAAAAAAGGCTCTGCCGGTCGTACCGTGGTCGATTACAACGCTTTTGTCGCTGTCGACCAGGTCTCCCGCCGGTACAAAGTGTTGAATTCTACGGATTTCATCGCCACCGGCGGTACGGACTTCACTCCGGCTGACGGCGCCGCTGGTACGGATACCGACTGGTTCGATGCCATTACGCAAACCGGCGTTTCGCAGGTGCATAACCTGAGCCTGTCGGGTGGTGTTGGCAATGGCGGTTACCGCGCATCTTTCAACTACCGCGATGTGGACGGTATTCTGCGTAACACGGGTTTCAAACGCTATAACGGCGGTTTGAACTTCTACCAGAAAGCCATGAACAACCGTTTGAACATCAACGGTAACCTGGCCATCACCACTGCTGACGGTGCACTGGGTTTCCCGGAAGCTTTCCGTTATGCCGTGGTGCAGAACCCAACTTCGCAAATTTTGTCTACTGATCCAGCCAACGTTAACGGCGGGTATGTGGAAAATGCCTCGTTCGACTTTTTCAACCCGGTCGCTATGATCGAGCAGAACACGAACACGGGCAAATTCAATCGTCTGCTGGGTTCGGCACGTGCCGAATTCACCATCATCGATGGCCTGGTCGCCGGCGTAACGGTCGCTCAGGAGCGTGGTAACTTCGATAACACGGAGTTTTACAGCAAACAAAGCAAGTACCGCGGTGCCGGTCGTAATGGCGCCGGTATTCAGAACACCAACAGCAATGTGACGAATACCCTGGAAGCTACGGGCGAGTACACCCTGAAGTTCAACAAACAAAGCAGCTTCAAACTGTTGGGCGGTTATTCCTTCCAGCAGTTCAACAACCAGGGTTTCCGGGTAGATGCCGGTAACATCATTTCCAATGAATTCGGTGCCGCTAACCTGGGTGCTTTCCTGGAAAACAGCCGTGGTCTGAGCAACATTTCCAGCTACAAGAACGAAAATCGCCTGATCGCTTTCTTCGGTCGCGCAACCGTGAATCTGGATGATAAATACTTCGCATCCGCTGGTCTGCGCCGCGAAGGATCCACCCGTTTCGGTCCGAACAACAAATGGGGCGTATTCCCATTCGTCAGCGCCGGTGCAGATTTAGTGAAAATTGCTGATCTGACCAGCTTCAACCAGTTGAAACTGCGCGTAGGTTATGGTATTACCGGTACGCAACCGGATCGTAACTCCCTGTATCGCCGGACGTATAACCAAGGTGCGAAATTCTTCTACAATGGTAACTACGTGCCAAGCTACGGTCCTACCCAGAACCCAAACCCAGATCTGAAATGGGAGGAAAAAGGCGAGTTTAACGCCGGTGTGGACTTCGCTTTCAATCAATACAAGTTCACGGGTTCGTTAGATTACTACAACCGCGTCACTAAAGGTCTGATTGTAGCCCTGACGGTACCAGTACCACCGAACTTTGCTGCTACCACGTTTGCGAACGTAGCCTCTATCCGTGTGAACGGTTTTGAAGCGGCGATCAACGCCAACGACATCCTGAATGGGGATAAACTGAAATGGTCGCCAGGTCTGGTGTTCAGCACCAGCAAAGGCACTCTGGAAGATTTCAGTGAAACAGGTGATACCATTGCTTACGCCAACGTCGGTGCACCTGGTCAAAACAGCGTGAACTACACGATCCTGTACAATGGCGCACAACTGGGCCAATTATGGGGACCCGTACGGGAAAGTGTAAACGGTGATGGTTCAGTTGTCTATAAAGACATCAACGGCGACGGTTCCATTGACAAAGAAGCTTTCAATAAAGACCAGCAGTTACTCGGTAACGGTACGCCTAAGTTTGAACTTGGCTTCAATAACACCTTTACGTATGGCAACTGGGATTTGAACTTCCTGCTGCGCGGCGTGTTTGGCCATGACCTGGTCAACGAATACCGCGTGTTCTATGAAAATGCCGATCCACAAGCAACTACCTGGAACAAGATCGACACCAAGTACTATGATCCGAACGTGAAAGCAACCAGCCGTTTTGACAACACACACGTAGAAAAAGCTACGTTCGTCCGTCTGGACAACGCTACGCTGGGTTATAACTTCGGTCTGCCGAGCAGCAGCTGGTTTACCAAAGCCCGCGTGTATGTGAGCGGTCAGAACCTGTTCACTATCACCAACTACACCGGTGTTGATCCGGAGCAGCGCGTAGGCGACTCCGGAGCAGTGGATAATGGTGGTCGCGTATCCGGTGGCCTGGATCCTTTGGCTCCTGGTATTGACCGTCGGAGCACCTACTTCCTGGCGCGTACGATTTCGTTCGGCGTCAACTTCGGTTTCTAAGAAATTACACAAACAATTCAAAACACTTTACGATTATGAAAAAATTATCCTTGTTTGGGAAGTTGATGTTGCCGATGCTTTTTCTGGCAACTTTCAACAACTCCTGCACCGACCTGGATGAGAAGTTGTACGATACGGTGACGGACGATAACTTCCTGAAAACGGAAGAAGAGTTCATTTCCGCACTCGGCGCCGCTTATACCGGTCTCTATTCCCTGGGCAACCACGGTGGTTACTTCTCCGTTCAGGAAGTTTCTTCCGACGAAGTCATGATTCCACAACGCGGCGCCGACTGGGGTGACGGCGGTCAGTGGATCAACGCCCACCGCCACGATCTGAAACCAACCGATGGCAACGTCAATGGCGCCTGGGGTTTCCTGTATGGTGGCGTGGCTACCTGCAACCGTTTGATCGCTCAGTTTACCACGTTGAAAGACGGCGGTAATGTGGATGCTGAATTGGCCGATAAATTCATCGGCGAACTGCGTACCCTGCGCGCCCTGTACTACTACTGGTTGCTTGATACTTTTGGCAACGTGCCACTTGTTACTTCTTTCGACGTACCAGCTGACTACAAACCAGCTACTTCGCCACGTCAGGAAGTCTACAATTTCGTGGAGAAAGAACTGCGGGAAGCGGTTCCACAGCTTTCGAAAGCCAATGACGGTACGAGCTATGGCCGTATGAACTACTGGGCTGGTAAGGCTATTCAGGCAAAATTATACCTGAATTCCGAAGTGTATACCGGTACCGCCCGCTGGACGGAAGCCGCTGCCGCAGCTCAGGAAATCATTGACTCCGGTCTGTTCGCACTGGAATCTTCCTACCGCACGAACTTCATCACCAACAACGGCTTCCCGAATTCGAAAGAATTCATCCTGGCCGTGCCATTCGATGAAGTGTTCGCACAAGGACAGAACATTGCGCAAATGACGCTGCACTATGGTTCGCAGGCAACCTATAACCTGGCTGCTCAACCATGGAATGGTTATTGCTCCCTGCAGGATTTTTATAACCTGCATGATGACAATGACGCCCGGAAGATCAACTTTGTCGAAGGCCCTCAGTTCGCTTCGGACGGTGTTACACCAGTCGTGGATGCCAGCGTAGAAGCTACTGATCCGGATGGTCCGCAGGTGAATTTCACCCCGGAAATCAATGAACATTTCCCCGGTGCTTTACGCCAGGCAGGCGTGCGGATTGGCAAATATGAGTTCAAGTCGGGCGCAACTCCCAACCTGAGCAACGATATGCCGCTGTTCCGTTATGCCGATATCCTGCTCACCAAAGCAGAAGCCCTGTGGCGCCAGAGTGCCGGTAACCCGGAAGCTCTGACCCTGGTTAATCTGGTCCGTGACCGCTCGCTGAAAGGCCAGCCTTTCGCTTCGTTGACAGCACAAAACTTCCTCGACGAACGCGGACGTGAAATGTTTTACGAAGGCGTTCGCCGTCAGGATCTGATCCGCTTCGGTGTGTATGGCAACCCGACCGACTTCATGCCGGGTTCGGCTAAAAACAAAGAACTGTGGCCAATTCCAGGACCGCAGATCAACGTTAATAACAATCTGGTGCAGAACCCAGGCTATTAAGCCTGTTTCAGTCCAAATTTCAGGAAAGGGCAAGCGGGATTTCCCGCTTGCTCTTTTTCTTTGCAGCTACCTGTAAACTGTTTTAAACGCTTGCCGGCGTAAAGCCCGGCCTTTTCCCTCCGCAGCGGTTTTTAAAACGGTTACTTTCACTAATCGATACACTCACACTATGACCTTTCGTTATTTCTTCGCCGCGCTGGCTCTGTTGCTGATGACCCTGTCCGCCTGCGATAAAGACTATGCCTCCATGCGGCAGCATGAACTGAGCAGCGGCGTCCGCAATGACAGCCTGTTCATGGGCTTCTACTTCGGTATGCCCAGGATAGATTTTTACCAACACTGCCTGGAAATGAACCAACAGGGTATTGTTACCAATGGGGACCAAAACACCTCCGTACTCTATGTCGTACCGGGTTATAGCCAGCCGATTAACATGGAATTTTATCCGGATTTCAGCAATGATAAAATTTACAACATGAAAATCTGGTTTGACTCACAAGCCTGGGCGCCCTGGAACAAGGAATATTACGCCGAAAAACTGGTGCCCGATGCCCTGAATATGCTGGAAAAATGGTTCGGTTCCGGCTTTGTTAAACAACGCAATGAAAGAGGCCGGCCCTTTTGGGCAAAGGTGAACGGCAACCGGGAAATCAAATTACGCATCCTCGACGAACGCCGCCTCCGGGCAGATGTAACCGATATTTCGGTCACGCCCAAGGCAAATCCCGCTATCGACAGCCTGCCCGTCAGCCCGCGCCCGCTCTGGGACCGGCAACCCGGCAAGTAAAGGCTGTTCGTCCATCCGGGCATTCTAATTTTTAGTCAACAGCCAGGCTTAAGGGCTTTGACTATACTCATCAGCCTATGTCCCCACGACTTTTTTATTGGTTTTTTCTACCGGTTTTACTGTTTGCCTGCGGCAAAAAAACACCCGGCCCTGCCGTTACAGGCTCGCGTTTTACCCTGCTCCCTGCGGAAAAAACCGGGGTCCTTTTTCAAAACGATCTGCCGTACTCCGATACGTTTAACTGCTACCTGTTCCGTAACTTTTATAACGGCGGCGGGGTAGCCATCGGGGATATAAACAATGACGGCCTGCCTGATCTCTTCTTTTGCGGCAACATGGTCAGCAACCGGCTCTACCTCAACCGGGGTAAATTCCAGTTTGAAGATGTTACCGAAGCCGCCGGATTACTGACTAAAAAAGTCTGGACCGCCGGCGTGGCTTTTGCCGATGTAAACGGAGACGGCTGGCTGGATATTTACACCACCAAATCCGGCGCACCGGGCGGCACACAACGGCATAATGAACTGTTTATCAATCAGGGCGATGCGGCGCAGCACAATGGTCAGCCCACTTTTACCGAGCAATCGAAAACCTGGGGCCTCGATTTCACCGGCCTCAGTACCCACGCCGCTTTCTTCGACTATGACCGCGATGGCGACCTCGACTGCTACCTGCTGAATAACTCCCTGCGCAGCGTGGGGGGCTATGATTACCGGCCCGGTCAGCGTTTAACGGCCGACCCCAATGGCGGTAACAAGCTGCTGCGCAATGACGGGCCCTCAACTGGGTTTACCGACGTGACCACCGCCGCCGGCATTTATTCCTCCGCCATTGGTTTCGGTTTGGGCGTCACCGTGGGGGATTACGACCGCGACGGCTGGCCGGACCTCTTCATTTCCAACGACTTTTTTGAAAGGGACTACTTATACCATAACCGCGGCAACGGCACTTTTGAAGAAGTACTGGAAAAAGCCATTCCGGAGATCAGCAAGGGCTCCATGGGCGCTGATCTGGCGGACCTCAACAACGACGGTTTTCCGGAAATTTTTGTCACCGAAATGACGCCGCCCGACGATGCACGCTACAAGTCCAAAGCGGCTTTCGATAGCTGGGCGACTTATCAGACGGCGCTGCAAATGGACTATCACCGGCAGTTCGGGCGCAATGTGCTGCAACTCAATAACGGCGACGGTACTTTCTCCGAAGTGGGCCGGCAGGCTGGTACCTGGGCGACCGACTGGAGCTGGGGCGCCTTACTGGCCGATTTTGACAACGATGGCTGGAAAGACATTTTCATCGCCAACGGTATTGGCAAAGACCTGCTCGATCAGGACTATTTGAACTTTTATTCTGACCCGACCGTCATTTCCAAAGTGTTGCGGGAAAACCCCGGCGACGGTATCAAAAAACTCATCGACGCCATGCCTGCGCAGCCGCTGGCGAACTACCTGTTTCAAAACAAAGGAACCGGCAACCTGGAGTTCATGAATGTCGCCGAAAACTGGGGCCTGGGCCAGCCATCTTTTTCCAATGGTTCTGCCTACGCCGACCTGGACAATGACGGCGATCTGGACCTGGTGGTGAACAACGTCAACATGCCCAGTTTCATTTACCGCAATGAAACCAACGGTCAGGCCAACTGGTTGAAAATCAAAATACAAGCTGCGAATGGTAACACCTTCGCCATTGGCGCCAAAGCTAGAATTCAACTGGGTTCGCAAACGATTTTTCAGGAACTGGCGCCCATGCGCGGTTTCGAAAGTTGTGTCGACTACCAATTGCATTTCGGACTGGCTCAGCACACGACGGTTGATTCGGTGGAAGTTATTTTCCCTTCGGGTAAAATCTGGCGCAGCCAAAACATAGCCGCCAATCAAACCCTGGAAGTGCGCGAATCCGAGGCCCTGGTGCTGGTGGCCAACCCCGTTCGAGCCCAATTTTCCCCGCTTTTCAGCACGGAAAATGCGCCCGATTTCCGGCATGTGGAAAGTCCGTATTCCGATTTTGACCGCGAGGCTTTGCTGTTTCGCATGTACTCCGCCGAAGGTCCGAAACTGGCCACCGCGGATGTCAATGGGGATGGGCGGGCCGATTTTTACGTGGGTGGCGCCGCCGGGCAGGCCGGGAAATTATACCTGCAAAATGCCGACGGAAAATTTGCCGCCAGCCAGCAACCTGATTTTGACCGGGATAAAGCCGGCGAAGATGCCGCTGCCGTGTTCTTCGACGCCGACGGTGATCAGGATCCCGATCTCTACGTGGGCAGCGGCAGTAATGAATTTGAGCCCGGCGCAGCGGCCCTGCAGGATCGCTTATACCTCAATGACGGCCGCGGCCATTTCAAACGCAGCGCGGAAAGTCTGCCGGGCGGTAAACCCTTCGCGACAGCCTGTGCCCGACCCGCCGATGTCGATGGCGACGGCGACCAGGATGTGTTCGTCGGTATGCGGCTGGTGCCCGGCAATTACGGGCAATCGCCGACCTCTTTCATCCTGCTCAACGATGGGCAGGCCCATTTTCGCCCGGCTTTGCAGCAGTATCCGGCACTGGCGAAACTGGGCATGGTCACCGATGCCGCCTGGGCCGATGTGGACGGCGATCAGGATGCCGACCTGATCGTGGTGGGCGACTGGGAACCGGTGCGTATATTTATCAATGACGGCGGCAGCCTGCGCGAAACAACCGGGCTTCCCGGCTCCAACGGATGGTGGAACAACATCACGATGGCCGACCTGGATGGCGACGGCGACCCGGATTTTGTACTGGGCAACTGGGGCGACAACTCGCGTTTCAAGGCTTCGGACGAGCAGCCGCTTTCCCTGTACGTGGCTGATTTTGATCAAAACGGGCGTAATGAAACCATTTTATGCCAGTACAACGGCGCGCGGCAGTACCCGGTGGTCGGTCGGAACGACCTCGTCAAGCAACTGCCCATGCTCAAGAAAAAATACCTGAAATTCAGCGACTATAGTAATCAGACCATGACGGACATTTTCACGCCGCAACAACTCGAAGGCTCCATCCGGAAAGATGCTTACACGTTAAAAACCAGTGTTTTGTGGAATCGGGGTGGTGGCAAATTCGAGCTGGCGGCGCTACCCTGGGCGGCCCAGCAAACGCCGGTTTTTGCCAGTGCCGTAGCCGATTTTACCGGCGATGGCCAGGTTGATCTGCTGCTGGCCGGCAATCAGGAACGCTGCAAACCGGAGGTCGGCACTTGCCTGGGTACCTATGGCGCAGTGCTGCAGGGCGATGGGAAAGGCGCATTCCAAACGTTGCCCCAGGCAAAAACGGGGCTGCAAATTGACGGCGTTGTGCGTGATCTGGCCGTCCTGCAGGAGCGTGGCCAAATGCGGGTGCTGGTGGCCAGAAATGATGGTCCGCTGCAGTTGTTGAAAGTGCGTACCGCCATAAAACCGAATAAGTGAAAACAGCGAAATTGAAAATACTGCTCCTTGGCCAGGGCATTGCCGGCACGCTACTCGCCTGGAATTTACGCCAACGGGGCGTCCAGGTGACGATCATGGACGGCGATTTGCCGGGCAGCGCTTCGCGGGTGGCGGCGGGGATTATCAACCCGGTTACCGGCAAGCGCTTTGTCAAATCCTGGCGCTTCGACGAATTTTTTCCGGTAGCGCGCAGCACTTACGAGCGCCTGGAGCAGGAACTGGAGGTACCTATCTGGCATGACCAACCCATTATGCGTATGCTGGCCACGGCGGAAGAAGCCAATGACTGGTCGCTGCGCTGTGCCCAGCCCGAGTACCTGCATTTCCTGAGCGAAGTACCCGATGCCGGACACTGGCAGTCTTTCCTGCCCGCCGGTTTTCGCTTCGGGTTGATCCGGCAGGCCGCGCGCGTACAGTTTGCCGGACTACTGGCTGCTTACCGGGAAAAAGCCATGGAGCAGGGCTTTTTTCTGCCACAAACGTTTGATTATCAAGATCTGGAAACGCTTGCCGCCGACTATGACCGCGTCATATTCTGTGATGGTTATCGCAGTGCAGCCAGTCCGTTGTGGTCATTTTTGCCCTGGCGCCCGGCTAAAGGCGAGGCATTGATCATTCGTTTTGCGCCGACCATGCCTACGGCGCCCCTCCACGAAATGCTTAAAAAAACCACGCTGCTGGTGCCCCTGGGCGAAGGCCTTTTCTGGGCGGGCGCCTCCTATCAGTGGTATTATCCCGATCTGGCGCCGAGTACCGGGGAAGGCGACTTACTGCGTCAGAACCTGGCTTCCATGCTGGCTGCGCCCTTCGAGGTAGTGGAGCACGTGGCCGGCGTTCGGCCAACGGTAAAAGACCGGCGGCCCTTTCTGGGCTGGCATCCGGAGCAGCCGAAGTATGGTATTTTCAACGGACTGGGCACCAAGGGCGCGCTGCTGGCCCCGTTCCTGGCGGAGCATTTTACCCGGCATATTTTGGACGGTACAGCGCTGGACGAGACGGTGGATATACGCCGCAACTATTAAGCCCCGGGTTGTCTGGCCCACCTGGGTAAATACAGGCAGGCGCCCAGTCGTTTTCTGGCTTTATTTTTGACAGTACATCGCCTATCAACCCTATCCCGTTTACCTCATGACAACAATTTATTTCCGTATTTCTATAAGTATCCGTTTACCCATTTTGCCTGCGTCCTGCCCGCGAGACAGGAACTTTATGCGGCTGCAGTCAGGTATTTCCGAAATTATCCACCATTAACCGATCCTATTCACCATGCGATTTACACTGTTAATTGCCGGATTGCTCCTCCTCTGGCAGGGCAATGCCCAGACCCCCGGCTATTTGGGAAAACGTTTTTACGTAAAGCCCGAAATTGGCGCCATGATTGCTTTTCAACGGCCGACAGCCAGCAATCAGGGCCGCGGCGAGCATTACGGCGTCAGTAATGGGAGTCTCGGTTTCAATACCGAGCCGGGTTTGCAGCTCGGTTATGCGGTTTCCCGCCGTCATGTACTGGCCTTCAAAGTCGGGTATATCAAGACTGGCATGTTGCTGACCGCCCAGACGCCCGCCCTCCTGTACGAGAATTTGACGGATAGCCACGACTTGTTTTACCACCTCACGGGCCTGGAATACGGCATTTCCTGGCAATCCTATAACCCACTTAAAGGTGGCCTGGCGCCCATGGGGTTTTTCACGGCCTGGCAGTTGAAAGTGGCCCCTATGAAGGGAAAAATCGTGGATAAGCGGACCAGTTATGGTTCCGGCGATGCCAGCGCTGGTCACGCCCCGCTGGGTATTGATGCCGCTTTTACCCACTGGAGTCTGGGTTTCGAATTTGGTAAACACATCATCCTTTTCGATCAGCTGGTGCTGTCACTTTCTACGGAAATCAATTTTCCGCCCGTGCTGCTGGTGTTCGACGATCAAAAGTTCAACAGCCAAGGCGATAACCAGCAACGCTTCCGGCAGGCTGCCTTCGAACGTATGTCCTTCCACTCTTTCTTCCTGTTCAAATTCGGCGCCGGATACCTGTTCTAGTGCCGCGTTTCGCTGTTCAAACTTGATCCTAATGAAAAAAATATTGTTTGCCACCTTCGCCATGGCCCTGTTTATGGCCGGCTGTTATAAATATGAACCCCAGTTTGAGGGGCCTTACGAGGATTCGAATGTGCCAGCAATCAACCAGGTGGTGTACGAAATTCTCACGGTAGAAGATGGTCGTATTCACTTGTATGACCGGAATTTACAAAACACCAAAGTGCTGACGAATCTGCCGCAGGGCATTAGCAAAGCGTCTATAAATTTCAGTCACGACCGGATGGCCTATCAAATACCTGGTCAGGATATAGCCATTATTGATAGTGCGGGCCTGGCCCTGGGTACGGTCAGTAATTCGGCCGCGGCGAAATGGTTTGATTGGCATACGAACAATCGTTCCCTGTTTCTGCTCGAGAACTATAAACTGCGGGTCTGGGGCGATCCCCTGAGTCTATCCACCACCAACCTCGGTTCTGTATTTCCGCTCGGCGCCAGTGATCTTGAAATGAACAGCGTCAGTGTGCTGGAAGACGGCACTATCGTTGCGCCCTACAGCGATTATGGCGGGTTTTCAGTCGGTTATGAAAGTAAAGTCGCCATTATTCCGCCGACCGGGACGCGCACTTACCTCAATCGTTTTGTGTACGTGCACAACACCTGGATGCGCGCCAACTTGAATGGCCATGCCTTGTATGATGTGACGGCCGGCGGCGGTGATCCGGAATTCTGGTTCCTGGAAGTAAGCGTCCAAAATCAGGGTCAGATTGGTTTTGGCGATTATGGTTCCGTATCGCCGGCTGGTGATCGCATCGCCTCCTGGGGAAATGGTTTTTTGGAGGTTTATCAATCTAGCACGACCACCAACCGGAGTTTTAGTACCGGTAACGCCGTCATTACTGCGCTTGACTGGTAGCGCTGTTTTTTATTTTCATCCCCTCCGATTTTACAAATACCCAAGAATATGAAAAATACATTCCTGCTGGCCGCCCTTGTTTTTACGATGGTCCGGGCCGGCTATAGCCAAAACCAGCCGCTGGTATGCAGTGGTAAAATCCCGGTAGAGTTTACGACCTCCTCCGGGGAAAAATACAGCCAGGCGCTGGAAAAGATCTCTAAAAAAGAAGCCGGTCGTACCGGTGCTAAAAAGCAAAAACGTTTCGCTCTGGAAAGCAATTTCGTGCTTGACAATCTGCTGCATAGCGGGCGCGTACTTTTCAACGACGAAGTGTCGCTGTATCTCAACGAAGTCGCGCAGAAGTTGCTGGATGCCAGGCCATTAAGTGGTAAACAGAAAATCCGCGTGTATGCCCTGCGCAGTTATGCCGTGAACGCGTTCGCCACAGATCGCGGGGAGGTATTCGTAACCCTGGGCTTGCTGGCGCAAATTGAAAATGAGGCCCAGCTGGCCTATATCATTGCCCACGAACTGACCCACGTGGAAAAACGGCATAGTATGAACTTTTACCTCGAAGCCGATAAGATCGATCGCTCCAGCAGTGGCAAACTGGTCGACCGCTCGGCAACCGACGACAAGCTGCTGGCCAAATGCACCTTTTCCAAGGATCAGGAAAATGAAGCGGATCGCGTGGGCCTGGAGCGCATACTGGAAACCCGTTACCGCACGGCTACCTTGCCCGTCGTGTTCGACGTATTGAAATACAGCTACTTACCTTTCGATGAACAGCCTTTTGACCGTGCCCTGTTGCAGTCTGAACATTACCGGCTGCCGGCGGATTACTGGCTGGAAAAGGTCAAACCCATCGAGGGCGCGGAAGAAGCGGCCGATGACAGCCATGATACCCACCCCAACCTGAAATCGCGCCGGGAAGCCCTGCTCGGTTCCCTGGCCAAACAAACCGACGGCAATAAAAGCGACTACCTGATTTCCGAACAGCGTTTTAGCAAAGTGCGTGCGCTGGCGCGGGCGGAATTGCCCATGTTCTACTTGCACAGTGACCAGTTGTCGCAGGCGATTTACACGACCTCCCTGTTACTGGCCGGGCAACCCGATGACCTGTGGTTGCAGAAATGCCTGCTCAAAGCGCTATACATGCAGGCCAAACTCGGCAACGATCCGGACTATAATTTTCAAGGCAATTATGCGGAAATAGAGGGGGAAATGCAGCAGATTTTTTATTTGCTGGAAAAAATACCCACTAAGGAAATGACGCTACTGGCGCTGCACTACGCCTGGCCTTTGCAGCAAAAACACCCGGAAGACGAGGAAATAAAGACCATCACCAGCGATCTTTTCTTTGAAATGGCCCGCCAGTTTTCGGATCTGCAGGATTTTTCCATGGCGCCTCCGCCTGCGGAAATGCCGTCCGATACGCAGCAAACCAAACCCGCCACCGCGCCCGCCTCGAAATACGAGCGCATTAATCAGCAGCAGGCGGCCGAAAAAACCGCCGGAAAATCCGGGTACTGGCGCTATGCTTTCGTCGGCTGGCTGGATGAGCCGGCGTTTAAAGAGCAGTGGGCGGCCGGGCAAAAACGGAACACGGAATATACGCAGCGGGTGGATGATTATTCTTCCGAAAAAGCCCGCAAAGCGCGGCAAAAGGAGCGTAAAAAGGGGCTGCGGCTGGATATTTCGAAAGTGGTCATCATCAATCCTTATTATTTAAAACTGGATCAGCGCCAAAAAGGCGGCGACCAGGTGCTCTACCTGTCTACGGAGGATGGGCAGGAACATTTTCGCGACCTTATCCGCGAGGTCGGCACGAAAGCCGAACTCAAAACCACCCTGCTCGACGTAGAAGATTTGAAAAACAATGATTCTGAAACCTTCAACGACCTGCGTTTTTTAAACGAATGGTTCAGTGAACAGGCGCGCCACTACGACCTGACGCTCACGCCCGGGTACGATCAGCAACGCGTCAATAATATTGCGAAGAAATACGGCACCAATTATTTCCTGTGGACAGGCGTCATTTCCATGCGGGAAAGGAACCTCAGCGGCGTTTATATGCTGCCGGCCAGTTTGTTGTTTTTCCCGCTGGTGCCGCTGGCCGTGCTCATGTCCGCAACGCCTAAGTATGACATGTTGCACTATTCTATTTTGTACGACGTGCAAACCGGTCGTCGCCAGGTGCTGAAAATGGAATATTTCAAACACCGCGACGCTGATTCCGTGGTGAAAGCGCACTTATACGACGCGTTCGTGCAGATCAAGCGGAAGTAGGCGCTGTGTTTTATAAGCGATCACTCCCACACCACTTTCCCCACACCCAGCACTTTTCCATTTTCCCTTAACTCCAGGAAATACACGCCTGCGGCCAGTCCCACCCGTCGTATTTCCACCGTCGGGCCGGACAGGTTTATTTCCTGCGCCACTTTGCCCATTAAATCCCGCATGACCAACTGTTGGCCCGGCCGGAAAGGGGGATGCGTGCTGACGAGGGTGCTCTAACTGGCCGGATTCGGCGAAACCTGCAGCAGCGGTAAGGCCGTTTTCGGTTCCCGCGTAGCCGTGGTCAGGAAATCATGGCCGATGGTATGCCACACAGTATTGGTCAAAACCACGGTATTAAAATCGAAGTAAATGCCGGCCTGGTTCCCTATATAATTACCTAAAAAATTATTGGGCCGCTGATCGATGTGGAACTGGACAAAACCGTGCGAAGCGGCTTCATTTATATTGGAATCGGGCAGCAGGATGTTGTTAAAAGTAAAAGTCAGGATGCCGGCGCCGCTAAGCGCCCAGGTGTAGGGATGGCTGCTGGCGCCGGGGCGAATAGTAGCGGGATCCAGTAACACGGAAAGGGTATCTCTGATGACTACTGTAAAGGCCGTGTCGGTGCCCGTGTTTTGGAAACGGATCTGGTAGTCGAGGGGCGTGTTGGGTTCGATATAACTTTGCCAGCCCACACCGGTAGGAAAGGCTTGTTTGTCGTTGGGATCAAAGGAAGAAACCACCACCTGGCAAATTTCATCGTTGGCAGGGTTACCGGTATAATTTGCAAATTCATTGAGTATGCCGGAGGAATAATTGCCGTTTACGGAACAGCCCTCCAGCCCGGCGGAGGGCATTTGCAAACCGAATGGATAGCCGGGTTCCTGTTGGGCAGTAATGCGCCAGGTGCTGCCGTCCGCCGATTCGGTTTCGTGGTGAACCTCTCCGGCTAACAAGTTGAAACTACCAGTCCGGGTAATAACGTGGTCGTCGATGACAATGAAATCAAGAGCCTGACTCGTCGCGGCATTACCCGTATTTTGAATGGTCAGTTGTACGGAATCGCTTATACAGGCAGCGCTTACTTCGATGCGGGCGCCCGACCAGCCCGGCAGGCTAAACGCGCAAATACTATCGGGAAAAATATGGGCGCTACTGCATAAAGTCTGGCCCAGTTCCGCCTCACAACTCACTGACCCATAAATGGCTATATCACCACAGGCGCCTGATGCAACGGCCCCCAGTTCAAACCACAGGGTGTCGCCTGATAAGGTGTAGGGTAGGGAAGCGGAACTGATCGCGAACATGGTATCCAGGTGAACGGCCAGGTTAGCCACTGCGGCAGACTGATTGCCATTATTGCACCAGTGCACCGTGTAATTCGCCGATGTGCAGGGTCGAAGAATGCCTACCCCTAAATCAACCTGTAAGGCCGGGCAGTCATAAGCGGTCTGCACGGCAAAATCAATGGTGTTCATGGTCAAACTATCGACGAGGGTCAGCTCAATAGAATCCATGCAGGGCTGCCAGAGATAACTGGGAACCGTGACGTGCACCTCATACGAACCAACTTCCAGATCATGGAGAATATACTGGCCATCCGCATCGGTGCTGGCATATAAGTTAAGGCCGTTACCAAAGGCTTGCACTACCCAATTGGCCAGCGGTGGGTCCGTCAGTTCAGCTAAACAATTGTTGGTGGAATCGCGGGAAACACGGCCGGTAACTGTGCTGGGAAAAATAACACCATCAGCAGAAAGCTTGATTAGAAAAAGTTTTGCATCAGATTTGCCATAGAGGACCAGACTACCATCAGAAAGTTCTAACCCATCATCATAGGAAGTATAGTCAAAGCTGTTGGTAAAATTTGGTAATACTTTATTCCATAAAATTTCCCCGGCATTATTAACCCGCACTAAACGGTGTAATAAATTGGGACCAGCGTAATTGGCCAGAACAACTATTAATCCGCCGTCCATAGTTGGGAAATAGGACCGAAAATATGAACCCCATAAATAATTAGCAAGGTTATATTCTCCCACAAAATCACCATTCAGATTAATTATATCAAACTGAAATGAAGGATAGGCTAATGGCAGGTAAATTTGATCAGCGCTTTTATAGGCAAAATCTTTGCGGCCAAGACTTAGCGGTTTAGCACTACCCGAATAGGGATAGGACCACACTAAAGATCCGTCACTACCACGGAAGTTTAATAGCCAGTAATCACCACTAAGCCCGTTTATTTCCTGTTGGTAATAACTATTGAGCAGGCAGCCGCCGGTTGGAGTAGGTAATATAGTGCTAAATGACTTAAATGAAAAGCCAGGTTGATCGCTCGCAAATGGTTTTATCCACAGTATTGCCCCGTTATTAGAAAATTTAGCAACATAGCCACTATCCGGGTTTGGATAATCATACAGATGCCCCTTTAGAAATACTTCTCCCTGCTCATTCGGCTGTAGAGAAATTACGGAAGCATAGTACCAGTTAGAAAAGGTATGTATTTGATGCCAGGTCGTATCGCCGTTCGCCGCTATCCAATTGACGGTGACCTGATTGGCATTATTATAAGCGGACACATATCCGCCAACTTCCAGCATGAAAAACTCGGACGAATTTTCCGTTGCAATGTAAAGCGAGTCCCGGCTGATTTCCTCCCCAGAGGCCCCGATATGCAGATTTACCAGCACCGTATCCTCATAATTATCACTATGCTGAGTAGCCGTTAGTAAAAGTTCACCATTGGCTTTTTGATATACCGTATGGTTGCCATCGTTGTGGTAGTCTAAATGATGAACCGGGTACTGTCGTAAAAAATTTTGCCCTTGCAGGACAGAACAACAGGCAAGAAATAGGGACAAGGCGAGGGCTCTGTAGCTGCCTGGAATAGGAGTTTTAACTTTCATGTAGATAAATTTGGCTCAAAAATGCAAAGCTTCCCGGGAGGGTTTCTGTTACACTTTCCCGGCTGAATCAAAATAACATTTTCATAGAATAAAGGCCTGAACTACCTTTAAGCGGATGTTTCAGCGGTTATTTACGCAAATACTACTTCAAAACGGCAACATAATTTTATTTCAATCAAAAAATGAAATCCACCCTCGCCGCCCAACTTTTCGCCGTGCTGACCGAAAAAGAGGTCCTGCGTTTCGGTAAATTCCTGCAATCGCCCTATTTCAACCGGCGCAGCGACGTCGTAGCGCTCTACCGATGCATGGGAAATTTGCACATGGAAAGCGGTAAGGAAGCCATTTTTGCCCATGTGTACCCCGCACAATCGTTCGACCGTGCGAAATTCAATCACTTACTCACCTTTTTTGCCGAACGGCTGGAACAGTTTTTCGCCTGCGAGGAACTGCAGCAGGACCGCTTTCAAAACCGTCTTTTGCGTTGCCGGGCTTTCCATCAGCGCGGATTACTCACGCATTTCGATGAGAATGCCCGGGAACTGGCCCGCGATCATACGGCGGCGCCCTTTCGCAATGCCGGCTGGTGGTTATTGGAATACCAGTTGCAGAATGAGGTATTTGCCCGCCAGGTGTTGCACCAGCGCGGCGGTTCCGGCCATGCCCAGAACGTTTCTGCGGCTACCCAGGCACTGACCACCTTTTTTTTACTGGAAAATATGCGCTGGTCGGCCACCGCCCGCTCGCTCGAATCGCTCTCCCGCGACGTGCAGTTGCCCGTGCCCTTGAGTATGGAAAGTCAGCAACTGGCCGCTCAAACCCAGGCGGAAGAAAATCCCGCCCTGGCCCTGACCTACGCCGGTCTGCAGGCCCTGACGAACCCGGATGACGAAGTGGCTTACACCCGTCTGAAATGGCTGCTGCGGGCCCACGTCGGTCTTTTTCCCCCGACGGAAGCCCGGGATCTGTACATGACGGCCATCAATTGCGCCATCCGCCGCCACAATCGCGGCGAACGCAGGTACACCCGCGAAGCCTTCGATCTGTACCGCGAGGCCCTGGCCGCCCAGCTGCTGACGGACAATGGACTGCTGCCCAAATACACGTTCATTAATCTGCTCAACCTGGCCCAGTTAATTGGCGAGCATGCCTGGGCCCTGGATTTTCTGGAGCAGGGCCGCACGCTCTTGCCGCCGGCCGACCGGGAAAACACCTACCGCTACGCCCGGGCGGGTTATCATTTCCGGCGCTCCGAATATCCGGAAGTACTGGCGCTGCTGCGCGAGGTGGATTTCTCGGACGCCTTTATTCATCTCGACGCCCGTAAGATGCTGATTCGCAGCTATTACGAACTCGGTGAATGGTCGGTGCTGGCCAGTCTGCTCGATAGTTTTAAAGCCTATTTGCGGCGGCAAAAGGACCTGGGTTATCACCGCGCCAGTTACCTCAATCTGGTGAAATTTACGCAAAAAGTGATGCGCGTCGCCGGCAAACGGGCAGCGGTACGCCAGCAGGTGGCAGCTCAGATCCAGGCGACGGAGGCGGTGGCGGAACGGGAATGGTTGCTGGAGAAGCTGGTGGGGTAGGGGAGTTCCCTATTTCCCGAAATACCGGCTAAAAAACGCCGCCTGTACCTCCACCGCGCCACTCCAGTAGGCGGCATTATGTTCCCCCGGCCGCTCCGTATATTCATGCGGGATCTTCGCTTCCACCAGCCGCCGATGCATTTCGCGATTGGGCTCGATGAAGAAATCACTCAGTCCACAATCGATAATGACCTGTAAATCAGCGTTTTTCAGGCGCGGAACGAGATTGACCACCGAGTAGTCTTCCCAGTTTTTCCACTGCGTATCCGGATCGCCGAGCACGCCCTGCAGGTCCCAGTTATTTTTCCGGAAAGGCCGTAAATCCAGCCCCCCGCAGATGCTGCCCACCGCCCCGAACACCTCCGGGTGGCGGATCGCGATCGACAACGCACCGTGACCGCCCATGCTCAAACCGGCAATGGCGCGGCCGGTCCGCACGGCGCGGGTATGGTAATAGTGATCCACATAGTCCACGACTTCCCGGCCGACATGGGTTTCGTACCGCACCGTCGAGTCGACCGGACTATCCAAAAACCAGCTGTCATAACCGCCATCGGGACACACAATGATCATTTTATAACGGTCCGCCAAAACCGGCAGCTGGGCCGCATCTTTTCGCCAGCCGTCATAATTGCCGCTCCAGCCGTGCAGCAAATACAGGGTCGGGTAGGACTGCCCCAGGACGGAGTAGTCCGTCGGGGTAATCACCAGGCAGGGAATGGGCTTGTGCATCGCCGGACTATATATTTCGACGGTATCGATGTGGCCGGCCCGGGTGCAGTTTTGAAACAAAATGGTATGCAGCAGCAGCAGAAGAAATAGTCGTGTGTATGGCATGGTATGGCGGCTATAGTATACAGCCTTGCCGGCAAACGCCTAACAACGGCCTGAGCAAAAAGATTCATTGTTTCGCCGCAGGCGATGAAAAATCCGTTTTAATCCGCCTAATCCGTTTCATCCGTTGTCCAATCCCTCTACGGACGGCGGATTTTAATCCGCTAAAACACGGCATGATAGGATAGATGAACGGATTAAGCGGATTGAACAGATTAAAACGGATTTAATGGCGAAGAAGGCAAACACCGCATTTCGCCGCAGGCGATGAAAAATCCGTTTTAATCCGCGTAATCCGTTTCATCCGTTGTCCAATCCCTCTACGGACGGCGGATTTTAATCCGCTAAAATAACACGGCGCGATGGGATGGATGAACGGATTAAGCGGATTGAACAGATTAAAACGGATTTGATGGCGAAGAGGGCAAACACCGCATTTCGCCGCAGGCGATGAAAAATCCGTTTTGATCCGCGTAATCCGTTTTATCCGTTGTCCAATCCCGTCCAGTGTGCACGCGTGGCCCTAAAACCGGCTCTCAATATAGTACGGCAGCATCGCCCGCCAGGTCGGCCAGTCATGCGCCATGTCACCGCCCCAGATGTCCAGTTCGTGCGGAATGCCTTTATTGGAGAGGATGCCCGACAGTTGACGGGAAGCATCCGGGTCTTCGTAGTTGCCGGAACCGGTCAGAATATGGATGTGGCTGCTGCTGCGAAGTCGGTTCAGTTCGCTGTCCACGTTGAGGTTGGGCAGGTAGTGGGCCGGCGAGTTGAAATATACGTCCTCGTCGAAGTACCCTTTGGTATAGTCGGTCAGGTCGTAGACCCCCGACATGGCGATGGTGCCGGCGAACAGATCGGGGCGGCGGAAAAACATGTTGGCGGCATGCAGGGCGCCCAGGGACGCGCCGGTGGTGATAATCGGCGTGTTCGGACTGGTATGCGTACGGATGAACGGCACCACCTCATGTTCCACGTAGGCGTTGAACTGCTGGTGGCGAATGGCTTTATGACGCGGGTTCATCCGGTTGTTCAGCCAGGCTTCCGAGTTGATGCTGTTGATCGAAAACACCTTTACTTTCCCCGACTCGATGGATGGTTTAAGGGCATCGATCAGTTGAAAACGTTCGTACTCCAGGTAATCGGCCGCAGCGGTAGGCAGCATGAGCAGGGCGAAACCGAAATGACCGTAGACGGCTACTTCCATGTTTTTGTTTAGCCGCGGGCTAAACCAGCTGTGAATTTCTCGATTCATGTTGAAGATCTTGTTTTGGCAAATGTAGAAATTCCCCCTTTGTTTACGCCCATCAAATACCCGTTGCCGAAAAAACATTGTTTTTAATAAAGAAAGCAAGCCGCCGGGCGGTAAATTTCTTCGCTGGAAATATTCGATCTACTTTTGCCCGGCTTTACATCAGATTACCTAACCAACCTGCCTTGTGGCCGGTCACACCACATTATGGACGCTAACAGTCGTATTTACGTTGATTCCGAAATCGGAAAACTGAAAAAGGTAATTGTACACCGGCCGGATGAAGGCATTGCCCGCATCACCCCCAAACGGGCCGGCGAGCTGCTCTTCGACGATATTGTACACCTGCCGAATATGCAGGAGGAACACGATATTTTTATCAATGTCCTGAAAGCCTTTCTCGGGAAGGAAAACGTGCTCGAAGTGCGTGATCTGCTCGCCGAAAGCACCCGCGAAGAAGAAAGTAAGTACGAAGTGATCAACAAGATCACCGATTTCGAGGAACTGCCTTATTCGTTCATCCCGCGCCTGGCCAATCTTTCTTCCGAGCAACTGGCCGATACGCTCATCACCGGCTACCTCGAACCGGAAGACCGCATTCTCTTCGACCCGATCCCGAACCTGATCTTTACCCGCGACCTGGCCGTGACCGTAAAAGGCCACGTCATCATCACCAAGGCCAATAAAACGGCCCGCTTCCGCGAAAACTTCCTGACCCGGCTCATTTTCAGCAGCCACCCGGTGTTCCGCCGGCTCAAAGCCGATGGTAAAACCATCAACCTCAACCGCGTCGATAAATTTCCACCCAATAAAAAAGGCGAAACCATCAGCATCGAAGGCGGCGACGTGATGATCCTCAACAAGGACTACCTGCTGATCGGCAACTCCGAACGCACGAATGAATATGCCTTTCAAATGGTGAAGGACTACCTGTTCGACCGCGGCATTATCAATAACGTGGTGCAGGTGAATATTCCGGCCGAACGTACCTATATGCACATCGATACGGTGTTTACGCAGATCAACCACAACCATATTGTCGGCTATAAACCCATCGTGCAGGACGGACTCGGTTCCTACGTCGAAGTGCATCGCTCCAATGGCGAACAGATCGAATACGCCAGCCTGAAAGATTTTCTGCTGGCGGAAGTCAATCCGAACATGGAGTTTATCTGGGCCGGCCGCGGCGAAAGCCCCTATCAGGAACGCGAACAATGGACCGATGGCTGTAACCTGGTCACCCTCAAACCTGGCGTGGCCATCACGTATGACCGTAACCCGGTGACCGAGCGGGCTTTCAAAGACTTCGGATACAAGGTAATTGGCGCGGAAAAACTGCTGCGCGACATCGATAATGGCAAAATCACGGTCGATAAGGTGGAAAACACCATTATCACCATCCCTTCCAACGAACTTTCGCGGGCCCGGGGCGGCAGTCACTGTATGACCTGCCCGATCGAACGCGAAGAAATTTAAGCCGCTGCATGCACGCTGCTTCCAAGAATGCCCGCCGCTTTAGAACTGCGGCGGGTCTCGCTTTCCTGGCGGCGGTGCTGGTTTTTACGGGTATCATGCTATTAAACGTGCTGCCTTACCTGCGCTTCGAGCGGGCCTTTTCATTTTTGGGGACCAAACCGGATGCGGTGCTGGACAAGCCCCATTTCATGGCCGGCTTTTACGTGCACATCACTAGCAGCATGGTGGTTCTGGCCCTGGGCATGCTACAGTTCGTACCAGTCATCAACCGGCGCTGGCCAGTAATTCACCGCTGGGCGGGCAAAATATACATTGGGGTTATTCTGGCGCTGGCTGCTCCTTCCGGACTCGTGCTGGCTTTGTATGCCAACGGTGGTTTGCCGGCCCGGGTCGGTTTTACGCTGCAATGCATCGTCTGGTGGATCATTACCCTGTTTGCCTGGCAGGAGGCGCGTGAAAAACGCTGGCTGCCGCATGTACAGATGATGGTGCGCAGTTTTGCCGTTACTTTAGCGGCCATGAGTCTGCGCACGGAAAGTTATGTGCTGTTCTATTGGTTCGGCACCAAGCCGATGGAAACCTACCTGACCGTCACCTGGCTTTCGTGGGTGGGTAATTTACTGCTCGCCGAACTCTTGTTAAAAACCGGCTTCGCTGCCAGGTTACTGCACACTGCTATGAACCGTTCACCACTATAAATTGCACCAGAGATGAAAAAACTTCTTCCAATACTTCTTCCGGCCACTTTGGCCATCTTCTGCTGGAACTGCGGCCAGAACCCCGCTCCGAATACCACGCCAACGGCCCAGGCGATGCCAGTCAGAAATGTACAATTGCTTACCCACAAGGAAATGGCCGACAGCCTGTTAATAGACAGTACGGCCGCGCTTAAGCCCTTGATCTATAAGAAACTCACACCCGCTGCCGCCAAAGCATTACTCACGGAGAACCGTATTGAAAAAATGATTGTGAACGATGCGCCCGACAATGGGTTTTACGGCGACAACCACTACCGCATCGAGTTCATCCTGACGGACATGCAGCCAATGCCCGATAACCCCTTGATTTACAAGGTGAAAGGCAAAAACCGCTACAAAAAAACCATCTCCGCTTTCGAAGGTTTGCTGGAAATCAAAAGCGTAGCCGAATTTAAGGACGAAAACCTCGATGCCAGTGAATATCGGGATGAAGTCCTGAACGTCGGGAACGGGTACACTTTGCAGGGTGTTTTCAATTTCAAAGAAGACAGCACCATGAGCAGCAGCGGGCAATTTGCCGGCGATTTTACCATGGAATTCTACACGCCCAAGGACAAAAATGACCCGGAGACAGGCGGTGATGCACAACTCTGGTTTTGCTCCAGCAACAGTCCCAGCCAGGGCAGCGGTTTTCGTTTTACCGGCAACTGGACCGGCTTCAAAAATCCGTCGGTGAAAAAGCCGGTCATCTGGTCGCGCGATATTTTCCGCTTCGCCAACGACATACTGGCTAATTTCTACTACGGCGAACGGGACGTAACGATCAACCCCAAATACCGCGCACTGGGCTGGGACTCTTACTGGGAAGGGGAAGAATGGTGGACGGAATCTCCGAAGGATGCGGCTAAGGCCAAATAAGGCTTATGGCACCATGTTATCGGCAGAACCCGCGTGCTGTTTGGCAATTTGATCCACCGCTGCGACGAAATCCGCCACATGCGCCGGGCAATCCGGGCCATAGGGCGTAACCAGAATGCCTTTGTGGCCATCGGATGTTTCCACTTCGTATAAAATATTGTTGTCACCCGGATCGGACATGCCTTCAAAGCGATAGAAATTAACGAAGCTTATGTCAGCGGGGGTATAAGACTGTTTGGTGGTAATATCTACCATCGTAGTCGGGGTTTCTACATTGAATTCGTCCGTATATCCCTTCGCTTTGGAGGCGTCCTCGCGTGTAGTTAGTGGAGACATGTAGGGCATATCTTTTGGCAAATCTTGATCGTTGTTCATGGTTATAATTTTTCGATTTAACCCCAAAACCCTAAAAATTTCGTGCCACGCGCTGCCTCACCGCGCAGGGTCGAATGTGCTTTTTCGCTAACGCCGGAGTGGCTACCTTCGCGCTTCAAACAAGACAATGTACGCACACGAAACGCAGATCCGGGTCCGCTATGGCGAAACCGACCAGATGGGTTATCTATACTACGGCCATTACGCGCAGTACTACGAGGTGGGGCGCGTGGAAACCATCCGTTCCCTGGGCCTGTCGTACAAAGAACTGGAGGAAGTGCATGGCATCTGGTTGCCGGTGGTGAGCCTGGATATGCGTTTTGTGCGTCCGGCCAACTACGACGACCTGCTTACGGTGCATTCGGAGATCCGTAAACTGCCGGACGAATACATTGTTTTCCACGTGGAAATATTCAATGAACGGCGGAAAATGGTCAATGCCGGCCGGGTGCGGCTTTGTTTTTTTGACGCGGCTACCAAACGGGTAATTCCGGCGCCGGAAATGCTGCTGACGCAACTTCGACCCCATTTTGGCGTCTAAGAGGCTGTTTTAAAGCCAAGCTGTTAGGATGAAATTTATGAAATATACGGAATGATAAAAGTGAGGGACATAAATCTGGATGCCTATTTAGAGCGTCTTCGCGTGTACTACCTGAAACATCCAACGCGGATACGGATCATGAACTGGGCAAAACTGCATTCCCTGCCCGGGCTGCAGAAAATTCCTATTTACAACCTGCTGGTATTTATCAATCGCGAAACGCAGGAAGACGCCATCGTGACCCGGGCGAATTCCATGTCTTACAGTTTTTTTATGGCTATTTTTCCAGCCATTATCGTACTGTTTACCTTACTGGCCTATACCCCGCTCTATACCAATTTCGATACCGTACTGCGGGAATCCATCCATGAAATGATGCCGGGTCAGGCGGGTGAAATGATGTTCAAAACCGTACAGAACATTGCGACCATTCCCCGCGGCGGGCTGCTTTCCCTGGGTTTCTTCCTGGCCATCTGGTTTGCTTCCAACGGTATGCTTTCCATGATGCGGGGACTGGAAAAAGACTATAAGGCGACCTTTAAACGCCGAACCGGCTTCGAAAAGCGCATGATGGCCATCCAGCTTACTTTTCTGGTCGGTTTCGTACTGGTAGCTTCGGTACTGCTGGTAATCATGGGCAACACGCTGCTCCAGTTTGTGTTCCACTACATCGATGCGGACTGGGTCACCCGGATGTCCTTGTTTGCTTTCCGCTGGATCGTGGTGTTGTCGCTGTTTTACGCCACTTTTTCCACTATTTACCGCTACGGTTCCTCCACCCGGCGGCCCATTCCCTTCTTCAATCCCGGCGCCACGCTGGCCACCGCCATGTCCATCGCCACTTCCTGGGGTTTCTCCTTCTACGTGGATAATTTCGGGAACTACAACAAGGTCTACGGCTCCATCGGCACCCTCATTGTGCTGATGGTCTGGATGCAGTTGAACTGTATGATCCTGTTGATCGGCTTCGAGGTAAATGCCGGTATTGTGGTGCTGCGCGAACGACTGCGGCGACAAAAAGTGCCGGTACCGGCAGCGGAAGAAGAACCGCCGGCCGCTTAATGGCTTCCTCCCCCCCGCCTTTTTTTCCAAGGAATTTCTGCTGCCGCAAACAAAACAGCCTTCGGCCTGTTTTTATCGGCCTATGAAAGATATGCTCCGCATTCGTACCCTCGGCGAATTAAAAGACAGTGGCTACCAGCCCCGCAGCGTAAAAGATGAATTGCGCGCGAACCTGATTGAAAAAATTCGGCAAAAAACGACCATTTTTCCCGGCATCTACGGCTTCGATGATACGGTACTTCCCGATGTGGAACGCGCCATCCTTAGCCGCCATAACATCCTGCTGCTTGGTCTGCGCGGGCAGGCCAAAACCCGGATCGCCCGGATGCTGATCCACCTGCTCGATGAGTATATACCCGTCGTGACCGGCAGCGAACTCAATGACGATCCCATGGCGCCCATCAGCCGGGTGGCCAAGGACCTGATCGAAGCGCACGGCGACTCTACGCCCATCGAATGGATGCACCGCAACGAACGCTATGTGGAAAAACTGGCCACGCCCGACGTCAGCATCGCCGACCTGGTGGGCGACGTTGACCCGATCAAAGCGGCCAACCTGCGTTTACCCTATTCCGACGAACGGGTGATCCACTTCGGCCTGATCCCGCGCTCGCACCGATGTTTATTCGTTATCAACGAGTTACCCGATTTGCAGGCCCGTATTCAGGTAAGCCTGTTCAACGTTTTGCAGGAAGGCGACATGCAGATCCGCGGATTTAAACTGCGCCTTCCCCTCGACGTGGAGTTCATTTTTACGGCCAATCCCGAAGATTATACCAACCGGGGCAGCATCATTACGCCGTTGAAAGACCGTATTGAAAGCCAGATCACTACGCACTATCCCTCTTCTATCGAAGTGGGGCGTCAGATCACGGAGCAGGAAGCCCGCATCAGCGCCGAACAGCGCGACCGGATCCGCATACCGACCGTACTCAAAGATCTGATCGAAGAAATTGCCTTTGCCGCCCGCGAAAGCGAGTTTGTAGATAAAAAAAGTGGGGTCAGCGCGCGTTTGACTATCAGCGCGTATGAAAACCTGTACTCCTCGGCCGAACGCCGCCTGTTGCGCAATGGCGAGGAAAAAACGACCGCCCGGATTACCGACTTCTGGGGTGTTATTCCAGCCCTGACCGGTAAGGTGGAAATGGTGTACGAAGGCGAACAGGAAGGCCCGCATGCCGTGGCGCTCAATATTATCGGCGCGGCGCTGAAAAAAGAATTTCTGAAAATTTTCCCCAATCCGACCAAGCTGAAAAAGGGCCAGGAACGCGATCCTTATGGTACCGTGCGGGCCTGGTTTGCCGGTGGTCATGCGGTGGATCTGCTGACCGATCTGGAAGGCAAAAAGTTCTTCCTCGAGCTGGATCGGGTGGCCGGTTTGAAAAAAGTGGTCGACGCGGCCGGCATCGATCCGATCGATGCCTACACGTATATGGAGCTGGTGCTGCACGGCCTGGCCGAATTCGAGGTGCTGAGTAAGGAATTCATTCAGACCAAATGGGTTTTCAAGGATTTCCTGGCCGGCAATCTGAAAGACGACGACGTGGATATGCGCGATCTGTTCAACTAAATTAGACGCTGATTTTAGCGCATTTGAAAATTTAGTTTAAAAACTACCTTAGCGGGCGATAATGGATCATTCCTGTCGCCCGCTATTTTTATGTCATGGAGGTAAAAAGGATGTAGGCACGGATTTTTTAATCCATTCACTATTTTGGCATCCAACCCTTCATCAAAAACGAAAAAATCATGTTTGGAACAAATTCCAGAGCCGGCTTTCGCTTATCGCCCACAATTCTGATTGCGCTCGCTATGGCAGCATTCACGCTGTTCAAGTACTGCACCAACAGCGTCACCAACGACATTACCGGCGAAACCCAGCACATTTCCATGACGGCTGATCAGGAGATCGCAATGGGTCTGCAAAGTGCGCCGCAAATGATTTCCGAAATGGGCGGTGAAGTACGGGGCACGAAAGCCGATGCGCTGGTCAAAGCCATCGGACAGAAACTGGTACAGCAGGGTGATGCCGGTAAAACAGTGTACCGTGGCCGTTTTGATTTTCACTTATTGGCGGATGATAAAACCATCAATGCTTTCGCCCTGCCGGGTGGACAGGTGTTCATCACCAATGCCCTGTTGGCGCAACTGGAAAATGAAGACCAGCTGGCCGGGGTAATCGGGCATGAAATCGGTCACGTGGTGGCGCGGCACAGCGCCGAAAAACTGGCGCAAATGGAACTGGCGCAGGGCCTGACCGGCGCCGTGACCATGGCCACGTATGATCCAAGCAGCCCCAATGGCGGTTATATGGCCCAGGTAGTGGCCAATATGCTACAACTTAAATACGGTCGCGACCAGGAACTGCAGGCCGACGATCTGGGCGTACGTTTCATGATGCAGGCCGGATATGATCCGGAGCAGTTGATTGGCGTAATGGAAATTCTGAAAAAAGCCTCCGGTCCAAGCCGTACCCCGGAGTTCCAAAGCACCCACCCGGACCCGGAAAACCGGAAGGAACACATTCAGGCGGCTATCGAAAAGTATCGGGGTCAAGGCCGGTAAGCGAAGAGGTCGTCTCATAAGTCTGGTTTAGAGGGGTTTAGAAAGTTTAGAGGGGTTTAGAGTCCGAGTACATAGCATTGATTATCAATGATGTGCCTTTTTTTCTAAACCTCTCTAAACCACCTAAACCTCTCTAAATTGTACTTGTGAG